>JALOOM010000091.1 GCA_025454395.1 Elainella sp. Prado103
TCTAACCCTCCCCAAAATCTCTCCGCTACTAATGTTGATTTCCTCAATAAAGTCCCCTATCGTAGATAACCTCCTCCATCTCATCCTTAAATCCCTCCACCCCACACTGTCATGAAAATGATCAGGGTTTAGCTTTTCTGATCCAGTTTTTTTAGAAAGTCTGGCTTGCAAAGACTGACCAGTCTAAGCCAGATTTTTTAATGCCGTTTTTTAGCCAGTAGACTCACTCAACTGGCCCGATCGTCCATTTGAGAGGGTTCTGTTGAGGTGAAGCCCAATTCTATTAAGGCACGTTGGAGTTGATGTTTAGAAGGACGCTGCTTAGGTGAAGTTAAGTTGAGTTCGCGCGCCGTTTCAAATAGCTCCCGAATTAGCCCATCTAGATCATAAGCCTCATCATCATGCTTAACGATCCGCCCTTCATAAGCCAGCGTGTATAGCTCTAGATGATGAATCCCAATCACTCTAGAAAGTTTTCGCAACGTTTCTGGGGTTGGGCAGGTTCCCTTGAAGCAAGCTCCACGCAGTCGAGGTTGAGGAATATCAGCCATGTCCGCTAGCCGATTCATGCTAATCCCCTGCCGCTCAAGATATTGCAGAATCAGCAATCCCAAAGGCGAACAATCTTTTGCCTGTATTTGCAACCTCGCTGGCATCTTCTATAACCTGCTTATAACCAGAGAAAACATTCAATTTAATCATACGCTCAGCAGCGCATCTGCCAAAATTTCACCTTTTACCCTCAAAATTTGAACAACTTTACTTAGAACATAGCGTTTTTACCCTTTTGCTCAGCCTCCGCTGACTCACAATCCTCAACGCAATAAGTGCCTGGTCAGTCCACCCGTTGCCTTGCTCTATCTCTCTATCAGAGCAATCTTGGGTTTTGTGGAGACATTTTAGCTGGTTAGCCTACCTGTCAAGCACACGGGTAACGTTATCCGTCCAGCGATCCAGCCAGTCAGCGATCCAGCCAGTCTAGGAACTACCGTTTGCGATCGAGCCAGCCACCAGCCAAGTAATGACCCAGTTCTAGACACAACACTCCTAAGATAGCAGTACCAAGCCAGTACAAGAGTCCAAGCTGCCAATGGTTATCCAACAGCATCACCGTTTCGAGTTCATAGGTTGAAAACGTCGTGTAGGATCCCAAACAGCCCACTGCAATCAAAAAACGGAGATCGGCAGAAATGATCACCTGTTCCGACACTAATTTCATAAAAAAGCCCATGCCAAAAGCGCCTGACAGGTTAATGGCAAATGTACCGATCCAACTCAGACCAAACACTTGAGAGCAAAACAAGGTGAGATAGTAGCGGCTTAAAGCACCACTGATCGCCCCCAAACTAATCGCTAACGGGACTCTAATCGCTGGATTCTCAAGACGTAATCGCGATCGACTGGTTGAAGCAGGGCGGTGAGGCGATCGGGAATTGTCAGACATGACATCTCCTTAACTACTCAAGGCACGAGTCAAGGCATGAGCCAGCACCATACCCATCATTAGGCAAACACCACCTAACACTACGCTACCTGCCCAGTAAAAACAAGCGATCGATCGGCGATGAGTGCGCCACAAGGTAGCAGTATCCAGCGCATAGGTCGAAAAAGTTGTGTAAGAACCCAGAAACCCAGTGGTCAAGAGTAACTGTAAATTAGGCGTTAGACTGCTATGGGTGAGGGCAAAAGTTGTCAAAAAACCGATGAGTAAAGAGCCCGATAGATTAATCAAAAATGTGCCATAGGGAAAGCGAATACCCAGTCGTTGGGCAAAAAAAATCGTTAAATAATAGCGGCTTAAAGCACCAGGAACAGCACCCAGACTAACAATCAGCGGTGCAGAGATATGATCCAACAGTTGAGTTAAGAATCCAATCGTAGGGTACTCGATCAGGTGAGGCATGAAATTCAGTGGGCTCATGATCAGGCTGCATATCTGGTCGGTTGGTTTAATCTTAAAACGCGGCAGGAAGAATGATGAAAGGGGATAAAACCAGAAAGACAAATCCCAAGGATTAGGATGAAGCAGTTTCAGCAAAACTGGAAGGAGTAACGAGAATCATCATGACCACTTCTGATCAGAATGCCAGTTGGCAAGTACAAGATCGATTTCTCGAATTACATTCCCGCTGGTTCAATTTAATTGGAGAACACCTCCGGGATCATCAAGGCAATCTATTAGAATATTGGCGCATTGAGAAAGCAGATTCAGTCATTATTCTGCCACTCCAAGCCGATCAAATTTTGTTACCCAGTCCCAGCTACCGACCCGGTATTGACCAAATGACCTTAGACTTTCCGGGTGGACGAGTACCCATAGGAACCAGCCCCGCACAGGCGGCGATCACCACCTTACAGCGAGAGTTAGGGATCGAAACCAACCTGATCAGGCAATTGATACCGATGAATTCACAAGGGTGGGCTGTCAATAGCTCTTTTTCAAATCAGAAACTCTATGGTTTTGTGGCTCACCTGCAAGCACCCAATCCATCAATTCAATCTACAACAATTAATTATCCAGCCAATTCAAACGGTGTTCAGCAATTGCTTCAGGCATTGATCTGTCTGCAATGTCGATCGATTTTGCTCAATTGGTGGATCACGACCTCTCAATCGTCAAGGGAGAATAGTGGCTAACTCATCAGCGAAGGAGCCGTTAAGGCAACAGGTTGGGGATCACCCGCTGCCAAATCCAGGGGAAAGTTGTGAGCATTGCGTTCATGCATGACTTCGATCCCTAGATTGGCCCGATTCAGCAAGTCTGCCCATGTTGGAATCGTGCGTCCTTCACGATCGAGAATGGAACTGTTAAAGTTGAAGCCATTTAAGTTAAACGACATGGTGCTAATTCCTAGTGCCGCAAACCAGATGCCGATCACCGGCCAGGCTGCCAAGAAGAAGTGGAGCGATCGAGAGTTGTTGAAGCTAGCATATTGGAAGATCAGCCGACCAAAATAGCCATGAGCCGCCACAATGTTGTAAGTTTCTTCCTCTTGCCCGAATTTGTAGCCGTAGTTTTGCGATTCGGTTTCAGTGGTTTCTCGCACCAGCGAAGAAGTGACTAGAGAACCATGCATCGCACTAAACAGAGCACCACCAAATACACCTGCTACACCGATCATATGAAAGGGATGCATGAGGATATTGTGTTCTGCTGTAAAGACGATCATAAAATTGAAGGTTCCGGAGATACCCAACATCAAACCATCCGAAAAACTGCCTTGACCGATCGGATAGATCAGGAGCACAGAAGTCGCAGCCGCAACCGGTGCCGAGTAAGCTACAGGAATCCAGGGTCGCATTCCCAGACGGTAGCTGAGTTCCCATTGTCGTCCCATATAGGCATAGATGGCAATCAAAAAATGGAGGATGATCAGTTGCCAAGGCCCACCATTGTAAAGCCATTCATCCAAGGAGGCTGCTTCCCAAATGGGGTAAAAATGCAGGCCGATCGCGTTAGAAGTGGGGACAACGGCCGCAGTAATAATGTTATTGCCATATAACAGAGAACCCGCTACTGGTTCGCGAATGCCATCGATATCCACCGGCGGAGCCGCAATCATTGCAATGATATAGACGATCGCAGCCACTAACGCTGTTGGAATTAACAGCACCCCAAACCAACCGATATAGAGCCGATTGTCAGTGCTAGTAATCCAGTCACACAGCCGTTCCCAAAAGCGATCACTTTTGCGTTTTTCTAATAGAGTTGTCATGATTCCAATCTGCGTTGACCAATAAAGTATGATGTAGAATTACACCAAGCGTTAATTGCTTGATGATATAAGTTTATAGCTTTTTAGTTATATAGTTGTCAATAGGTTTTGTAAAATTGGACTGGAAACACTGTTGTAGGTGATTTTTTATTGTTTAAGCAATGCACGTTTCAGCCAATGGTAGAACTACTCCATTATTTGCAAGTCAACAAGTTAGCGGAAGTAAGGTGAGCCATGCCTCTATTGCTGTTGCTGTTGAAGGAAAATCACAAATTAACCAAGACTGCTATATTAAATGGGAATTGACGGGCAAACATTATGAGCGATAGGTTCAAGGTTGAAGATCTCCTACAGCAGTACGTCACCGGGAATCGCAGCTTTAGCGGGGCGAATTTGCATGAAGTCGATCTAATCAATCAGCAGCTTTTACAGGTCGATTTCAGTCGAGCCGATCTCCGTCAGAGCCGATTAGGCAAAACCAACTTTAGCCACAGCAACTTTCAAGCCGCCGATCTGAGCGAGGCGATCCTGTGGGGCACCAATTTAACCGCCGCCAATCTGTCGCAAGCCATTTTGCGGGAAACAGATTTGAGTGGGGCGATCCTCTCTGACGCTTGCTTAGTAGAAAGTCATCTGGTTAAGGCCAGCTTTTGTGGAGCCAATTTATCCCATGCCCAACTCGATCGGGCGTTGATGATCGAAGCCGATCTCCGCATGGGCTCCGATCACCAAACCAATCTCAGCTATGCCAGCTTAAAGTCGGCCAATTTATCCTATGCCAACCTCAGTGGTGCCCTATTTTATCGAGCGGACTTAGCAGGGGCAAAACTATGTCGTACCATTTTGTTTCAGCGATCCTTCCAACGCCTATCCGCAGCCGATCTAACGGAGGCGAATTTGCAGGGAGCCGATCTGAGCTACACCGATCTGAGTCATGTTATCCTACATCGAGCCAACCTCCGCCACGCCGACCTGACGGGAACCATCCTCAACAAAGCTGACCTAGAAGGAGCCACCATGCCTGATGGCTCAATCCATGAGTGACCGGGTTCTCACCCACAAACCTGTCTTTAACGAACCGTGCCCCAAGCGGCTTGAGCATCGATCGGACGCAGGAAATAGAGTTTCACCAGATGCCCGACAATCCCTAACTGCAAGGGCAGTTTACGCAACACTTTCACCCACTTGGGCTGAGCCCCACGCTCGATCGCAGCAATTTGTTGATTCAAATCGGAACATTGCTGAAGACGAGGATAGAATTCAGGATGATCCGTATCTAACACCACCGAGAAGGCACGGGCTGCCGTGTCGTTAGTATGGTGAATCACAGCCCGATCAAACTCGACAGCATCGAGTCCTAAGGCTTGATAGAAGCCCGATCGTTCATTCACGGTCAAGGTATGAGTTGCAAATACCATGAGCAGGAAAAACCGCATCCAGAGCTTGGCATGCCAAGTATTCAGCAACTGGGGTTGAGAGTGGAGCAAGGCTTTGAAAATATCCCCATGGCGACTCTCATCCTGGCACCAGCTCTCAAAATAGTTAAAGATGGGATAAAAAGAATGCTCTGGATGTTGCTGGAGATGTCGATAGATCAGGATATAGCGCCAGTAACCAATTTTTTCCGATAAATATACGGTGTAGATGATCCATTCGATCGGGAAAAAGGTATAGGTACGCGCCTTCGTGAGATATCCTAAATCCATCGATCGATCGAAATCCGCCATTGCCTTATTTAGAAATCCTGCGTGACGCGCTTCATCCCGAGCCATGAGGTGAAAAATTTCTGCTAGCAGCGGACTGCGATCTTTCAGCTTGCGTGACAGTTCTTTAAACAGTAAAAAGCCAGAAAACTCTGAAACACAAGAACGTTCAAGATAATCAATAAAGGCCTGTCGAGTCGTCCCGTCCAGATTATTCCAAGCCTGATTGAATTCTTCATTGCGGACAAAATGGTGGCGGTTATAGTCTGCCCGCATCTCTGCCAGCATGGCCTCCAGCTCTGCGGCTTGCGCCGATAGGTCAAGGTTGGCAGCCACATCAAAATTAGTGGTGTAGAACCGGGGAGTCAGCAAGTTTTCCTGAATGACTTTCGGGGATTGATCAAGCATTGCCGCATCAGCCGGTTTGGGCGGAGAAGAAACCATGAACACCTCTTCTAAAACCGAATTTTTCCATAACTATAGAGCTATGATAATACCATCCTCACTTTAATCTCCTGAGCAGGACTTGATATTCTGCAATAAAGTGCAATATTTAAAATCAAAAAGATTAAGTTTTCTAATTTCATAGCTACATAGAGATTAAGCAATAGATCTATGGCATAATCGAACTCATGCTGAATTGAGCCATTCGTTTTCGCTACGACAAACTCTATTCCCTAATCCAGTCGCCTCACAGATTTTTAACAGGCACAGACTTATAACAAAGGAGCACCCTCATGACTTGTTTATCGACTGCCCTGCGGGAAAAAACAGCCCACTCTCACACGCTGGCAGAAAACACCGCATATATGAAATGTTTCCTGAAAGGAGTCGTGGAATTGGAGCCATTCCGCAAGCTGTTGGCCAACCTCTACTATGTCTACAGCACATTGGAAGCCGAAATTCAGGATCGATCGGACGACCCGATCGTTGCCGCCATTCACTTTCCAGAACTCAACCGCACCGCTAATTTAGAGAAAGACCTCACCTACTACTATGGCGAAAATTGGCGGAATGAGATCGCACCTTCGGCAGCCGGGCTAGTTTATGTCAATCGGATCCGCGAAGTTGCCAACAGCGATCCGGCTCTCCTGATTGCCCATTCCTATACCCGCTATTTGGGCGATCTTTCCGGGGGTCAAGCCCTCAAACATATTATCCGTTCTGCCCTCAAACTCCCTCCTGATCAAGGCACCGGGCTACATGAATTCGAGCAACTACCCACTATTGAAGCCAAGCGAGCCTTCAAAGAAAAATATCGTCAAACGCTCGACGAATTATCATTAGACGAAGCTACAATTCAACGCATTGTAGATGAAGCCAACTACGCTTTTGCACTCAACCGAGATGTGGTTCACGAACTCGAACCAGATGTCAAAGCAGCGATCGGCGAACATGTTTTTGAACTACTCACTCGTCAAGATATCCCAGGTGCCACCGAACGCCCACCCCATGGCACAGAGAGAGAAATGGTTGTTGAATTTAGTGTCTAGACTACTCACATCCCCATCTTTAGGATGATTGCTCCTCCTCTACATCACAGATAGTGAGTAATAAGTAAGTAATAAGTGAGTAATGAGTGAGTGTTCACTCAAGACTGTCTGACCTTGGGAAAGGGTATTGGGGGATGCAGCCTTCCCCTAACAGAGGCTTAGGGGCAATGCCCTCGATTTCAACCCAGCCTCCACATACCTCAACTCCCTCAATTTTCCCATTCTATATTCACCTTCTCACCCTTCAAACCACGGAGAATTAACCTACATGAAGTCTCTGCTGCCCACCGTACAATTCGACACAGCATTGCTCAACAAATACAATCAACCCTTGCCACGGTACACCAGTTATCCTCCCGCAACTGAACTTCGATCGGACTTTAGCCCGATCGACCATCACCAAGTCATTACCACATTAAATCAGCGATCATCTCCTTTATCTCTTTATATCCATATTCCCTTCTGCCAAAGTGCTTGCTATTTCTGTGGCTGCAACGTCATCGTTTCAAACAATAAGAATATCTCTTTAACATACCTTGAGTATTTAACCAAAGAAATTGAACAAACGGCAGCACGGTTAGATACGAGCAAACCCGTGGTACAGATGCATTGGGGCGGCGGCACACCCAACTACCTAACTATCGAGCAGGTCAAAGCCTTATGGCAGGTGATCAATCGTCATTTTAATTTGGCAGCCAATGCAGAAATTTCGATCGAAATCAATCCTCGCTATGTTGATCAAGCCTATATTCATGGATTACGAGAAATTGGATTTAATCGAGTGAGCTTTGGCATTCAAGATTTCGATCCACAAGTCCAGGTAGCTGTCAATCGCGTTCAGCCACGAGACTTACTCTTTGATGTCATGACCTGGATCCGGCAAGCCAAGTTCGATAGCGTCAATGTAGACCTAATCTATGGCTTACCCCATCAAAGTTTACGCACCTTTGAAAAAACCATTCAAAGCACCGTCGATCTCAATCCGGATCGGATCGCCATCTTCAATTTTGCCTATGTGCCTTGGTTGAAGCCCGTACAGAGACGCATTCCGGAACATGACTTACCCTCTCCCCAAGCGAAAGTCGAGATCTTGCAGATGGCGATCAAAGACCTGACTCGCAGCGGCTATGTTTATATCGGTATGGATCACTTCGCAAAACCTGACGATGAGTTAGCCATCGCCCAACGCAATGGTACCTTAAAGCGAAATTTTCAGGGTTACACCACCCAACCAGAAGCTGAATTATTGGGATTTGGGCTCACTTCGATCAGTATGCTGCACGATGCCTATATCCAGAATCACAAGCGCTTACAGGATTACTATCAAGCGATCGATCAACAACAACCACCGATCGAAAAAGGCATCAACCTGCATCAGGATGACATCATCCGCCGAGAAGTCATCATGCAACTCATGTGTCATTTTGAACTTTCAAAACACACTATTGAGACCAAATATCATCTGCACTTCGATACCTATTTTGAGCCTGAATTAATCGACCTCAAACCCCTTGTTGCAGACGGGCTAGTCCGGTTGACTTCTCACAGCATTGAGGTGACTGCCAGTGGTCGCCTCCTGATCCGTAATATTGCAGCAGTCTTCGACGCTTACTTGCGCGATCGAATTATTGCCAACTTTTCAAGAGCGATTTAGCTTGTATATTTCCGGTTGGTCACCCAATCTCCTTCCTCATTTATCTTTCTACAACGCTTCATTCCAGGAGGATCATGATGCGTATCCTGATGATTCAACCCAACTATCACTCAGGTGGAGCTGAAATTGCGGGAAACTGGCCACCGAGTTGGGTTCCCTATGTGGGGCGAAAATTCATTAGAGCGTAGAAACCTCAGACATCTGAGATATCCTCGCAATTAGTAGCGTGTTAATTCTCAGTTGTTTGTAGCAATGATATTTAAAGCGTGTGGTTGAGGATCATTAATGACTTCAAATAATTTATCCGTAACACCCCAGGAAGATTTACAACTCAACTGGGCAACGGTTATCTTTTTCGTAAGTATCCACTTGCTTGCGGTGGCAGCACTCTGGTTTTTCTCCTGGCCAGCCCTAGGCATCACCTTACTGTTACATTGGTTTTTCGGTAGCATCGGCATCTGTCTGGGATATCATCGCTTGCTGAGTCACCGCAGTTTTCAAGTGCCGCAGTGGTTGGAATATCTGATCGCATTCATTGGGGCATTGGCATTACAGGGCGGCCCCATCTTCTGGGTGGCAGGACACCGGCTCCACCATCTCCATACCGAAGACGAAGTCAAAGACCCTTATTCAGCCCGTCGGGGGTTCTGGTGGAGTCATATGCTATGGATTTTTTATCCGCGTCGGGAGTTTTTCAACTACACCCAATACCGACAGTTTGCCCCCGATCTCGTCCGCGATCGATTCTACCGCTGGCTCGATCGATGCTATCTCTTACTGCAAATCCCCCTTGCGATCCTGCTACATGCGATCGGGGGCTGGCCATTTGTATTTTGGGGAATGTTTGTGCGAGCAGTTTTGCTATGGCACTGTACCTGGTTCATTAACTCCGTCACTCATGTTTGGGGTTATCGTACCTTTAACACTGCTGACAACTCGCGTAACCTTTGGTGGGCAGCACTGCTCACCTATGGTGAAGGCTGGCACAATAATCATCATGCTTATCCCAATGTCGCAAAAGCCGGATGGCAATGGTGGGAAATTGATATTACCTGGTGGGCGATCACATTCCTGAAAACCTTGGGATTAGCACGCAAGGTGAATTTGCCCCCTGATCAGGTTTAGCCTATTCCGTCGTCAATCGAGAGAATTCGTATTCTTGCACTAACCGTTTGCAGGGGCCTGCTTGGATTTGAGCAAGCCGATGAACCATCAAAGTTCGAGCTTGGTTCCTGCAAGCAGCATTGGATTAGGGGTTTGGTGAGGGGTTTGGTGAGCTGAGATCGATCGGTCAACTCAACCTCACCCCGATGGAATCCAACCCCGATGGAACTACGCATCAGATTCAGGAAGTTTAGGAGCAGGCGGAACCGGAATATCTAAATCCCGCAGTTTCTGCAAGAGTTCTTGATCGGTTTCCTGCAATTGTTTTTGTTGATTTAACTGGGTCACATATAGCTCAACATCCCGTTGAATCAACTCTTCTACCTGAGTGGCAAACAACGCAAACGCACTGGCATGGGTTTGTCCTGTATAGGCTCCAGTTAACTGGAAGAATTGCCAACCATGGGATTTGAGGGACTCAACCGACTGACGGTAACTATACCACTGCTTGCCGTAGCTAAAAAATCCTTCCACCGCTGAGCTGACTGCCACTACACCACTACCCAAAATCACCAGATCATTCAGCCATTGATCCGAGTCTTCATCATTCACCGTCAGGGTCACCAGGATCGGCACCAACACACCGCCAATGATGGTGGTCATCCGCAACCAAGTGTAGCGATTGCGACAGCGGGCGGCTTTTTTCTCCATCCAGAGAACCTGATCCAGCCAGCGTGATTGCAAGAATTCCTTCTGCAAAGGGGTGAGCGGTAACAAATCAAAGATACGCTTAAAGTCTTGTTTCAACTGATCGTTGTAAGTGTGGGATGACTTGGCACGAGTTGAAGCGGGTGCCAGAGGAGAACCGGTAGGCGCTTCAAACACTTCGCTCGTATCATTGCCAGCCATGTCACGACCTGTCATATCACTGCACCTCACACGACCGATGGTTATGCTTTCGATTTTAGGCGTTGTTTCAACAGCGTCGCTAGTGTTTCAACCGGTTGTGACAGATCAAATATCGTCAATTTTCCAGCTCGCACCACAGTCGCCACCCGATCGCGCATGGCGGCTTGGGGTTGATGCACAGCAGCGGCCAGTTCGTCCGCCAATCGTCCACTGCCCGCAATGATGATAATTTCTCGATGCTGTTGCACATTCTGTTCTACTTCCTTCAGAGAAATGCTGCCCCCATTGACGAGCAACGCTACCGAAGTAGCCTGTCTAGAAAAATAGTCTGCCAGCCCATACATCAGTCTGACTTCTTCGCCCCACTCCTTCCCCTCGATCAACACAAAATGAGAATGATGGGGTTCTAACACTTCTTCTCCCTTCGGCCCGTTGGGGCTAGTTTCAGCATGAGCGGGCAAAACGCCGATGTAGGGAGCAGCATAATGCGTGTGCGCTAGAGCCTCACCCAACAGAGAAACCGCCCCGAACTTTGTCCCTCCATCGATGACGGTCGTTTGGGTTGCGGCCAACACCTCAGCGATCGCTTGAAACAACCGCTTCAGCTTTTGATGACTCTCCAATGACATATCCCCCGCTCCTCCTGAAAGCATCAGTAAGCGAGTCGGAATCGGGATTTGCAACATTTTCGCTAACCGGGCAGGATCGAAGTTGGCATCAGTACGAATTGCTAAGGACTGTTGCCCTGTCGGCCAAGTGAGCGAAAAGGGGACAGGAGAGTTAATGGTAGTCACAGTTGGTAGTTCCATACATGTGGGAGGAGAATGACCGATTTGCCCAAGGAACACTTGCTTCACTTCAAGTATTAAAGTTCTGATCGGAGAGAACAGCAATCAGATTATATCTATACCAAATTAGATTTTCATTGAGCTAGCTCTATATATTTTGTCTAACCCGATTGACTCTGAATCTTGATTGACTGACAAATCTTTTCCCCTCATCCCTCAATCCCTGCTTCCACTAGGGGCGAAGGGACTTGCAATCAAATCCTGGTTCGAAGCCCCTCGCCCGCTCTGGGAGAGGGGTTGGGGTGTAGCTTGCTTCTGCGTAGCAGTGGGTAGTTTGAGTTTTGTCAGTCAATCAGCTCTGAATCTCATCACCGACAACTCACTACCTGAATCTCATCACCGACAACAGACTTCCTAGCTTGTGATGCACGCGGTGAGGTAGGCGGTGAGGTGCGGTGCAGTGAGGTACGGTGCGGTGTACTGTAATGCGCTCTATGATGCACTCCTAGTCGGAGAATGAGGTACTCCTGGTCGGAGATATACCTCATCATACTGATAATCATACTGAGGATGTTCTCGTTGCACTCTCCGATGGCGATCGATCACTGCCTGAATCAGATTACAGCTAGATGGCTAGCTTACTGGACAATTAAGCATCAACAGCAAAATGTTTGATTTCTTTTTAAATTCCTTAATCCAAGGGAACCGCAGCGATTTCCAGCCCCGCACTTCTCGCCCTACCTCCAGGCACCAGCGTGACCGTTCCCCCTCTAAAGGCAGGCAGGAAGGGAGAGATGGGATCGGTAACCATTTTCACCACAAACCAGGAATGCTCAATCATCTGCTTAAACAAATTGATGTATAGATCAATACAGAAACCCTTTGGGATCGTTGGCAAGGCCGCTTCAGGGTTGCAGCCAATCGACTTCGATCGCTCTCCTAATGTTCCCGTAACTCACAAAAAAGTTGAAAGATGAAGATTGCTTCAGTCTTTTAAAGAAGCGAGATCAGGCTAGTTGGGGTATTGTATATTGGGGATAGCTAGAGCTGTATTTACACGTAAGGAGGTGATTGAGATGAAAGCCCGTTTAATGCTGATGTCCAGCTTGATACCCGTTTTAATCATTGCGCCGACATGGATTTCGGCATTCCCGGATGCCAATGCCAACAACCAACCCATACCCCAGTGGAGTCAATACACGCCGCAAACCTGCGATCCAGTCAATGATCCTTCTACTTGCAAACCGGGCTGAACCATCCCTCGCTTCAGATGCATCTATCCCGGTAAACCTGTAGGTCTTGTCAATGGGTTAGTGAAGATAGACCGATTGGGTCAATCCTCATAAGCCAGTCAGGGCTTATCCTATCGCTGCTTATTCTAATATTATTGTTCTGGGTGCCGGATCTAGTTGCCTCGCTGCATTGCTTCTAAGAGGTTTGGCTCCCTTCGGCTATCGAGATCAGGGGATTCTGGTTCGATCGGTCGAAATTGCTTGCGCTGGCAGAAGCGTTGCACTTCCACGACTGCTTGGGGATTCTGCTTCAGGTAGTTGTCCGCAATCTGACAGCCCTGCTTGAGTAATTCAATCCGAGCGTTCTGGTCAAACCGATCGGGTAATTTCCACAACAGCACTTGGTTATCATAGCTCGCAGATGCCAAGATCTGGCTGTCGGCACTGAAGCTCAAACTGGCCACTTCTCGACGGTGCCGATTCAAAGTCGTGATCAATGAACCTTCTCGTGTCCACAGCTTAATATGCCCATCCTGACTAGCAGAAGCCAAGAGTTTACCATCTGGGCTAAATCGTACCGTCGTAATCGTTTTGGTATGTTCCACGGGCAAGGTCTTGAGCAACACTCCATCTCGCCGCCACAACCGAATCGCTCGATCGGTTCCCACCGTGGCAAATTGCTGATCGTCTGGGCTAAAGCTCGCATCCAAAACATCGCCCTGATGCCGTTCTATCGTCTTCAGTAGGGTGAGGGAGGGCACGACCAGGTTTTGGCTCTTCACAAAATCCACCTGCCACAACTTCACCACACCATTGCGATCTTGGATCGCCTTGCTGGTTGTCAGCATCCGAGTTCCATCATGGCTGAAGATGAGACTGGAGATTTGGCCCGGTTGCACCATTGAGTAAACCAACTCTCCTTGATCCAAGACTCCATTCTTAGAACTTAAATAGCGCCAGAAGCGAATGATGCCATCTTGCCCGACAGAGGCTAAAAGCGCTTGATGGGGCACAAATTGAATATCAGTTATAACAGTGGCATCAAGTTTCACTAACGCAGTGGGCACCTTCGTTGCCGGTAGAATTTGACTCCCTCCCAACCGCCACAACTTGATGGTGCTGACGAGTTGCCCCACCCGATTCAGATCGGTTCCGGCTGAAGCCATCAGCCCTTTATCTGGACTAAAGCTAAGACCAGTCACCGCCCCCCCATTATGGGCCATCACACTACTGATTGGGGTTCCATCTTGCCCCCATAGCCGAATTGTATTAAAACTACCCGAAGCCAAAATGCTATCTTTGGGACGAAACGCAACTTTGTAAACCCGGTTCCCGTGGGGCAATACCTGGATCGGACTATCCAGGGTCCAGAGCTTCATCGTAGCATCGGCACTGGCAGAAGCTAACATGGGTTGCCCACTTTTGGCAGGTGAAAAGTCGATTCCTAGCACTTCGTCACGATGCCCTTCTAGGCTATCCAGCAAAGTACCTTCCTCCGTCCATAGTTTCACGGTGTCATCGGCACCCGCAGTCGCCAGCATCCGACCATCCGGACTAAATTGCACCCGATACACTGCCCCTTGATGCCCCCGCAGGGTTTGTAAGAGTTCACCGCTCCTAGCCTGCCAGAGTCTGGCGGTACCGTCATCACTGGCGGTGGCGAGGCTCTCGCCATTCGGGCGATAGTGAATTCGTCGAATGGCACCTTCATGCTTTTGCAAGGTAATCATGCCATCTGGCTGCCACAGGTTGAGTTTCCCAGCCGCATCGCCAAAAGCCAGCTCTGGCTGGGCAACACTGTAATTGGGGCGATAGCTGAGGCTGAGGATAGCCACTTTTTGAGTGTAAGTTGCGATGCTTTGACCTGTCCTAGACCATCGTTTCACTACCCCATCTGAGCCAGCGGTAGCAATTTCATCCCCATAGGGACTAAAGCTGACTCCGGTGACAATGATGCCAGGATCGCCATGTTGCAGTGTAGTAAGAGGTTTTCCTTCCCAACTCCAGAGCTTGACGGTGCCGTCAGAACTCGCTGAAGCCAGGACTGTGCCACCCGGATCAGAACTGAGGCTAAAGATCTTATCAGTATGTCCATTATCGGTTAGAGTTTTGAACAACTTAGCTTTCACTTGACCATCAGGATAAGTATCAATTTGCCATAGTTTGATCGTTTGATCATAACTTCCTGAAGCTAACATTTGGCGTTTCACTCGAATGCCATTCTCCCATTCATTTTTGCTACCCGGATTAAACACCACACTCACCACCGGATCCTGATGACCAAAGAAGGTATCGATTAACGCACCATCAGAGTGCCAAAGTTTCACGCTGCGATCTTCACTGGTCGAAGCGATCAAACGACCATCTGGACTGAAAATAACTTGATACACTCGTCCTCGATGGCCAGACAATCGGTTGATTTCGCGCAGTTGATTAATTTCTTGCTGAAGTGCCGTGACAGTCCGAACAGGTAAGTCTGGCGCAAACCATTGATACAGCCATCCACCCGTTTGCATTTCTTTGCCAGTTTGCAAAGCCACAATTAAGGCATCCAGACCTTTTTTATCTTCCAGGGAAGAAACCAATGCATCGAGTTCGCCTAACTTGGGTACTACGATCGCAGCTCCAATCACAGCCGTAATCAAGCTAACAATAATCCCTGCCCGAAATTTTTTCTGGTTTTGAGCAGCACGGCTCGTCCAAATGTATTCTTTTTGCAGGGGAGTAATACTAATAGATTTGGCTTCGCATTGCTGCAACAACTTCTCAGCCGCTCGCAATTGGTTCGGCTTATCTTCGAGCTGGTCAGCATGGCGCTTGCTTTGCTCCCACTCTTGCGCTTTACGCTCTAAGCTGGCATGTTGTCTCACCAAGTCGAGATCAACCCCGATCGTTCGCCATAATCCTTGAAAATCTTCTTCGAACCGATCGTCAGGCCCAAACCGCGCTGTCTGATATCGACTAATAAAATTGGTATGAGTCGTGAAATATTGGACTGCTTCTACACTCACCTGCAATCGTTTTTGGCTCTCTCTCAAGGTAGGCGGTAACTTTTCTTGTTCAAGCTGCTGCAATTTTTGAATTAATTCATTTAGATAGTGTTCATCACTAGCATCAGACGATTTTTCAGGATTTTGCAAAAAGACGATCGGAATAATCCGCCGACCACACAGCACTGCATGGGCAATTTCCTTAAAACAAAACTCTGATTCAAGCGATCGATAACTCAAGATGAACAACACCGTATGGGCAGCCTCAATCCCCTGGTTAATTTCTTGCTGCCAGTCAGTTGCCACTGGAATATTCTCCCAGTCAATCCAGGCCGGTTTACCCTCCTTTTTGAGGCGATCATAGAGCTTTTTAACAAAGGGTTTATCCCGCCGAGAATAGGAAATAAAAAATTCGAGTTGGGTGGGTTTCTGGGTTTTAAGTTGCTTCTGGCTTGCTTCAAGAAATTCTGCCTGCAAAGGTGTGAGTTGCTTCAACAAAAGTTGGAACTCACGGTTACTATTTTGGGTGCGCCAGCCATCGATCGCCTCCAAATCTCCTTCACTTAATAGGAGATCTTTGGGCTTACCCTGCTGTTCCCACTCAGCAGTCCGAGCTTGTAGCCGCGCATGAGTATGCAGATAAAAAATCTTTTTCGCCAACCGATCGAAAGCAACCGTCCCGCCCCGTCGCGACATGATTGGCGGAACTGGTTGAATTGCCTCAGGCAAATCTTCTGTAGGCACAGCCCGCCACAGAATGGGGATAATTTGCTTCTGACACAGGATCGCCAATTCTAATTCATCCCGATTCTTCCTAGAGTTGATCGAATCCGGGCTAATCACAAAAATGAAGGAATCAACTTCCTTGATGCCGGCCTCAATGTAGCCCCACTCATCTGCTTCAATAGGAATGTCATCCCAATCCACCCATGGATCGCGCCCCAATTGGCGAATTGCCGCATCTAGCCGTTTGACAAAGCTGAGATCGGCTTCAGCATAGGAGATAAAGATGTCGTTTTTACGAGGGTTATAGAGGGGCGAATACTCACCGATCTCATCAGGGATAGTCATGACTTCCAGCCGACCCAGCCAATAGGTTCTTTACCAGATAGCATCCGCCAATCGGTTCGTCAAAAGAGGAGGAGATTATGCTCAGTCCAGAGTTGCTGAGGCTCCGACCTTACTCCGACCTCCCTCAAACAGCCAACGGGAGAGCTATCGTTATCGTCTCTGACTTGCCGCCGCCATGGATAGTTTCTCATCAAGAATTAATATTCAGCTCGCGCCATGGCCAAGGCATCACCCTCCTTCCAATATAAACGGCTGTCCTCTCAATCAGTCTGCTATCCACAACTTTAATCGCAATTATTACTAAACTTTTACCAACTGCCCATTCCCCCCCTGAGTACTCTAGAGGGTCAACTCTCACAACCTCAACATCAAGCCAGCGATCGAGGCTTTGCTTATTTTCAATCTCCAATGTCACACAGGATATTCCCCAACCGGGTACTTTTCCAGCAATCTCCGACAATCTAAGGTGGGGTTGGATCAGTGATGCAAAATAATGTGAGATTTAATATCGATCGTCACTCTACCTTGCTTCTGTAATTCACCCAGTAGACGAGTGATCGTCACCCGACTTGTACAACAGGCATTTGCAATTTCTTCGTGGGTCAGGCGCAAAGTCAAACGGATCCCTTGATCGATGGGTTCTCCAATTTCCCGTTGCAACAATCGTAAGAAGAGATAAAGTCGATCCTTCACATGCCTCTGTCCAGCAATCGAGAGCAGGGCTTCCATCTGTTCAACACGCCGATTCAGGTGAGGTAAGAGAAGCTGTGCTAAGGCTGGCACGGCTTTGATTTCCGTCAATGAATACATCGCCACCTCAACCTCAGTCAGAGCAGTAGCCTGATAAACTGGCAAAAAGGTTGAACATAAACCAAATGGCATCTTGGGGCCCACCAGTCCAATCAATGTTTCTTCGTTTTTTTCAGTCAGCGTATGCAATTTAACCAAGCCTTCTTTGACTTG
Source organism: Elainella sp. Prado103 (assembly GCA_025454395.1). Classification (GTDB taxonomy): domain Bacteria; phylum Cyanobacteriota; class Cyanobacteriia; order Elainellales; family Elainellaceae; genus Elainella. The sequence continues at coordinate 17,624 of JALOOM010000091.1, forward strand.
CCAGAGGATCTGAGGACGGAGTGGAATCAGATCTCCCTTAGCATAAGTTTGCGTCGGGACAGCAGGAGCGGAATCAGTAGACGCATTCATCTGAGCTGTCGCACAGGTTGAGTGAGCCAGCGTTGTCCAAGTCTCCGGCATTTCGCGCAAGATCCAATGTAAAATCGGCTCCTGCGGATGTAACTGGTGAGCGATCGTGGATAGAGAAAGCTGCACGGGTGCGGCATCACGGGGTTGAAACCAGGCAGGCCAAACACGCAGTTGGTTCACTTCAGAAACACGCGCCATCTCCATGCGAAACTGAAATCGCTGATCGGGCAGAATAAAATTCACCAATAATTTACCCAATAAAAAGGGTTGAGGCACTCTCAATAAACCAGCCGCCAAGCGATTCGCTTCCTGGATCTTCCCTTCCAGAGTAGTCACCAAATAGGCTTCTGGGATGTAGTTCAGTAAGCTCTGATAATAGTGGTGCTGAACAGCGGCATCCTGAAGTGTAGCCGTAATTTGTTCATTTTGGTGCCGCAGTTCTTCATGAGCTACCTGCAACTCCTCCATGGCTATTCCCAACTCCTTCCAAGTAGAAGGCACTAAATCAGCAATGGTTTGGTGATCGGTCTGGGTATACATCTGCTCAAGGCGAGTATGCATTGCTGCAATTTTCCGACTGAATCCATCAAGTTTATCCATATACCTTCTAACTTTCAGTCTACTGCAACCAGGGCAGGAAGCACCCACTAAAACCAGGGCAGAAGCGTTGTATTTGAATTACAGCGCAACTTAGCATTTCTTCTATCTATCCAAAGAGGTGGAAACTCAAAAAAGGGAGTAAATTTGCAGAGCGAGTTTGCTGCACCTAATGGAGATATGCGATCAACCTGGGCGTGATAAAACTGGGATCGAGCCATGGAGGTTCCATGATGAGTGCATCTGACCAAGCCGATTTTGCGGCCTTGATTAACTATTTAAAACAAAACCGAGGCTTAGATCTGACCGGATATCAGCCTTCCAGCTTGATGCGGCGGATTCATCTAAGGCTGCAAACCATTGGCATCAACAACATCAACCATTATTTGGACTATTTGAAAATTCACGCGGCAGAGGTTGATGACCTCTGGCACACAATATTAATTCATCTCACCTCATTCTTTCGCGATCGTACCACTTGGGAATACCTTGAACATGAGGCCATTCCTCATCTGATTGCTCAAAAGAACTGGGATGAACCGATTCGGATTTGGAGTGCAGGTTGTGCATCAGGAGAAGAAGCCTACAGCTTAGCAATGCTAGTCACCCAGATTATGGGAATTGAGCAAGCGAAAGCTAGAGTCAAAATTTATGCGACGGATGTTGACCCCGTTGTCCTACAGCAAGCGCGGCAAGCGGTCTATCGCCCCGAAGATTTGGCTGATTTATCAGCTCAGCAAATTACCCAATATTTCGAGCCCCAAGCTAACCGCTATATTTTACGTAATGATTTACGACAGTTAGTTGTGTTTGGTCGGCATGATCTCACGCAAGATCTCCCTATCATCAACATTGACTTTTTGGTATGTCGTAATACATTAATCTACTTCACACCCGCAACTCAGCAGCAGATCTTAAATCAGTTTCACTTCGCCTTACGAGATTCAGGACTCCTACTGCTGGGTTCAACAGAAATGCTGCTGACTCTCACCAATCATTTCACGCCCTGGCACCTCCAGTATGGCATATTCACGAAAGTTCCGAAGCTCACCCAGCCTGATCCCCAGCTCACCCAAGCTGATCAGCAATCCAACCGCGATCGAGTTACCGACTTGCGTTTAGCTCCCACACAAGCAACCCTCAACGGACAGGCATCGATCGAAATAGCACGCCAGCCTGATTCCCATCCCCCAATTTTTTTCACAACACGGACTTTGGCGGATACAACCAGCATCAGTTCCGATCTGGCACTATCTGCACTGAAAGAAGAATTAGAAACGATGCAAGAGAAACTCCAGTCCAGCCATGAGGCATTAAAGCTCACCCAAACAGAGTTAGAGGCAACCAATCGGGAACTAGAAGCCATGAATGTCGAATTACAGTTAACCACTCAATGTCTACAATCTGCTCAATCTGCCCTCAGCATCAATCAGCGTTTATTGACAGGCATTTTGACCCATTTTAAGCAGGGAGTGATAGCGATCGATGAGCAGGCTTCTATCCAAATTTGGAGCCCTCAAACCACAGAGTTATGGGGAATTCCAGCGCAAGTTGCTCTCAAGCAAAACTTTTTTGCGCTTGACCTCAAACTATCACCAGAGCAAGATCAGCAATTAACTCAGGCGTTACAACAATGTTTACTCGGTGGAGCCAGAAATACCTTAATTGTTACCCTATCCTCTAACCCTTACCATTGCCATCCGATTCACTGTCAAATTACTTATTCACCCTGGATCACTCACCAGCAGCTTCAGGGTGCCATTATGGTCATAGATCAACTGCTTCCACCCACCTGAACCAGTTGCCGATCAATTTGTCGATCGACAAATTCATCAAAAAATTCATCAAAAAATTCATCAATTCAGATCGCAACTCAGATTGACCTACAAGCTCACTCACCTGAATACAATTCACTTCTGTTCTTAACAATCAATGTCTCTCGTGACAGACGTTGCAGACTGGTAGGGTTCCTATGGTGAGGTTAGGAGCAAGTAAGGAGACTTCAAGGAGACTTCTATGAATCAACAGTCTGAGATAGTGAATATCCGGTATGCCGCCTTGGTTGTGGGTGTGGTCATGCTGTTCCTGGGATTGGCAGGTTTTCTGGCCAGTGCGACTAGCGAGTATGCTGCTGCCTATCCACAACCAGGGTACAGTTATGCACTGGGACTATTCCCGACGAATTATTTCCATAATGCCATTGGTATTCTTACCGGACTTTGGGGAATCGCTGCTTTTACCAGCCTAGGGGGATCGATTTCCTTTCATCGAGCATTTGCAATTGTATATGGCATACAAGCTGTTCTTGGGCTTCTGCCATTTACTAATACATTCTTTGGCACAATGCCGCTTTACGGCAACAATGTCTGGTTCAGCATTCTACTGGCTGGTGTAACTTACTACTACGGGTTCATGAAATCTGGATCGATTACTCAAAAACTGGTTTCACCGCAAACCTAAATCCATTGATTTTGACCAACATCCATTGATCACCATGGAGAAAATCATGCAAGCAAATCCTGAAAAAACCACCACTACTCCTGCTAATCAAGCTGATCAAACCACAAAAATGCTACAGCTTCACGAGCGTCCGTCGATCGCCCCTGCTTACAATGGGATCGATCGTAATGCCTGGATTTTTGGCTGGAACCCGCAACAAGAGCTGTGGAATGGAAGATTAGCCATGATCGGCTTTGTCGCATATCTGCTATGGGATATGGCAGGGTATAGTGTTCTCCGAGATGTTTTACATCTAATTCGCTAATACAGCCATTTTCAGTCTCATCTCGATTAGCCAGTGTCTCTGATTCCGGATCAGGCACTGGCTCTCACTAAGAACTCAGACAGGAACGATAACCAGAGGTAATGTATGGGAGTACGTAACTTCGCGCTTTTCAGCGGCATCTTTTTCATGATTATCGGCATTGCAGGTTTCATTCCTCAGCTCGTTAGTCCACCACCTACCGAGTTAGATTCTCCTCTATGGATCGATATAGGCTATGGTTATCTCTTCGGACTCTTGCCGACCAATTTACTCCACAATTTGGTACATATTGCAGTCGGAGCTTGGGGATTTAATGCATCTCGCCAACTGAAATCCGCACTGTTTTATTGTCAGGGTTTTGCCATTCTCTACAGTTTGATCACAGTCATGGGCATTATTCCTGGTCTGGGTACAACCTTGGGTTTAATGCCAATCTTCGGGGGAAATGTTCCCCTCAACTTGCTAACTGCGGCAATTGCTGGATATTACGGATTTATCACTGCTCCCAATCCAGACTTAGTCAGCACCTCTAAATGAGGAGTGATTAACATTCTCCCTGTTCAGATTAGTAACTCAAACCAGTCACTTTGAGCTAAACCGATGACAACATTTGTAGAACGCATTGAACAATCGAATTCAAATCCCAGCGATCCTCGTAATCGCGAAGTGATCTACCCTGATATCGACCCTGAATCAGGTAACTTAGCCACACCAATTAACGCTTCCAAATTGGCTCGCGGCTTCATCAACAACTTATCTGCGTATCGCCCTGGGATTTCAGTTCAGCAACGGGGTTTAGAGGTTGGCTTAGCCCATGGATATTGGTTATATGGCCCATTTGTGACCTTTAACCCTTTACGGCATAGTGCGCACCCTGACTTGATCGCTCTGTCTTCAACAATTGGCTTGATTGTCATTTCCACATTGGCAATTTTGCTCTATGCTGCCAGTCACCCTCCTCAACCGATTGCGACCTTGACAACACCTAATCCCCCTCAGGACTTCAGCAACCCCCACGGGTGGCGGGTGTATGCCCAAGGTTTTCTAATCGGTGGACTGCTGGGAGCAACGATCGCCTACCTATTAGTGGCAAATCTCCATCCTATCCAGACCTTTTTTTAGGTTGTGTCGAGTAGCTGATTGACTGACAAAACTCAAACTACCCACTGCTACGCAGAAGCAAGCTACACCCCAACCCCTCTCCCAGAGCGGGCGAGGGGCTTTCGAACCAGGA
>JALOOM010000144.1 GCA_025454395.1 Elainella sp. Prado103
CTGGTTTGAAAGCCCCTCGCCCGCTCTGGGAGAGGGGTTGGGGTGTAGCTTGCTTCTGCGTAGCAGTGGGTAGTTTGAGTTTTGTCAGTCAATCAGGGTAGTCCGTCTCAAGTGCTGACTCAGATGCTGACTCAAGTGCTGAAACGATTGCAATCAGAGCATCCTGAAGCTCTCACATTTTGTAAGAGCTTGAAACTTCCTCGATCAAACGTCGCGCTGGTGGAGGAAAAGCCCGATCAGTCCGATTAGTGCAATATTCGCTTCATGCGTAGAGTTTGCCTAAAGGATCCGGTAGAGAAAATATTTATATCAGCATCCCCGTTTTCAGGGAGAAATCCGGTAGAGTTCTGAAAGGGTAGTGATGTTAGGCAACAGTATGGTGAAGTGGGATGACAATATCTACAACACCCCTGTATACCCGGTTACAGATGCTGCCAGGTATTTGGGGATCCCAGTGGCTACGTTGCGATCCTGGCTGAAGGGACGCTCGTATTCAACTAAAAACGGTCAGCAAGCTTTTGAACCACTGATCCAGCGTCCTGACTCAGCTTTGCCTCAACTCTCCTTTACCAACCTGGTAGAGGCCCATGTTTTGCGGATCATCCGGGAAACCCATCAGGTCAAGCTCTATAAGGTTCGCAAGGCCCTCGACTATATGGGACAGCAGTTTGGTACTGCTCATCCGTTAGTGACGAGACGCTTTCAGACTGACGGGGTTGACCTCTTTATAGGACAGATGGATCAACTGGTCAACGTTTCGCGATCGGGACAGCTTGCCATGCGCGAAACCCTCAAGAACCTTCTCACCCGCATTGAGTGGAATGCTGACGGTTGAGCAAGCCGCTTTTTCCCAGTGATCGAATGGGGAGCAAAATCGGAGAGTGAAAAGATTATTTTCCTGGATCCTGCAATCCGGTTCGGTAAACCTGTGATTGCAGATAAGGGAGTACCTACAACCGCCATTGTTGATCTGATTGATGCAGGTGACTCGATCGACGATGTAGCAGATGAGTTTGATTGCACCCCTGAGCAGGTCATAGCTGCCATCCAGTTTGAAACTCAAAGCACTGCTGCGTGACTTCAGAACCGCGCCCTACCTTCTTCATTGATTGGTGCCTTGGTAAGTCGGTGTCTAGGGTGTTGATTGAGGCAGGCGCACAGATCGAGCATCATGGCGATCACTTTGCCCAAAACACCCCTGATATAGAATGGCTTCAGGTTGTGGGTAAGCGCGGTTGGGTCGTGCTGACTAAGGATGAAGAGGTGAGATATATTAGCAGACATGATCGCGATCGTTATTTTTACACCGCACCCTAAAAATAAATGTAACCGTTCAGGGGTTTGAAAAACTGAGTGCGTTCAAGCTGCCGCATCCACATATTCATCAGGGCGATCGAATCAATTTTCAGATCCAGTGCAGGAAGAAATAACGCCATCGCAACCACAACCCATCAAAAGAGGGACGGCCGCCTCCAGTTTCTTCGTTACGGTATTGATTGACCACTCGATTTTATAGAGACCGTAGTTAATCAAATTCAATTGATTCCTATTAGTTCATGGAGCTTGTGCTTTTCATATACCGATTGAGAGCACTCGTCCAAGTACGGATTTTGTTGCGTCGAATCCTTGAAGTTAGGGCTGACACGTCATCATTTTTGTCCATTCACTATTCATCAGTTATCTCCATCCTATGGTTATATCGCGTCTCAGCAAAAGCTGGCAAGATGCCTTCCTACCTTCACTTAATTATGCTCGATCGAGTTCAGCAGCCTTAAGCTATGCTGATGCCGAACAGCAACTGGTTCAATTTTTGACCACCCATGATTTAGATCAGCAAGTACTCTCGCAACCTGGCTTGACAGGGGAATTTGAGGCAACCTTAGAACAGGCTCTAAAGCTGTCCTATGCCGATCCTTCCCAACTGCCTGAAGCAGAAAACCGCTTCCTCCATCGTATTCTTTATCAGATTAATCGCTTGAACTTCGTCTGGTATGGAGATTTAAATCAATACAACAATGAGCGCTCAGTTTACTTGCAATGGATTCGCGATCGAATCGAAGTAAGCTGGCAACGCTGGGAAACGGCCCAGTTTGACTTAGAGCAATTTCAACAACTTGATGTCAAGCAAGCCTTGCGAGAACGATCCAGGTTGGATTTAGAGCCTCCTCTCTCCGCCGGTAAGCACTATATTCGCGAGCAGTTATCCTCAGCAGGCTATCGCCATTTGATCGCGATCGCCTCTCTAGATGGTCTGGTCGAATCCAGTCGGCTTTGCCATATTTTGGGTGGAGCCAGCAACGAGGTACAAGCTACCCTGATTCGCGTGTTACTGGAAGAGTATGGCAATGGCCGTTTAAGCCGAAAGCATTCCACCTTTTTTGCTCAGATGATGCAGGAGCTAGCGCTGGATCCTACGCCGGAAGCCTATTTCGATTGGGTGCCCTGGCAAGTCTTAGCTGCCATCAACCACAATTTTTTACTCACTCAGCGCAAACGGCATTTTCTGCGTTACATCGGGGGATTCACTTATTTTGAAATTGTCGGGCCTTCTATTTATCGAGATTACATGGCTGCGGCTTCCCGTTTAGGACTCTCAGAAACTGCAATGGGATATTGGGAGCTACATATCCGTGAGGATGAACGACATGGGCAGTGGATGGTAGAGCAAGCTTGCCTGCCCTTAGTCGATTTATATCCTGAGCAAGCCTGGGAGCTGGTTTGGGGATATGAGCAGGAAAAATCGATGGGCGATCGAGCTGGAGCAGCAGTGATTGCCGCAATTCAGAATCAGGATTAGTTTAAAACTACAACGAGGATAGAACTTTGACTGGAATATTGCTACCTTCTACTCAATCCACCCAAAATTCAAGCGATCATTCAGATTATTCTCCCAATCATGCACCTAATGAAGTATTCTTTTGCCCCGAAGAATCCTATTTCTATTCTCAATGTTTGGAAAAGATGGTTTTCAGTCGCTGTAGCTCGGCCGATCGAGTGGTCGAATTTGGATCAGGTGATGGCAGCCCAGTCATTCATAGCTTACTGAGAACTCCCTTCCAAGGGATCATCCATGGTTATGAGCTGAATTCGACTGCTTGTCAGGTGGCTCAAAATCGGATTCAACAGTATCAATTAGGGCAACAATACTTGGTTCGCCATCAATGTTTCTTCACAGGATGGAGACAACATGCAGCCACCTATATCATTGCCAATCCACCTTACTTACCGGCTCCAGACAATGATCTCTACTTGCCAGCCCTACATGGCGGTGCAGATGGCTCTGGAATCACCTGCAAACTGTTATCTCTGGGATGTGACCATGTGTTGTCCCTGATTTCTGCCTATTCCAATCCGGTTGACACGATCGAGTATGCCCTGGATCACGGGTATCAGGTGGCTGATTTTATGATTTCGCCCTTGAAGTTTGGTTACTACAGCTCAGAACCTAAGGTTAAAAATACGATTAAGGCGCTGCGATCGGCTCGGAAGGCTTTCTACTCAGACAATATTTATTTGTTGGCGGGTGTTCTGTTTCAGCGCCACCATACGATTCGCAACTCTACCAGTAGCACCGACTTATCGAAAGAGTTGCTGCAAGTCATAACGGCTTTTTGAGCATTGATCCCGTCATCCGAGGTAAAATCGAGAAGTTCGGCTGATTGCAGCAATTTCCCAGAAAGGCAGGTTACAGCGTGTTAGCGGCAGTCCTATATGGTCAGGAAGATTTACGGCTAGAAACGATCGATCAGCCAGTCCCGGCAGCAGGGGAGATCGTGATTCAGGTCGGAGCAGCCACTACCTGTGGCACTGATCTGAAGGTATGGAGACGGGGAGGACATGCCAAGATGCTGAAACCGCCAACTCTGTTTGGGCATGAAGCGGCTGGCAAAATTGTGGCGATTGGATCAGGCGTGACGGGCTGGCAAGTGGGCGATCGGGTGGTGGCCAACAATTCTGCTCCCTGCATGAGCTGCTTTTTTTGCCATAAGCGAGAATATTCTCTCTGTACTCAGTTGAGTTTTAATAATGGCACTTTTGCTGAGTATCTTAAAATTCCTGCACCAATCGTCCAATATAATCTCTTGCCCATTCCCGATGGGGTCTCTGATGCGATCGCCGCTATGACAGAACCCTTAGCTTGTGTGTTGCATGGAGCCGCTCGATCGAATGTGAAACCGGGCGATCGGGTAGTCATGCTAGGGGATGGTGCGATCGGGCTCATGTTTGTCGCTGCTCTGGTGCAACGGGGTGCCGAAGTTTACTTATTTGGTGGGAGTCCAGAACGCTTGCAGATTGGGGAGCAGTTTGGAGCCATTAAGTCTTTCAACCACCATCAGATTGACGATATTCCTGGATTGGTGAAGCGGCTGACCGATGGCTGGGGCGCGGATGTCGTTGTAGAAGCAACCGGATCGCCTGCGGTGTGGGAAATGGCGATCGCCTGTGCTCGTTCGGGAGCCACTGTGAATCTGTTTGGCGGCTGTCCGCGAGATACGACAATTACCGTCAGCACTGAGCAACTGCACTACAGCGAGTTGACCCTTAAAGGGGTATTTCACAGCACGCCTGATTACGTGCGAGACGCTTTAGAGCTATTGACGAGCCGCAGGGTACCGTTTGAGTTGTTGATTAGCGATCATCGACCGCTAAAAGAGCTGGAGCAAGTGTTTCAAGCAATGAAGGCGAGAACGGTGATTAAGGTGGCGATGGAGCCATAGGTGCAACTATTGCAAGGATTGGCGATCGATGCAGCGATATTGGCAGGTTTTGCAGCTATTTCTCTCAACGGCTCTGGCGGCTGAGTTGGAGTATCGGGTCAACTTTCTGATCGCTAGCCTGACTAGCATGGGGAGTTTGGCAGGTAGCTTGTTCAGCCTGTCGCTGTTTTACCGGACTGGATACACTTTTGCCGGTTGGAGTTGGGAAGAGGCATTGGTGGTGCTAGGGGTGTTTACCCTGTTGCAGGGCTGCTCCACAACTTTCTTGGCACCGAACTTGAACCAAATTGTTAAACAGGTGCAACAAGGTACACTTGATTTTGTGTTGCTGAAACCAATCAGTTCTCAGTTCTGGTTGTCTACTCGCACCATTTCTCCTTGGGGTTTGCCGGATCTGATTTTTGGGCTGGTGTTGATCGGTTATGCAGGCAATCAGTTAGGGATCCCCCTGTCAGCCTATGGGCTAACTGCCATCCCCATTGGGTTTGGGCTTCTCAGTCTCTATAGCCTCTGGTTTATGCTCGGAGCCACCAGTATTTGGTTTGTCAAGATCTATAACGTCACCGAAGTATTACGCGGGCTGTTGGAAGCAGGGCGATTCCCCATGGCAGCTTACCCGATCGCCTATCGTTTTTTCTTTACATTTGTGGTTCCTGTGGCGTTTTTCACAACGGTACCGGCTGAAACTTTGCTAGCGCGTACCCCCCTCGGTTGGCTCTGGGGCTCAGGCATTTTAGCGATTGGGCTACTGATCGTATCGCGATCGTTCTGGCGGTTTGCACTGCGATTTTATACCAGTGCTTCCAGTTAGTATGAGAGTTGCTCTCGCGATGCACCACCTGACTCACCATGAACTTGTTTCCAATCGATCGATCTTGATAAATCGATCTTGATAAATCGATCTTGATAAATCGATCTTGATAAAAGGACAAAAAGGACACAGTCGAACATTTTCCATTCCACCCCAAAATCAGTTTCCTCGCTAATACCTGAAATCCTCCAAAGAGAACAACCAAGAATCTGAGCCCT
>JALOOM010000092.1 GCA_025454395.1 Elainella sp. Prado103
TTCATTATTTCTCCTGAACAAGAATCTACAAAGTCAGTGAATGCAACCTGAACTTCGTCTGACTCCAGATCTTAAAAATCTTCCATAGGAGTCAGGGAACACACAAGGAGAGACATAGTCATAATTAAAAATGCACTATGCTATGCACCTTGTTCAGCCATTGCCAGACTAACAGATTTCCAGAGAAAGCGTATAAATTGCGACTGGTTTTGCAATGAATTTTACATAGATAATACCAATCCCGCCTTTCCCACAAAGTTAAGATGTAGCCTTAATAACTTCAGAAACAGGGGTAAAAGTCAAGAATTAGGATTACCAAAACCTTGAAATGCTTACACAGTGAGCCAAAGCAAGATGTTTAGGGACGGTAAACAGAATAGCTAAGCTTGATGGAGTGATCGCTCGCTTTATCTAGTCTTCTACATCACCTACTGACTAATATTATATCATCTACTGACTTAATTAGCATCTACTGACTACAGTCTATTAGACCATAAAAATATAGGGGGTGCGGAATGATTATGATAAATTGACTTAATCATTCAGAATTCCTGACTCTACATTTAAGTTCTGGAGTTCCCTATTATCCCATACCAATCATTTCGCTCTAACTCAGGCGATCCAATACCTGGTTCTGTAGGAGTGACGAAAGTTGCCTTAAGCTAGCCCCAGTCCTGCCAGTTAGGAGCCATACCATCGATCGTCCGACATCGCGAGCAATCTGAATCATGGGTTCTTGGGGTTGATTCGTCTCCACTGCCACAGGTGTAAATGCAATGCCTCGGCTACCGAACACCACCGTTGCGATCGCCAGAGCCCGAGGCATATGAAAATCTGAAGTGACAACAAATACATGTTGAACCCGTTGTCGTTTGAGTTCAGAAACTAAGGTTGTGAAGTTCGTGACGGTATCGGTAGCACGATAGTCAAGATGGAGTCTTGTAGTCGATAGACCTGCTGATCTAAAAATCGCATTGACATCCTGGGGCGATTTACCACTGGATACCCAAATCATCAGATCAGGATAATACTTTGCAAGTTCAGTTGCTGCTTCTTCTCGCTGCGATCCGCCTCCCAGCACCAAGATAGCATCTGGTTGTGGAGATAGGCGCAGGGCGAGCATCAGTCGTAGCGGAATCATACTTAATCCTGCCAGAATTATCATGGTCACCCAGATCACTCCCAGCCGCCAGTATCGATTAAACATAAATCGATTAAACATTACTGAGTTATACTCAACTAATTTATTCCACCGCACAGTCTTTCGTTTCTGCTTCAATCAATCGAATCGATAACAGAATCTCAGCTAATAAGCGTTGAAACGCATAATACCAACCATGCCAGCCATCTAAAATTCCACCTTTCAGAATCAAACAATACAATAAAATGATGAACGGTGCCACGATTTTCTGCTTACGAAGACGATCTCCCCAGCTCAATTTATGGATGGGTGTCATTCGTAGTTTCTCGACCTCAATCACCATGTAACGATCTTGAGCCCAAAGCCATCGGCTCAGGGGTTTGCGATCATCATGGTAAATCGAGTAATTCAATGTATCTGATTCACCCTGCACCTGGATCAACTGAGTATGTCCATCATCAATATAGATCGCTTGATTTCTGCGGAATAGAGCCTGTCGTGGAGGAAGGATGGTTCCTCTGAGCGGTTTCCCAAATACACAATATTTGAATCGAACGAAATATCCATTGATAGAACTATCTTCGGGTAAGGCAGCTAGTTCAGTAATCAACTCATTCGAAAGAACATAATCTGCGTCTAATGAAAGTACCCATTCCGATCCAACTTGCGCTATGCCATAATTCCATTGGGTCGCATGGGTATCAAATTTACGTTGGAACAGCCTAACTTGAGGATAGGTAGCGGCAATCTCTACTGTTGTATCAGTACTAAAACTATCAATCACAATGATCTGCTTGGCCCAAGCCAACTGGTGAAGCGTACGACCAAGATTAGGGGCTTCATTAAAAGTCAGAATTAGAGGGGTGATACTTTCTAAAAGCATAGGGTTACTGACAGAAGTGGCGACTGACTGCGATGGGTTAGGTTGCAATTGAGAGATTTATTTTCAGTTCACCACAGTTTGATAAATCTGAAGTAGCTCAGTGGCGATTTGGTTCCAGGTATAGTGTCTTTGAACAAACTGGCAAGCCTGCTCTCCCATTTGCCGACCTTGTCTTTGATCAACCAAATATTGCTCAAGCCTCATTGTGATTTCAGATATATCTAAACTTGTCACATAACCCAGTTGATATCGTCCAATTTCAGATGCAAGAGCAACACCAGGAGTAACCAAAATCGGCAAACCAAATGCCATTGCTTCTAGCACAGCAATTCCAAAATTCTCTGAGTGGGAAGTCAACGTAAATAAATCTGAACCTTGCAATAATAAATTCTTGGTTTCGCCTTCTACAAATCCCACGAAGCGCGTCCGATCGCGGATACCATGGGTGGTTAACAATGCTTCAAGATGAGCTTCATAGTCTAACTCACCGCTTCCGGCCACCACAAAAGTAAAGCGGTATTTAGCCAGTTTTCCGAGGGCAGGGATGAGGTAGTCTAACCCTTTCTTCGGGTGTAGGCGAGAGAGAAATAAAATGATCAGCTCATCTGATGGAAGATTGAGATGTTGTCGCAACCGTTGGCGAGCCTCTGGAACTAGAGGTGGGAAAGAAAATCCCAAAGGTAGAACAAAATTAGCCACCTTTAAATGCAATTTTGCTACTTCTTGTTGCTCCTGCCCAGAAGTAAGATGCAAAAGTTGGCTATGATTCAGATTTGCTCTTTCGATTAGGTTTAAATAAATCTGCTTTTTCCGATAGCTTTGCTGGAGAGACCATTCGCAGAGTTGCCCAATGGGACGGACCATGTAGGGGACTTTCCGCAAGCGGGCGATCGACATGGCGATCGTTGAAGGGTAAGAGAAAATAGCATGAATATGAACTAAATCATAGTTGGATATATTATTCCACAGCCATTTCGTAAATCTAGCTGAGAAAGCAAATTCTCGAATGGCAGCAGTGCGAGGCGAAAAACGCGGGAAGAAACAGACAGAAGCAGTTTGCGTGGAAGATGGTAAAGGATAGCGGATCCACTGACCAAGCGGAACTTCCAGGATCTCATCACCATGATCATTCGTTGTCACAACCTCTGCAACGATGCCTTTTTGAGTTAAAGCATTGACCATCTCTAAGACGGCCTGGCTAGGGCCACCCCTCACCGGCGAAACAGACGGAATCACATGTAGAACTTTCATGCTCGAAGAACAAATAACTTCAACCAATACTCCATCAGTAATAAATCAGGCATTATAGTGAGGAAGTAGTTTTCAGAAAACTGTTCAGATGATGAGCAAGATTCTTTTGGAACTGGGAAAACCCATAATGCTTAATCATCCGCTGACGAAGCACCTCCGGTTGGTATAAGATCTGATTCGGATGTTGACCTTGCAAAATCTGAATCAACTTTTCAGCAATTTGATCTACATCATCCGGATCCACTAAAACCCCCAACTCACCCTGAAAAAGGGCATCGATCGCTCCATCTTGGTTGCCTCCCAACGCAGGCTTACCACAGGCAAGGGCTTCCAAGTAGACGATGCCAAAGCCCTCTAATTTGCTGGGCATCGCAAACACATCGCAGAGATTATAGTAATCGCAAAGCTCTGAATCGGGCACAAAACCAGCCAGCGTTACACAATCCTGCAAATTCAGTTGAGTAATCGTTTGCTGTAGACGAGAACGATCGTCACCTTTTCCCACAATTAGATAATGAACGTTAGGAATGTCTTGGCGGATCAGTGGCAAAGCCGCTAAAACTTGGTCGTATCCTCGATAGGATTCTGAACTACAGAGACGGCTCACCGTTAAAATAATTGGTTGCTCCGAGGTCAATCCATACCGCTGGAGTAAATGATCAGGCTTACCCCGGATTTGGAAGCGATCGACATCCACTGTATTGGGAAGCACAAAGACTCTAGCAGGGTCTAGCTTTTGCTCATTCAGGAGCCGATCGCGCGTATAGTTGCTGACGGCTAGAATGCGATCGGCATGACGCAAAGCATTCTGCACCCCAGAACGTTGAATATTCCAAGCCTCTACACCATGAGCCACAGCCCAATAGGGAATGCCATACCACCGCTTCAGCCAATAGGCAACAGGCGTAAAATTGAGGTGAGTGGTAATAATCAAGACCGGACGTTGCTTGATGCCATAGCCAACCAACTGAGCCGCAAATATGAGATTACGAATTGAATTAGCAAATCTGCCCGCAAAGTGGAATCGAGTGTTCGGTAAGCAGGAGATGTAAGATGGAGTATAAATATCATGCATTAAAAAAATGTCATATTCCACTTGCGGAAAAAGATGCTGTAGCGCTTGTAAAAAGTAAGCTGAGTAAACTTGAATCCCTCCCTTAAAGTTGAACAGGTTAGGGCACCAGAGATGGATCTGAGTAGAAGATTGGGATAACATCAGCACCTCGTTCACAGTGAGTTCAGAGCTTCGAATAAGCCTTGTGTCGCTCGTGCATAATCGTAATGGGAAATCAGACAACGGCTTTGTTCTCCCCACCGACGCAGACGCTCTGGCTCGGACAACGCATCTCGTAACGCATCAGCCAAGGCAGAGACATTACCCGCCGGAAACACTAATCCATTTTTATCGGGCTGTACTAAATCTTGAGCACAGCCTACATGATCACTCACAATCACTGGTCGGCCCAGACACATTGCCTCATTGATCGACAAACCCCAGGTTTCTTGCGAGCCATAGCTCGGAAGCACCACGATGTCCGCGATGGCGTAGGTGCGGGGCATGGAGGATTGATTCTGAAAGGGCGCAAAATAGATGTGAGGATGCCCTGTAGCGTCTGCCTTGAGTTCAGCTTCTAGAGAACCAGAACCAACAAACAACAGAGAAACTTGGCTCAGTTGGGCTTGCAGGAAGGCATGAAGCAAATCTAATGGGCGCTTTTTCGGTTCGAACTTTCCCGCAAATAGAATAACTGGGTGATTAGTAGGAATGCCTAATTCCTGTTTCCAGGTTTGCGCCTGTTGGGTGGCCATCTCGGCTTGAGCCAAGAAGCGATCGTTATCGATCGCATGGGGTGAAAAAAATAATTTCTCAGGGGGCACTTGGTGATAGCGGAAGTAGCCATAATTTGCTTTGCCAACATAGAGAAAAGCAGCAAAGCGTCGATAAATCATGGCAATCATATGCCGACGGAGTTGTTCTTTTAACCCAGTTTGCGGCAATAGATGATGAGAGTCACCCCGAAACAGCAATGGTGCCTTACTGGTATCCCAACTACTGATCAACCGATAGAGGCTAGCATAGTTATAATTCATCAACCAGACTGCATCAGGTTGATAGTCTTTTACTCTGGCAATCAACGATGGATTTTGTAACCCCCAAAAGTGATGAGTGCCAGGATTAGAACTTGTATTCGGAACAAATTCGTAATTATATCCTGTCAAGAGCGGGATATCCCACTGGAATGAGGTTTGAAACTTAGGATCTATTTGGCGAGTTGCTCCAAAATCCCAAAGATAAAATACTTTAATGTCCAGGTTTTTCCGAGTGGCCAGGTAGCAAAACCAGGGCGCATAGTACTGAATGGGATGAGATGTAATAATCGCTAATTTTTGCATGCAACCCAATCTACTTTCTGTAAGCCATAGCAGGTAAATGGACTGTTGAATAGGATCGCATCAGAACAATTACAATCCCACCCAGAACTGCACTGGTTTGATAGAGTGCCGCAACATATACCCCTGCTGTCCACTCAGTTTGTAACGCAAAGGTCATGATCACAACCGAGAAAAGGGATTGAGCAGACAGAATCGGGGCATTCAAGCTCCAACGGGTTACCTTACCATAGAGCCAACCCAAAACAACTGCTAGTCCAGCACAACCGAAAACACCAAAATTACCATAGGACTCGGCTAATAGCCCCCAGCTAATGCTAGTTGTAAAAGTCTGCTCATAGGTTTGTAACCCATAATGCACACTCAAAATATGCGTTCCTTCTGTTGTACGAATTTTGTCAGGATTTAACACCCGAGGAATCACCACCTGAGGCAGAATAGCATAGGTTTTTCCATATAGGTAAGGAACGATCGCAGGACTTTTATTCTGAGCCAGAAGTAACATCTGAATGACACTGGAGCGAACTAAAAATGGTTCTTTATCTTTCGATGCAGAATACTCGTCATCTGGTTTAGTTAAATACTCAACGCTATATTCCACCCATTCACGATACCAGGCAGGATAGTCCCACGGTTGCAATCGGGGCATCGCTTCATCAACCCAGTATTTGTTTCTCATCTCCGCTTTGCCATAGTGGAGCAGTGAGATGCAGATCAACATGAAGAGGATAGGCAACACCGGCACCTTTTTGCGTCCAATCACAAACGCGATCGTTGAGATTAAAAAGGTTGAAGATGCCCCGATCAAGAGGAGTCTGCTGGCGTTGGTAATCATGTAAGCAATTAGCAAAACCAGGAAAAGCCGAGATTGCCGTTTTGGCAATTCTTGAGTGCCTGTTCGATAGGCCAGCACAAAGCTGGAGAGGGCTGTCAATCCTAAAACAGCATTTCGAATTGTACTGAGAATCCCTCTAGATAGGGGTAACCACCCTCCATTCGTTGCGACATTGAATGCTACAGCGATCAACAACATCGCCAGGAAAAAGCCATCTCCTTTACGTTCATCTAACGCTCGATAGATCGGTGGGAGCGGAGCAGGATCTTTGACAAAGCGGAACCACACCCAGGTACCCAGGAGAAGGAAGCCTGAGGTTGTCAAGGCGGCAAACCATTGGTTTTCTGGAGTGTAGGTCAGTACCTTAGGGTGGTTGATCACGAGAGGTAAGGCATACGTCCAGATGTAAGTGAGCGCAAAAAACGGAAAGATCGGCATTCCTTGGGCCTGCCCAGAACACCACAGATAGCCAGGTAGTAAGGCTGAAGCTGTAATCAGGGCTGCTCCAATATTACTCAGCGGAGAATTCGTCTGCACCCCAAATAGCTCATATCCGATCAAAGTCAGAGCAATCAGCCAGAATGTACTCAGTAGTTGTCGCTGTTTTTGCCGACTTAAATCAAAGAGGAGATTGGGAAGTAGAGGATGGTGATAGCCGGGTTCTTGCTGTATCATCTGGACTTATGCACCTAGAGCACTAAACTCAATCATCGATCGATCGAAAATCTGGCAGAGTTGAGCTGTCATTTGCCAAGCAGTATGAGGCTGGAAGGCTGCCCAGTTGGTTGGCGGTTGCCATCCTTTAGGACGAGTCAACAACAAGCGTAATTCGTTGGCTACCTCGTGGATGAGACTTTGAGGTGGACTCTGGGTATGAAAAGTAATCACCTGCCCTGCCTGACAGTCGCGTAAGATATCTACCACTGAGCTGCTTTGATGAAAAATCGCCAGGATAGGTTTTTGCGCCAGAATGCAGGGATAGAGCTTGGAAGCTGTGTAGCTCGCATCATCAGAACCAATCAGTAAAATCGCATCACTTTGCACCAAAACCTGTAAAGCTTCAAAATATGGAATCCGATCAGGATGTTCCTTCACCAGATCTGCAATGCCACACGCTTGGGCGATCGGCTCTACTGTTTTAGCCGCAAATGCTTGAGGGGCATAGCTGGTACCCACAAAATGAAGTTGGATCGATCGCCAATTGTCAGGATTTTGCTGCCGATCCATCTGGATGGCAAGAAAGAGCGAGCGCAGAGCCAAAGCCATATCCTCTCCCCCTCGCCCCACATACACCCAATGCCGTTTACCATCGTTCGGGTCAAAAATTTGCTGCTGGATTGGCAGCGTGGGTAAGAGGTCAAAATCGTTTTGAGGTGCGCCAAAGGGCAGCACCGTCAATTGATGGGGTTTAAGGGCAGGATAGCGATGCTGGAGGGTTTGGGGATAAGCAGGCGAAACGGTAATAATATGGCTGGCTTGGGTAACGGTCTTCGGCTCTAATACCCTAGCCTGCAACTGAGCGAATCCATACTTAAACCGTCCACCCGGAGGACTGACACCCGATCGCTCATAATAGTCGTTCAACCAGGGATCTTGAAAGTCTAAAACATACGGTATCCCAAATCGGCTGCGCCATCGCAGTCCTAATGCCATTGAAGTAAAAACCGTATTCGAAAAGAAAACCAGATCAAAGGATTGCTGTTGGAGCAGCCGATCACCTGCTTGTAACAAATAGGGCAAGCTGCGGAGCCCTAAACTACCTAATCCAATTTTTCGGGTTAGCCAAACTGGTAACGCCTTAACATAGGTAACAGGAACATGATCGGGAATCGTTCGCATTAAGCAAGGATCTGACACCCCACCTTCAATCGAAGTTGACTCCACCGCTAGCACATGAGCACTCCATCCATACTCCTTCAAATAAGGCAGAGCCATCCGCACCCGCTGATGATCAGCCGCATTAATGGGTGGAAAGTGAGGGCTGACCATAAGAACTCGATGTCCCAATATTCTCCTCCATCCTGATGATCTTTCATCGATTCCCTCTATTGATACAGAGCTGGATCGGTAATACCAGGATAAAGATCAAACAGAGGCGAAGATTGGCTGTTGAACCAGGGTTTGATACAGTTGTGCGTACTGCGCCACAATCACTTTTGCTGAGAATCTTTCCTCCACTCGTTGTCGGCAGTGATGGCGATTTAAGGACGATAATTGCTCGATGGCTTGCACAGCATCCGTCAGGCTATGCACTAGGAATCCATCTATACCTGGGCGGACAATTTCTGGCAGTGCTCCACGAGGGCAAGAAATGACTGGGGTGCCACAAGCCAGGGCTTCCGCAAACACAATACCAAAAGGTTCATTCCACTCGATCGGTACAATCATCGCAGCGGCTTGTCCCAGTAGTTCGTTTTTCTGAGCATCGTTAACCGGCCCCACATACTCAATACCCTCTTTGTCTAGATAAGGAGCAATTTCTTCCTGCCAATATTGTTGACCGGCTTCAGTGTTGACTTGATTACCAGCAATGAGTAAACGGCGACCCGCTTGGCGAGCAGCCGCAATAGCATTGTGAGTTCCCTTAATTCGTTCGATCCGACTCAGGAACACCAGGGGTGCATCATCCGCAACCGTCGGTTGAAAGGTATATTTCTCCAGCTCGACACAGTTATGAATGGGATACCATGTACCGCCAGCGACTCGTCCAACCTCACAGATGTGTTCACTACAACCTGTAAAGAGGAGAGAGCCATGGGCTAGGCGATGACCCCAACTCGCTGTTTGAAAACTGGGGTTGCGTTGATAGGACATGATTTTGGGCAGGCAGGCATTGAGCAAAGGCAGAAGGTATAAAATCCGAGAAAAGCTGTGGATTAAGTTTGGTTGAAATTTTTGTGCTGCCGACCACAAGGTCAAAGTATTCTTTAAAGTATCCCATTGATCTTGGGATCGCCGGCCAGCCCAAGGGAAAAAAGCATCTACCGTAGCCGTAGAATCTGGGTGAGCAACTAACCCAACCTGATATTCTTGCTCTCTTAACCCCTTAATCAGGAGATCGACAATTCGTTCAATGCCACCATAAAGCTGGGGTGGAACGGGCAACTCTGGATCGGCAGTTAAAAGAATTCTCATCAAATTAATAAAACAATTATGATAATCAGGTTAACAAAACAATTACGACAATCAGGATCTACAATCTATGAGAAAGAACACCAAGCATCAAGATTAACATTAAGATATTCTGCCAATCTCTGATTCTCTTCCAGATAAACATCCAATAGATATTTTCTATCTACTGAATTGATTAGATTTCTTTGAGAAGATTTATTTAAGAAAATCTGACGAAAATGTCTGGAGCGAGACCAGCAGTAGTTGAAGGGGGGAAACGATGCGGAGCAGTGGATCAGTAATTCCTGATGGCGAATGTACTCACCCACCATTTTATTGGGAGGAGATTCAGCAGCGAAACTATCATCGACCTCCAAAAATCTATAGACTGACTTCTCAACTTCTCGAATATTGCTTTTGAAATCATCATATACAATAAACAACATATTTTTGCGACTAAAAT
Organism: Elainella sp. Prado103; assembly: GCA_025454395.1. Lineage (GTDB taxonomy): Bacteria > Cyanobacteriota > Cyanobacteriia > Elainellales > Elainellaceae > Elainella. The sequence goes on from JALOOM010000092.1 coordinate 10,076, forward strand.
ATTGCTCAAATCGCTTGACATGTCGATAGTAAAAGCCACCACTCACAATTCGCCTATCTATACCTGAAACTTTACCCTCATTGCGGATAACGTAACCGAAGGTCTGCTTCGGAGTATAATGCCCACTACGAAGATCCATTAAATAATTCGAGAATGCTCTTTCTACAGGATCTCTTAAAATAAAAATCAGCTTAACATCGGGGATTGTCTGGTATATCCGCTCAGGAACAGCAGCCCAGCTCATATACCACACTGTTGCTTCACCGATTGCTGTCTCGCCATTATACTTTTCAAAAAACTTTGCATAGTACTCAATTCCTCTTTCAAAATTAAAATCGAAAAAAAATGGCTCCTTAACAGGGCTCATAAATATATCAGGATGCTGTTTAAGATATTCATAGAGTGTGCTGGTCGCAGACTTCGGTGCACCAGCAATAATGAAGTTAGGTAAAATCATGGTAATAGATCTAATTGATTAGAGTCAGCTACAATCCTTGAGTCGCAGCAATACCAACTAAATTACATAATCCAGTCCAGAAAAAGTATTCATCTTTGCTACATCAGGTACTAACTCATCGGTATAAAAGTCGATCCCTGAAAGATGAATGATTTTAAGAATTCGTTCAATTTGTCGAGCAGTCAACTGATCTTGCCATCCAGTCAAAGGGTTACGCCCTGTCGCCACATTTGACTTGCTTTGAGTCGTTTTACTCGGCTGACGAAGATAACAGTAAGCTTTAGGAGGAATAGGTTTTTCCAAGAACGCAAAGATACGCTCAAGTTCTGCATAGCTATCCATCACCAGGCTTTCATACGTTGATAGGTACCATGGATGTGGCTTGGGTTGACTGAGAGGAACATAGGTTTTTAAAACCCATTCAAAAGCAAGGATCTCTTCTCGCGTTTCTGCAAAGTCAAAAACTTCCTGTAAATGGGGGTAATCTGCTGCTACAGCGTTTGGAAAGCTACAGTTTTGCTTAGATACATGAGTCCATGCACTATGGCGTAACTGCGAGGACACGACTGCACAGGGATGACGAATCATTAAAATTGCTTTGAGCGGGAATTGATTCAACAACCAATATAACAGCAGGTTCGCATTGACAAATTTTACGAGAAATCCATTGAATGGAAAATATTGTCTCGGATGAAAAGCAAGAGCAGAGATCACTCGAGTGGATAGTTTCGCACCAGTGAACAGTTGCTCAAGATATTGGCTCTGTAATGGGGCATCGGCTCCTATGGGAATATATACTCTGTAGTTAAAACCGTATTGCTTACATTCTGGATTTTTCCCAGGATGCAATGGTTCCCACAGCACTGGATACCCTGGCAATGTGCCAATAATTTCAGCCAACCATGTCGATCCACCACGCCCTGAACTAGCAACAATGATTGTCTTAGCAATATCATATTCTGCCAGGTTATATTTCGCCCAAGTTTTCAGCCCCAGATCTAGCACGGGATACGCTAAACGTTTAGTTAGTGATACCATAAGTAACAAAGCATTGTACAATCAGTATTTCAAGTTCGGCCTAGATTTCGCTGGGGACTGGCTGAGGAAATTTACCCTAAGGCGTATTCTATACTTTCTAAAAAGGGCTTCTGTTCGATCTCCCAGTTATAACGATCCCACGCCAGTTCCTGAGCTTTAGCACGAGCATGTTCTATTCTCGCTGGATTGGCAAAAAAATCATCTAATGTCATCGCGATCGATTGTGGATCATCAATATCAACCAATACAGCCGCATCGCCTAGAGACCGAGAAAACTCGACTTGAGCAGGCGTTCGACTCATCACAATAGGTAGCCCAGCCAGCAAATAGGTAAAAATTTTGTTGGTTAAACAAAGAGATCGATTAAGCGGTTGTCGGAGTTCTAGCGATAGACCAACATCATGTTCAGCCGCTAACTGAATCATCGCTCCTGGAGGAGCAGGCGGAAGAAAATGTAAGCGATCCCTCACTCCAACCTTCTTAGCCAACTGAGTCAGTTGTTCAAGATAACCGATAGCTGGAATACCACGTAAATAGAGGTGAACTTGACAATCCATTTGACCGAGAGCCTGAATCACCGCTTCAATTCCTCTCCCCGTCCCAATGGTTTGAGAGAACCAATACAGAGAGGGCTCTTTGGTGGCTTGGTGCTGTTGTTTGTAGGGTAAAGAAAGGGCTTCAGAGCGCGGAAAAACATTCAGGATAGGTTGCATATGAACACCATAGTGTTCCGCATAAGCAGAGGCAATTCCAGGTGCAGCAGCCGTTAAATGATGACAATGAATTAACAAGGAGCGTTCTAATTGACCACGGACATGAATCTCGCTTTGATTTTCAGGGGTATCAGCTAACTCACCAATATGGAAATCTTCAGCATCAAATCCGAAGCGAGCATTATGTTTTCGAGCCGCGATCGCTACCGCAGGCAATGCTGCCAAGCAGTGGGCAATATACAAGTCAGCAGGTTCAGCAGCAGCAACTTGAGCCAGTCGATAGCTGATCGGATGATGGGCCCAAGTCGCTAACGACCAGTGAAAAGACCCAATCTGAGCTACTATGCGTCTTGCTACTGCTTGAAACAGGCGGCGACGTAAATATTCTATCCCCTTGCCATAGTGAACTTGAACACAGCACCAGTCCACTTGAGATAATAATGCCTGATCCAATGGACGAATAGCAGCCATATAATCTCCGGCAACAACCCGTACTTGATATCCCGCTTGATGGAGAGCATTCGCTTCTTTAACCAAACGCGGATTTGAGGCCACATGACCTGGACTGACAAGACAAATTTTCTTCTGTATCCTATCCGGAATCATAGGCTGTAATTCGCTGACATCAGACCTGCTTTAAGTTGTTGAATTAACCGATGACGGTAATCAGACCATTGCCAATTTTTAGCAGTTTCTAATGCGGCCTGACGCATTGATCTCAGTTCTGAGCGATGGGTGATACACCACTCCAAAGCTGCTGCTAGGGCTTGAACATTACCCGCTGGGATAATCAAACCATTCACGCCATGTTGAACTAGATCAGCGGCCCCAGCTCGATCAGTGGTAATCACTGGCAAACCTTGAGCAAAGGCTTCCGTAACGACCATTCCAAAACCATCACATAATGTCGGAAATACCAGTACATCCGATCGATGATAGATCGGGTACAGCTCACTGCGAGGAACAGTACCAGTCAAATGTACTGAATCAGGTACAGTTTTGAGTAACGATTCGGGTAGCCCCATTGCTCCATAGACATTCAGTTGGGCGACCTGTTTGAGCTGTAACTGTTGCCAGGCTTGGAGAAGATAGTGAGCGCCTTTACGAACACTGAAAGTACCAGCCCAGAGAAATTGAACTTTATCATGATGAGACTGAGGCTGAGTCAAGATATCAGGATGCACAGCAGGTGCCCCATAGGGGACAACACGTACTTTGCTGTCGGCAACACCAGCCGCCACATAGGAAGCTTTGGTAAATTCAGAGTTGGCAATGATTACGTCAGCCAATTGCCATTCTTGTTGCCGTCGAGCAGTGCGTTCTGCTTGTCTCGCTCGACAATATTTTCGATAAGGAGTTTGCAGTTCAGGAAATTTTCTAAATTCATCCTCTAATAGATTTTCAACAAAGTCATGTTCGGGAGAGGGAACATCATAAATCCGAGCCATATTTCGTTGTTGAGCTGCTTTAAAGGTTGCCAAACAGCCATATTCATAGCCATATACTGCCTCTGATCCTGGTAAAACATCATTGGCAACCCATTGATCGAATTGATGTAGCCCCCAGTGGAAAACCATGTCCGTCAGTCGCTTGTCGCGATCGACGCGGGTAACGAACAAACGGAGAATCTCTGGCCAAGCATAGCTTTGAACCAATGTGGGGGGGATTTCTGTAACGGCTCGACGAGACAGTTGATGAGCCAAATCAAACTTCAACAGCTTTGCACAACGATATGCAGAGTTTAGCCAGGGTACGTTCGGTTGATCCACGAGAGTTGTAGCAAATTGGTCAAGCATCTTTGCTTCAAACAGTGCTTTACCAACTTGCTGAACAAAGGGAGCTGGCATTAGATGAGCTAATGTAACTGACATGATTTAAATAAATAATCTCTACATTGCAGCTAGATTACAGTTTATTTGGCTAAAGCTAGGGATTAAAGAGCTCACGCAAGTATCCAAACTAGAGTAGTAGATCCTGATTGACTGACCCATCTTTTCCCCTCATCCCTTAATCCCTGCTCCCACTAGGGGCAAAGGGACTTCCAACCAAATCCTGGTTCGAAAGCCCCTCGCCCGCTCTGGGCTACCTTGTACACACAAGTCGTGCCGATCCTCCCTAACCCTCCTTAACCAGGAGGAAACCGAACCCAAAGTCTTCAAAGTCCCCCTTAAAAAGGGGGATTTAGGAGGATCAATCAGCGATTTAGCAGCAACTCAGCGATGTGTGTACACAGTAGCCCGCTCTGGGAGAAGGGTTGGGGTAAGGGCAGTTTAAGTTTTGTCAGTCAATCAGGTAGTAGATCAAAGATGCCGGGGAGGTCATCAAGCTCAGTCATGATATCGCAGCCGTAAGGCTCTGTTTGGCTGAGCATAGGGAATTTCAAAACTCTCAGACTTCGACCAATCAACATAAAATTTACCTTTCTGAAGCGTTCTACTTTGCTTCACATATACTCGATTGATATAGGGATCTAAGTCGTTATCTGTCGAGCAGTTTACCACGGGTCTAGCAGGAGCAAACGGTTGTGGGAAGAGGGTGTAGGTTATACACAACAGTAAACGATGCCGCTGGATTGGGATTCTAGCACGATGGAAGCCCATGGTATTCATCAACCAAGCTGTTCCTGGTTGACCAACAATATTAATCAAGTTCTCTGCAACTGGAAAACCAGATATTTCCAACTGTTTAGGTGTCACAGAAAATTTATTATCGTCATCAAACGTTGGGTATTGCTGGGTTTTTCTAATATAACTATGAGGGCCAGAATTTTCATCGACATCAGTTAAATAAATAAACAGCCTTGCCTCTGACCAATCATCAATATCACGATGGTAGCTATTGGGATATTTAAAGTAGAGATTATTTTGATTTTCATACTGATCAAACCCGTGACGCAGCCACCAAGCCTGGATTAGAGAGATAGTCGGTTTACAGCCAAAGGAGCTATTAATGATTGATAAGATTCTAGGATGATTAGCCAGTTTTAGAATCTGAGGACAATCTAGAATATCGCCAATTCTGTAATAACTATGCAAACAAGATGCATGAGCTGCTTCAGGATCATAAAAACCAGGTTTATCGAACCGATCGGGATCAAAACAGGGGCGACCCAGCAGATGTTCACGGATTTTCAAGGCTTCACTTTCTGGGAGCCAGTCTTCTAGAAGGCGAATTCCATCGGCTCTGAAATGAGTAATATCATCCTGATAGTGCTTTGCAGCAGTAACACACTCATGAGGTAAAAAACAGGATATCAGAGAGGCGATCCTGGCTCTATCTAAGGGTTCTAACTTTTGTCTTTGCAGATAATACAAAAACCATCGATAATCTGTAATTCCCTGCCTAATTAACCTGAGGTACTTTTGGATCAATATTTCTGAATGCATTTTGAAATGGAAACATTACTAATGGGACAACCAAGTAGGTGAGCAATTGCTTTAGCTTGTAGTATGAATATCTAGCTAAAAAACTAAATATCTGCTCTACATCCAATTCTTAAGTTCACCTAGCTACCTCACCATCTACCCTGAGTCGAATTAAAGTCCAATACCATCAGTCATCCCAATGAGAACCAAAGTACTTGCTCAGTTGAACACCTCAGTCCGCTTCGATATTCTCGCTCTAATCCCCTGCTCCCAATTGACTGCTTGATGAATTTATTATCTGGCTGTTTTTTTTACTGACTTTAGAGAATTCTCGATACATCAATTTCTTTTTCAGATTGGAAATCTTCCATCCTAAAGCCGTTTTACCATAACCATATTGGTATGCCCATCCTTGTAACTGTTTTGCTTTTTGCCATCCTAAAATATTAGTTAATAGCTGAAATGCTGGTCCTCCAGAAGGTTGCACATCAGAACCACCCCATTGCTGAACTTTAGCTGCTGCTGCCTCTACTAAATCAGGTGCTTCTGGATAGACTTCATAAATAAATCGTTGAAAGACAGTAGCACAGCCATGGCGGGTTCTTTCACTATTTTCTACAGTCAGTAAATTACCTGTTCCTAATTCAAGAGAACGAAATGCGGACTTCCAGGCTGAATAAGACTTCGATCCGCTCAAGCTGCCCGTATTACCCGATCGATAATAGGTTTTGGCTCCCCAGCAAAACTTAATACCTTGGCTAGCTAGCAATACACGGCTAAAGTAGTCGAAGTCATTGATCAGGGACAGTTCTTCAGACCACCATCCGGCTCGATTGGCAATTGGACGGGGGATCAGCCAAGCTGCACCATGCATCATCAAGTGATTTTCCCAAGCACATAGTAGCCAATCTATTGGCTCAAAATCTGCCCACAGTAGTTGTGGTATAAACATTGCTTCATCTAAAGCGTTATAAAATCGTGACCACTCGCAAGCCACTACAGATTCTGAATGACCGTCTTCAAATAACTGCATTTGTCGGGCAATTTTATCAGGTGCAAGCAAGTCATCGGCATCTAGATACTGAATAAACTCTCCCTGTGCCTCTCGCAATGCTCGATTTTCTGACGCGCTTTGTCCTTGGTTTTCTTGATGAATAACTTTTAAATATTTTGATTCATATCGCTTTGCAATCTCTAACGTTGCATCCTTGGAACCATCATCAACGAGAATAATTTCTATATTCTGCCAAGTCTGATTCATCGCAGACTCGATCGTTTCTATCAGCCATCGCTCTGCATTATAGCAAGGAATTAGAATAGATACCAGTGGTTTCATATTAAGTAATCAAGCCACAATTTCTAGAATCGTTAACTAGAATTCGTCTTTGAAATAGTCTTGCCAAATGGTATTAGCGAACTTGGCTTTGAGTTGATGGTAGTTGGTAACCAGATCAGGCAAAGGTTGGGTAATTTGCTTTTTAGTTTGAGTTCCCAAAACTCGAAGTTCTAAACCAAGAAACTCCTGTATTCTCCTGGACGTATCGATCGTATTTCGCACCAGATCTTCATAGGTAATACTCAATTTCCGATGATTTTTGAAAAACTCATCTGCTTCAGATTCCATGCGATGATGGGCTTCAAAATCTTGGAGACACTCTTGAAAATCCAACTCGAACTGTATTGCTTGCTGACCCTGACCAAACCCTCCCGTCGCCCCAACGCCCCAGTTACCAGTTCGTTGGGCCATTACAGCAGAGATCTTACTTTCTAGAAGGTTTTCTCGTTTTAAGTGAATAATAGCAATGTCAGTATTCTTCTGTAAGTAAGCCCATAAATCGGATCTTGCCCCACTCCAGGATGGCTCCCGTCCGACATCCTTCCACCAGCGATCAAAACTAGCAGAATTCCACCAAGGATTATCTGCTCTTGCCTGGGGATACAGCAGCTTAAATCCTACTGCTTGAATGGATTTCTTCTGCGGTTTATATATTTCTGACTTTAAAAAAGATACCGGATCAGTATTACGTAAATGGACAATCTGGGGATGATTAGACTTAGCTTGATACCCTGGCAGAGAAAATGGAATAGATTCTAAGTGTCGATGAAATAATTCAAAAAAACATAAAGCTTGGGCATGGCTCGATAGTAGCGAGCAAAGCATGGTTGAGCCAGTTCTAATATTACAGATAATCGCGAACTTCTGATAATTTTGATGAGTTGGTAGTAATCTTCTATCCACCATCCAATTTTCTAGGCGATGATGATATTCATTGCACTTTCTCAGGATTTTTTCTTGCAGCATATCTAACAATAAAAAACATTTCTAACTTTAAATAATATGTTTCCAGCCATAACGGAAGTACCAGGTTTTTGCATCAGAAACATAATGATGCAGCACTGCTTGAGGTTGAATGACTTCATTGCGATCGGGCATGACAATGTAATCTTCTGCAGGTGCTATGGCACAGGACTGATCTGCTAGTAGCATTGCTATGAGTGCCTGCTCTTGGTAATAGTGAGTCCCTTCCTGCTCGATCAAAGTTTTGCACCAGAATTCCAGTTTTTCCCAGTCAATTTCATGACTGTTGAGCCCGCAAATTCCCACATTAAGGCGATCGGGCAATTGAGCCTGTGCGAGGGAAGACATTAAAGCGTCTGAATAACCATAGGAGGTTTCAGTATCAACCATATAACAAGGCTGTTGCGGAGACCTCAGCCAATTTAATATAAAAGTAGGAGGATGAAAGAAAAGCATGTCAGAGTCGAGAACCAATTTCCAGCCTCCCGATCCAAGATGAATGTCAGTCAGTTTTCGCAGATTAGGGTAGTTAGATCGCCGTTCTCTTAAATAAGGAAACTGGCTGACTGGCAAATACTGATCAAGCAGTTCTCCAATTTCCAGACTCGACACAATCTTGACATTCGGGAAAACTCGTCGAATCTCGTTAGCATACTTTTGCGTCAGAGAACCATCATCATAAACAATAGGACGAATTTGAATACCGAGCTGCACCAGTGAATAAGCACAGAAACAAGTTTGATACCAAAATTTCCGGCCACTCAAAAAGTAAATATTGAATGTTTCGTCAGAATCATCAAAATTGACGGGGGGCAATCGATAGGCTGCTGCTTCCATACGCTGACAAGACCAGCGATCGATCGCCATATTGATAAATCCCCTACGCTGGCACTTTTGGAGGAAACCTTTCGGTCGATAGTAGGTTCGGTAGAGAAGTGTTCCTAGTTTGAATGTTTTGGCCCACTGTTGCAAGCGGCTCGGCTGTGAGTTAGCAATCATCACAATTATCTTCTTATAGTAATTCAGCTTGACCTTCAAATTGCCCACAGGCACCTTGCCAACGAATATAAGAGGCTGGATCTTTCCAGGGCTGATAATTGAAGAAAGCCTTGACTTGCCGAGGCAAAACACTCCAACGTGGAATTTTCTGCCAGAGGCGAATGCCATGCACATCCAGGACTTGCACCCACGATCGGGATGAGGCACGGTTCAGGCGCGCCAGGTAGTCTTGAGTTAAGCGTCTGGCAGAAATGAGGTGAGTGAGCTTCAATTGGGGAAAATATCCTACGCCCCATCCTTCTGCAAGCAGTGTCAACACGATGTCGTTATCCTCTCCGGAGATGAGTTGCTGACCTGTGCGTCCCAAGGCTAACCTTGTCTGGTTTCCAGTGACTCGCTTTGCGTAAACTTCAGCCGCCTGTTTACGAATTGCTAGACCAGCACCAATCGGAGCACAAGCTGGATATTGTTTCAGGAATGGCATGTTTTGTGGCCAGTAAGCAGTCTGAGTTTCATCCCCTAAATCTCGTAGACCTAAGGGCGCTTTGACATTCGCAAACCATGGTTCTGGTTCCACTTCGAATTCAGGGAGCGATTTACCCCCGATCGCTCCAAGCTGGGGATATTGCTGAAAAATGTTGAGTACATGCTCCAAATAATCAGGGGCAAGCACATTATCATCATCAGCGAATATCAAAATTTCCGCTCTGGCTTCCCGAAAACCACAAAGACGAGC
>JALOOM010000093.1 GCA_025454395.1 Elainella sp. Prado103
CTCAAACTCCCGTCCCAACTTGCCAACTACGCGATGCTTTGCCTCCTTCGGAATGACTTTGTGAACGAGTGGAATAATATTTCTGCGGAGCCTGCTAACTATTAATAGACGGAATCTTTCCGCCTAAGATCCCACAGGGGGTAGATAGGCAGAACGATTCGGCATAACACCCAAAAATCGCTACTTAGGTAGAATCTGTCTCCATAATATGCCGATCGAGCTGAATCGCGAGAATCTTTCCGCATATTTTCAGATTCACTACGGAGAGAGTATTTGTACTATCAGGCACATCTTTCCTTCATCCTGGCGATGTAAGAGCGATCAAAGAAATTAGCTCGATCGCGTAGAGGATGTGATTCGATCCCAGCACCATCCCAATCCAGTAAAATGGAAGGGGAAGAAAGCCATCTACTTGTCGTTAGCAGGATATTTAGTTTGATGACTATCCCTTGTTACTTTTTCGCCTCAATCTTCAGTTTGGCAGATCATTTCCAGGACATCCGTCAAACATTCAACTTTAAATTTCTATGTTTCATCACTATCATGCTTTGCGGCTGGTTCTGGATTATAGCTCCATTGCCTGTCCTTGCTACAAATAACCAGGCGCTCTTAACCATTGAGGATCTACCAACTGGTTTTATGGCGGCTTCAGCTTCAGAGGTCGAAAGCTGCCAGATGGCAGGAAAAGTGATCGCCTTTGTTCTAGAGCATGATCAAACGCAAGCAGAAAAAATTTGTGTCTCTTCTTTTTCGATCGCGGCTGCCACTGAAACTCCAGAACAAGCAGCCGCGATCCGTCAAATTTATGATGCCCTGTTGCAAAATCCCCAAAACTTGACGGAGCAAGCCCGGGCTATGGGAGTGGAAGATATTCAGATTCTTGACTCGTTGCAAGGAATTGGTGAAGTAGCCGCAGGGTTTAGTAAAGTTGAACCTGCGATCGGTAAAACGGACGTAGCCATTTTCCGACGGGGCGATCGGATTAACTCAGTACTTGTGCGCTACCCCGTCGGATATGAGCCGATCCTGCCCCTCAAAGCAGTGGCCCGCAAAGTTGATCAACAGACTCGCCAAAATTCAGCTTCGTGAGTTGCTCTGATCTACAACACCCTCACCTACAACCTCATGAGCCCGTTTTACTGATCTACGACAACCGCTATCGATGCACGACTTGGTTAATCGGCTTCAATAAGTCAGCCTCAAATGATTTACCCTTCAGCATGCGATTCCAATACAGCCAAGGCAACACATGCACTTTAGCCAAATACATAGAGTAGCGCTCCTTGGTGGAATCTAGCGGGAAAGACGGTACCAGGTTTAGGTCATAGTCAAACTCAGCCATCAGTAATGAGTGATAGCCTGTAATGAGAGGGCAGCAAGTATAGCCATTGTAGGACGCATCAAGCGATCGACCATCCAGTACCGCCAGCAGATTCTGTACTAACACGGGAGCTTCTTTGCGAATCGCTGCCGCAGTTTTGGAAGTGGGCAGAGAAGAGGCATCCCCCAAGGAAAACACATTGGCATAGCGAACATGTTGGAGTGTATGCTTATGCACATCTATCCATCCTCCTGCATTCGCCAAAGGACTTTGCTTGATGAAATCTGGCGCACTCATTGGCGGAGTCACATGGATCATGTCATAGTGAAGACTCACTTCATCCATGCCTTGATCAGTGGTAACGCTGAAAATAGCCGCTTGACGGTCAGCGTCGATTTCCTTCAAGTCATATTTGAACCGCGTTAGAATATTGCGTCGAGCCGCGATTTTCTCTAAGGCTGTGCTGTAGGCTGGCACTAAGAACATTTTAGCCCCGGCCGTACAGAACATCACTTGAGTGTTCACACCTACATTACTTTTAGATTTGAAGTAATCATCCGCCATGTACATTACTTTTTGAGGGGCTCCCCCACATTTGATCGGTGTACTGGGATGCGTGAAAATTGCAGTGCCACCTTGAAAGTTCTGGATCGTCTCCCAGGTATAAGGGGCATATTCCCTAGAGTAGTTGCTCGTTACCCCTCCCTGCCCCAACGCTTCCTTTAAGCCTTTCACTAAATGCCAATCAATCTGAATCCCCGGACATAACACCAAGTAGTCATAGCGAATGGTTCGCCCAGAGGCCATTTGAACCTGGTTTTGATCCGGATCAAGCTGAGTGACGCTATCTTGAATCCAGGTCGCACCCGTTGGAATCACACTACGTTGGTCGCGAGTAAATTGCTCGATCGGAGCCACTCCGCCCCCCACCAAAGTCCAGCCTGGTTGGTAATGATGGCGATCAGAGGGTTCAACAATTGCTACATCCAGAGATTGATTTTGGCTTAATAGCTGAGCTGCCGTAGTAATTCCAGCCGCTCCACCACCCACAATTAAAATCTGATGGTGCTGAATAGACGATGTAGCCTGAGGGTTCCGGGAGTCCGTTTGTATAGAAGCAGTTTGTGTAGAAGCAGTCAGATTCGTTTGAGTTGGCGACACAGCGAGAAATCCTCTTGAAACGTGAGATGGGATGAAATGAGATGCCACTAGCACCGATCGGTTGCAAGCGATCAAATTGATCATCATACTATACAACCGAGTGGTGATGTAGTTGCCTGATTAAAGAAAACCTTAAGCAAAAAGCCTCATCTCTCGCTTCTGCTTCAACCTATTTTCAGTCCCGTTCCAGATCGAGACATTATCGAGGTAATCAGAGCAATTAATTTTGATTGCAACTGAGCAAAAAATGCAGCAATAGAGACAAATTTAGGAGTTAGGTCAGATTAAATAGAAGACATAGGCTGAGCGTTTTGCCTGTTCCTCAGATTCCATGATCGATTCAGCTCGATCGATTCGATCGATTAGTTGAATCGACCAGCGAAGAACTGTACTGCAAGCATCCACCTGCTTCAGTGGAATGGTGAAATAGTTTCTATAATTACAACAAATTGTAACCACTTTGGTTAAGTTTTTGTCGATTTTCCCATTTTTAATTGTTTTATGCCTATAAAGTAATCAAGCGAGCAATTAAGCTGAAACGGCCATCCTTAGCTCCTGGAATACGTGGGTAAAGTTATGTCTGATCCGGTTGAGTCCTGCTCATCTTACTCATCTGTTTATGGCCCGGTGCAGTCTTGGCGGTTCGGCCGATCGCTTGGGGTTGATCCAATTGGGGTTGTATCAACCTGTTCATTTCACTGTGTCTATTGTCAATTGGGCGAAATTGAACAGCATGGTTGCGATCGACAAATTTTTATCCCAACTGAGCAAATTCAGCAGGACTTGATAGAGTTTGCACCCTGGCAAGTGGATGTGGTTACGGTGAGTGGTAGCGGTGAACCCACCTTAGCACTCAATCTGGGCAGCATTTTGTCCATGATCAAATCCCTTACCCATCGCCCAACCGTTGTTTTGACCAATGGCAGTTTATTAGCAGATCCGATCGCGCAATCTGCCCTACAATTCGCCGATTGTGTAGCGGTCAAGCTGGATGCGATCGAGACCAAATCCTTCCAACGCATCAATCGTCCAGCCAAAACCCTGGGAGAGAACTGCTTACTGCAACAATGGGTTGGCTTGGAGCAGTTTCGGCAACAATATAGCGGCAAGCTCGCTATCCAAACGATGTTGCTGGAAGCATGGAGCGCAACTGCTCAAGACCGCTATATTCACTTGATGCAATCCTTAAGTCCAGATGAGATTCAGCTCAATACGCCAACTCGCCCTAAACCCTTGACCCATGAATTAGAAGCACGGGGTAATCACCCTATCTCCCCCTTTCCAGCCCGATCCTTAAAGCCAGTTTCAGCAGAGGTGTTGACGATTTTTGCCGATCGGATTCAAGCAGCCACTGGGATTCCAGTCCGGATTCCTCAAATGCTAATTCCTGTTTAGTGTTGTCAGCGCTGATATGCTCATTCGGTAGACCTGAGGGTTCCAGTCATATTCCTGCTAGCCTGCTATTTTCAGATCTATTCATCTCAGCAGATTTTGTCTCACGCGATTAATTCAGGGATATCGAATTCAGGTTGCTTCTATTCCAGTCAATTCATCTCCAGCCTATTCCACTCAATGCTTTAAAACTGAGGAGCAATCATGACCATTTCCATCTCTAATGAGCAGCCTTCGACAGAGTTGTTCGCTCACCACTTAAACATCATGGGATATGTCGATGAGTCTGAAGTAAATGGCCCCGGCAGCCGGGCCGTTGTTTGGGTACAGGGCTGTTCTCGTGAGTGTCCTGGTTGTTTTAATCCAGCATCCTGGTCATTTGAGGTGAACCATTTGATCTCAGTTGATGATCTGGTTGCACAAATTCTCAGTCATCCACGGAATGAAGGAGTCACGTTTTCAGGGGGTGAACCATTTTGGCAGGCTCCGGCTCTTGCCGAGGTGGCACGTCAGGTTAAGGCAAGAGGCTTAAATGTGATGTCTTTCACGGGATTTACCCTGGAACAACTACAAAATAATGCCACTATTCCGGGTGCCCAAGACCTGCTCGATCAGCTCGATTTGTTAATTGATGGCCCATACATCGAGTCGCTCGCCGTTCATTCACCCGATGTGCCTGTCGCTTCCACCAATCAACGCATCCATATCTTCAATCCCACCTTCCAGAATCGAATAGATTGGGCTAGCGATCAAATTGAAGTGCATATTCTCAAGGATGGTAGTCGAATTGTTACAGGCTATCAAGGAAAACTGGAACTTGCGGGACTCTAAAATCTTTTGTTCTTGATCCCCTTTGTTCCTGTTTTATTCATCTGTCGTCTCCTGAGTCTTAAATGGATCGCTAAAAGCCGGATTTTGCATAAACGATCGATCGGTCAAACTGCGCAAGAATGCCAATAGATCCTGTCGCTCTGCTTCCGTTAGATCAAACCCAGCAATGAAACTACTTTTCAGGGGGTTGGTGCGACCGACTCCAGCATAGTCTCCTGCAGCAATGGTACGCCCTCCCGCTTGATAATGATCGATCGCAGCCTCTAGTGTCGGCACAGAACCATCATGCATATAGGGAGCCGTGAGTTCAATATTGCGCAGGGTGGGAGCCTTAAAGCGACCCATATCTCTGGGATTATGGGTAATTTCATAAACCCCAGGATTTTCGGCAGGATATGCGCCCTTGCCATCAATGTTATATAAACCCGTATTGTGAAAAGCAATCTCTTGAAAAGCTAATCGTTCATGCATTACAGAATCACTAAAGTTGATTCCACCATGACAATGAAAACATTCTAGTCGCTCACTATTAAACAGGATTTCTCCTCGTTTTGCCGCAGCCGAAATCGCAGTTGAATCACCACCATAGCGATAACGATCGTAGGGAGAGTTGAAAGAAACCAAGGTACGCTCAAAAGCGGCGATCGCCTTCATCAGATTATTCAGATTGACCTCGGTTTCAGAAGTCCCAAAGGCAGCCGCAAATCTGGATCGATAATCCGGATCAGCTTGCAGCATTTGGAGGATCTGCTGCTCTCGACCTGCCATACCCAGTTCGATCGGATGCTCACCAAACAGCGGCACTAAACCCTGCTGTTCCAAACGAGACATCAACGGATTCGCCCAAGTCAATACCGAATTGTAAGCCACGTTGGCTAGACTCATCGAATTACGCGGATGAGACTCACCTGTCGCTCCAATCCCTACTGGACGACCATCAGTGAAAGCCAATCCCTGCAAATGACAGGAGCCACAGGAATAATCCCCCGTAACTGACAAGCGTTTCTCGTAGAATAACCGCCGACCTAGCTCTACTTTCGCCACACTCATCGGATTATCGATCGGCACAACTGGACGGGGCACCCAAGCTGGCAAATCCCACACATAGGGTGTACCGGCCAGCGCTCGGTTTAATCCAATTGCTAGCAGACAAGTGCAGAGACAGAGAATCAACCCATGCAAATAGCGCCAACGACGTACCATGGCTCGACTACTCAACTCGGAAGAAGGTTTGAGCCCCAGATGTCTGGCTCGAGTTTAGCCCCAACGCTCCCATGATCCCTGCACAGTCTTGATCATCGGGTGAAGACATACAGCCCACCGGCGTATTTGGCTGATTAATCGTTAAATCCGTGGTCGCTACTAGAGCAGCCAGATCGGCAACAACCCGCTGCCGAGCAGGATCAAACCCATCAAACCGGACGGTGACTCGATTCGGCTGAGTACAAGTGATCGGTGCTTGATTGGTTTCACTGGCTTGACAGCCGGTACTACCTAAGTGGATAGCAAATCCTGGGGTTTGATCTGTTGCCGTCCCATGGGAGAAGTAGGAAGATGGACGCTCCTGCCAAGGAAACGGGTCATGAGATGATTCATGAGGTGATTCATGAGGTGATCTATGAGATGAAATGCTAGATAGATTTTGAAATGATTGATGAGATGAGCGATGAGCTAAATCCTGAGATAGAGCGTGAGATAGAAAATGAGATGATTTGAAGGAGGATATTCCCTGAAGCAAAGAATGAGATGAAGCGTCCATCCGCAGCCATGGGATCGGTTGAAGTTGGGTAGGTCGGGATCCTAAAGTCTGGGGTAACAGGTCAATTCGCAGAAACTTATAGCCGCCACGCCAGTTCCACCAGAGAGAAGTAAGGTTTAGCGGCGAAGCTGCCAAAGTTGCATCCGCATGATTGAGGCTAAAAGGCACTCCCAATGTGAACTCTAGCCCCTGATAGTTGCCAGTTGGCACAGTTCCAACCACTTGATCACGAGTTTCTACCGTTCCGTTAGTGCAGGCACCAGTTTTATTCTCAAAATCCAAGAGTGCAACCTGATCATGCTGCCATCGCCCGTCCTGTTGCAAAACTAACGGTACTCGTTCTCCAGTCGCATTCATTAAAGCAACATCAGAAATATAAAATCGAAAGTCAGTAGGGGTAGTCACCACTCCAGAATGCCCTAAAGGATAGCGATCCCCACACTGAAAGGGTTGATCCCCAACTTGGG
The DNA here is from genome assembly GCA_025454395.1 of Elainella sp. Prado103. Lineage (GTDB taxonomy): Bacteria > Cyanobacteriota > Cyanobacteriia > Elainellales > Elainellaceae > Elainella. The sequence goes on from JALOOM010000093.1 coordinate 6,932, forward strand.
CACTAAACCGTAGAGTGACTGGCTGGTCAGCAGTTTGAGCGATTGAGTCTAGGGCAACAGTCGGCTGATGAATCGCCAACCACCCCGTTGCAGTAGCCCCTAACATCAGAATCGCGTGATCGAACGGGAATAATCTCACCATGACAGCATGAATTCTAGCAGCTCATCTTTCCACAGTTACGATCTGCTCTCCAGATTTGTCAAAAGACAGGCTGTCAAAGTTGAGCAAGTCAGCCAAGTCAACCAAAGCAGAGGATAAAACCCTTTAGCGCTCCAATAACTCCCATTGACGACTAAAGGTGACAATCACATCATTCAGGACATGCATATCAATTAAAAACCCATCATGGCCATGGGGGGAAGCCAGGGTATGCAGTTGTGCCCGAGGCATCCCTGCCGCCAACTGCTGCTGTTCGATCGGTGGATAAAGCACATCAGACTCGATCGCCACAATTAGGGCAGGTTGCTCAATCCGTTGGAGGATCGCCGTATAGTCGCCTCGATCGCGCCCAATATCATGACTGTCCATCGCTTCTGTCAGTCGAATATAGGTATTGGCATCAAATCGCTCTACCAACTTTTGTCCTTGATGGTGCAGATAACTGGCAATTGCATAGGGTTGTTCCAGATCATCCTGCCGTTTACGGCTAAATTTCTCTTCAAAACTAAACCAGGAGCGGTAGGTACTCATGGCAATCATCCGGGCCACTGCCAACCCATTCACAGGTAGATTCTCAGCATTATATCTTCCGCCATTCCAGTTAGGATCGGCATAGATGGCTTGACGCTGGGTTTCACTCAACCCAATACACCAGGCCGAATGCCGCCCAGAAGCAGCAATAACCGCGATCGATTCTACCCACTCTGGATAGAGCAAGGCCCATTCCAGCACCTGCATTCCACCTAACGATCCTCCAACGACCTGCTTAATGCGACGGATACCTAGGTAAGTTAACAACTGAGCCTGCAAATGTACCATATCCCGAATCGTGATCGCCGGAAATCGCAAAGCATAGGTTGCTCCGGTGCGGGGATCAAGGCTAGTGGGGCCCGTGGTGCCATAACAACTTCCTAAAACATTACTACACAAAATAAAGTCCGTTGTCGGATCGAAGCTACACCCCGGCCCAAATAGGGGAGCCCACCAGTCATCAGCATCAGCATTTCCGGTGAGCGCATGGCAGATTAACACCGCATTGTCACCTGCGGCATTCAACGTCCCCCAAGATCGATAGGCAACTTGCACCTGTTCCAGGTAGTCACCAGACTCTAATTGAAACGGCTCAGTCAATTGATAAAACTGAGTGTGAGGCGAAACAAATGATTGATACTTCATAACGAATCCAACGGGCTATAGCTGCTGGAATGCTTGCGCAAAATCAGCCTTGATATCTTCAATATGTTCAATGCCGACCGAAACCCGAACCAGATCAGGGGTCACTCCGGCCGATCGCTGTTCCACTTCGCTCAACTGTTGATGGGTGGTCGAAGCCGGATGAATCACGAGCGTTTTGGCATCCCCTACATTGGCCAAATGGCTAGCTAAGTGCAGACGATCGATCCAATTCCGCCCAGCTTCCAGCCCCCCCTTGATGCCAAAATTGAGCACTCCACCATAACCATGCCGCAAATATTTCTGAGCCCGTGCATGATAGGGGTGATCGGGTAAGCCTAAATAACTGACCCAGGCGACTTGGGGCTGCTGCTGCAACCACTGAGCCAATTCCATCGCATTTTGAACATGCCGATCGACCCGTAGCGATAGCGTTTCTAATCCCTGCAACAGTAAAAAAGCATTAAATGGACTGAGACAGAGCCCCAGATCGCGTAACCCTTCTACCCTGGCTCGAATGATAAATGCAATATTCCCAAATGGGCTTCGCAACCCAAATGTCTCCTCGAAATTGAGCCCATGATAGCCCGGAGAAGGTTCTGTGAAGAGCGGGAATTTTCCATTTCCCCAATCAAACTTACCAGAATCCACAATCACTCCACCAATGGAAGTGCCATGACCACCAATCCATTTCGTAGCGGACTCCACCACAATATCGGCCCCATGCTCGATCGGCCGTACCAGATACCCCCCGGCACCAAAGGTATTGTCTACAATTAAAGGAATACCATGGTCATGGGCCACATGGGCTAAGGCAGCAAAATCCGGTACATTAAACTGAGGATTGCCGATCGATTCCACATATAATGCTTTGGTCTGATCATCAATTGCCTGCCGAAAGGCTTCTGGATCGTCTCCCTCCACAAACCGCACTTCAATTCCAAGGCGAGGCAAGGCTACTTTAAACTGGTTATAGGTGCCACCATAGAGAAAACTGGTGCTGACAATATTCTCACCAGCTTGAGCGATCGTACTAATAGCCAACAGTTGCGCCGCCTGACCACTCGCAGTTGCAAGTGCTGCCACTCCCCCTTCCAGGGCTGCGATCCGCTTTTCAAACACATCTGTCGTCGGATTCATAATCCGGGTATAGATGTTGCCAAACTGTTTGAGTGCAAACAAATCTGCCCCATGATCAGCATTGTCAAACGTATAGGACGTGGTTTGATAAATTGGCACCGCCCGTGCATTCGTTCCCGGTGCAGGAGATTGACCAGCGTGAACTTGCAGCGTTTCAAAGTGGTATTGGTCAGCCATAACAGAAAACCGTTAAATGAGAACTAGTATAAAGAACCGTAAACCGATAGGATTACCGTATTTGTTAATAGTACTGACAATCGCCCAATTTGCAAAGCAGTTTTTTCTGGATGTAGTTTTTTCTGGATGTAGTTTTTTCTGGATGTAGTTTTTTCAGCATTGCTGAGTCAGGGGTGGGTTTCTACCTAGAAAGAACGACAGTTACACTGATAGTGATGCCGATAGTGATGCCGATAGTTACGCTGACAGTTACAAGCCCACCTGCAAACCCAAGGGATCGCGGCGGCTGTGATCGCCCAGCAATTTATCCAGTGACGCATCGGGATGACCGTCCCTCTGGATCCCCTTCTAGATCGTTGCTGCATGACCTGCTCGCAGGCTTGATTTCGCAGGGGGTTACTGGTTGGGCATTACTACAAGGGCATTACTACAACAAGGGCATTACTACAACATGGGTATTACTACAACAGCAGACCATTCGCAGGGTTCAGCAGGATTCAGCAGGATTCAGCAGGCAGGAGCAAAAGATGCCATCCTTGTGGTGTAAGCCCGGCTGAGCTGATTCAAGTCTGGATGAGCTTATCTGGGTGAGCTTATCTGGGTGAACTTAATCGATCATGCGATCGATGCGATAGGACGACAGGGCACTCTGGAAATTGCAGCAGTGGTGGCACAGGGAGCCAATGGCGTAGCAAGCAGAGACTCAGGAGTTGGGGATTTCGACGGAGGTAAAACAGCGCATTTTTGAAGCATTTTTTACGATTTTTTACGACCAAGCAACCGGGCGAAGGCAGTAGACTCGGCTTAGATAGATATTGTCCGGAAAACTGTGAAAAAACATCAGGGAGAAATTAAGGTCGCGAGTCAGTCCGGACGAACGATTTTTCGGGTTGAGATTCCCCTAGCTCAGCCGATCGATCAAGTATAATTTAATTCTTTAATTTCGCTTTTATCCATCAACATGTCTAATGAGAACACCTACCATCCTCTGTGTCGATGACGAACGCAATGTTCTGCTTACCCTAAGAGCCCAGTTGCAGCGGCATTTTCCTGACTATACGATCGAGATTGCCGAAAGTGGGCAGGAGGCATTGGGGTTAATCGAGGAACTGCTGGCTGAAGGCATTGAAGTGCCGTTGGTGATCGCCGACCAGATCATGCCAGGGATGAAGGGAGACCAATTTTTAATTCACCTGCACCGTCGCTATCCTCACATCCTCAAAGTGATGCTGACGGGGCAAGCCAGTGCTGAAGAGGTCGGCAATGCGGTTAACCAGGCCAGCCTCTACCGCTTCTTGAGTAAGCCGTGGGATGAGTCCGATCTACAACTGACCCTCAGTGCAGCGCTGTTGCACTCTCAACAAGAGCAACAATTGACCCAACAACAGTTGGCATTAGAGCAGACCAATCAGGAATTGCAGGCATTAAATGAAACGCTAGAGGGTCAAGTGCAGAAACGCACCCAATCTCTGCAACAGGAAATTGATCGACGGCAGCAGCTCGAAACAGAATTGCGCAGCAGTGAGGAACGCTATCGCCTCTTATCGGAAATCAGTCCTGTCGGGATCTGCCGCCATGATTTGCAAGGGGGCTGCATCTACGCCAATGCCAAAGCCCTAGAAATCATGGGACTCACTCCGGCAGACCCACTAGAAACCGGCTGGAGGCAGTATCAACACCCAGACGATCGGGATTGGTTGTCTGCCAGTTGGGCTGCGTTTGTGAATCGCATCAAGCAAAGCAATATCAAAAGAAATAATACAATTAATAGTAGCAGTAATATTCAGAGTAACACCATAGAGTATCAAGTAGAACACCGTTATCTCTATACTGATGGTTCTAGTAGATGGGTACTTGTCCAGGCAGTTCCAGAACGTAACATCAATGGAGAAGCCGTCGGGTTCATCACCTCAATCATCGACCTGACCGATCGCAAACAAACGGAAGCAGCCTTGCAACAAAGCCGATCGAGTCTGGCGAGTGCTCAGCGGATCGCTCACCTCGGTAACTGGGAGTTTGATCTGAGCACTGGGAAAATGACTTGGTCAGAAGAGCTCTTTCACATTTTTGGACTGGATCCCAGCCAAGGGGAACTCACCTATCTAGAGTTTCAGCAGACCGTACATCCCGATGATTGGCCAATATTACAGGCTGCGGTGGCCCAAACCCTCGCTCAAGGTATTCCCTACGAAGTCGAGCACCGCATTTTTCGCCCAGATGGATCGATTTGCTACATTCTGGGGCGGTGTGAAGCAATTCGCAATTCACAAGGACAGATCGTGCAGTTGGTTGGCACAGGGTTAGATCAAACCGATGCCAAGTTAGCAGAAATTGCCTTGCGAGAAAGTGAGGCTCGCAATCGAGCTATTCTGTCTGCTATTCCAGATATTCTCACCGTCATCGATGCGAATGGTTTCTATCTCAGCTATTCACCCAACCAATTCTCAGGCGAGTTGCTGCCGTTAGCATCTAAGACACTGGAAGGCATGAATGTCACGGAATTACTCCCGCCAGATGCTGCTCATTCCTGCCTGCAAGCGATCCAGCGAGCAATCCAGACCGGCGAGATTCAAACCTATGAACAGCAAATTCAGTTTGAGGATCATATTCAGTATGAACAGGCCCGCATTGTGCCATACCAGCAGGATAAAGTGCTCTGCATGGTACAGAATATCACCGATCGTAAGCAGGCTGAGTTTGAATTTCAGCGTCGAGAAGCTCAGCTTGCTGCCATCGCCACCAATATTCCCGGCGGCGTATTTCGATTAATTCGCTATGCTAATGGTTCCTATCTGCCACTGTTTGTCAGCGAAGGGTATCGCACACTTTGTGGGATCGATCCAGAGCAGGCCAAAGCAGATCCAGAAATATTTATTCGTCTGCTTCATCCTGAAGATCGAGAGCCACACTTTGCCGCTTGGGAAATTGCGCTCCAAGCGCGTTCCAAGACATTTCACCGAGAGTCGCGCTACATTCTCGCAAGCGGTGAAATCAAATGGATCACTACCTATGCGCAGTTCCATTACCAAGATAATGGGGATGTCATCGTCGATGGTCTGGATATTGATATCACCGATCGCAAGCAAGCTCAGGCGCAACTAGAAATCCAGAATGTGCTCTTAGCCCGAATCGCTAAAGGAGAACCCCTCGCTAATGTTTTCAATACATTGATCCAGCAGGTTGAACAATCTTTGCAGGGGGCACTGGGTTCAGTGTTACTGGTTGATGCTGACAATCGACTACGCCATGGTGCTGCTCCCAACTTGCCCCCCGGTTATATTCAGGCGGTCGATGGGGCAATGATCGGCGAGGGCGTGGGCTCTTGTGGCACAGCAGCATTTCGAAATGAAACCATCATTGTTCGCGATGTGACCACCGATCCACTCTGGCGTGATTTTCAAGAGGTTGCTTTGCGTTATGGTCTACGGGCTTGTTGGTCTACCCCGATCGCGGATACGAACGGACAGGTGCTGGGAACCTTTGGAGTCTACTATCCAGAGGTGCGATCCCCCCAACCTCATGAACTTGAGATCATTGCCCAGATGGCTAATATTGCTAGAATCGCCATTGAACGGGATCGGGCAGAAGCCAAAATTCGCCAGAGTGAAGAACAGTTGCAAGCCACCCTCAATTTTACAGGAATTGGAGCCTGGAACTGGCATCCCACAACCGGAGAGTATTTCTGGAATGGTCAGATGGCCGAATTACTGGAATTGCCCCTTGGCTTAGACAATATGGTTCAAATCTGGCGTGATCGCATTCACCCAGATGATGTTGAGCATGTAGAAACCAGTATCCAACAGGCACTCACAACGCAAACTGCTTTTACTGAAGAATATCGCTATCGGCTGTTGGATGGCCAGATTGTCTGGCGATGGGTCAAAGGACAGGGCGTTTACACTGATACAGGGGCATTAGAGCGAGTATTAGGTGTCGTGCAAGATATCACCGATCGCAAACAGGCTGAAGCCGCACTTCGGCAGAGCGAAGCAAAAAACCGGGCGATTCTTGAAGCCATTCCGGACTGTTTGCTACGGATTGGGCGAGATGGTTCTTGCTATGACTTTATTCCACCGGCTGATGTTCGGTCGGGTACTTTTATTCCAATACACCAACATATTTCGGAGATTTTGCCTCCTGATGTATTACAGTATCAAATGCAACGCATGGAGCAAGCTTCGATCACAGGCGAACTCCAGATCTGGGAACACCAAATTTTAAAGAATGGTGTGCTTTGCGATGAAGAAGTTCGTTTAGCACCCTGCGGGCTTGATGAATATCTGGTAATTGTTCGAGATATTAGTGATCGCAAACGAGCTGAGCTTTCAATTCAACGCACAAATCAACTCCTATTTGCCATTAGTGCTGCCCAGACGCAGTTCATCACTGATGCAAATCCAGGAACATTATTTGACAATCTGTTGGAAACGCTATTGCAACTAACCGATAGTGAATATGGGTTTATCGGTGAAATTCTCTATGACACTAATGGGGAAGCTTACATAGATGAATCTTATATGAAAATGCGAGGTAAGCCTTACCTGAAAACTAAAGCCATCACTGACATTGCATGGAACGCAGAAACTCGCAAATTCTATGATGAAAATGTCACTCAAGGGATGGAATTTCGTAATTTGCGAACCTTATTTGGGCAAGTTATGGTGACTGGGCAACCCGTGATCGCCAATAGCCCCAGCACCGATCCTCGTCGAGGCGGTCTACCCAGCGGGCATCCTCCGTTAAATGCATTTTTAGGGGTGCCCTTCTATCGCGGCGATCAACTGGTTGGAATGGTGGGGTTGGCAAACCGGCCGGATGGCTACACCGAAACCGGCATTGCTGAATTAGAACCCTTCCTCACCACCTGTGCCAGTACGATCGAAGCCTACCGCAATGATGCCCGTCGTAAACAGGCTGAACAGGCGCTTCGCAAGAGTGAAGCGACTAAAAATGCCATTATTCAGGCTATTCCTGATCTGCTGGTTCGGATGGATCGAGATGGCAGCTATCGAGAGCTGATACAAAGTGAATATTTAACGGCCTTACTGCCCAACAAACCGATCCAAGAATCCACAGTCTATGACATTTTGCCGATCGATGAAGCCAATCGTCGCCTCGATTATGCTCGGTTAGCGTTGGATAGCGGCAATCTGCAACGGTATGAGCAGACCCTTGAAATTGAAGGTCAGCTTTGCTATGAAGAAGTGCGCGTTGTACCGCTGCTAGAGCAAGAAGTGTTAGTTATTATTCGCAATATTACCGATCGCAAACAGGCCGAATTAGCCCTGGCCGCCATTGAAAGTCAGCAACGATCGATTTTAGAAAATGTGCCTAGCTTTATTGTTAAAGTGGATCGGCAGGGTCGTATGTTATTTGTTAACCGGCTCGCCTCGGGTTTTAGCCATGAGCAGGTAGTTGGACAAAACCTGGATGATTTTACGGCACCCGCTAGCCGCGAGATCCAACGAGCTGCCCTAGCCCAAGTCTTTGCGACTGGAGAAACTATTACCATTGAAACGGAGGGAACTGGAGATCATGGGGCTCCGGCCATTTACGAAGTCCGGATCGCCCCAGTAGAATCCAATCACCAAATTGATGCCGCCATTTTAGTGGTAACCGATATCACCGAACGTAAACGTAACGAAGCCGATCGCAAACGGGCAGAAGAAGCCTTGCGTGCCAGCGAAGCCCAATATCGTCGCATCGTTGAAACAGCGAACGAGGGGATTTGGATTATTGACACTAATAATGAAACCAGCTTTGTCAATCCCAAAATGGCTGAGATTCTCGGCTATAGCATGGATGAAATGATGGGCAAATCCATGTTTGATTTTATGGATGAGGCGGGAGTTATGATCGCTAAGCAGAATGCGGAACGTCGCCGCCAAGGGATTACAGAGCAACATGACTTCAAGTTTCGCCATAAAGATGGTTCGGAGGTTTGGACTTTAATTGAAACGAGTCCGATTCTAGATGAAACTGGACAGTATGTAGGCGCACTGGGGATGCTCACCGATATCACGGAGCGGAAGAAGGCTGAAACTGCCCTGCAAGAGAAACAACAACAGCTTGATTCACTGCTCAATAATATTCCCCACATCGCCTGGTTAAAGGATCGGGATAGTCGCCTTCTAGCGGTTAATCAGGCTTTTGCCCAAGCCTGTGGCTATACGACGACTCAACTGATCGGGTTAACTGATTGTGATATTTGGCCACTACACTTAGCAGAAGCCTATTGCCAAGATGATCGTGAGGTCATGGAATCTCGGCAACAAAAACGAGTGGAAGAACCGCTGATTACAGCCGAAGGAGAAGAGCAATGGCTCGAAACCATCAAAACACCCATTTTAAATGAACAGGGTGACCCGATCGGTACAGCCGGGATCGCGATGGATATTACGCAGCGAAAACGAACCGAACTAGCACTCCAACAACTCAACGAAGACTTAGAACAGCGAGTTCGACAACGAACACAAGAGCTAGTACGTTCTGAGCAGGATTTACGTACCATTTTCAATAATGTTTATGATGCAATTCTCATTCATGATATGGATGGCACGATTCTAGATGCTAACGATCGGGCGATGGAATTGCGAGGGGCCACTAAAGAGCAATTGATTGGCTCGAATATTCCCGATCTGTCGGCTCCTGATGCCCCCTTAGACCGTTTACCTGCAATCTTGCAACGAGTGCAAGCAGGAGAAACCATGCGGTTTGAATGGCGAGAAAAAAGATTTGATAACCAGGCTTGCTTTGATGTGGAAGTTTCCCTGCGTCAGGTGATCCTGGACAATCGCCCTGTTTTTCTGGCGGGGGTGCGAGACATTAGTGATCGCAAACGGGCTGAAGAAATTCTGCAACAACAATTGGCAGCAATTGAGTCTTCAAGTGAAGGGATCGCGATCACCAATCTGCAAGGGGAATATACCTATCTCAATAGTGCTCATGTCAAGCTATTCGGGTATCACCACGCCGATGAACTACTTGGAAAAGCCTGGACAGAGCTTTATCGGCCCTCGGAAGTGCAGTGGATTGAGGAAACGATTTTTCCCCATTTGATGCAACAGGGAGCTTGGCGAGGCGAAACCACCGCACAATGTAAAGACGGCAGCCTATTTATCGAAGATCTATCCCTGACATTGCTGCCAGACGGACGGATCGTCTGTGTCTGCCGCGATATCACCGATCGCAAACAAGCAGAAGCTGCCCTACGCGACAGTGAAGAACGATTTCGAGCCGCCTTTGAGCAGGCTGCGGTGGGCATTGTTCAAGCTAACTTAGAGGGTCAGTTTGTCCAAATCAATCAAAAATTCTGCAACATTGTTGGTTATACCGAAGCTGATCTGTTCCTGAAATCCTTTGGCGAAATTACCCATCCGGCCGATCTCGCCAAAGATAACCAGCATGTGCAACGGTTGTTGAACGGCGAAGCCTCAACCTTCGTGATGGAAAAACGCTACATCCGGCAAGATGGAGAAATCGTTTGGGTCAATCTTTCTGTCTCTCTGATTCGGAATGCCTCTGGTAATCCTCAATATTTTATCGGGGTAATTCAAGATATTACTGATCGCAAACAAGCAGAAGAAGCCTTACGGGCGGAACAACTGCGACTACAACTGGCATTAGATGCAGCTCAGATGGGCACTTGGAGTTGTAACCTCACCGGGCAATTAATTTGGTCGGAGCGCTCTCAAGCAATTTTTGGGTTTACACCTGGCACCTTCCCTGGCGATCGAGACACGTTCCTATCACTCATCCATCCAGACGATCTGGAGCGCGTGGTACAGTCCATTGCCCACACCTTCGCAACTAAAACGCCCTATAGCATTGAATACCGGATTCGTCGCCTGGATGGTGCAATTCGTTGGATCGCAGTCTGGGGCATTATTCCCCAAGGGATTCCTAGCAATGCCCAACAGTTGATCGGAGTGGTCTGCGATATTACTGATCGCAAACGGGCTGAGTCACAACTGCGTGAACAAGAACAGTTTCTCCGCAGTATTTATGAAGGAGCCAACCAACCCATTTTTGTCGGTGATGTCTTGCCCGATCGCACAATCCGGGTCGTGGGATGGAATCCAACTACTGCCCGAATTGCCGGAAAAACTAACGAAGAGATCGCGGGGAAAACGGTCGAAGAGATCTTTTCGCCGCAAGAAGCCGCAGAAATGCTCGCGCGCTACGACCAATGCATAACCACTCAACAACCTGCCACCTTTGAAGAACAGATTACCTTCCAGAACGAAAAGCGTTGGATGCTCACGACCTATAATCCCTTGATTAATCAAGCAGGACAGGTTTATCGAGTGGTAGGAACGGTGTATGACATTACGGAACGTAAGCAGCTTGAACAAGATCTACGCCAAATTAATGCTGAATTAGAACAACGGGTGACTGAACGCACGCAAGATTTACAACATGCCATGGAGGCGGCCCAAGCGGCAAACCATGCTAAAACCACGTTCCTGGCGAATATGAGCCACGAATTGCGCACTCCCTTAAATGCCATCTTAGGCTTTAGCCAGCTCCTGAACCGGGCTGATAATTTGAGTGCTGATCAACAAGAGCAGGTCAATATTATTAATCGTAGTGGCGAACACCTGTTGAGTTTAATTAATGACATTCTCGCAATGTCCAAAATTGAAGCAGGGCGCATCACCCTCACTATCAGTCGCTTTGATTTGCGCACACTTTTGAAGGAACTGGAAGAACTATTCCGATTGAAGGCCGAGGCCAAACAGTTATTACTTCGGATCCAGATCGATCCCGCCACTCCCCATTTTGTGCAAACCGATGAGGGTAAACTCCGTCAGGTTTTGATCAACCTATTGAGTAATGCGATCAAATTTACAGTGCAAGGGAGCGTCATCCTCCATGTTTGCCAGGAAGAGCAACATTCTGAAACCGATCGCCCCAATATTGCTATTCCCAATCTCATTCCCTTACACTTTGAAGTTGAAGATACGGGTTGCGGAATTGATCCGGCAGAACAAATCATTGTCTTTGAACCATTTGGGCAAACTCAGTCCGGTCGCAGTTCACAAGAAGGGACAGGGTTAGGCTTACCGATTAGTCGGCAGTTTGTCCAACTGATGGGGGGAGAACTTCACTTCACAAGTACACCCGATCGAGGATCAACCTTCTACTTCACCATACCTGTGGAGGAAGTGCAGCCTGATCACGGGTCACCGGATAGTTCCACTCAGCAAGTCTTGGGACTCGCAACCGATCAACCCACCTATCGGCTCCTCGTCGTGGAAGATAATCGGGAAAACCGGCAATTTCTGGTTCAGCTCCTGCAATCGATCGGCTTCGAGGTACAGTCCGCCAACAATGGTGAAGAAGCCATTCATCTCTGGCAGACTTGGTCTCCCCATTTAATCTGGATGGATATGCGGATGCCGATCATGGATGGATATGCGGCAACCCGGCAAATTCGCAATCTAGAACAGCAACTGGCCACACCAACCGGCCACGAGTTAGAGAGCCGAACTGCCCCATCCCCCACCAAGATTTTGGCCCTGACGGCGAGTGCTTTTGAAGATGAACGGGCGATCGTGCTAGCGGCAGGATGCGATGACTTTGTCGTGAAGCCAGTCACAGAAGCGGTCTTGTTTGAAAAAATGGCTCAGCACCTTGGCGTACGCTACCGCTATCAGGAGCAGAGTCCCCTGGAAACCCCAACCACCGAAACAGCCGATGATCTGCTGAGTGAACAGGCACTCCAGAGAATGCCTTCAGACTGGATTGCCCAGTTGCGTCTTGCAGCCCGCATTGCTGACGAAGATCTCATTTTGGAGTTGATCGATCAACTGCCACCGAGCCAAATTACTTTAGCCAATGCTTTAAGACAAATGGTGAGCGAACTCCAGTTGGAGAAATTGATCGAATGGACAGAACAGAGCGATCATTAGCTTCAACTTTCGATCCCAACGCTTGCATCTAGAGCTTGACCCTTTTCAGTCACAGTGACATCCGTAATCTCGTCCACTCTATCCAGCGGGATATAGCGATAGCGTTCATTACTGCTGTCACTTGACTGAAACATATAATGCTGCGTCTCTGTTACCCACATATCACCATTCGGTTGTACATCCATATCTACATTGATTGCTTCCCAGTAAAATGGCACCTCTGATGCCATAACATGAGTCATCGCGAGTAGAATGGGCATGATCGCAGCCAATACAAACAAGACCGTGCAATAAAACCACCGAGGTCGAATCATAAAATCTTTCACAAATCATATCTAAATGGCTTATAACAATTGGGAACCCAGCCACTTATGCACTCTCCCTAGCCCTCTCAGGTGATGTAAAGCAAGCTTGTCAGCAGTAGAGGACAGGTTTACTGAACAAATGAAGCGATCACCACTGATTGACTGACAAATCTTTTCCCCTCATCCCTAAATCCCTTCTCCCACTAGGGGCGAATGGACTTGCAATCCAATCCTGGTTCGAAAGCCCCTCACCCGCTCTGGGAGAGGGGTTGGGGTGTAGCTTGCTTCTGCGTAGCAGTGGGTAGTTTGAGTTTTGTCAGTCAATCAGGCGATCACCCTTTCCCTCAAGAGCGATCGCTTCATTTTATAGCGCTACGCGCTTAGATTAGAACGGGATGCAGCGCCCCCATACCCCCATACCCCCATACCCCCATGTCCTAACCTAAATACGTAAGGCTATAGATTTGCGATTTTGGATTGGAATCCAAGATCCAAAATCCCTACTGGAACAGCACTCTGACAAGGTCTTGCACACTGCTGCTAGGATTGTTGAAGTTGAATGTGAACGTCAGGTTTTGACTGCGGTTCATATAGACCAGTTGTAGGGAGAGGGCAATGCGACCCCCCTGTGTTGTACTTAGATCGGTGTCAAAGCTGGCAGAGCGCACATCTAACAACCGACTTAAGCCATTACGGGCAATAAAGTCACCCACTTGCACTGCCGTATTCGCACCAGATCTGAGTTCTCCCAGGGTTCTTTGGGCGATGGTCAGTGCGCCGGTGGCAATCTCACGACTGCTGATCAATGCAGCCAGTTGAGGGTCAAGTTCCAGAGGAGTGTTATCAACTCCTCGTTGGGCTGTTCTCAAGACTGCCTGAGCAGCACTCAGAACGCCTCTAGCAGTTCCCAAAGCTACTTGCAGTCCGGCGATTTCAATTTCGAGCTGAATTCGTCTGGGGTCAATGACGAACAAACCATCCCGATCCCGTTCTCGTCGTCTAATTTCCCCTTCGAGACGATTGACTTCCCGTTGGGCCCGATTTACTTCATCTTGAGCATTGATCACACCTTGATTAGCATCCTCTCGCTGACGTTGCAACATCTGACGACGGTTGTTAATATCTGTGTTGAGACGATTCACCTCTGCCTGCTGTTGGTTGACATCCATTTCAGCCTGTCTAAATGCTGTAGAGGCATTATTGGCAGCGGTTTGGATGGCTTGAGCAACATTGGTATTGAGGTACTGCAACAGGTCGTTTCGCATGGTGCCTGCGACACGGAATTCTGGAGCACTGCTAAGTTCTCGACCGCTGGCTCGCAGGTCGCATCCAAATTGGTTGAAGATGCGTCCGCTGGTTTGGAACGAGAAGCGGTTTTCTGCCACGCTAATTTGGGTGGCGCTGCTCAAGCCCAGCAGTTGCACCTGTCCAGAGAGTTCCAGGCTGGGAGCCTGATTGGGGCTGAGTTGCATCCGCAGGAAAGGATTAGCACGTCCATTGGCACCCCTGAGACGGAAGGCACCGTTCAGTAAGTTAATGCCTGTTGCCTCTCCTTCTATAATCGCCCCCCGCACACTATCTGCCAGAATCGACAGTGATGCCCGCAAGCCCCACAGAGTTAGGGCAACCGCTCCCCGCAGTGCCAAAGTTCCATTCTGGTTTTCGGCTAACAGCGTGGTCATTACACCCAACCAGGTGCCTTCCAAAAATAGCCGCTGATTGCTGATCATGGCTCTGGCACCGACCAGGGTGAGTCCTGCCAGATCGACGCTGGCATTACCTTCCAGTCGCAAGGTAGAACGACTGAGGAAGCCTTCTAATTGTCCTTGCACCCGCAGGGGAGAAGTAGCGGGGAACAGATTCAAATCACCTTCGAGCCAGAACTGGTCATCCCGGATTTGCACATCCCCGTCAAAGATTTGCTGGTTGAGCAAAGTGAGATGGCTGTGCCCTGCCAGTTGGAAAGCATTCTGGCTGGCATCTGGGAGGTTGGCGACTAAGGGGGCTCCGGGTGATCGCCATTGGGCACCCATAATCATGGCAGTGTGATTATGGATAGTGCGATCGCTAGCAGTCCCCCCGCTGCTTTCATCAAAGAACCAG
>JALOOM010000094.1 GCA_025454395.1 Elainella sp. Prado103
GATCACAATCCCTTCCTCGACTTCGATCGCGCCGACAACGCATAAATCCGGGCCTTTTGGCGAGGACGCTCTAGCCAATCATGCGCCAAGGTGTAGACACAGGGAATCAGCACAAGGGTTAGCAGGGTTGAGATGGCTAAGCCAGAGAAGACCACAATTCCTAACGGTTGCAGGAACTCTGAACCTTCACCAATGCCTAAGGCCAGCGGAAACATTCCTAAAACCGTGGTGATAGTCGTCATCAAAATGGGTTGTAATCGTTCAGGAGCAGCTCGCAGGATGGCGGCATGGCGATCGAGTCCGGCTTGTTCATGCAGTTGGTTGGCTAGCTCGATCATAATGATTGCGTTGTTGACCACAATCCCTACGAGCAACACTGCCCCCACCAAAACCGTTGCCCCGATCGCAGTTTGAGTAATGTATAAGCCAAAGATGCCACCCGCAAGGGCCAGCGGTACAGTCACCATAATCACCAGTGGATCGATCAGAGAGTTATACTGCACTGCCATCACGACAAAAACCAGAAAAGCCGCCAAGCCCCCTAAAGTGCCCAAAGAAGACCGGATTTGCCGATTGGTTTCAGCACTGGCGCTCGGGAGAACCGTCACCCCATCCGGTAAGGTCAGACGGCTTACAATCGCCTGCATTTCATCGATCGCAGCGCCCAAGCTTGCGCCTTCGTTTAAGCTACCAGCAATCAAAAAGACCTGTCGTTGATTAATCCGTTGGATCTGCCCAGGTGCTTCTGCCAATTCGATCGCGGCGACATCACCCAACCGCACTAACTGACGGTCGGCAGTAAATAGGGGAATTTGGCGGAGCTGATCGATATTCTGGATCGCCGATTGATCCAGTTGAACACGAATATCTATGAGGCGCTCATCCCGCTGAAGCTGAGTCGGAACACGACCATCGATCGCAGTTTGTACCGTTTGACCGATCTGTTGGGCCGTTAACCCCAGGGCAGCCAATCGTTCCCAATCGGGGCGAATTTGGACTTCGGGCTGCAAAGCATCTCCATCGGGACGATAGCGGGCTTGCTGGGCTTGATCATCTAGTGCGGCTAAAATTTGGGCTCCTGCTTGTCGCAAAGTCGCCTCATTACTGCCCTGCAGGGCGATATCAATCTCACCCCCTCGCACGGGAGAATTATTGACGATCAAGCCTCGCACCGATTCTGGCACCATGCGCAGCCGCGTGTTGACAAGATTGAATTGCCCAAACTCGCGGTTCATCCGCTCGGCAAATTGGGCGGCATCTGTGCCGGGTTGCAGAGTGACCGTACTAGAGCCACGCAAAGGGTTCTCGATCGTATTGTTGCCAAACAGAAACCCCCCCGCTGTCGAAAACACATATGCCGCTTCCGGTTGTTGCCGCAACAATTCATCGATCGCTTTCATCACGGTGCGGTTATCTTCGATCGGGGTGCCCGGTGGAAACTGAGCAAAGAGGCGAGCCTGTCCGGTATTGATCCGCGGCAAAATTTCTTGGGGAATTTGCCCCACCATCCACGCACTGCTGCTGAGCAGAATGGTTACCATCCCTGCAATCACCCAAACACGATGCCGCAAGATCTGCGACAGGGCTTGCTGATAACGGGCAGTGCAGGCGGCTACTCGTTGGCGAAACCAGCGGAAAATAAAGACCTGACCAATACCACTCGATCGCCGGATCAGTAGCACTCGTGAAGTCAACATCGGCACCACAGTCAGTGCCACCAGGAGAGAAGCCGCCACCGCAAAGCTGATGGTGAGAATCAGTTGGTTAAACAGGAGAGAGAAAAACCCGCCCACCAGCAAAAAAGGAATTACCGCAACGAGGTTGGTAGTGGTGGAGGCAATCAGGGCAGATTCTAACTCCTGGCTCGACTGTTCTGCCTGGGTAAGCACCGATCCAGTACCGCGATTTTTTTCCACCCCCAGCACAATACTTTCTAACATTACGATCGAGTTATCGACCACAATGCCCACGCCGAGGGCCAACCCACCCAAACTAAACACATTTAGGGATAATCCAAACAACCCCATCAGCAAAATTGCCACCAGTGTAGCCAACGGAATCGCAAACACAATAATCAGCGTCTGGCGTAGCGATCCCAGGAAAAACAGCACCGCTACCGCCGCCAGCAGGGCTCCAATTAAACCCGACGAGCTGACATTGGCGATCGAGTTGCGAATAAACTGTGACTCATCCAGCGTGGGTAAGGTGGTGATTCCCTCAGGAAACTGCCCACTGGTTTGAAGGGTTGCTAGCTTCTGCTTGACCGCATCCACCACAGCGATCGTGTTGGCATCCGGCTGTTTTTGGATGCTCACTTTGACCGCAGGCTGCCCATTCAGGCTGACAAAAAGACGCTGTGCCTCGACTCCATCTATGACTTCGGCAAAATCACGCAGATAAACGCGAGTTGCCGCTGGGAGGTTTCCTGAAGCGTTCGTGGAGGAATTAGCTGCCCCCCTATTGGTGGAATCAGTAGAGAAGCCGGTCGAGCGAGATGAATTTACTTCAAAGGAGAGATTACGAATTTCCTCCGCATTGCTGAACCGTCCGACCGTGCGCGTCAAGGCTTCTGATTGCGTGCCTTCAATGCGACCACCAGAGACATCCTGATTGCGCTCATCCAACTGATTCAAAACCTCGGTTAAGCCCACTCCTAAAGCTTGGAGCCGATTTAGATCAATGTTGACCTGGATTTCCTCCTGTACCCCACCCGACACATCCACACTGGCTACACCGGGTACCACGGTCAGTTCACGAGCTAGCTCTTCATCGGCAAATACTCGTAAATCAACCCCCGTTAAGCGGGTCGAGGTGAGGGCAAATTCATAAATGGGCTGCTGAGAAGGATCGATCTTAAATAAGCGCGGCGCATCGATCGAGTCTGGCAATTGATTGCGAATCCGGTTGACTGCGGCAGTCGCATCGTTCAAGGCTTGATCGATATTGCCCCCCGCCCGAAAATATAAATCCAGACTGACTTGCCCTTCGCGGGTTTGGGAATAAACCTGTTCAACACCCTCTGTGGCAGATAAGGCGGCTTCTAGCGGACGGGTGATTTCATCGATCGCCACTTCTGGAGAGATACCAGGTGCATCCAAACGAACGTTAATCCGGGGATAGGTGATCGAAGGGAGCAGATCCACCGGCAACCGAGCCAGAAAGAAGAGGCTCAGTACCAATACCATTAAGGTCAGTACCAGAGTGCCAATGTGCCGTCGGATGGCGATCGTACTTAAACTCCATCCCGATCGCGGGGCTGATTGCTGAACCTGCCGTCCATTGGTCATGCGGGCTGCCTCACCGGCGATAATCATCCTCCTGTATTGTAAGAAATATGAAGCTGCTGTGGGGAAAGCCAGAATACGGGTTATGGCTCTCTGAAACTAGCTGTTCAAAACTAAATGACGCGAAAACCCTCTCAAGGTAGATCTTGCCAAGCTGGACGACTATCCGGCATGATCAGCAGTTGCAAGCCTCAATGGTCTCAGCGTCTCAGTTGCAGTATCTCAGTTGCAGTATCTCAATCGTTGCAAGCTCCTAGAACACAGTTGCCAGGTCATCAAGAAAGATCATCAAGAAAGGTAATCAAGATAAGTGATGATGCCATCTCGTCCTGATGGGTGCCCCGAACCCTCTGGTTTAACCAATTCTGATTTAGCCAATTCTGATTTAGCCAACGCTAATTTAACTAACGCTGATTCATCTGACCGATCGATAGCCTCGGAGACTCCCCATGTTGATCGTCGATCGAACGAGCGTTATCAGATCGGTTGGCAAACCCTGTCGAAAATTAACCAAGCGGCCGCAGAACAAGTTTTAGCAAATTTACAGGAAATTGCTCCCGATCTGGGACGGTTTATCGTGGAATTTCCGTTTGGGGATATTTATACTCGTCCTGGTTTAGATTTACCAACTCGAGAACTGATCACGATCGCGGCGCTCACCACCTTGGGCAATGCCCAACCACAGCTCAAAGCCCATATTCACGGTGCTTTAAACGTTGGATGTACCCCTGAAGCGATTGTAGAAGTGATCCTTCAGTTGGCAGTTTATGCCGGATTTCCAGCCGCGCTCAATAGCATGTTAACGGCAAAAGAAGTATTTGCAGAGCGTGGGATTACTGCTCCTAAATCGCCACCAGAAGCACAGAGTTAAATTTAATCCTGGTTAAAGTCACTCCTGAGCATCAAACCGGGAGCGAAACCCACCATACTTGATCCAATATTGCTTCAAGGCATGACAGGGAGTATGCAAACTTGCTTTAGCACGATATAAAATAACTTGCCGGTGATCTCCCATCCAGATTTTGTCAACCGGTTCAACTGAAATGACAGTCCCACCTAATACAGTGACGCAGTCTGAGAACCGTTCAACCGCACTATAGTCTACGGTTTCGAACACAAAAAAGTTACCTGAACAAATTAAATGACGGCTACGAATCCAGCATTGCATTTTCTTCTGCGCTTCTGGCGGCAGCATTTTGGTTTCAGTGGATTGTAGATGAGTCTGGGAAAGATCAACGAATAACTGGGACTTCATGGGCAAAACTCTCCCGTTTTTCGAACCGCAAAGGACCAAAGGTAGATCCCCAAATTTGCTCATGGGTATTGACATCCAAGCCCTTATCCAGGCTTACCCACGTTGTTTCGGTAATTTCAACATAGCTATCCAGATAGGTCTGGCAACCATTCTTTTCAATTAAGCAACGGTTTCCAGGCTCAACACCACCTAAAAATCGATCGCCGTCTCGCTTGAAAATCATTGAGCAATGATAACGACGTTCAAGACAGTCTGGAGTAATGGTTTTCAGGATATTCAGATCGCGTGCTGAACCGGCATAGAACAGCGCATTTTTCAAAGCGTAATTTTCGATATAAATTTGATCCCCTTGATCGACTAAGCGATGCACACCTTGCCGGTAAGGTCTCCACAAATCGTAGTCATAAACCTGCTCGGAATAGAAGCCAATTCCAGAGAAAAAATCAAAGGATAAAGGACGGAAGAAAACATGAATATGGGCATAATCTCTAGAATTTTCTAAAGCTTGTTTTGCATTGCTAAAATCCCCTGCCATCCAGCGGGCCAGAGTCAATAAATTATTGGTTTTGGGATCAGCAGAGTGTTGAGGAGTAGGGGGCATGGAAAATGACCGAGATCAAAGGATAACCGATGAATGGTAAACAACGAGCTGACTCAAATCACCAACAAACTGATTAATTTCTTATTGATCAATCTTTAATAGTCTGACGAATTTCCGAGGAGAATGAGGCAGTGACGACTCCTGAACCAGCACTGGTTTTAATTAGAGATACTCGACAACGAACATTAGGGTTGACAAACCAAATCTTCTCTTCGGCCGCAGCCCGATCGTAAACGGTTACCAAAATAAACGTGCCATCCTGAGTGATGGTATATTCTCCGACAGCAGCAATCTCTTCAGCATAACCCTGATCACGCAACAGCTTGCCACAATTGACTCGATCGGGGTCGGGAACAGGGACCAAAACACAGGTACCTTTGACCACTTCGCTATCTTCCCAATCGGAATGCCCTTCCCAACTCATACGAAAGGGAGAAACAACAGTTTGTGGATCCACATGGTAGGTTTGGCAAAGTTCAATGACTGCTGGATCGTCCAATTCGAGAGAGAGAATATCAATTTCAGATTGCACCGCTTCAAAATGACCGAATGCCAGGTGATGGGCACTGCGCTGAGATCGCCAATGACCGATTGACTTTGCAACAAACTCGGTAATATCCATTAACTTTTACGGTTTTGTTCAGGTGATCGTTCCTGGGTGTGATTAGTTGTATTTCCTGGCAACGACTGATATAAGGTCGGACTGAGTCAATCCATTCAGACTATCTATTTAGACTATCTATTTAGACTATCTATTTAGACTATCTATTTAGACTACTCAAGCTCTTCCAACGATCCAGAAGAGAGGTTTGGTGAACGATCAGACAAACTGAACAGGATACATTGTAAATTGAAGACCTACTTTCATCTAATTTTTGCTTCACGCTGATCTAAACTGTTCGATCGCCCGATCGTCCAAGCAATATGACTTGAGTTAGGCAACTTCCGTAATACTCAGAATTTTACCCCCTGTTCGCTGAATGTTCTGGATCTTTGAAGTAAGCTGATTGTAGCCCACTTCAAATGTCATTGCACTTTGGGTAACGCGGGGGCCATAACTCGCTTTGGAAACCACAATCCGGAAGCGCTTACCCATGTTGCTACTGGCACCCGAACCACCCAAGGGAGCCACAATCTTGGTGGGTAAATTACTGCCGATGTCTTTGATCAGCTTGGCTGACTTACCGACATCATTTGCAGCGAATCCTCGCATTAAGGCAAAGGTACGATTGAAACCTACGTTTTTGATCCCAACCTGGGTACGATTGCCACGCGCAAAAGGTACCGTATTCTCGCCAAAACTTGAGAGATATTCATCGCTGTCGAGGTAAGAATCGATCTCTGCCTCATAGCCCTGAGCGTTATAAAGCTGGACATGCTCTGAGATCTCAGCTTGATCCTGTGGGGCACGACCTAACAGATGCTTGCAATTGAGTTCAACAAAACGATAGGGCGAAGAAGTTTCAAAAAACAGGGATCGATATAGATCGGACTGGGCCACGATCCGCACAAATCCTCTCACGCTGAGATCGCCACTCCGCAATTGAGACTCAGCACTCGTCAGGCGTTGACTATCCATGACATGGGCATTGCCAAGAACTTGTCGATAAACTGCTCGAATAACCGCTTGCAAGTCATCTTCGGTTGCCATTGGTCGTAATTCAACCGCTTCTGCTTCAACCCAAAGTGCCATAAGAATGACTCCTGATTGTTGTTATATTCAGAGTTTTGAAAAGGTGATAAATATTCTTCCGGCAATATCTGAGAATGCAATGGAGAAGCTAATTTCGATGAGTGCAAGCAGGTTCTACCCTAGGTAGCAGCATTCAGTTTTGCATGACAAAGATTGCCGGACAGGAAGAGAAGGCAATGTCGGTGCTGTGCTAACGACCTCTAAATCTCAGTAATGCTGACGATCTTGCCAGAGGTGCGATTGATCCGCTGAATTTGGGGGGTCATTTTGCTGGCAGACACAATATATTCCGTCGAACTGACTCGCCGCGGGCTATCAAACTTTGAACCACTGACCAAAATTTTGAATCGTTTTTCGGTGCCTGAACCAATCACCGTGGACGAGGAAGGCTTAATTGCATTCGTGCTACCTGTAGCGATCGCATAAACCAATTGAGAGGACTTAACCGAACTGTCAATTTGAGCCGGGCCCCGATCGAGGGCAAACATGCGATTGTAGCCCAATTGCTTTGAATTAGCCTCGCTGTTTTTACCCCGGTAGTAAGGCACAATATTTTCCCCAAAGGCAGACTGATATTCACTGCTGTCAATGTAGGAATCAATTTCCGCATCATAGCCTTCTGCCACCGTGCGAACAATATGTTCCGAGACTTCCCGCTGATCTTGGGGAGCCCGACCGAGCAGATGCAGAAAGTTGAGTTCCACGAAGCGATAGGGCGCACAAGACTCAAAGTAACGGGTTCGATAGAAATCTGACTTGGCCACGAGTCGTACGAATTCTCGGACGGTGATCGAGCGATCACACAACTGGGACTCAGCAGTCACTAACCGTTCGCTATCCATCACATGCGGATTGCCTAACACTTGTTTATAAACCGCTCGGATGACGACTTGAATCTCCTCTAAGCTGCTGGTGGGCCAAAGTTCAAATATGGTTAAGGTTGCCATGGAAATTTATCTCCTAAAGTTTGAATCGAACTTGCGATGAACCTTCGAGCAAATTTATATTGAATGAGAAAATGACTAAGTAGAGAAAGGTTTAGCAAACACTGGCGCAAGGGCACCCAGAGAATTTGCTAAACCTACTTCAACCTAAAAGTTAGATCGCAGTAATGCTAGCGATCACCCCACCTTGTTGATGAATCCGCTGGTATTCCTGAGAGAGCTGGCTGAACGGAACCAGAAAAACCTGGTTGGAACGCCGAAACTTAGAAATACTGTTAACGGTTTTAGACCGATAGCCCGTAACTTCAATGCGGTAAACCTTACCACTTTCACTTGCGCCAACGCCCAAGCGAGTGCGAGCACTTCCAGCCGGTGTACGGAAAGTTGCACCTGCACTACCCGGTGGAATCACCGCAGTGGGAGTACTTTGAATGACTAAAGAGTTGAGCTTAGGACGCTTACCTGCTAGGTCACCCTTCAAACTGCTACTGGCAGCACCGCGAACCAATTCGAAAGTATGGGTAAACTGCACCATACTCGTGCAAGCTTCAGTTTTATAACCCCGGATATAAGGAACAATATTTTCACCAAAGGTGGTTTGATATTCATCGCTATCAATGTAGCTATCAATTTCTGCCTCAAACCCTTCAGTATCTAAAATGGTGCTATGCATGCGCATTTCTTCTAAGTCAAGCGGCGGACGACCCAGGAGATGGCGGAAATTGAGTTCGATCGCCCGATACCGTGCGCAGCTCGTAAAGAAGCGGGAACGATAAAGTTCCGATTTGGCAACAGCTCGAACAAATTCGCGCACGCTCAAATCATTGGACTTAAATTGGGATTCCGGTACGGCGAGACGCTCACTCTCCATGACATAAGCATTGCCCAACACCTGGCGATAGACAGCACGAATGATAATTTCGGCTTCTTCCAGTGAGCGACCGGGCACCCACTCAACGGGAGGGGTTTCGTCGAACAGGCTGACCCCTAAGCGTGAAGCTGGTCCAAAAGGCATTAACAGTATCTCCTGGCTTAACGACAAAGCTAAAGAAGTTGTTACAAGATGTAAAGAAATCTCAGATTGCTCAGCTAACTTTCACGGCTGACCCAGACCACTTGCCCCGTGACAAGTCTCTGGGATCGGTTAACAAAGGCTAGCCTGAGAGCAATTCATGCTTGTTAGGCGTTTTATACACTTTGTTATGATCGATTTTCTTATAAACCCGCAGTTATGATTATCAAGATTTGTAAAAAACAGCCGATTTGAAGCATTGATTGCACAACATTTGCACGAGAGATGCCGACTGATTAAGGAGTTCGCCCAATACAGCCAATACCAGAGGAGACAGAGAGACGGTTCACAAATCGTTTATCTCCGATCGGAATATGAGAGATTTAAGTTTTATAAAATCTGTATTGTCAAATGTAAGAACGTAAGATATGTGCGCAGAAAACGTAGATTTAAGTTTTGCAACATTAGTGTTGCCAGTTGCGGGTATTTAAGACAGTTTTATGAACAATTGAAAATACCTGATATTTAACTGGAAGGCTGACTGGAAAGCTGAAGATTTTTTGCGGTCGGACAAAAGTTGGATGGAGGGAAAGTTTATGCTTCTGGCAATGGATTAGCTTCAGTGTCTAAACGGTCTTCTCGGCATTCCCGTACTCAGGCGGACAAGCGCAAGTCTAAATGGCGACGATCTATTGAGGCAGAGTTGCGTCAACAGCAGCAGCGGGTTGAACTTTTTTCGGAAGTGACGCTGAAAATTCGGCAATCGCTTCAGCTTCGAGAAACCTTGCACACGACTGTGACGGAAGTACAACGGATCTTGCAAGCCGATCGCGTCCTCATTTATCAAGTCTTACCAGACGGTACGGGCAAAACTATCAGTGAGGCTGTGCTGCCAGAATATCCAATTTTGATGGATCGGGAATTTCCGGAAGAAGTGTTTCCAGTCGAATATCAAGCACTTTATGCCCAAGGGCGAGTCCGGGCAATCTCGGATGTGCATGATCCTGCCTTTGGGCTAGCGAGTTGTTTAGTGGAATTTGTTGAGCAATTTGGCATCCAATCCAAGTTAATTGTGCCGATCGTGCAGGCGTTGCAGGTGCCACCTCGAGGCAATACCGGAGCTCAGAATCATCTCTGGGGCTTGTTGATTGCTCACCAATGCCGCAGTCCTCGCCAATGGGTTGACTTTGAACTAGAGCTCATGCAACAACTGGCTGATCAAATCAGTATTGCGTTAGCGCAGGCCCAGTTGTTAGAGCACCTCGAAGAGATCGTCGAATCTCGAACTGCTGAATTGCAAGAGGCAAATCGCAATCTGAAACAGGAAATCAACGTGCGGATGCAGGCAGAAGCAGCGTTGCGTCAGAGTGAGCAACAGTTACGTCTCATTACCAATGCCTTGCCCGTCTTGATTGCCTACGTAGACGATCAACAACGGTATCGTTTTAACAACCAGGCTTATGAAGATTGGTTGGGACAATCCCCCAGCGAAATTGATGGGCAACACCTGGAGCAGGTTTGGGGACAAGAGTGTTACCAGAAAATTCAAACCCATGTCGAGGCGGCTCTGGCTGGGCAGGTGGTCACCTATGAAGATGACATCCTCTTAAAAAATGGCAATGTGCGATCGGTTGATACCACCTATATTCCCCATCGCGATGATGACAAAGCGGTGAAAGGATTTTTTGCCCTGACCAGTGATATCAGCGATCGAAAAGCCATCGAACGCATGAAGGATGAATTTATTTCTGTAGTCAGCCACGAATTACGCACCCCTCTGACTTCTTTGCATAGTGCCCTGAAAATTCTGGCCACCGGACGGCTCGGCAATCTTTCGGCTGAAGGACAACAAATGCTAGCGATCGCCGATGAAAGTACTGAAAGACTGGTCAGGCTAGTCAATAACGTGCTTGATTTGCAACGAATTGAGTCTGGCAAAGTGGTGATGGAACTGCAAGCTTGTAATGCGGTTAACCTGATGACTCAGGCCGCCGAAGCGATGCAAGCAATGGCTCTACAACATGGAGTCAACCTGGTGATTGAGCCGGAAGATATTCCGATCTGGGCCGATGCGGATTATATTCTGCAAGCGCTGACGAATCTCTTAAGTAATGCCATCAAGTTTTCTCCCCCAGGGGGCACAGTCTGGCTCACGGTGGCGCTCAATCCTAACGTGAGAACCACACTGCCGAATGGGATAGCTCAGAAGTCGGAACCCCCTCCCCAACCGTCATTCTCGGGTGAAGTCGTGTTTCGGGTGCGGGATGAAGGGCAGGGTATCCCAGATGATCAATTGGAACGGATTTTTGAGCGCTTTCAACAAGTCGATTCCTCGGATGCTCGCAAAAAAGGGGGAACGGGCTTAGGGCTAGCCATTTGTCGCAAAATCATTGAGCAACATAATGGCCGGATTTGGGCTGAAAGTATGCCAGGATATGGAAGTACCTTTGCATTTACCTTGCCGATGTTGATGAGCGCCAACCCCAAGCCGAAACGAGAACGCTCTCACACTCAAAATACTTAGTTGAGAATTCGATTGAGAATACGGAATTAAAAATACTGAGTTATGTATCGGTTTGGACTGATCCCTTGCCTCTAAACTCCGTCCTGTTTCTGAACTACGCATCACTCTGTACAATATATAATAATGCATCGTATCTCTACAATGCACAGTTTTTGCACAAATTCTATGGCACAGTTGAAGCTTAGTCTTGGTTTTCCTAATTAGAACATAACTGCTTATGCAAGGGTCGTTAAGAAATCAGCAGCATTCCCTCATTCGTCGCTTAGCAACTTCTATCGAGGCTGTTTGGCAACAAAATCTGGATTTATCGCCCTATGCCGTTCCAGAAGATTTGGGCTACATCGAGGGCAGTTTGGAAGGGGAACGGTTGACTATTGAAAATCACTGCTATCAAACTCCCCAATTTCGCAAACTGCATTTGGAATTGGCGCAAGTGGGCAATGGGTTAGATATTCTGCATTGTGTGATGTTTCCTAATCCCGAATATGCCTTACCTATTTTTGGGACAGATCTGGTCGGGGGGCGAGGGGGAGCCATCAGTGCTGCGATCGCCGATTTATCGCCGATCAATCCCGATCGCACTTTGCCAGAGCCCTATGAGCAGGCGCTGTCTAGTCTGGCTCAGCTCCAATTTTCCCAGCCTCGAGCCTTACCTGAATGGGGAGACATTTTTTCAGATTTTTGCCTGTTTGTGCGCCCAGTTGGTTCACAGGAAGAAGATCAATTTTTGGAGCGAGTGCAAGAATTTTTAACCATCCACTGTCAGATTGCCACTGCAACAGTGCCTTTAACATCTCAGTTTGATATCACGCAAGTATTGGCAGGGCAACAAAATTATTGCACGAAGCAACAGCAAAATGATAAGACTCGGCGTGTCCTAGAAAAATCATTTGGAGCAGAATGGACGGATCGCTACATGAACACGATGCTCTTTGATTATGTCGCCCTCTAGATAATCCGCCCCGATCTATCCCGTGAGCTGAGTAAGCTGCGTGAGCTGAGTAAGCTGCGTCAGCTTCTGGTGCTCTGATCTACCTTACAAGGGCGAACTACTTGATTGTGAGCTTCTAGCCTCGACAGGGAATAATTGAGTAGTGCATTCCCGGATTACACTGAAGGCCGGAAGCCCTATTCATCTTCAAGGGTGCAATGACCTCAAGGGTTTGACCCTAGCAGGAGGAGCGCAAGCTGACTGAGATTAAGTATGATTTTGCCATGTGTTAAGGATTATTGCTTTGTTTCTCATAACTGAGACGACAGCCACCCTCATTCCTTACATTCTTTATTGTCTTGTTTAACCAACAAGCGAAAAGTTTTTCAGATCACTATTTTTAAGGAGAGCGAAATGCTTGACGCTTTTTCTAGAGCAGTAGTTGCAGCCGATGCCAGCACTTCCACCGTTAGTGATATTAATGCTCTGAAAGCATTTGTGGCGAGTGGCAACCGTCGTTTGGATGCTGTGAATGCGATTGCGAGCAACGCAAGCTGCATGGTGTCTGATGCGGTTGCAGGTATGATTTGCGAAAATCAGGGTTTGATTCAAGCGGGTGGTAACTGCTATCCTAACCGTCGGATGGCTGCTTGCCTGCGTGATGCTGAAATCATCCTGCGCTATGTCACCTATGCGTTGTTGGCAGGTGATGCTTCTGTTCTAGACGATCGTTGCTTGAATGGTTTGAAAGAAACCTATGCGGCTCTGGGCGTGCCCACCACTTCTACGGTGCGTGCGGTTCAGATCATGAAGGCTCAAGCAGCAGCTCATATTATGGACACTCCTAGCGAAAAGTTTGCTGGTGCTAAGCTCCGGAAAATGGGTTCTCCCGTTGTTGAAGATCGTTGCGCCAGCTTGGTGGCTGAAGCTTCCAGCTACTTTGATCGTGTGATTGCGGCTCTGAGCTAGTTCATTGCCCAGCGCAATTTGCTCAGGAAGATTAAAACTACGCTCACAGTACAAAATCAACTTTGGAGATTTAAGACATGAAATCTGTTGTTACTACGGTTATTGCTGCTGCTGATGCGGCTGGTCGTTTCCCTAGCACTTCTGATCTGGAGTCTGTTCAAGGTTCCATCCAGCGGGCTGCTGCTCGTCTGGAAGCGGCTGAAAAGCTGGCTAGCAACCTGGATAACGTGGCTCGTGAAGCTTACGATGCTTGTATCAAGAAGTATCCCTACTTGAACAATGCTGGTGAAGCTAACTCTACCGATACCTTTAAAGCAAAATGCGCTCGTGACATCAAACACTATATGCGTTTGATTCAATACTGCTTGGTTGTGGGCGGTACTGGTCCTCTGGATGAGTGGGGCATTGCTGGTCAGCGCGAAGTGTATCGGGCTCTGGGTCTGCCGACCGCTCCCTATGTAGAAGCACTGAGCTTTGCTCGTAACCGGGGTTGCGCTCCTCGTGATATGTCAGCTCAAGCATTGACTGAGTACAATGCACTGCTCGACTATGCCATCAACTCGCTTTCGTAGTTGATTGCCAGTTTGGTGATTTGATCGCAGGGTAGACTTTTCCCTGCCTGCCTGGAGGCTCTTCGTCGTTTGCTTTGCCTGTTTCAGGGTTAAGTAATAGCCAAGAATCTCCAGGCTTGTTTTGTCCTCAAGAATAATTGAGTCATCCCATATACAGCTATATATAGCCCTCAGTATTTAGGTTAGGACGAGGAACGTAAGCCTGTTGCTGATTTCAGCCTTTGCAATATCTCGACAATCTTGACCATTGCTGTCTATCGATCATCGTATTCTGTCTATCATCATATAATGATCGCCATCAGGCAATTGCCATCAAGTGATCGCCACTTTGATCAACCGAATTAATTTCATGACTGGCTAAAATTGCTCCCTGAATCTATGTCCAGCGAGTGATCCCTGGCTTGGCTTAAACAACGTTCATCATTAAAATACTGTCTTAATTGCAGACAACCTTTGCAGACTACTTCTGCTCTCAGATGAATCGATCGATGGATAAACGCTTTTTTAATCTGTTTAATTTAACTGAAGATCAGGCGATCGCCCTGTTAGATACGCCACAAGACCAAATTGGTGAGGAAGATTCACGGTATATTGCCGCCTCCCACTTGGTCAACTTTCCCTCAGAACGATCGATTGCTGCTCTGATGCGAGCAGTTCAGCAAACGGATCCTGCCCTGGAAAATCGCATTGTGCGCCGTAAAGCAGTGGAAACGTTAGGGCGACTGCAAGCGGTGCAAGCACTACCAGTGATTCAGTCCTGTCTCAGTGATGCAGACTGCTACACTGTTGAAAACGCAGCTTGGGCGATCGGGGAAATTGGCACCCAGGATCCAGTGATTTTAGAAGCTGTAGCGCAATTGCTGGAGAAACCAGGGCAAACCCATCGTGTCATGATTCATACCCTGGCCAAGCTGAATTATCAACCGGGACTCGATCGGATTCGTCAGTTCACCGATAATCCCGATTTGCCAACTGCCAGTGCAGCTATCACTGCGATCTGTCGTTTGACGGGAGACTATTCCCAGATGGACAAAGTCGTGGGGATGCTTCAACATGCCAATGTGCTGGCCAGGCGTTTATCGATCCAAGATCTGATTGATGCTCGATATTACGAGGCGATTCCTCACATTGCTAAATGTCCGGTTTCGTTGGTTTTTCGGCTGCGTGGCATTCGTTTGTTAGCCGAGGCTGGGATTCCGACTCAAGCCATCTCATTCACGACGATTCAACCGGCTCTGGAACAATCTCTGCGGGATCATCCTCATGATCTCGATTTAGTTCATGCTTACGATCAACTGCCGACCCTGGCATTTTTGATTCAAGAATTATATGAAACGGATTTTGGCAGATGTTATTTAGCAACCAAAACAATTTTAGAACATTACCCTGAAGCAGCCCCTGCCGCACTGTTTGCAACCTATGAGCGGGAAGCTCATAATGACTATGGAGCCCATTTCCATGTGATGAAGCTGTTTGGTTGGCTGAAACATGCACCTGCCTACGACTTATTGATTGAAGCCTTGCATAATCAACAGCCGCAATTTCAAAAGTCACGGGCGGCGGCGGCGATCGCCCTCGGTGAACTCGGTGATCCGCGAGCGATTCCGGATCTACAGACCTGTCTCAACAGCAAAATTTGGGATTTAAAATACGCGGCTCTGATCGCACTGGAACAACTGGGTGATACCAGCGGATACGCAAAAGCAACCACTGATCAAGACTGGCTAATTCGAGAGATGGCTCAGGCTAAGTTATCCAACCGACATGAGTACGTTCCCTCGTGATCTGACATTTCCCTATGACTCTACCCTGCGATTGATCCTCTTATTTCTTCTATCATGGCAACCGTTGAAGAACTTTTCCAACAACTCAGACATCCCAACCCCCACCTGCGTGACCAAGCAATGTGGGAACTGGCAGAAAATCGGGATGATACTACAATTCCTCGCCTGATGAGTATTCTTGATGAGGAGGATACCAGCTATCGACGGGCTGCTGTAAAAGCGTTGGGGGCGATCGGGTTTGAATCTGTGCCCCCTTTAGTTGCGGCATTACTCCATAGTGACAACGTTACAGTGCGAGGCAGTGCTGCCAAAGCATTGGCCCAAGTTGCGGTCAATTATCCGGATGATCCCTTTCCGGCGGAAGGCTTGCAGGGCTTGAAAGCTGCACTGAATGATCCAAACCCGGTGGTGCATATTGCAACCGTGATGGCGTTGGGTGAAATTGGCTCTCCGGTGGTCGATATGCTGATCGAGGCGTTGCAAACTACGGATAATCCAGCCTTAGCGATTTCGATCGTGAATGCCTTAGGTTCGATTGGAGATGAACGAGGTGTAGCGGTTCTCAATACCCTAATCGAACAAGAATCGACCGATTCTTACGTGCGAGAGGCGGCAACAAGTGCATTGTCTCGCTTGGAAATGACGGTCAAGTTCCAGCGTAAAGAATCCTAGGTTGAAACCAGGTTGAAACTAAACTGAGGATCATTGCATGATAAACAGTGACTCATGCAGTTTGGCACCATAGGTAAACTCAACCGCAAAATAACCGCAAAATTTTGATAAAACAGCGCAAGAATCGGGCTTCAGATCTGAGGGGACTTTTTCTAATCTTGAGTTATTGAAACCCAACTCAAGCGGAGGAAGGCACGATGAACGTTATGCAATCCCTGATTACAACTGGCACGATCGCACTTGTTTCCTTGACTTCTTTGCCTATCGCTATGTCAGAACCCGTAAACCCTGCCCCTGTTACAGTTGACTCCTCAGCGTCAAGGGTTGAACTGCCTGCATCCTTCCAACCCGGACTCAATCGAGTTGTCTTTCAGAGTGAAGGCGAACGGATGGTCGGAAACCTGTACCTACCAACCTCCTATCAGCCCGGAGACAAACTTCCTGTGATTGTTGTGACAGGTGCCTGGACAACGGTAAAAGAGCAAATGCCTGCGGTCTATGCTCAACGGCTCACCGATCGCGGCTTTGCTACCTTCACGTTTGATTTTCGTTACTGGGGTGAAAGCGGCGGTACTCCTCGCCAATACGAATCCCCTGCGGCGAAAGTTCAGGACATCAAAAATGCCGTTACGTTTCTGCAAACCTTACCTGTGATTGATGACGATCGCATTGGTGGGCTGGGTATCTGTGCCAGCGCAGGTTACATGGCACAAGCGGTTGCAGAAGATTCAAGCTTCAAATCCTTTGCCACCGTTGCTGCATGGTTGCATGATCTGGATTCACTCAATGCCTTATTTGGGAAAGAAACGGTGCAGCATCGCATGGAAATTGGTCGGACTGCGCGTGAACAATACGATCGCACAGGTGAGGTTGCCTATGTGCCGGCGTATTCTCAGGGTGATCGCAGTGCTGCGATGTTCGGTGATGTCAGCTATTACGGCAGTACGGATCGGGGTGTGATTCCAGCATGGACAAATCGCTTCGCGGTGATGTCGTGGCATGAATGGCAAAGCTTTGAGGCAATGGGGATCGCTCCCCAAATCACCACTCCAACGTTGATGATTCACAGCGATGGTTCTGCCCTGCCGGATAATGCCCGCGAATTCTATGCTTCGCTGAGTGGCGAAAAGCAGCTAGTTTGGACAGAAGGACAACATCTTGATTTCTACGATCGCGATCCTCAAGTCTCAACAACTGTGGATGCATTAGTGACTCACTTTCAAATAACATTGGCTCATTCCACATCAACACAAAATTAGTCAGTCCGAAACATTTAACTAATGTTGTTGTCACCATTACAGGAGATACCGCAACTTGTCTATCCAACTTTCAAGCTCACCATGTTTATCTCGATACCACAAAAGGAACCTGGATATTGGGCGGAGTTTACGAACATGGTTTCATCCAAACGCCTCAAGGCTGGAAAGTAAATCGAATTGAAAATGACTTGGACTTGGGAATCCGGCAATCATCCCTAGCTAGATGCACTGCAAACGATAATCTTTGGGTGTCACCCCCGTTGCTTTGCGGAAATGAGTGGTGAAGTGGCTTTGATTGGAAAACCCGACTCGATATGCGACTTCTGCGATCGCCAACTGAGTCACCGTCAGTAAAACTTTAGCTCGTTCCATTCGCCGTTGAATTAGATACTTGTGGGGAGTTTCCCCCGTTGCAGCTTTGAAGGCACGGGCAAAATGAAATTGGCTCATCGGAACTAAAGCCGCCATGGCTTCAATTGCAATATCTTCTGCTAGATGTTCCTCAATGTAGTCTTGAATTTGCTTTAGCTTTACAGCATCCAGTGCCCGACCTGGCACAACGAGCTTCTTCTGTCGCATTCCGGATTCACAGTAGTTGCGTAACAGATGAACTGTCAGCAAATTTTTCAGCGATTCAGCAAACAGGCTTCCGCCCAATCCCTCATTCAGCAGTTCACCTTTGAACCAGTGAGCCACCTGGGTGATGGTGGGATCGGGAAAAATCACCCGATGGGTCAATCGCGCTTCTTCGGATAGGTCATTCTCGATCGCAATCTGTTTCAGATAATCCGGATCAAGGTAAAGTGTGACATACTCACTCGCCTTCTCCCGCTGATGCCAAACAAACTCGCGATCACCATACAAAAACGCGCTTCCGGCAGGCAGAGTAGTGGTTTGTTTTTTACCATCGACAGACCAGGTGACGCGATCGTGCGGGATAAATGCCACACTAATCGCATGTTTAGGCATGGCAAACTCAAAATTTCCCACGCTTTCGAGCAGACCATACTCCACCGTAATGTCCTGCCACTGTTTCTTCAGGAAAAGGGAAGGTTGCTCCGTCATCTGTCACCGCTTCAGAAAACGTTACTGCCCTTATCCTATCGAAATCTCATTTCCTGTCCAGCTTTTCTCTCCGTTCCATCACTTGTTCTAAGCAACAATTGGGTGAACTGAAGCCGCAAAACTCACAAAGGGAGCGATTTCCCCGGTAAGGGTGTCAAGCAATGACTGACGAAATGATATTTATTTCTTCGGTTGGGTTTTCTTTCCAGATTGAGTATGACAAACCTCAAAGCCTTATTCCGTAGGACTTTGAGGCGAAAAGCTGTTGTGATATTCATTCCTTCGCTCTACAATTAAGGCAGTCGTCAACGATTTTTGGGTGTAGACGATCGAATTCAACCTGAGCAGGAGAGAAGTTTAGAGCAATCCTGTGACCTGTTACAGCTTTAACCAATAAAAATTTCGCTTATCCCTGTTCAAAATCATCTTTTGGGGCTCCAAACAACATAGCCTGGGTTTTTAAGAAATCAGTTTTTCAAAACACTCCTCTACCAATCCTGATGAATTCACCAACCTTAATCACTGCTGTACCTGTTCTGGCATCACTGGATATTGCTAAAACCATCCAGTTCTATTGCCAGACCTTTGGTTTTACTAAGGTTTATGAGGAGCCCAATGCCTATGGCATCGTGAAAAGAGACAACGTGCAAATTCACTTCTGGGCTTGTGAGGATCAACAAATTGCTCAAAATACAAGCTGCCGAATTCAGGTGCAAGGAATTGACAAACTCTATGAGCAATATCAACTAACTGGCAAAATTCATCCCAATGCGCTGCTACAGGAAAAACCTTGGGGGAGCCGCGAGTTCGCTGTGCTCGACGAAGACGGTAATCAAATTACCTTTTTTGAGTTTTAATT
>JALOOM010000145.1 GCA_025454395.1 Elainella sp. Prado103
TTTAGCCGCCTGGTGGATCTGGCGATCGGCTCAGGTAACTCGTGATAAAGTCAGGTAAACCAACGATTCTATTCAGTTTTGCAGTTGCTATTGCCTGATCGTCGTGATTGTCTGATTGTCGTGATTGTCCTAAATTGTCTGGTCGTCGTGATTGTCTGATCGTCGTGATTGTCTGATCGTCAAAATTGTCGTGATTGTCTGATTGTCCCAAATTGTCTGATCGTCAAAATAATGATCGTCAAAATTGTCTGATCATCAAAATTGTCCTAAATTGTCTGATCGTCAAAATTGTCTGATCATCAAAATAATGATCGTCAAAATGAGTTTGCCTAACTCAGCCTCTTCCACAGGATCACATTTGGGCACCAAGACTGAATCAATCGTCACTCACTGAAACACCTTTATGCAATTTTTAGAGTTTACAAATTCCCTTTTTTCACCTTTATTGAACGATCCCTTATTGAGCGATCCCTTAATTGCTCAATTACCCTTTTGGTCAAAAGAAACTTTATTTGCGCTCTCCCTATTTCCCTACATCGGATTTCTCTGGTTTTTGACCCGCTCGCAGCAAACTCCCAGACTCGCATTGATTGGTTTTTACACAACGTTAGTGTTTGTTGCAGTGACGATCCCTGCGGGTATCTATGCAAAAAGCGTTTATGGGCAGGAGCTAGCGAATGTGGATGTTTTGCATGGTGGCGCAGAGGTCTTTTTGACGTTAGCGAATGTTTTAGTTGTTCTGGGCTTTCGCCAAGCAATCGTTTCGGCTCGATCGCTACAAGCCGGACAGCCCGTGCCTCCTCATTCCCAATCTCCTGATTCAATGTAGCAGCTTGACCTTGAGGTCTGAATTCTGGTTCGCAGATCCAAACTGGCGACTGGAACTGTTTCATGATCGCACCTAATTTAGGTATATTTTGTAACATCATTTGAATGAGCGGTGAGTTTAGGGTAATCCTGAACCATGTTTTCTACCCTGTCTTTGATGCTGGCTTGTCCAGTGGTATGAGTGAATGTCGCCTGGGTTTAACTACAAAGAATATTGGTTTAAAACCTCCTTTAACTTGAGAATCTGCTAGTTTGTCATCAGTAGATCGTAGATCACCCTGATGATTTCATGCATTTGCTCTCCAATCCGGCTTCCTCCAGTCTCTAACCGTTTCTGATCGGCAGTCACTATGTCTACTCAAGTCCCAAATAGTACGGATCGATCGAGTAATAATTTATATATCGTAAGTTCAGCTTCTAAACCTGTGGACGATCGAGTAGCAGAGCTAGCCCGAATCAATGCTGAGTTGAAGCAGCAGATTGGTCGGCGTATTCGAGCAGAGCAAGTGCTATTGGAAACGAAACGGCGGCTCAGGCGGTTGATTGCCTTTAGTCCAATTGTGATTTACAGCAGTCAGCCCACCGGAGACTATGGCATTACCTTTGTCAGTGAGAGCATCAACAAACTTGGGTATGAACCGCAGCGATTTCTAGAGCATTCCTCGTTTTGGAGACGCTGTGTCCATCCTCACGATCTACCCGGGGTATTGGCTGAGTTGGTGCGGCTGCCAGAGCAAGGGCAGCGAGTATTTGAGTATCGGTTTCTTGATGGCAATGGCGAATATCGCTGGATCCAAGACCAACGCAAATTAATTTGTGATGCAACGGGAAATCCGATCGAGACGATCGGTTCTTGGCAAGATATCACGGAACGTAAACAGATGGAGCAGGCCCTCTTCCAGGAAAAAGAGCTGGCTCAAATCACTTTGCAGTCGATCGGGGATGGGGTAATTACAACGGATGCGGAAGGGTTCATTGAATATCTCAACCCTACGGCTGAGCAATTAACGGGATGGCTGTCTTCCCAAGCCAAAGGCTTACCGCTAGCCCAGGTTTTTCAACCTCTGAATGAGACGACTCGGCAACCGGAAGAAAACCTGATCGATCGACTCAAACATGTTAGCCGTGCCCTGGCTGTTCATCAACCCACTTTACTGATCGCCCGCCACGGTGCAGAATATGCGATCGATCACTCAGCCGCCCCAATTTGTGATCGAGATGAGCGGGTGATCGGCTCAGTGATTGTGTTTCGTGACGTGACGCAGCACCGCTTTTTAGCCCGCAAGCTAGTCTGGCAAGCCAGCCACGATTCCCTCACCGGACTGGTGAATCGGCGCGGGTTTGAGCAACAACTCACTGAAGCCATTGCCAGTGCGCGTGAGAAGCAGCAACAGCATATGCTGTGCTATCTGGATCTAGATCAGTTCAAGGTGGTGAATGATACCTGCGGCCATATGGCTGGAGACGAACTGCTCCGTCAGCTCGCTGTGCGGTTGCAAACCCTGATCCGCACGACAGATGTGTTAGCGCGCTTAGGTGGCGATGAGTTCGGGATTGTGCTGCGGCAATGTCCTCTAGAAGCGGCCAAACACATTGGAGACAACATTCAAGAAGCGATCCGCGATTTTTCTTTTGTCTGGCAAGATAAAACCTTTGCAATTCGGGCCAGTATTGGGTTGGTTGCGATCACGGCAGACAGTGGGGATCTCAATAGTGTCTTGAGTGCTGCCGATGCGGCTTGCTATGCGGCGAAAGACAGTGGGCGCGATCGAATTCATGTCTATCAAGCTGACGATCGAGCTCTAGTGCAGCAGCGCGGTGAACGTCAGTGGGTGACTCGTATTTTGAAAGCTCTGGAGGAGAATCGGCTACGGCTCTATCATCAGACGATCGTGCCAATTTTTGATCCCACTTCCCAACCCGTGCAAAGGGGGCATTCAGAGATTTTACTGCGGATGATTTCCGAAACAGGAGAGCTAGTTCCACCGATGGCTTTTATTCCGGCGGCTGAACGCTATGGGTTAATGCCTGCTCTCGATCGCTGGGTGATTCGCACCTTTTTTGCCAATCATCAACGCTACTACCGAGAGCACTTATTAGCGAGTGCGACAGAGCAATACCTCTATACGATTAATCTTTCAGGAGCGAGTATCAACGATGAAGAGTTTTTACCTTTCCTCAAAGAACAGCTTAGCCTCCATCAGGTAGCTCCAGAAACCATCTGCTTTGAAATTACTGAAACGGCTGCCATTACTAACTTGACCCGCGCCGTGCAGTTGATCAACGAGCTTAAGGCGATCGGCTGCTACTTTGCCCTAGATGACTTTGGCAGTGGCATGAGTTCGTTTGGCTATCTCAAAAATCTACCCGTTGACTATCTCAAGATCGATGGCAATTTTGTCAAGGATATTGTCAGTGACCCGATCGATAGCGCCATGGTAGAGTGCATCAATCGCATTGGGCATGTCATTGGTATCCGAACGATTGCAGAATTTGTAGAAAATGAGGTGATTTTGGAAAAGCTACGTGAACTTGGGGTGGACTATGCCCAGGGCTACGGGATCGCAAAACCCACCTTATTTCGCGAGGGAGACAGCTAGATGGGCGGTGGCTGAATGGCTGAACAGGGAGTAAAGTCGGGCATGGCAAAGAAGATTTTAGTGATTGAAGATGAGCGTGCCACTCGCAACAGCATTGTCACTTTCCTGGAATCGGAAGGATTTCAGACGCTGATTGCAGAAAATGGTCGCCAAGGAATTGATCTGGCCCAACGGTATTTGCCCGATCTAATTATTTGTGACATCTTGATGCCTGAGCTGGATGGCTATGATGTGTTGACCAAGCTTCAGCAAGAAATGCAGACGGCTTCTATTCCGTTTATTTTCCTGACCGTAACTGCAACAGAAGCCGGGTTACGGCAAAGTATAGACATGGGTGCCGATGATTATTTGAGTAAACCCGTGACCAGCGAACGGCTCCGTCAGGCGATCGCCCTGCAACTGGCAAAACAAGAGGCATTGCCTGGGCCACCGTTGCCCGATCTATCCCTTCAATCGAACCGATCATCTATCCCCTCAATCGATCGATCAGATTCCTCTCGCCCGTTCGATCCTGGCTGTAATGATTGGCAGAATCAAGACTGGCAGAGTCGCGATCGGCAAAGTCACGATTGGCAAAGTCACGATCGGCAAAGTAGCGATCGGCAGAATAGCGATTGGCAGAGTCGCGATCGGCAAAGTAGCAATCGGCAGAGTCACGATTGGCAGCAGTTACTACAGTCTAAGGATTTCCTGTTTCTGCAACTTTCGCAAGGGGTACGCCAGCAGATGTTGAGCCTGATTCACACCATCTATTTACTCAAACAGAAGCCAGATCCACAAGCTACAGAATCCTATTTACAGGAACTTCAGGAAATTTCTACCCGCTTGCTTGTCCTGGTCAACGAAGTCACGGCGCTCCATCATGTGATGACCCCTGAGAATGCCGAAACTCTACTGAAGCAGTTTAACCATTCGGAGAAGCACCGGATGCAGTAGCAAGGAGGATCGAAATTCACGGTAGCCAGGGATATTGCCGAAAATCAGGAGGGCGTTTTTCCAGAAAGGCTTGTTTGCCCTCGCTGCCTTCTTCGGTCATGTAGTATAGCAATGTCGCATTACCGGCCAACTCTTGCAGCCCAGCTTGACCATCGCAATCAGCATTCATGGCGGCTTTCAGACAGCGGATCGCGATCGGACTCTTCTGTAAAATCTCTTGAGCCCACTGAATGCCTTCCGCTTCGAGGTGCTCCACCGGCACGACACAGTTCACCAACCCCATATCGAGGGCTTGCTGAGCGTCGTATTGCCGACAAAGATACCAGATTTCTCGAGCTTTCTTCTGTCCAACAATGCGTGCTAAATAGCTCGCTCCGAAGCCGCCATCAAAGCTGCCCACCTTAGGCCCGGTTTGCCCAAAGATGGCATTGTCAGCGGCGATCGTTAAATCACAGACGACATGCAATACATGGCCTCCCCCGATCGCATAACCTGCAACTAGGGCAATCACCACTTTTGGCATCGATCGAATCAGCCGTTGTAAATCCAACACATTTAGGCGCGGCACCCCATCGTCACCGACATAGCCTGCTTCCCCCCGCACGCTCTGATCACCCCCAGAGCAGAAAGCATATTTGCCATCTGTATGGGGCCCTGCCCCCGTCAGCAGCACCACCCCGATCGAGGTATCTTCCCGCGCATCGGTAAAAGCATCGTACAGCTCAAATATGGTTTTGGGTCGAAAGGCATTGCGCTTATGAGGACGATTGATCGTGATTTTGGCGATCCCATCGGCTTTGTGATACAGAATGTCTTCGTAAGTTTTGGCAACCTGCCATGCCACCGATCGTTCAACTTGCATGATTCAGCGATACCCGCACCTGAGCATTAACCCTATTACCCTACACCTTTCTCTGAGCTTTTTTCTCTTAGC
This sequence comes from Elainella sp. Prado103, assembly GCA_025454395.1. Taxonomy (GTDB): domain Bacteria; phylum Cyanobacteriota; class Cyanobacteriia; order Elainellales; family Elainellaceae; genus Elainella. The sequence continues at coordinate 5,299 of JALOOM010000145.1, forward strand.
ATTTCCCTTTAATTTGATTTTTGTGAAGCGGCATTGTTCCAGAAGGTGAGGTTCCAGAAGGTGATTGACTGACAAATCTTTTCCCCTCATCCCTAAATCCCTTCTCCCACTAGGGGCGAAGGGACTTGCAATCAAATCCTGGTTTGAAAGCCCCTCGCCCTTTGAAAGCCCCTCGCCCGCTCTGGGAAAGGGGTTGGGGTGTAGCTTGCTTCTGCGTAGCAGTGGGTAGTTTGAGTTTTGTCAGTCAATCAGGGTTCCAGAGGGTGAGGTTCCAGAAGGTGAGGTTCCAGAGGATGAGGTTCCAGAGGGTGAGGTTCCAGTGCGTGGGCACGCAGAACTCGCAGTCAACGCATCCAGCAATTAAAACTCAAAAAAGGTAATTTGATTACCGTCTTCGTCGAGCACAGCGAACTCGCGGCTCCCCCAAGGTTTTTCCTGTAGCAGCGCATTGGGATGA
>JALOOM010000095.1 GCA_025454395.1 Elainella sp. Prado103
CTCATCTTCCCTGATGCACCGATTCTGGCGAGCGATCGCGCTAACTGGAAAAACATTTACTTTGCCCACTTTCGCCAACCACCTTACGAAGTGCCAGAACATGTGCCATTGCAGCATTTGATTTGTATGAATGTTGGCAAGCCTGTGCAGTTGAAGCAAGCCATTGATGGACGGCATCAGACCGTTTACTCAGTGCCAGGAGGTCTGGGAATTTATCCCGCATGTCTGAGCCAAACGTTCAGTTGGGACGAAGAAGTTGAGTTTTTCAATTTATTTTTAGAACCATCATTCCTGGCTCAGGTGGGTTACGACCTGTTTGGCAGCGATCGTCTCGAACTCATTCCGAATCTCACCCCACTATTTGATCCACTCATTCAGCAAATTGGCTTGGCGCTGAAAACATCCCTAGAAATTGACGGGGAAAATAGCAATCTTTATGCTGATTCCATGGCATATGCACTGGTTGTCCACCTTTTGTCTAGATATTCAACCCAGGTACCCCAGATCAAAATCAGTAGAAGTGGTTTCACTCAGCAACAATGGAAGCAAGTTGTGGACTATATTGATGCAAATTTAAATAGGAACATTAGCTTGGCTGAATTAGCGACGCTTTTACAATTTAGCCCATATCATTTTTCTCATGTATTTAAGAACTCAATTGGTATCCCGCCTCATCAATATCTGATTCGTTGTCGTGTTGAGCGTGCTAAACAGTTGTTAATTTTGGATCATTTATCGATCGCGGCAGTTGCTCAAACGGTTGGTTTTGCCAGTCAAGGGCATTTTACTTATCATTTCAAACGCCTGGTCGGGGTGACTCCTAAGGCTTTTTTGCGGCAATCGCAAGAATATTGAAAACAATCACAAGAACATTGAAGAAAAGCATTGAGAGTTGCTAGATACTGAATGCGTCATGTGATTTCAAGGTTAGTTTATGAGACGTATTCTTCATATTGACGCGAGTTATAGTGATGAAAGCTCGGCATCACGAGTTTTATCGCAAGTCTTCATCGCTGCCTGGAAAGACTCTCACCCCGAAGATGTCATCTTCTACCGAGATTTGGGTCGTTTCCCAGTTCCCTACATCAATGAAACTTGGATTGCAGCAATTCATTCACTCCCTGAGACCCATACGCCCGAAATGGTTGAGGCTTTAAAGGTGTCTGATCCACTGTTGGAAGAGTTTTTGGCTGTGGATGCCTATGTCCTGGGAGTACCCATGTATGGCTTCACGATCCCGGCAACGCTTAAAGCCTATATTGAACATCTGATCCGAATTGGGCGTACTTACGAAGTAACAGAACAGGGGGTTCAAGGCCTGGTGCATGGCAAAAAAGCTCTGTTTATCACCAGTCGTGGGGGCAACTATCCGCCGGGTTCGCCCTTTGGTAAAGATCATCAAGAGCCCTATCTGCGCACAATTTTTTGGTCGTTTGGAATTACGGATGTCCAGTTTGTCAATGCGGGGAATCTAGTTTTAGGCGATCGAAAACAGTCGATTGCTACGGCGCAAGCTCATCTGCAAATGCTTGCTGCTCAGTGGTAATCAGATAGGTCTGGGGCGACTTGGGAGAATGTTCCTCCAGACCTAATTGACACTCTCCTGGAGTCAGGCGCTTCAGCATGTCTTCACAGCATGTCTTCACAGCGTGTAAGTAAAGTTCTCCACTAAAATACCGGGAACATAAACTCCGCCTAAACTGCGATGACCATAAGTGCCTACTTCAGGCACATAATCTTGCGTTTGAGTCAGAGCGATTAATCGATCGCCCCAAAACTGATAAAGGCTTTCGTCAAATCGCAGATTCTCGATCGGTGCCACGATTTCACCTTGCTCCACCCAAAAGCAAGCATAGCGAGTCATGCCGGTAATTCGGCCAGTCGGTCGATCGCTCCAATTCAGATAATGCAAGTTAGAAAGATAGAGTCCGGTATCGAGTTGGCGCAGCACTTGATCGGGAGCCAAATCCCCTGGTGCAATTTCGGGGGATCGCAGACTTTCGCCCCCAGCGGCCCCATTCGCTACTTTGCCGTATTCTTTGGCCGATCGAGAACTGATCAGGGTGTTTTTGAGCTGTCCTGCCACAATCAGCGGCAGAGCAGGCGGTGCAATTTCTCCCCACTCATTAAACCGGGGAACTAACCCGCGCCGAAAGTCTTCTGTGAGGGTAAAGCGAGGCGATAGCACTTTTTCCCCCCGTTGTAACAATCCTAAGGCACTGCCTCCCCGCTGCAATGCCGCTTCACTCACCCCTCCCCAAGACAACATGGCAACCAGTTCGGCCACTGCGGCGGGGGCGAGATAAGTACGGTATTGCCCCTTGGGAATTGGTTTAGCAGGTTGAGACATCCGATCGAACTGTTGTTTCGAGTCTTGCAACCGGGCCAGATAAGCCGCCTGATCCCAGTGATTTCCTGCAAAAGTGCCTTTCACTGCTTGCCCGGTTGTCGTAAACAGAGAGTAGTCGAGGCTAAAGGAATCCGTCGCAAACCAGTGTTTCTGTCCGGCTGAGTCAGCATAGGCCCGTAGCTGCGATCCGCCAGCATAAATTCCCGTGAAGTCTAAGCCGTCCACGGCGGGCAAAATGGCATCCGTAGTCGCTTCGATCGGCAGCAGGGCACCCTGATGATTTTCCTGACTGGTGGCTTGTCCGGTCGGTAACACCAAATAGGGATCGATCGGTAAATGAGGAACTTCCTGCCGCAAGTCTGTGAGAGCCTGGATCGCCTCTGGCCAATCGACCTCCCAAGTGCCGGTAAAGGGGATGGTGCAGTAACCATTGCGTTGATCGATCATCAACGTCAGGGTCAGTTCGCCATCGTTGACCCAGCCTGACTGCCGCACTTTTGCCCGATTAAACCGGACAAACTGGCTCTGCTCGCCCACCAAACTGAGCTTGAGGGCTTCTGGTGGCTGCAACTGATCCATCAAGGCTGCCACCAATTGATCAAACGTTGCTTGCCATGTCTCTGTTGGGGATGGTAGGGTTCTACGGGTTGTAATGTTGGTCGTTCCCATCATGCCCCACCTCCAAACACTTCAATGTCTGTAAACACACAGGTCGGGGAGCCATGTCCCACACGGATCGCCTGATTGGGTTCTCCCTTGCCACAATAAGGCGTGCCATACATTTCCCAAGTAGACTCGTTGCCCACCCGCGCCAGCTTATGCCAGAATTCGGGCGTGGTGGCGCGGTAGTTAGGGTTGCGTAGGGTGCGAGTGAAACGACCATTCTCAATCAGCTTGGCATATTCACAACCAAACTGAAATTTGTAGCGTTGATCGTCGATCGACCAGGAGCGGTTGGCTTCCATGTACACCCCCTGTTCGATATTGCGAATCAGATCGTTGAAGGAATCGGTGCCTGGCTCCAGGTTGAGATTGGCCATGCGATCGATCGGAGGACGGTTCCAAGAAGAAGCGCGGGCACAGGCTACTCCTGGCTTATCCAATCTGGCCTGACTTTCCAGGCTACCTAGCCCCCGCAGCAACCGACCCGACTGAATCAAGAATTCTTTGCGGGCAGGAGCCCCAATATCATCGAAATTGTAGCTGGCGAATTCCCCAGGGACTGCGGGGTTAAAGGTAATGTTCATCAGGTCTGAACCATAGGATAACTCCCCAAAATCGGTCGGTTTGACAAAACTGCCACCGGCATAATTGCGCTCATCTCCCAAAATTCGATCCAACTCCAGGGGATGCCCGACACTTTCATGAATCTGCAGCATCATCTGATCGGGGGCCAGCACCAGGGTCATCACGCCATCGGGACATTCGGTCGCACTCAGCAATTCCAAGGCTTGCTCTCCGGTGCGCTGCACTTGCTGCCAGAGGTCAGGAGAGAGAAAGAGTTCCCAGCCACCCTGATAGGAATGGGCTAAATAGCCATTGTTGCTGCGCTGCTGCACGATCGCCCCCTCTTGGGCTGTGGCACCATAATGGGTTTCGATCAGAGCAAATTTTTGGTACACTTCCGAACCATTGCTACTGACAAACCAGGATTCAGTTTCATTACTGATCGCCGTTGCCGTGGTTTGAATGATCTGATCAGAAACCTTCAAGGTCTGACAAATGCGGGTCAGCAACTCATTAATCTCTTGCGAGGAGAGGGCATTCAACGGCTGCACTATGGGGGAGGCATATTGCCCGACCACGGGCGGCCGAACGGCAGGTGTAAAGGTATAAAGACTCCAGCGACTGGCAGCTAGGGCCTGTTGGTAGGCGATTTCGGCTGCTTGCTGGATCGAGGCTGGATCGAGACGGTTAGTCGCTCCATAACCGATCTGCCCGTTCGCCATCACTTCTACCATCACCCCCTGACTGGTCGATTTGCCGTTGCGCTGGGGCACCTGATCGCGCACCGATCGCACCTTTACCGTTTCCCGTAACCCTCGTAGCCCGATCCAATCGGCAGGGAGATCAATTGCAGCCAATGCTTTGGAGAGTTCAGCGATCATGTGGGGGTTCAAAATCCTCTTCAGTTACTAGGGGGTATTGGGAAAATATCACTGAGCGATATCAATTTAATTAAGTTTTGATATCGAAGATGGGAAAAATCAGATCGAAGCATCAGGCTAAAACCGAGCTGCTGGTTGCCCAGATTTGGGATCGATCCGTGCTTCCGATTCTAGCTAATTCTCAGCGGTTTCCCAGTGATCTCCTCCCGTCATGTCTTACGTCATGTCTTAACTGCAAATGATCCTATTGCTGTTCCTCTTGCTTTTCAAAGTAATAACTTTGGTCTGGTTTTTATTTACAATTTTGCTGATTTTTAATGATTTAATTAAAGTCAAGATTTGATTACTCTGAACGTATCTTCAGGCTGATCGGGAGTATTAATAGTCACGATAGGATCATAGTCACGGTATTTTAATAGGCTGCTCTGTCAATTGCTTGATTAAGAGTTAGTGAACTGCATCAAGGATTGCAATATTCACAATAGGTAGGATCGGCAAAGCGGAGTCCATCAGGAAACTCGACCGTCTGCTGGAACCCGCAATGTTGGCAACCGTAGACGATCGATCGAATGGATGCTGTAGGTTGTCCACAGAGTTCGCAAGGTAAACCGCGTTGATGTTCGGTGATGGCAAAGCCAGGATAACCACAGTTGGGGCAAGTGTGATTTAATTTAGCGATCAAATCCTGGGTAGCCTGCTGAATCACTCCCATGCGGGTAGGGTTATAGTGGGCCCGCATATCTGTTTCTAGCCAGACGGAATCGGCTTGCTCGATCGCCCAATCAAACGCTTGCTGCAACGCCAATCACGATCAAACCATGGCTGGGAAAGCCAACCTGCTGGGCAAATTGCCATGCCGCTTCCCAACTCCTTACCTGGGTTTGACGATAGTTCGTTTGAGTTGAGATCGCCTCACCGATCACTTCAAGATTGTGCTGGCGATCGAGCAAAATCACCAGTTCTCGATTGCTGGGCAGAAATGGCATGGCAGGATGGGGCCCAAACGATCCTTCGCTGGCAATGCCGATGGTGCAGCCGGTCAACTCCATGGCAGCGATCACTTTCTGACGAGCTGCTTCCAACTGGGTTCCCGATCGGGCAATTTCACGGCTAAAGGTGCCAAATCGATCGGTATTGAATTCAGACGGAACTGTGACTTGCAGTTTCAGACTGGCCAAGAGGGGAGCAATCACTCTCTCTTTGCGATGCATGGTGGCTAAGACAGCCGTGCGATCAGCAAACCAATTTTCGGGGGGCGATGGCAGAGAACTCATGAGGGGGAGGGCAATAGGGAGCTATTGTGCTGGGATTGTGCTGGGATTGTGCTGGGATCGATCCCAACCAAAGATTAAAACTTCTGTTAGATTAATTAACAAAATTAAATAAATTGAGACAAATTAATTCAATCTCCTCCTACGCAATCACCAGAGAAAAGCCATGACAGGTTTAAGCGATCGATCTCTAGGAAAAAGAATCACAGCTTCATGGGTACTGCAACGGCTAGCAACGCTGCTGTCGGTGGTAGCGCTCACATTAGTATTGTTGGCGGCTGTGACGGGTGTGCTACTGGCGTTTTACTACGAGCCCAGCGCAGGAGAAGCCTTTAATTCTCTGCGGTGGATCACCGAATTTGTGCCAGGAGGCAATCTGATCCGCAGTTTGCATGACATTGCAGGCAACGGCATCATTGGCATTGCGATCCTACAGATTTTTGTCATGTTTTTGGGTCGTCGTCAGCAGGTCAGTTGGTTCGCTGCTTGGATAAGCGGCTGGTTGTTGGTGATCGCTGCGATCGGATTGGGTTGGACAGCCGTGATTCTCGATTGGGATCAGGTTGGCTACTGGCGCTTCAAAATCGAAGTCGGCACCTTTGGGAGTTTGCCGCTTGTGGGTGGGCTAATTCGTACACTCTTGCTGGGTGGTGACAGTATCAGCTCGGTCACTGTGGCTCATCTGTACACGTTCCACAGTTACTTGTTGTCGATCGGTGCAGTGGTGCTTGCGATCGTTCACCTAGGCACTCTGCTTTACCAAGAACGGTTCAGCCATCGCGAGACCCTGACTGCCGCAGGTCTAGAAGCAGCGAGTCAGATTGAACCGATCGCTGGTCAAAGTCTTGCTGATCAAAGCCTCACAACTGAGAGTTACCCTGTTCCTTAACTGGATTCTCCAATCACGGGATCCTACAGGTCTGGGCTCCTTTAATCCCGAATCATAGGATCCTCCATCACTGTGTCTCCTCTCCTGCCTTATCTCACGAATACTCCAACTCCGGATGCTGAAAGACATAACCTGCCGATCGCAATTTCTGATTCGAAACGCGAGCGTTATAGGGACGAGGGCTGGGCTGACTGGGATCCCAGGTGATGGGTGGGAGGTGATGCTGTGCCATCAGGCGGGCAAACAATTCGCCAGTGGTAACCGGGTGAGTCTGCACGAGGTTATAGATTCCAGAGAGCTGATGCTGAACGGCAAAGTCGATCGCTCCGACAATGTCGTCTTGATGTACCCAATTGCTGGCATCACTACCGTCACCGGGTCTAGTCGTGCCAGCAGTTCGTCCAAAGATTTTGATTAACTCCCGTCCAGATCCGTAAATTCCCCCCACCCGAAACAGGCAAACCTGCAAGCGCTCACTGATGGCACTCAAAAACACCCGTTCAGTGGCGGCTAAAATTTCACTGTTTTCGTTCACAGGGGCGATCGGGGTTTCTTCATCTACCCATTTCCCTTGCTGATCACCATAGACGGCGTAACTGCCGGTGTAGATAATCTGCCGTACGGTGGCTGGTAAGACTTGGAGCAGATTTTGGGCAGTCTTCAGGTAAGCGGTTTCGTAGTTCGATCGATTTTTAGCCCCTACCGTCACCAGTACTACCTGCTGATCGGTCAAAGCCGTTTTAAGAGCATCTAGATTTTGGCTTTCGACCACCAGGGTTCGATCGGCGATCTCAGCCAATTCTGAGAGCCGTTCGGGAGTGGTGGTGGTGACGGTAAGGGTGTATTGCCTGTCAGGTTGGGATTGCCAGCAGCGGGCTACTGCGGTTCCGATATAACCACAGCCGAGAATGGTCACGTTCATGGTGTAATGGGCATGAATGGATACAAGTTTTCCACCCTGATCATTTCATGAATCAAGCAGCAGAGCGGATCGAATCGCTAAAAGCCGGAATTGCCTCAGCCGCAGGGGCCGCGATTGTTTGGAGTGGGCTACAACTCGGTGCGATCTGGGCCATCTTTCCCGAATTGGATGGGCAAGTTTGGCAGCGGGCTCTCTGGAGTCCGGAAACAGGGTTGCAATTGGGGATTGCTATCTTCAGTGGCTTTCTGTTTGGGGTGACTTATCGCTATATCGTCCGTTCTGATCGGAATACGCATCTGCGATCGGGAGCGGCGGGGGCGTTTGGCTTGGTTCGAGGTTTAGCTGAGATCGATCGATCTCTCTTGCAAGCTCCTATCTGGGCCTCAGCTCTGGTGCTGTTAGAAAATCTATTGCTGTTTGGCCTTTTATCTCTGTGGCTAGACTGGCTGCTACAAAAGGGCTGGCTACAGGAATTTGGGGCAAATCTAGAGGATTGATCAGAAATTTCTATTCGGGTTGACCAAAACTTCTGAAAAGAACTGCGCCAAAATCGGCCAGTTCAACTAATATGCATGGGCATAACTTTTCCCTGGCGGTTTCCGCCCACGCTTGCGGGCTTTATTTTTAGATGTTTCGGTAAAATCCATGAAATCGAATCAACCCCACCCTCGTGCTCCCCATCCGGCTCCTCCTGCGGGTGCTGCTCCCTCTGTACCCATCTCGGTTTATCGCGAACTGGCGGCCGAGCTACAGGCTACGCGCGGTATGGTAGATGCCCTCAACCAAAAAAATCATCAGCTCGATCGCGAAAATCAGGTGCTGCGACAAGAAATGTATCGTGTGGTGCAGTCGGTGATGACGCTCCAGCCCTGGGTAGAGGCGAGCCGAACTGATCTGCGATCGGATGTTGCCCGTCCTGCTCCGCACCCGGTTGCAAAAAACAATGGGCATCGTCCTACTTGGGAAGAAACGGCAGCCGCAACGGCCATTGCCTCCAAATTGCGAGCCCCGATCGAGCCAAATGGGCTGGGGCTCTCAGCGGATCAACAGGTGACAGAAGTGCCAGCCTCATTGCCCAAAGTCACGCAAACTAAGCCTTCCGGTGGACTGGGTGGGGTCTGGTTGACTTTAACGGTGTTGGTAATTATTGCCACTGCCTTTGGAGCAGGCTTTTTGATTATGCGTCCTCTATTACCCACCAGTCGCTAAGGGTTTTGTCAAGCGATCGGATTCTGATATGATCTAACACTTGCAGATCAATTGCTGGGGACAGAGAGACCTATGGCTCGGATGTATTATGACGCGGACGCAAATTTAGACCTGTTAGCTGGAAAAACGATCGCCATCATTGGCTACGGTTCTCAGGGACATGCTCATGCGCTGAATTTGAAAGACAGTGGCATGAATGTGATTGTTGGACTCTACCCCGGCAGCAAGTCCGCCGCCAAAGCCGAAGCCGAGGGCCTGACGGTAAAATCGGTGGCAGATGCGGCTGCGGCTGCGGATTTCATCATGATTCTGCTGCCGGATGAAACCATGAAGACGGTGTATAAAGCCGAAATTGAAGCCAACCTGAAGGAAGGCGATGTGTTGGCCTTTGCCCATGGCTTTAATATTCACTTTGCCCAAATCGTGCCCCCTGCCAATGTAGATGTGGTGATGGTAGCTCCCAAGGGCCCAGGGCATCTGGTGCGTCGGACTTATACCCAAGGGGAAGGGGTACCTTGCCTCTTTGCCGTCTACCAAGATGCATCCGGTCAGGCGCGCGATCGGGCGATGGCCTATGCGAAGGGGATCGGTGGTACCAGAGCCGGTATTTTGGAAACCACCTTCCGAGAAGAAACGGAAACCGACTTGTTTGGTGAACAGGTGGTACTCTGTGGGGGGTTGAGTGCCCTGATTAAAGCGGGATTTGAAACCTTGGTGGATGCGGGTTATCAGCCAGAACTGGCCTACTTTGAATGTCTCCATGAGGTGAAGCTGATTGTCGATTTGATCGTGGAGGGAGGTCTGGCCAAGATGCGAGACAGTATCTCCAACACGGCTGAGTATGGCGATCTAACCCGTGGCCCTCGCATTGTCACGGATGCTACCCGGTCTGAGATGAAGAAAATTCTCTACGAAATCCAGACGGGACAGTTTGCGCGGGAGTTTGTGCTGGAAAACCAGTCAGGCAAGCCCGGATTCACAGCAATGCGCCGTCGGGAAGCCGAACATCCGATCGAAGAAGTGGGTAAAGATCTTCGAGCCATGTTTAGCTGGCTGAAGAAGGTTTAGATCTGGCATCGAATTAATCTGCGACTTCTACCCGATACTCATCTACCCGATACTCATCTACTCGATACCACAAGGTTGGTCAGGTAGGCTGGGATCGGGTTTTGTCTTTAGCGACTAGGCAGATCTTGAGGAGGTCACGCTCAAATTCGTTAGCAATCACGCTCAGATGGGCACTCTAGCACTGAAGTTAGCCCGAAGTTTACCCGCTCAACGGGTCTGGGAGTTCTATGCCTGAGCCAATTGCGGCGATTCCAAACTCTGAACCTCAAACATCTCTGATCCCCATCTCAGCCATTATCTGCACCCATAACCGATCGGCTTATCTGGGTGCGGCGATCGATAGTTTACTCACCCAAGAATTCGATGGTGAATATGAAGTGATCGTGGTCGATAATGCTTCGACGGATCAAACCCCTAACGTGATTGCGGCTCGATTGAATCATCCGCGATTTCGATCAGTTTATGAACCAGTGACTGGACTGTCGGTTGCCCGCAACACAGGGGCAAACCTGGCGCGGGGTGAAGTTTTAGCCTATCTGGATGATGATGCGGTTGCTAGTCCACAATGGTTAGCAGCCCTCTATCGTGCCTACCAAGCCAACACCAAGCTGGCGATCGCGGGCGGCAAAGTGACGCTGCTATGGTCAGAAGGCTGTTCCCCTCCCCCTTGGCTGTCGGATCGGTTGGCTGGTAATTTAGGATCCTATGACTTGGGTGAATCGGAGCAGTTGATCGATCGACCGAGCCTCACCCCGCGTGGACTAAACTACTCAATACGCCGAGGGTTCTGGCAGCAAATTGGCGGCTTTGATATCCATTTAGGACGAGTGGGATCTAACCTGCTGTCAAATGAAGAATTGCACATGACCGAACTGGCGCTGGATCGGGGCTGGCAGGTAGCCTATTTGCCAGAAGCGCTAGTGGCTCATAACGTCGCACCTGAACGGCTGAATCAAGCTTGGTTCCTAAATCGAGGCTGGTGGCAGGGCATTAGTGAATGCTACCGTGAACGTTTGGCAGGACGATCGGGAATTGGGCAGGTTGGACGGGGAAGTGAGCGCTTGCTACGCGGAATTTACCAAATGTTGAAGCATGGCTCCGATCCGGCAGCCCGGTTTGATCACCTGACCTATGCCTATGGACAGGTGGGATATCTGAAGGCAGTGCTGCAATCGTTATTGCCAGGGCATCCCTCCAATTCCAGCCTTTGAACTGTAGCGATAGCCAGCCAAGATAGCAGGTTGGGGAGTAATCAGGCTCCGAGGATGAGTTCAACTTTCTAATTTGATCGTTCGCTTCTATTTTTGATCCAAAGTTGCTTGTTTTTCAATTTTTTCCTAAGGTTCCATTGATTATGCTGCCTAAAATTCCTGTTTCTGTTCTGATTCCCGCTAAAAACGAAGAGGCTAACCTGCCTGCCTGTCTGGAAAGCGTAGCCTGTGCCGATGAGGTGTTTGTCGTCGATTCCCAAAGCACCGATCGATCGATCGAGATTTCTGAGCGTTATGGCGCAAAAGTGGTGCAGTTTCACTTTAACGGGCGCTGGCCGAAAAAGAAAAACTGGTCGTTAGAAAACTTGCCGTTTCGGAACGAGTGGGTGCTGATCGTAGATTGTGATGAGCGCATCCCGCCCGCCTTGTGGGATGAAATTGCTGAGGCGATCCAAAACCCCGATTATGACGGCTACTACCTGAATCGACGGGTGTTTTTCTTAGGGCAATGGATCCGCTATGGCGGCAAATACCCTGACTGGAACTTGCGGCTGTTCCGTCATGCCAAAGGTCGCTACGAAAACCTGAATACCGAAGAAATTCGCAACACGGGCGACAACGAAGTCCATGAGCATGTGGTGATGACGGGAGCAGTGGGCTACCTCAACCAAGATATGGATCACATTGACTTCCGGGATATGTTCCACTGGCTGGAGCGCCACAATCGCTATTCCAACTGGGAAGCGCGAGTCTACTACAACCTGCTGACGGGCATGGGCGAAGGCGGCACGATCGGGGCAAACCTGTTTGGCGATTCGGTACAGCGCAAGCGCTTTCTGAAGAAAATTTGGGTGCGGTTGCCCTTCAAGCCGACCCTGCGCTTCTTCCTGGCTTATGTGCTGCGGCTCGGCTTCCTGGATGGCAAAGCAGGCTACATCTATGCTCGTCTCCTTAGCCAATATGAGTATCAGATTGGGGTCAAACTCTACGAACTTCAGTATGGTGGCCGACTCAACAAAGTTGTAGAAGCAACTTCCCAGTCCGCAATCGATCCCGTTCCTCAACCCGAAGCCTAAACCCTACCATGGTTCTGCCATCTCCCAACATCATCACGAACTCATCTCATCCTCTCCCAGTCCAATCCTCCCCCAACCTAGCAGCGGCTGCCTTAATCGACCTGCGCCAGTACGATCAATCCTGGTTCGATCGCGGCCGTCCGGGTTGGTATATTCTGCTCTGGTGGCTAGTGCAGGCGGTGGTTTTTCCCCTCACGCCCCATTTTGCTCACGGCATTCGGGTGGCAGTGCTGCGAGCATTTGGGGCTCAGGTGGGAACTGGGGTGAGTATTCGCCCAACGGCCCGATTCACCTATCCCTGGAAAGTGGCGATCGGCAGCTATAGCTGGATTGGCGATAATGTGGTGCTCTATAGCCTCGATCGAATCACGATCGGTGAGCATTGCGTGGTTTCCCAGCAAACCTATCTTTGTACTGGGAGCCATGATATCCAGGATCCGGCCTTTGGCTTGAAAACCGCTCCGATCGCAATTGGCAATGGTGCCTGGATCGCGGCTGACTGTTTTGTGGCACCTGGTGTACAGATTGGCTCCAATGCGGTCATTGGAGCACGAAGTACAGTACTGAAAAATATGCCAGAGCGGCAGGTTGGTTGGGGTAATCCCTGTCAACCTCGCTATGAGCGTCAGATGTTGGGAGAATCAGTCTAGAGGATCTAACCCGTCACCAGTCCGAGTAGCGCCTGATCCTCCGCCGACTGGCGTTTTTCGATCGGCACATAGGGAACGCTCCGATCGCCGGTGTAAATTTGCGTTGGTCGGAAGATCCGGTTTTCGGCTAACTGCTCTTTCCAATGGGCCAGCCAACCCGCCGTCCGGGCGATGGCAAACACTGGCGTAAACAGATCGGTAGGGATCCCTAACTTGCGATACACCAATCCCGAATAGAAGTCTACATTGGGATAAATACCTTTATGACCGAGGCGTTGCTCCACCGCTTTTTCTAGCGCTACTGCAATCTCGTAATATTCATCGCCACCAAACTTCTCAAAGAGCTGCTCTGCCAACTCCTGTAAAATAATTGCCCGTGGATCTTTAACCTTATAGACCCGATGCCCAAAGCCCATTATTTTTGATTTGGTTTGCATACAATGATCGAGGTAAGCCTCGACCTTATCGATCGAACCAATCTCCTCCAGCATGAAGATCACCTCTTCATTAGCACCGCCATGCAGCGGCCCGGCCAGGGTTCCCACCGCAGAGGCGATTACACCATAGGGATCGGTCAGGGTGGAAGCCGTCACCATAGCTGAGAAGGTGGAGGCGTTGATTGTGTGCTCTGCGTGTAGGGTGAGGCAGATGTCAAAAATGCGAGCAGCGAGTGGATCCGGTTCCCGCTCGTTCAGCATGTAGAGAAAGTTGGCTGCATAGTTCAGGTCATCACGGGGTTGCACCGGATCGTTCCCTTTCCGCATGAGCTGGAAGGCGGCCACCATGGTAGGAATTTTCGCTAGCAGGCGCACCACGGCTGCCCGAATATAATCTGGGTTATCGAGGGCACGACGGGAGTAGAATAGCCCCAGAGCCGCTGCACAGGCTTGCAGGGCATCCATCGGGTGGCCACTTTCGGGGAAACATTTCATCATGTCCCGAATTCGATATTTGAGGCGACGATGATAGCGGATCTCATGCTCAAACTCCGCCAACTCATCCTTAGACGGCAGTTTCCCCCAGATCAGCAAATAGGAAGTTTCTAGAAACGTGCTGTTTCGAGCCAGTTCTTCGATGCTGAAGCCTCGATATTCAAGGATGCCGCGTTGACCATCCACAAAGCTGATGCTGGATTGGGTGGCGGGAATCCCTTCTAAACCGGGTCTATATTCGCAGAACGTCATAATTTCACCGTATGCCCGAAACAACTGAGATTGGGTGACTCAACCCTAGATTTACATATTCTTTGGACTGATTTTGTCTGCTTTGCACCGTTTTGCTGCACCGGCTCATTACACACCGTTTAAGGGCGCTGCAGGGGCTGTTGCAAGGCGCTGAATGAAGTTTTTCACCGATCGAGTCAAGCAGTCGGCAGCGAAAAAGGAGGGACAGACTCAGCCATTTGCAAATCTCTGAGCTTTAGATGTTTATCATACCGCCCGACCCACTTGCAAGAAACCAACCGCACTAAAATCCGCCTAATGCGGCTGGCTTAACATAATTTATTCTCATTCTCATCGCCCCATTGATGTTCATTTGCTCTTAGAAGCTGCTTTACTTTTGGAGGCCGTGCTTTTGGCAGAGACAGGCTTGGGCTGCGATCGAGTCGTTGCTTGAAAACTCGCGGCCTGTGCTAACAGAGAATCGGCAAAGGCGATCGCCTCCTGATCCGACTGACCTCCCGCGATTTGAGCCAGTTCTTCCCGTCGTTGCTGATTGTCTAGTAAATACACTCGCACCACGGTACGGACATCTGGGGCTTTACCGTTCGTCTCTGGTTCGCCTGGAGCCTCGGCCGTAGAATCGGCATTGCGCTTGGCTTTGCCTCGTTTTTTGCTGCCGCCTGTGGGATCGATCACCTGCTTATCGACCCGAAAGTGGGAAGCGGCCATGGCGGCTACGATCGGTTGATGGGTGACACAAAGTACCTGATGCTGCTGGCTGAGCTGATGCAGCTTTTCGGCGATCGCCTGCGCTACCCGTCCCGATACTCCAACATCGACTTCGTCAAACACCATCGTGCCCACGGCATCTACCTGAGAGAAGCAAGCCTTCAGCGCCAGTAAAAATCGGCTCATTTCCCCACCCGAAGCGGTCTCTGCCAGGGGTTGTAGCGGTTCGCCAGGATTAGGGCTAAACAGAAAGCTAATCCGATCGGCTCCAGTTACAGTGGGCGTATGGGGGTCGATCGCCACCTTAAACTGCACCTTGTCCATCGCCAAGGGTTTGAGTTCTTGAATCAGCAAAGCCTCCAACTGGCGAGCAGTAGACTGGCGCAGTTCAGTCAAGCGGGCACAGGCTTGTTCTAATTCGGCTTGGCGAGCGGCGTAGGTTTTCTCCAGCACTTCTAGAGACTGACCCGCATCGCTCAGTTCTTCTAGGTCACGCTGCACCTGCTGACTATGGGTGATTGCTTCAGCCAGGGTGGGGCCATACTTGCGGCAAATTTGCTTGAGCTGCACAATCCGCTCTTGCACCGTTTGAAGACGCTCTGGATCGGTCTCCAAACCTTCGCCGTAGGCATTGATCTGTCGTCCGGCTTCTTCCACCTGAGCCATGGCTTCAGTAACCATATCCAGGATCGGCTGAAGCTGTGGATCATAGCGCAACATGTCCAGCAGCAAACTTTCTGCTTCGCCCAACAGATCGGCACAGGCCACACCGCCCCTGTCGTTTTGGTAGAGAGCTTGATAGGCCCGGTAACTCTGCTGTTGCAATTCCACACTATGGCTGAGGCGTTGCCGTTCCTGCTCAAGCTGATCTAGCTCATCGGGATCGGACAAATTGGCGGCACTCAGCTCTTTCGCCTGATATTCAAACAAGTCGAGCTGTTGGAGGCGCTGTTGCTCAAACTGCCGCCGTTTTTCCAGGGCTTGCAACGCCTGCTGCATGATTTGATAAGCTTGCGCCACCCGTTCTCGCTGCTGAATCAACGGTAAGCCACCAAAGCCATCCAGCCATTCTCGTTGTAAGGCGGGTTGCCCCAACTGCATGGTTTGCCCTTGCGCCGTAATTTCCAACAGGCGTGCCCGTAAGGACTCCATTTGCTGTTTGTTGACTAGCACACCATTCACCCGCGATCGGCTGCGAACGTTGCCCCGACTGGCGATCACCTCTCGGCTACAAACGAGCGCCATGTCATCTACTAGCTCAATCTGCTGTTCTGCCAGCCAAGTGATCAAGCCTGGATTGAGATCAAACGTAGCCTCGATCAGGGCCCGCTCCGCCCCGGTGCGAATAGCGCGGCTCGAAACCTTACCGCCTAATGCCGCATCCAGGGCATCCAAAATAATTGACTTGCCCGCTCCGGTTTCTCCGGTCAGCACATTGAGTCCGGATCCCAATTCCAGATCGAGCTGGTCAACCAGAGCAAAGTTTTCAATTTGCAGGGAAATCAGCATGAATGACAAACAATCCGGATAGTAGAGCAAACATACTCTCTATCAGTTTAGTCGCTGGCATCGGTTTTTTAATCACTCCAGGGTCGAAAGTCGATCGATGGGGGGTCGAGGTTAGGAGCATGAGGCAGGGGTGATCATGAAGTATGGTGAAACAGATAAGGAATCTGTGATGGTTAACCCTCTACTTCCTGAAGTCTCAACGACCTCGATCGGGGAAAAGCGCGTCACGCTCCATGGGTTGACTTGGCAAGCTTACCAGCAGATTTTACAAGCCCTCCCCCAAAGTCGTGCTGCCCGCCTCGTTTATGATCACGGAACGTTAGAGATCACGATGCCCTTAGAAGAACATGAGTATGCCAGCGAGTTGATCGGGTTATTCATCCGCATTCTGGTGGGCGAGATGGGCTGGAAGCTTAAATCGATGCGATCGACGACTTTAAGCCGGGCCGATCTGGATCGGGGAGCAGAGCCAGATAATGCTTATTACATTCAAAATCAGCCGCAAGTGGCAGGGCGTAAGGTTGATTTAACCCAAGATCCGCCCCCCGATCTGGTGGTTGAAGTAGATATTACCCATTCCGATATTGGTAAAAATCGACTCTATGCTGCGATCGGAGTGCCAGAATTGTGGTGCTATAAAAGGGTATGAGGAAGTCGATCGCAGCCCTACTTTCCCCAATATTGCCAAAGACTGTCTCTATCGCTTTTTGGAGCAAGCCCAGCAGGATGAGATCGTGGCAGAACAGTCGTTTCGAGCAGCAGTGCGAGCATTAATGCAATCAGATCAACGAGGATAACTTTCTAAATTCCATTCTGGTTAGTATTCACCTAATCTTCACTGTTCTCTTCTGAGGGGTTCGGATCCGCTGGTGAGTCTGCGGGTGATCCTTCGATCGGAGTCTCTCCAGTCTTCGGTGAGTCTGGGGAAGGGGAAGCCGAAGAGCCTGGACTGTCTGACTTCTGCCCATTGGCTGCCTGCTTCCACTCTGCTAAAGGCCGATTGACCGCATTATCGAAGTTGGGTGACACAAGCAACAGTTCCATCTGGGCATCAGGAGCAGGAGGTTCAGTCGGCGGATCGGCTTGGGCATAGAGGAAGCTGCGATTAAAGTCATACTCGCCGATCACGAGCCGGTGGGTTTGCTGATCCTTGAGGGTTAGATCGATCGTGGCCAACGGTTGATGGAGCCCAAACTGGGTTCGATCGCGCTCCGGCACCTGCAAGATCCGCTGAGTTCGCCCCGTTGAGACTAAATCCAGTAGAAAGGCGACTGATGGATCGCTGGCGGTCGTTTTTTCTGGCTCTAGCATCTGCCATTTCCCCTCAGCATCGCGCTCAAATTTGAGAGTGCGCAGTCGGGTTTGCAGCGTAAACGCCTGAACATCGGCTTCCTCAAACTCGAAAAATCGCTGCGGTTCTTCGGTGTTGCTGGATTCTCCATCGGCTGATCGGGGTGCAGGCTGTTGTTGGACGATCGCCACCACAATTCCCAGTAACAGGGCAGCTCCCAATAGTCCGATCGTTGTGGGTTTTACTTTCATCCCGTCCTCCTGACTTCTCAGATCTTTCTGGCTTTAGCGTCTTCTCAACCACAGCAGGATCGCCGCCCCAAATCCCAGCAGCGGCAAGAAGGCTAGTGCGATCAACACTGCACTCATTTGCTGTGGTAGCGACATCAGAATCCGACGGCTGGTCATTTCCTTGGGACGGATCGACAGCACTTGGTCTTCTTGCTGGCTCAACCAGTTGACTGAGTTCAGGAAAACATCGCCATTGAGCTGTTGATCGAACAAGCCATCAATGCCAAAGCTAGAGCTACCGATCACCACCATGCGAGCTTCCGGTTTAGGTTGATCGGCATCAGATGCTTCTGGGCTGGCTTCTGGGCTAGCTTCTGGGCTGGCTTCTGGGCTGGCTTCTGGGCTGGGAGCAGATCCAGGGGAGGGACTGGACTGCGGACTGGGCGATGGACTGACTGTCGGGCTGGGAGAAGGGCTGGCGGCAGGCGTGGCGATCGTGCGACTCAACGCTACCCCAATATCGAATGGGCCTTGAGGCGCGGCGGCATCCGTTTGAATGTTGCCATCTGCCCCGATCGTTTGAGCAGAAGTGCGCGGATCGGTAATCAGGAGGGGAGCCGACTGAACTCCTTCCACAGGCTGGACTTGCAGCGGTCGCACCAGCGGGTAGAAAGAAATGCCGTTGTCAAACCGCTGAGTAATAGGATGATCGCCATACTGATCGACAATGACCACGCCTTCGCCCAAACCAGAGCTGGCTCCGGCTGGATCAATCACGAGCCGATCGCTGGCAGCCACTCCCCATTCCTGCAACAGGCTATCCAACTGTGGATCGGTTTGGGGATCGATCAGCACCATCAAGCCACTTTGTCGCTTTTGATACTCTCGCAGGGCCTTCAGCTCTGACTCCAACAAGGGCCGTTTTGCCCCTGCAATGACTACCACACGGGCATCTTCAGGGACTTGAGGAGTGGTGGAAAGATTTAACGGTTGGGCAGCAAAGCTTTCTTCTTCTAACCGACTTTTGGCTTGGGAAAAAGCGCCTTCTCCAGGTTCCAGACCGCGCTCGCCATGCCCCTGTAAAAAGTAAACCTGCGGCTGACTACTATTCAGTTGGGCCAGGCTATTGGTCAGTTTCCGCTCGGCAATGCCCTGCTGTGGACTCAAGGTTTGCACAAACCGGCGCGTCTCACCTGATTCGAGATACATTTCTCCGATCGCCTGTACTCCGAATCTCTCAGCAATCCCTGGTTGAGCCTGTGGATCGACAAATTCATAGCTAAACTGGCTGCCTTTGCGCCGATAGTTCTCTAAAAGCTGACGATCGGCACTATTGGGGGTCGGGGCAAAAATCCAGGCTTTCACCGGCTGATCGAGATCGCGCAGCACTTCTTGCGTTTGGGGAGCCAGCGTAAAGATCTGGTTTTCGGTCAGGTCGATCCGGGTCATGTAGCGGGCCGCCAAAAAATTCACGAATCCAAGAATTACCAAAACCGCCAGCGTCGCTGCTACTGCATTGGTGCCTGACTGGGTCGATCGTCGCTGCCAAAAGCTCGCTTGAGCGTAATCCGACAGGATAAAGCTGCCCAGCAGCAACAAGGCTCCCACCCCCACCAAGGCGATCGGTAGGGCATTCCAAACCGCCGTCAGCAACCCGACCGTCAAACCGGCAGTGATCAGGGCGATCGCTAGCCAGACGAGCCATTTGGCCGATTGTCTCAGGGTATGCCAGTCAGGAAAAGTCAGCTTCATAGGGGAAAAGAATGAAGGTCACGACAGGGGATAGAAATGATTGAGCGGAAGAACTAAGGTCTGCAAAAGACTGGGGCAGAAGGTGAATCTGATCGATCGGCATGAGGTCATGCGTTGCTCAAGAGCGCTGGAACCGGAAGGCTTCGATCGACTGAGCGGTGAGAAATAGCCCCAGCATCACATAGCTGAGAAACACAACCAGGCTGCTGCTGTCAAACACGCCCTGGGCGAAGTTGGTGTAGTTGCGAATCAGGGAAATATGTTTCAAGCCAGCGCCGACTGGCCCCACCAAGCTGTTGCCGACCAAATCCACCACCCAGAGGAACAGCACTAAGGCAAAGGTGAGGATCGCCGCCAGGATCGTGCTATCGGTGAGGGAGGAAACAAACATGCCGAGAGATAAAACAGCAGCAGCCAGCAAAATCAGCCCTAGATGTCCCAGCAATAACCCTGTGAAGGGAGCAGGAGGATTGGCTGCACTCAGGGCGATGGTTTGGTAGATCAGCATCGGCAGCAGCAGCGTCACAAAGAAAGTCAGCGCCCCCAGTAGTTTCCCTAACGCAACGATCCAATTGGTCAATGGTGAAGTCGCCAGCAGCTCCAAAGTGCCGCGTTTACGTTCCTCCGCATAGAGACCCATCGACAACACCGGCAAAATAAACAGGGCGAGAGAGCTGAGGGTGCCTAAGAAGAAACTGACAAACTGGGCGGCGACATCAATGGGCGGATTGGTCATCCCCAACTGATCACGAAAATTCGCCTGCGCGATCAATCCCTCTGGCCCCAGCAAAATTGCCACAAAAAAGAAACCGCTGAGTAGCCAAAACACCCCAGCAATCACATAAGCAAAGGGAGAAGCAAAATAGCTTTGCAGTTCTCGTCGATAGATCGCCATCAAGTTGGCAAACAAGATTTGTACTGACTGCATTTAGGGTTCCTCCTCAGGACGGCTGGGCTGCTCAGCAGTGATGGATGCCTCGGTTTCATCCTCGATCGGAGTCTCATCGCTCTTGATGCTCTGTGTCCGATCCGGTGCCCAATCTGTCGTCTGATCTGTCGTCACACTGATCGGTAGAATGGGCGGCTCGGTGTCGCGGTGGCTGGCTCGTTCATAGGCTGCTGCCATCGTCTCTGGATCGATCGCTTTCTCTTCCGTGGTCAACTCCAGGAATACTTTCTCCAGGCTGACGCGGGTACGGCGCATTTCGTAGAGCCCCAGTCCCGAATTGACCACAACTGCGGCAATCTCTCGTCCCGGATCGGTGCCCGTGACCAGCGAGAGGCGCAACTTTTGGCGGGATGGCTCGCCCGAACCTTCCACACTGTCCACGATCGGCTCAACGGTTTTCACACCTGGCAAAGCCGCCAGTCTCGCTTGCGCCAAGGCGATATCCCCTTCCACTTCCAGCTCATAGCCAGTTTCACCTGCCAACTCCGCCATGAGCTGCTCTGGCGTGTTAGTCGCCACCACCCGACCGCGATTGATGATGGCCACGCGGCTACAAGTCATGCTGACTTCCGGCAGAATGTGGGTTGAGAGAATAATCGTGTGATCGCCCGCCAAGCTTTTGATCAGGTTCCGCACATCAATAATCTGACGCGGATCGAGTCCCACGGTCGGTTCATCCAGGATAATCACCGGCGGGTCATGCACGATTGCCTGAGCAATGCCCACCCGCTGTTTGAACCCTTTCGAGAGCTTGCGAATCAGCACCTGCCGCTTTTCCAGCAAATTGCAGCGTGTGAGGGCATTTTCGACTTGTTTGGCTCGATCGCCCGCTACTACGCCCTTAATCCGGGCGACGAAATGGAGAAACCCTTCCACCGTCATATCGGGATAGAGGGGCGGCGTTTCGGGCAGATAGCCAATCCGCTGGCGCACTGCCATTGAGTTTTCATGCACATCAAATCCGGCAATCTTAGCCGTGCCGCTGGTAGCAGGAAGATAGCCAGTCAAGATCCGCATTGTGGTGGTCTTGCCAGCCCCATTCGGCCCCAAAAAACCCAGAATTTCACCGGGCTCAACGGCAAAGGTGACTTCCTGGATCGCGGCAGTGGAACCATAAACTTTGCTCAATTGTTCGACTTCGATCATGGCAAAAAGGGATCGGGGATCTAGTTCCAGGCAGAAATTGTAGCTAAAACCACGCGGATCGGGATCAAAACCCAATATTCTCTGGCTAAGTAATTAATCCCAGCTAGACTCGATCGAGCCAGAACGCCCGAATGCCGCTGGATTTTGCCCCTTCGTAATCTTCCTTTAGGCTGTCGCCAATATGCCAGGCTTGTTCGGGTAGACAATCATGTTTGGCCAAAGCCGCCTGAAAAATTTCTGCATTTGGCTTGGCCGCCCCTACCTCGGTCGAAATGGTGACCGAATCAAAATAGTTGCTCAAATTCAGTGCTTGGAGGACAGGATGAATTCTGGTGTCAAAATTAGAGAGTATGCCGAGTTTAACGCCTTTTTGTCGCCAAAATTCTAGCATTGTGAATGTTTCTGGATAGATAATCCAGGGAGCGGGACTGGCGAAATAGTGATAAAGTTGGGCAAAAAAAGCCGAAAAATCGGCAAAGCGATCGTAAATCCCAGCTCGCTGGAAGGTATCTACAGCAATTTGCTGCCACCAGTCATATTCTTTGCCAGGAATGTCAGTGACCGCTACACCAGGAAATGCCATTGGGAAAGGCATACTCTTAAAGCTCTGGTAGAAAGCCTGGTCGAGCAATTGGGCATCCATTTCTACACCGAATTGCCGCGTCACATTAAGGTACATTTCGCCAACGCTGCCCCTCACCCCAAATAAGGTACCGACTGCATCTAGAAAGATCACCTGCGGCTGCGGGTTCGATCGCCATTCGACCTGGCTTAAATCCGATATTACTTCCATCCCGATTTCCATCTACGATGATCACGCTGGGCTAACTGTTGGGCTAATTGGCCCTATTATGGTTAATGGTTATTCGCCAAATTAGGGTCATTCCTTATTCCTTCCTTCAGGTTCTGTTTTAGCGATCTGTGAACTTCAGGAGGTTAATAGCTCGCGAATGGGTTGAGCGATCCAATTTAAGCCCACTTTGATCTGATGATCGAGGGTCGGCATGCGGTAGAGATAGATTAAGCGGCGAGCCACATGAGCCAACGGCCCGTCCAATTTCAGCCCCATTCCTGCCAGGGTCGCGTTATCTGTACCTAAGGTCATCATTTCGCCCAAAGCCTGATAGCGGAACGGCAACAAAGCCCGTTGACAGATCGCAGCCCACAAATTCCAGCCCACATAGTCTGCCTGCTGGAAGGCGGACTGAGCGGTGGCCGGTACTCGTTGCCCTTCGGCATCCTGGGATTCGGCTAGATCGCCCAGCGCAAAAATTTCGGGATGATCGGGAATTTGCAGCGTGGTGTTCACCATCACCTGACCCCGCGAGTTATGGGGCAGCGGCAAGTTTTGCACCACCTGAGCCACTTGGGTGCCCACTGTCCACAACACAATATCGACCGGAATCGTATCGGTCTGACCCCGGAACTCCAGCGCGATCGAATCTGCCGTGACTGATTGCACCTTTGTTTCTAAATCTAGCCAAACTTTTCGATCGCTCAGAGCCTTGTTGGCCGTTTCGCGATTGAACTCTGGTGAGTTGCGCAAGATCTGCTCACCCGCTTCGACGACTCGAATCCGTCCTCGATCGCCCAGCCGTTCTGCCAACTTGCAGGCGAGTTCAATGCCGCTGTAGCCACCGCCGACGATCGCCACCCGAATTCTGTCTGCCTCGCTGGTTTCCAGGGCTCTTAACTTCTCTTCCAGCCGATAGGCATCAGCAATGGTACGAAACGGGATGGCATATTCTGCGACACCGGGCGCAAGGTTGAGCGGCGTTTCACCCCCCATCGCCAAAACCAAATAGTCATAGTCGATCAAGCCACCGTCTTGGAGCCGTACCTGTTTCTGGTCGATCTGCACTTCAGAAACTTCAGCCTGACGGAACCGGATGCCAGTGTTGGACAGCAATTCTGTATAGGGCGGCGCGATCTCCCAGGTTTCTAGCTCGCCAGTGATTAGCTCATACAGCAAGGGCGAAAAAACAAATCGATCGCGTTGATCGATCAAGGTAATTTCGGGTTTGTCGGCTTTCTCCCAGGGAAACTGGATCAGCCTCAGGGCGGTATAAAGCCCACCAAAGCCGCCACCGAGGATGCAAATACGAGGTTGTTGGGTCATGGGATTACCACTAACTGCGATCGAACTGGGTTTAGAATCTCTCTATCAGAGCTGATTGACTGACAAAACTCAAACTACCCTCACCCCAACCCCTCTCCCAGAGCGGGCGAGGGGCTTTTGAACCAGGATTTGATTGCAAGTCCCTTCGCCCCTAGTGGGAGAAGGGATTTAGGGATGAGGGGAAAAGATTTGTCAGTCAATCAGCTATCAGAGTCTCTCTACAGGATAACCAAAGTCGATTGCCGTAGGAGCTGGTGGTCGATCGAATGTCATCCTAGACAAAAGGTTGGGAACATGCTGTGTCCTTACGGAATCTTGAGTTTCCCAGTTATTGAATTTTTATTCCTTATTGACGGAATTGACGGAATTGACGGAATTGACGGAATTGACGGAATTGACGGAATTGACGGAATTGACGGAATTGACGGAATTGATGAAATTGACGGAATTGACGAAATCCATGCGGAAAAAGAATCGCTGTTAACGAAACCCATAACAATTAGATGATGTATCTGGGGAAAGAGCGGTGCTATTGAGCCAAATTGCTACAAATGACTGGATCGCAACGCAATCAAATATTTTTGGATACCCCAGATTTAGATAGATTTCCAGATGCCTGGAATTACTGCAAACTGATTGACCCAAAGTGATCCTGATGACCCAAAGAATGGTCAGGACAGGCAGATAATCGTGAAATCCTGGTAAAGTTTGTAACACTTAAGTTTGATTTAACCTATGCTTTAACTCAATTTGGGATTTTGGTTGGGGGCAATCGAGCTCGATCGAGTTGCCACCCCTGTTGATTTTGTAAAATTGAGTGAACTTTCTATGAGTATTCGCATTACTGAATATTTGTACAGTGGCACGAACGGCGAATTTGCCGAATTGACCAACGTTGGGTTAACGCCTGTTGATATGACCGGTTGGAGCTTTGATGATAAAGAGCGGATTCCAGGTGCAACCAATCTGAGCGCTTTTGGTACCGTACAACCTGGTGAATCGGTACTGTTGATCGAGTCAGCAGATGTAACTGGATTCCGAACAGCCTGGAATTTGGCAGCAACGGTGAAGATTATTGGCGGTAATCTCAATAACCTGGGGCGAAATGACGAGATTAATGTTTTTGATAGTAGCAGTAACTTGATCGATCGGCTCACCTATGACGATGAGGCATTTCCCGGAACGATCCGCGCTCAAAATCGTAGTGGTTGGGTGGATGTAGATGGGTTAGGACTCAATGATATCGCGCAATGGCGGCTCTCTACGGTGGGAGATGCTCAAAATTCGATCGCTTCCACCGGGAATGACATCGGCAGTCCGGGCGTTGCTATTTTCTCCGATCCGCCCACTGGTGCTGTGCCAACGATCCAAGCTGCCGCAGCAACTCCGTTTTTGAATGTGCCGACTACGGGCAGTGGGGTGGTCAGTGGTGTGATCAACGATGCAACCGATCCAGCCCGACAGTTTGGCATCGATTTTACGATCGCCGATGAGGATACCGACATTAGTGCGCTTACTGTTACCGCCACTAGCAGTAATCCAGCCGTGGTTCCAACCGT
Organism: Elainella sp. Prado103; assembly: GCA_025454395.1. Lineage (GTDB taxonomy): Bacteria > Cyanobacteriota > Cyanobacteriia > Elainellales > Elainellaceae > Elainella. The sequence goes on from JALOOM010000095.1 coordinate 25,202, forward strand.
TAATTTGACTGGCAGTGGTGCCAGTCGCAATTTAAAAATTACGCCCGTTGGTGTTGGTTTAACCGATATTACCGTGACCGTAAGCGATGGTGAGAATACTGCCGACTACGTGATTCAGTATGGTGCCTCGGCCGCTCCAACCCGTCCGTCCACCCGCTTTCACACCGGAGCCAGTGATGCCAGTACAGCCGTGGCGATCGATTCAACCTACATGTTAGTGGCAGATGACGAAGACCAGACGATTCGCCTTTACGATCGCACCCAATCTGGTTTGCCTCTGGCTGGCTTCGATTTCACCGGCAACCTCAACCTGACCGATGTTTCAGGGAGTGGCAGACCTCGTGAGGTGGATATTGAAGGATCGACTAGAGTGGGTAATCGAATTTACTGGATCGGTTCTCACAGTAACTCGAGCGGTGGATCCTCGCGGCCGAATCGCTACCGTGTGTTCACCACCGATCTGGCGGGTAGTGGTGCAGGGGCATCGCTCAATTACGTAGGACATTTTGAGAATTTGCGATCCCAGTTAATTTCCTGGGGAGATGCCAACGGGTATAACTTTACAGCCAGTGCCGCAACGGGTGTAATACCGGAAGCTCCCACATTGGATGGATTCAACATTGAAGGTTTAACCCTCGCGCCAGACAATACAACCGGATATGTTGCCTTCCGGGCCCCGAATGTACCCACCGCAAACCGTACCCAAGCGCTGATCGCACCGATCTCTAATTTTACTGAAGTGGCGACTGGAGCTGCGGCTCAGGCTAATATTGGTGCTCCGATCGAACTTAATTTGGGTGGGCGTGGAATTCGCAGCATCGAACGCAATAGCAACAACGAATATCTCATCGTAGCGGGCCCATCCGATCAAGCTACAGGAATTGCCCCTAAGGATTTCCGGCTCTACACCTGGACGGGGATTGCGAGTGATGCGCCTGTGCTGCGTGGCAATAATCTGACGGCATTGAATGTAAATGGTAGCTTTGAGTCGATCGTGGAAATTCCAGCTAGCCTTAAACGCGGGGCTAGAGTGCAGTTGTTGGTCGATAATGGCGATGCTGATTTTTATGGTACTGGTGATGAAGCGAAAGAGCTAACTGACAATTTGCAGAAATTCCGCAGTGAATCTATTACTTTAGGTCGAGCGATCATTACGGGAACGTCAGGACAAGATACTTTAACTGGAACTAGCGATGACGATCGAATCACTGGACTGGCGGATGCCGATAGATTGGCTGGCGGTGAGGGTGCTGATTTGTTCGTTTACAATCGCTTTGCCGATCGGGGCGATCAGATCACGGATTTCGCGGTCGGTGAAGACCAAGTTGTGCTAACGCGATTGTTCCAGAATTTAGGACTTTCGTTGACTTATCAGGAGGCGATCAGTGGTGGCTATCTCTCTTTCCAACGGCGACAAACAATTCAGGGTTCGGATACAATTCTGCGAATCGATCGGGATGGTTTTGCTGGTCGGCAGAGTTCAACTCCGTTGATCGAATTCCGTGGGGTTGAGATGGCGGCAATCAATAATGCGGCTAATTTTGTGATCTGATTAGCGTGGTGATGATTGGGTGTGGGTTGAGTATGGATGATTGGGAGAATCCCCGCACCATATTCCCTGCACCTAATGTGATCTAGATAGTTGCTCAAAATCGACAAACCCTGCCTAAACTAAGGAAAGCTCAATGGCTGTGCGCCATCCGGCAGACTGAAGTAATCCATTGCAGGTAATCTCCATGACATCAGCCCCCTCGCCGCGATCGATTTTGGATGCTTTGTTTCCCCATCTCCGAGTCGCTGCCGCCTATGCTCGTCAAATTCAGTCGCGGATTGTGGCTCATCCAGAGAAGGATGCAGATAATTTCTTTGGGGCTGCGCTAAGCGATGCGGATTTGTCGATCCAAACGCTGGTTGAGGTCGCACTATTAGGGCTATTTCCGAATATTCGATTTTATGGTGAAGAATACGAAAAAACCTATAACACGAAGTATTTTCGCTCGATCGAACTGGGTGAACCAGATGATTATCTGGTGACATTGGATCCAATTGATGGTACGCAATTCTATCTAGATGGCCATCCCAATTATCAAATTATTTTGGCGATCCTCAATCACGATGAATATGAGGCGGTTTTAGCGATTACCCCTGCTCTGAATACCTACTACTATGCCTTGCGTGGACAGGGCTGCTGGCAAGGCTCATTAGAGGCAGGCTTTGAGGCTGCAACTCCGCTTCAGCTTGTATCTATGGATGTGCAGTCTCCTGTGGTGTTATTGGGATGGGGCATGGGGGCGATTGCAACTGCGTTACCGCGGATCTATCGAGTGTTTGATGTGGCGATCGATTATTCCAAAACGGTACAAATCCCCAATGTGAATGGCATGTTGACTGGGCAACTGAATGGTGCGGTAATTCGAGCTGGAAAGTTTATTGATGGTGCTGCTCTGGCGTTTTTAGCGCAAGAAGCAGGCTGTATTGTCACAACCCATACGGGTGAGTCCTTGCCACCGCTCTA
>JALOOM010000014.1 GCA_025454395.1 Elainella sp. Prado103
AGAGCCAGAATGACCAGAGCCAGAATGACCAGAGCCAGAATGACCAGAGTCAGAATGAATAGGGAGACTGGAACTGGATATCGCTGGGGTGGGGATCGGCTGGACTGAGCGGCGTGGAGTTGGATTCAATTCGATCAAAGCTTCAGCATTGGCAAAATCATTCGCCGTAGCCAGGGTAGTTGCTCGATCGTTGACCTGATCAGCGACCTGATCGGTAACCTGATCGGTAACTTCTATGGCACAACTCAGGTAGATCTGACAGAATGCTTCAACCTGAAGGGCAGAAAGCAAACCAAGCTGCAACCAGCGTTCTAGCTCATTTAGCAGCTCCGGATGCTGAAGCTGATCAGGTGATAATTCTAGCCAGATTGATCGATCGGCAGGGATTGCCATGGTGAGTCCAAATCCGATAAGAGTAGAACCCGCGCAATTTGGAGGGGTTGTAGCGGGATACTAGCAAGTTGTACGGACTCTACTCGATCGAGAGTAGACACTTTCTACAAGTGTTCTGTGGTCTCTAAGAATTTTGCGGTCTTACAAATCCCACCACTGAGGATATCGTCTCCATCGCCACCCCGTAACCAGTCATCATCTGCTCCGCCATAGAGCCGATCATCTCCCTCAACCCCCAATAAGCGATCTTTCCCCTCACCACCAAACACGAAGTCATCATTAGCACCCGTAATGACGAAATCATTGCCTCCATTTGCTCGAACCGTCATGCGGCTGAATTTGTCTACGCCATTGGGAGCAGCAAGAATAGTATCGTTGCCATCACCGACGATAAATTCATATCCTCTAGCCTGGGTTGGATCCTCAATCACAATCACATTGTTGAGAGGGATATCTTGATGGGTCACGATAGTAACCACGCCTCGATTATTCGTGAATACATTTGCTGATAACTCACTGTAAATTCTCAAACCAAAAATTGGTTCGATCGTACCAGGGGGAACCACAATAACTTCCGACATAAAAATTCATTCCATGAACAGGGAACTGAATTGGGGCGAACTGTACGAGAATTAACCAATGTAAATTTATAATGCACTTAAATTGAGTACATTACAGTTAAACTAAATGAACAATAAATGGTTCTCGCGCTGAATTAATTCCTACACTCGCGTGTACATTGAAAGGACAACTAAGTTAGGAAAAAAGAGAGTGGAAAATGTCGAATTTGAGAGCGCTCATCGATACTTGCCTTTACATTTAATTTTCAACTGATTCTGAGGTCTGGTGCTGTGACAGACAATTAATACCCAATGACAGATGATGAATTAAGCGAAAGGTTAGATACTCAATAAGACCTATTGATGGATTCCACGGGTAGAGGAGGCTACCTGGCTGAGCAAATACCAATGGGCTGATTCAAAACCAACTGATCAACCTGACTACCTAACCTAATAATTGTTGTTCTAGAAGTAGATGACCTAGAAGTAGATGACCTAGAAAGAGATGACCTAGAAACTGGCTGCGATAGATAACCCTATTGCGATTGAACCGCTCTGACCATTCCTAAACTGCGACTATGGAGAGCAATGCCGAACCCACCGATGGCGATGACTAAGCCCTAGTGTATCCGTCTATACTAGATTGACCAGACTGTGCTTAATTTTGACCTAATGGCTACAGCCTGGAAAACTCAAACTTTAGCGTACAATTGCTTGAGTCAATCGTTAGAGCCACGGGTTAGACCGACAGAACCTGAGTTAAAGGATCTGCATGAACAGGAACTGCGTTGACAAAATTAAGAAGCTGGCGGCATGAGAGAAGTGAAGCTCGGATGCACCATTGGTCTGCCGCTAGCATAAAACGAGCCTGGGATAATCGCCAAGCGGAGTTATCTTTCTTCAAGCGGATTTAGATTCGGATCGCTTCTCCCTCATAATAAAGAAGGAATGCTTCACATTACTTCATCATGGCAAAAGACCTGCGGGATTACCTCAATGAGATTGAACAGCGCGGCCAGCTCCGACGGATTCGGGCCTTAGTCGATCCCAACTTGGAGATCGCCGAAATTGCGAATCGGATGTTGCAACGGGGCGGCCCGGCTCTGCTGTTTGAAAATGTGAAAGGATCGCCCTATCCAGTGGCAGTGAATGTGATGGGTACGGTCGAGCGGGTTTGCTGGGGGTTGGGAATGCAGCATCCAGCCGAATTGGAAGATTTGGGTCGGAAGCTCGCCATCCTCTATCAACCGCGTCCACCTAAAAAAATTGGGCAAGCGATCGAGTTAGGGAAGGTGCTGTTTGATGTCGTGAAGGCCAAGCCAGGTCGCGATTTCTTGCCCAGTTGCCAGCAGGTTGTGCTGAAGGACGATCAAGTTGATTTGACCCAACTACCCCTCCTGCGCGTCTATCCAGGCGATGCTGATAAGGTGATTACACTGGGATTAATGATCACCAAAGATCCTGAAAATAAAACTGTGAATGTTGGGGTTTATCGCTTACAACTTCAGTCTAAAAACACGATGACCGTTCAGTGGCTCTCGGTACGAGGGGCAACTCGTCATCTTCGTAAAGCCGCAGAACGAGGGCAAAAGCTGGAAGTTGCAGTGGCGATCGGCGTACATCCCCTGGTGATTTTGGCAGCAGCAACTCCTCTGCCAGTTGATCTCTCAGAGTGGCTATTTGCCGGTTTATATGGCGGTGGTGGGATTCCCTTAGCGAAGTGCAAAACGGTCGATCTGGAAGTGCCAGCCGATTCAGAGTTCGTTTTGGAAGGCACCATTACACCGGGTGATACGGCAATTGATGGGCCAGCGGGCGATCACATGGGTTACTACGGCGGAGTGAATGAAAAAGCACCCCTGCTTCATTTCCACTGTTTAACGCACCGCAAAGATCCGATTTACCTGACAACCTTCAGTGGCCGTCCACCCAAAGAAGATGCGATGATGGCGATCGCGCTCAATCGCATTTATACTCCTATCCTACGGCAGCAGGTTCCTGAAATTGTCGATTTCTTCCTACCGATGGAAGCGCTCAGTTATAAAGCAGCCGTGATCTCGATCGATAAAGCCTATCCAGGGCAGGCTCGTCGGGCAGCTTTGGCTTTCTGGAGTGCGTTGCCCCAGTTCAGTTACACCAAGTTTGTGATTGTGGTCGATAAAGATATTAACATCCGCGATCCGCGCCAAGTGGTTTGGGCGATTACGTCCAAGGTTGATCCAGCCAGGGATGTATTTATCTTGCCTGATAATCCATTCGACTCGCTCGACTTCGCCACTGAAAAGCGAGGATTAGGCAGCAAAATGGGCATTGATGCGACTACAAAAGTCTATCCCGAAACCGATCGTCCTTGGGCAGAGATGTTGATTCCTGATCCCGATACGGCTGCGATGGTCGATCGACGTTGGGCGGAATATGGGTTAGCTGATTTGCAGTTAGGGGAAGTTGACCCGAATCTCTTTGGTTATGACCTCCGTTAAATCTCTGTTTCATCAACTCGATCGTGGATGGAAATGTTTTAAGGATATGAACAGTAACCTATTCTCGCTGGGGTTACTGATTTTTGTGCCTGTTGCAATTACAGCAGATTGGCTAGACTGGGATGACACTATTGTGTTTGGTACTTCAGCGCTAGCCATCATTCCCCTATCGATCGGGTTGACCACAGCGACTGAAAAAATTGCTACAGTGATGGGGCCATTAATTGGCGGGCTGGTAAATGCAGTATTTGGTAGTGCAACTGTCTTGATTATTATGCTAATGGCATTGCGTCAAGGCTTAATCGATATTGTAGAAGCTAGCATCACAGGTAGTATTCTTAATGCATTGCTGCTCATGTTAGGGTTGGCGATGTTAACGGGTGGATTGCGCTATAAAGAACAACAGTTCCAACCTATTCTAGCTAAAGTGAATGGCGCTTCGATGACCTTAGCAGTGATTGCTATTGCTCTACCGACCCTGGCTTTTGCGACTTCAGAACTGGCAAACTCAGAAATTCGCACCATCTCCTGGATTGTTTCGACAGTTCTGATCGTGGTCTATGGTTTGACCTTACTGTTTTCGCTCAAAACTCATAGTGATCTTTATGCAGCTAATGTTCTGCCGGCTGACATTTCGCTGACTGACAATCTGCCAGCTCATATTCCATCAACTAACACTCTACCGCTTGATCGAGTCAATCCTTCAGAGTCCTCATTGAGTCCCTCTTCTTCCAGCCAACCATCTGCACAACCCAATCTTGGTTTGTGGGTCAGTATTTTGCTGGCAACTACGATCGCGATTACATTAGTGTCAGATCGATTTGTGGCTGTGATTGAGCCTGAGACGGCTGAACTGGGACTCACACCAACCTTTACAGGAGTTATCTTAATTCCGCTCCTCAGTGATGTCGCGACAGCGATCATGATGATTCGACTGGCGCTGAGGAACCATATGGATCTGGCAGTGGCCACGGCTACGGGTGATAGTTTGTTGATCGCCCTGTTTGTGGCCCCTGTACTGGTTTTGTTTGGTTGGGCGATCGGTCAACCCATCGACCTGAATTTTCCCCCTTTTAGTGTAATTGCCCTAGCAGTAACCGTAACAGTCGCTAATCTAATTACGTTTAATGGTCGATCGAATTGGCTCTATGGAGTATTTTTGATCGCAACCTACTCAATCCTGGGTGTTGTCTTTTACTACATCAACTGATACCTGATCAACTGATACCTGAAGAATTCAGAAGAATGTAGAGAGAGAAAGATCTTTAAGGATAGGGCTTAGGTCACGACACAATCCCCGATAACAGCACAAATTCAACATAAAACTATATGTTTGTTCATATTACTTCACTTGATGAAAACTTCATTAACTAATCCAGTGGAGCCCGATCGCCATAAAGAAATGGTCAAGAGGGAAATGGAACCGTAGCAAATTTTACGGATCGATGGTCTACTCAGAATATAGCGAGTTATGACTCAGCTCGGTGCATCCCGCTCAGGCTCCAGTTATCCAGCGGTTAGGATCAGAAGTTTCACAAGACTGCCATGCAGATCAGTGGGCTCGGTTAGCTCATGCCTTCATGGAGTATGTTCGTTGATTTAGCCATTCGTCAATTCCTTCTCCCTTCAGGTACTTCAGAGAGATCGATGACATCTCTTTTATGTATCGATCGGTTTTAACAATTCTAGGTTTCCCTGTCATGAAAGCGCCTATTCAAGAGACAATTTTGTCTGCTCCAGTTACCACCTCCCATTCCTCTGATCGATCGGATGCAGGTCATTCACCGATTCAGTCACCTGGAAAGGTTAAGCTGTTCCAGTGTTTTGCTAGTCGGGCGATTCAAGATCTAATGAATCACCCCCAGCCCGTGGAAGACCTTCAGTCCCATTTACACGCTGCTATTTACTGGTTGAAACGGGCCCATGATTGTAGTCCTGATGATGGCGTGAGTTGGGGATATTCACTCAAAGGAGCATGGCGCACCTCTTATCGAGAAACCTCTGGATACATTGCTGAAACGTTTTTTGACTTAGCAAAATATACTCAGGATATTGATGCATGGCAACGAGCAATTGCTGTCAGCCGTTGGTTGGTTGAGATTCAGGATGCGGATGGCTCAATTGCCAATACAAGATACGGTCAAGAAGGGATTGTTTTTGATACTGGACAAGTCTTACAAGGGTTGGTACGAGCCTACGAAGAAACCCAGGATACTGACTTTTTGCAGGCGGCCGAAGCTGCTGCTGATTGGTTGGTGCGCGTGGCAGATGAAACGGGCCGTTGGACTCGGAATACCCATAATGGGATCCCTCATGTCTACAATAGCCGTGTAGCTTGGATTCTGCTGTGGTTAAACTCTATTTGTCCTGATGCAGACCGAGAAAGAGTTGCCCGGGCAAACTTGGATTGGGCGGTGAGTCAGCAGCACCAGGGTTGGTTCGAGCAATGTGCATTTGTTCTGGATGTCGCTCCTTTTACCCATACGATCGCCTATGCCATTCGAGGATTATTAGAAGCAGGGTTCTTGACGAATGATCAAATCTATCTTCAGTCGGCGATCGAGGGGGCTGATGCTGTCCTCCAGCATGTTCGAGAAGATGGTTTTATTCCTGGACAAATTGATACGAAGGGACAACCCGCAGGATCTTACTGCTGTTTAACTGGGAATTGCCAAATGGCGATCATCTGGTTGAAGTTGTATCAGCAGTCAGGCAAAGCTGCATACTATCAGGCAGCCGAGCGCAGCTTGCGATATGTGATGTCTTGCCAGGATATCCACACTCGTGATCTCAATATTCGTGGAGGCATTAAAGGCTCCCATCCGATTTGGGGGGCTTACACAAGGTTGTCTTATCCCAACTGGGCCACAAAATTCTTTATTGATGCGTTGCTTCTGCTTGCGAGGGTTCAGCCATGATGCCAGCAGAAGGGTTGAGTTTGGATTCTTCTACAGCGATCGCTTTTGCCCCTCCCGCTCCTCATCGCGTCCAGATTCTCCATGGACAATTTGATGCCCTCTCTACCTCAGAAACTGTGGATTGGGCCATGCGGCTGATTCAATCGGGACAACGCGGCTATCTTTGCACTGTCAATGTGGCAATTTTGATGATGATGCAATCGAACGATCGGTTGCGTCAGTTTGTGGAAAAAGCCGCATTGATTGTGGCAGATGGCCAACCTTTGATTTGGGTTTCCCATTGGTTTTCTTGCCCTTTACCCGAGCGCGTCACTGGTATTGATCTAATTGATGAATTGTGTGCCAGAGCGGCCCAGGAAAATGTGGGTATCTATTTACTAGGTGCAACCTCGGAGGTGATTACAACTGCGGCCACGAATTTACAAGCTCGCTATCCTGAACTGCATATTTGTGGATTCGATGATGGTTATTTTAAGCTCGATCAGGCGGAAGCGCGGGTGAAGGCCGTGCGAGAGAGCGGAGCCCAAATTTTATTTGTTGCCATGGGTGTCCCACGTCAAGAGCAATTCTTGGAAGAGAACTGGTCAGAATTGGGAGTGAACTTGGCGATCGGTGTCGGTGGTAGCTTTGATGTAATTGCAGGGATCAGACATCGTGCCCCGTTCTGGGTGCAGGAGGTGGGCTTAGAGTGGCTCTATCGCCTGCTACAAGAACCTGGTCGGTTGTGGAAGCGTTACCTGGTAACGAACTCCCAGTTTGTCTATCAGGTGATTCGCGCTCTGGTGCAGGGAGCCTTACCGATCTAGAGCCTCCTAGTGAATCTAACACTTAGCTAATCTAGAGCCTAGCTAATCTAGAGCCTAGCTAATCTAGAGCCTAGCTAATCTAGCACCTCACTGCTAGCATTAAATCCTCCATGACACCAACAACTTGATCCATCGCCTGATCTGAAGGGAAAAGGGCGGTGGATCGATTGCGAAGTGACTGAAGGATAGAATGTCGATCGGGTCAGTAATTGACACCTAACCTAATATTGGCGCACTACATTGGCGCACCATATTGGCGCACCTAACCTAATAACCGAGGTGTTTCCACTGAGTCTCTAAACCGTTGCACCGAGTCGGTAAAGTCGATCGGCAACACCACTTCCACGTTTTCATGAGGGCGAGGAATAATTACCCAGGATTCCAAGGTGCCACCGTAGCAACTCTCAGCCGCTTCTACTCCGGCTGCCATAGAAGTTTTCACTTCTGAAACATCTCCCCGAATAATCACACAGAAGCGAGCACTACCACAGCGGAGATAGCCAACCAATGTGACTCTACCGGCTTTTACCATCGCATCTGCTGCGGCAAGAATGCCTGGAAATCCTTTCGTTTCGAGTGCGCCAACTGCGACCGGCATCGCTTTTTCCTCGCTTTTGGGTGAATATGAGATGAACGTAATCTATTCTACTGGAGTCTATAGCCCTAGTTCTATCGAATCGATTGACTTGATCGATTCAAAAATTTGCAAGACAGGGTTAAGCAAATCTGATGAATGACAGTTGATTGGGCAGTGATCACCCCTGATGCTGCGGATTATGCTGCGGAGCATCAAGTTTCGTCCATCAGTTACGTCCAGCGAAACTGCTCCACTTGTTCGGTATATTGCAAGGGTAGTACCTCTTCCACGTTCTCCGGGGGATTCGGCACAATATAATAGGTGACCAACTTACCATTGGGAGGGGCCTTATCAGCCGCTTCAATACCAGCTTCCATGGCAGGACGCACTTCTGAAATCGGCCCTCGGATCGCCACAACCTGCTCGCCGCTTTCGGCAATGTCGTAATAGACGATCGTGACTCTACCCGCCTTCACCATGGCATCTGCGGCCGCCAAAACGGCTGGAAAACTCAATGTTTCAATCACACCCACTGCCTGAGGCATGGTATTTCTTCCCGTTCATTAATTAGTCTGACTAATATATTACTGCGAATATTGATGAGTTGAGTAGGTTTGTGAGCTGGGCGAAATTAAATGAGCAAAATTAAATGGGGAAAATTAAATGGGGAAAATTAAACGGGTGAAATAAAGCGACCTGTAGAATAGATCAGCACGCCTTGCAGCTCCCTGCGCCATAATCAGCCTGCACCATAATCAGTGGGTTGCACCATAATCAGTGGGTTGCACCATAATCAGTGGGCAGAGCGAGTCAAAATGGGCGATCGTCGGGTGGATCGTCTGATCGTCGGGTGGATCATCACGTTGATCGTCAAGGGAGGATCGCCTTCAGTTTTGCCGATCGATGCCGATCGATTGCCGATCGGTTGTAAGAGCCAATTTGTGGTTGTAAGAGCCAATTGTGATTGTAAGAGCCAATTGTGATAGCCAAATCGCCAAATCATGCATCATTCAGATGAACAGGTGCTCCTGGGTGGACGGTATCAAATCCTCCACTATTTAGGTGGGGGCGGTTTTGGGCAAACCTACCTGGCCAACGATGTTCACCTACCTGGATCACCAGTTTGTGTGGTTAAACATCTCAAGCCAAAGCTGATCGATCCAGTCAGTTTGGAAACTGCGAAACGGCTATTTGAAACCGAGGCGCAGGTTTTGTATCGTTTGAGTGACTATGGGCAAATTCCTCGCTTGTTAGCTCACTTTGAGGAAGGTCAAGAATTTTATCTGGTGCAAGAATTTATTGAAGGGGAGAATCTCAATCTGGAACTGGTGCCTGGATTGAAGTTTCCTGAAAATCGAGTGATTCCACTGCTACAAGACATTTTGGAAGTGTTGGTGTTTATCCATCAGCAGAATGTGATTCACCGCGATCTGAAGCCTTCAAACCTGATCCGTCGGCACCGAGATCAAAAAATTGTCCTGATTGACTTTGGAGCCGTCAAACAGCTCAGTAGTCAGATGATTCAAGTGCAAGGTCATACCACCCGCACGATCGCGATCGGTTCTCCAGGCTATATGCCGAGTGAGCAGATGGCTGGGCGACCCCGATTTTGTAGTGATCTCTATGCCGTTGGAATGATTGGCATCCAAGCGTTGACAGGAGCCCATCCACGAGAATTGCCGGAAGATCCACGCACCTGTGAGTTGATCTGGCGCGATCGAACCCGTGTGAGTTCCGAGTTTGCCGATATTTTGGATCGGATGATCCGCTACGACTTTCGGGATCGCTATCAGTCTGCCCTGGAAGTTTTGACTGATTTACAGGGGTTTACTCCAGAGCGGCCGGTACCCTTCTGGACTGCTCAATCTGCCCCGGCTCTATTGAACCCAGATTCAACCCCCACCGCACTCACCTCCACGGTTACCCTCAGTGGTGCCACCCTGTTTTCTGAACGTCGCCTCGACTACCGCCGACTGCAAGATTTGCTGCTGGATCAAGATTGGCAGGCAGCCGATCGAGAAACTCAGCGGCTCTTACTCCTGCTGAGCGGCGAAGCGGCCAACCAACTGCAAATGGAAGATATCCGTCGCCTACCCTGCCTTGATCTTCACGCAATTGACTATTTGTGGCTCAATCACAGTAACGGCTTATTTGGCTTCACGATTCAAAAAGAAATCTGGCAAAGTGTGGGCGGCAGTACCGAAGGAGACTATGAAACTTGGGATCGGCTGGTGCGCGATCGGCTAGTGCAAGGCCGTTCCAAACTGCGGGTGAACACTCCTTGGCACCGATTTAGTAGTCGCGTGGGCTGGCGCATTAAGGAAACCTGGCTGCCCTACGAAGACTATACCTTCAGCCTGGATGCCCCGAAAGGCCACCTTCCCTCCTGGCAACACCCAGTTCCGATCGCGGCTCTGTTTGCCCGCATCGCTATCTGCCTGCCCTATGTGCCGGAGATGGATATTACCAGACAGCCCGGATAAAGCAGTGTGATCGCGAGCGTGATGGCGATCGATGTTGTACCAACTGGGCTTGATCGCGCTGGCTGATTGATTCGCCGGATAGTTTGATTCGCCTGATGGGTCGATTATCTGGATGGGTCGATTATCCTGATAGATAGAGCAATCTGTTTAATACCCAACGATGCTTATGACTGCCTCTACCCCCTCCCCAACTGATATCGAGATGACAGAGCCGATCTATCAAGGTCAGTTTGGAGACTTCACCATTACCCGCTCCGATCGCCGCGAGGTGGTGATCTATCGGGCAGGATTACTATTGGCAGCCTTGTGTTTTGGGGTGGGAGTTACCTTAGGGTTAGCTCAGCCGACCGATCCACAGGTGCAAGGGCTATTGTCGTTCCTGTATACGGCTATGACGATCGGGTTAGGGATTAGCCTGCTGACGATCCACATTTATATGAAGCTGTTACATCGGGTGCTACAAGCTTTTTGGCTCGTGGGTTCGATCGCCGCAGTTGGAGTAGCCCATGCCGATCCAGAGCGGTTTGTCGTAACGGTGTATCAACATCCTGTCACCCTTTGGGGCGTGGGGTTCACCTTCGCGGCTTTGACTGGCATCTTTTTCAAAGAGGCCTTTTGTTTTAATCGGTTGGAAACCAAACTCTTGACCCTGATCGTCCCGACTTTGTTGCTGGGGCACCTGACCGGAATTTTGTCGATCGGCTGGGAAAAAGGGCTTTTGGCAGCTTGGGCAGTGCTGTTTGTCGTTTTTGCTTTGCGGAAAGCGTTTCAAGCGATCCCCCCGGATATTGGCGATAAAAGTGTTTTTGAGTATCTCAAACGCACCCCTTGAGGTAATTTAAAGGTTCGAGACCGATCGCAGATAGAGAGCGATCTAGAACGGGAAAACTAAGCTCTGAACTCATCAACCGCTTCGGAGATCAGGGTCTTGTCGGCACAGGCATTTTGGTTAGCATGGGCGCAAATTCCAGATGTTGGCGCTATTTTAATGCAGCGATTGGAGGCTGAATTTGGATCCTTGGCAATGGCTTGGACTGCCAGTGTGTCCGCCCTCCAACAAGTCACCGGGATCGGAACAGTCACCGCAGAAACGATCGATCAATATCGCCGCCAGATCGATCCGCTAACATTTTTTGAGCATCATCTACAAAGCAATCCGCAATTTTGGACTTTGGCGGATGCAGATTATCCCGATTGGTTGCGGGAAATCGCCGATCCACCCCCCGTGCTCTACTATCGGGGCAATGTGAATCTGCTGGAGAATCAAGGTGTAGTGCCGATGATTGCGATGGTGGGAACTCGCCATCCGTCGGATTATGGCCGTCGCTGGACTCGCCGGATTGCAACGAGCCTGACCCAAGCTGGCGTGTCGATCGTCTCTGGATTAGCGGAAGGCATTGATACCGAAGCCCATCAGAGTTGTTTGGCGGCTGAAGGGCGCACGATCGCGGTGTTAGGAACGGGGGTTGATCAAGTCTATCCTACTTCCAATCGACTGTTGAGCCGCCAAATTGCCCGTCAAGGGTTGCTGTTGAGCGAGTTTCCAGCCGGGACAAAACCCGATCGCAGCCATTTTCCCCGGCGTAATCGTATCATTGCTGGTCTTTGTCGAGCCACATTGGTGATGGAAGCTCCTAAAAAGTCAGGTGCGCTGATTACGGCTCGCCTGGCCAATGACTATGGCAGAGAAGTTTATGTGTTGCCAGGGAGTTTGGATAATCCGCGATCACAGGGTTGCTTACATTTGCTCGATCAGGGTGCCCAGATCATTTTAGGTGAAAGCGAACTGCTGGAACGGTTGGGAACCCTGCCTCAATTTTTGGATCGCCTCAACCCGATGGCGGTGGGTCAAGCCGGTCAACCGGATCAACCGGGTCAACTATCTTTGTTAACCGCAATGCCACCCGTTGAGCTAGAACCTGAGCTGAAGCAGGTGTTTCAAAGAGTGCCACTGGAGCCGATCGCCGTTGATACGATCGTGCAGCAAGCCGGATTGGAGACGGGCACCGTCCTCAGTGCCTTAGCCCAACTGGAAATGATGGGTTTGGTGTCTCAATTACCCGGAATGCGATATCAACGAGGATAATAGAGAAGTTTTGTTTGATCCAGTTGCGCATGTCTTCGCCTCCAATCCAATGGTATCCCGGTCATATTGCCAAAGCTGAACGGTTACTGACCGACCAACTCAAAAAAGTTGATGTGGTGTTTGAAGTTCGGGATGCCCGGATTCCGCTAGCCACTCAGCATCCTCAGATCGGTCAGTGGCTGCAAAACAAAGGTCGGGTGCTGGTGCTGAATCGAGTTGATATGATTCCGGAGGCCATGCAACAGGCCTGGTTAGCCTGGTTTCGGGATCAAGGGGAACAGCCCTGTTTTACCAATGCGCATCAGGGACAGGGGGTGACCCATGTGGCGCAGGCCGCTAAAGTGGTGGGGGAGCACATCAATCAACGACGGCGCGATCGAGGCATGTTACCCCGGCCGGTGCGAGCAGTGGTAATTGGGTTTCCGAATGTGGGCAAATCTGCTTTGATTAATCGTTTGTTGAAGAAAAAAATTGTGGAAAGTGCAAGACGGCCGGGGGTGACGCGGGCTTTGCGTTGGGTGCGGATTTCTGACCAGTTAGAATTGCTGGATGCACCGGGAGTGCTGCCTTCTAAACTGACTGATCAGGCAGCAGCCTTAAAGTTAGCGATTTGCGATGATATTGGCGAAGCAGCCTACGACATGCAGCGGGTGGCAGCGGCCTTTGTCGATTTGACGAAACAACTGCAAGACATTACAGGACTGAATTATCTACAAAAGCTGACCGATCGCTATGGCTTAGATCCAACCGATCTGACGGGTGAAAGCTATGTGGAAGCCTTAGCTCACCAGAAGCACCACGGCGAGTCTGAGCGATCCGCCCGTCAGATCCTCAATGATTTCCGGAAAGGCAATCTCGGCTCAATCGCACTGGAAATTCCCCCTGGGTCTTAATGTTGCCATCTTCCTTCAATCTTCGTCAGACCTTGCGTCGTGGCACCAGCGCGGCTCTAATCACCCAAAGCCTGGGTGCCTTCAGCCTCTATTTCAGTCAAATTCTGTTTGCTCGCTGGATGGGCGTGTCTGAATATGGGGTGTATGAATATGTGCTGACGATCGCCACCGTGCTGAGCTTCATTGCCGGGCTGGGGCTGTCCACGGTGGCCCTCCGGTTCATTTCCCAATATAGTGTTCAGCAGGATTGGGCGCGTCTGCGGGGGGTGATCTGGGGCACTTGGGGGCAGACCTTGCTGGCGGGTGTAGCGATCGGACTGGTCGGCATGGGTGTGGTGTTGGGGTTAAGTCAGCGGGCTGTGATCAAGGTTATACCGCCACTCACCCCTCCGCTATTGATGGGGATGGGGTTAGTGCCGCTGCTGGCCCTGGCTAAACTGCAACTGGAGATGGGCCGTGCCATCCGACGCATTGGATTGGCCTATGCACCGTCCCAGGTGATTGCCCCCTTGCTAGGGTTAATGGGCGCAGCAGGATGGTGGTGGCAACATCACTGGTTATCGAGCAGCATCGTCATTGGTATTACGATCTGGACTTTATTGTGGGTGCTGCTAGGACAGTGGCTCTGGTTGCAGCGCAGTTTACCGATCGAAGTGCATCAGACTCGGCCAGTTTTTGCGCTGGGTCAATGGCTGGGGGTAGCGTTGCCGTTGCTGTTTATTGATGGTTCCTTCCTCGTGCTCAATCAAACCGATACGCTGATGATCGGTGGCTTGCTAAACCCCTCTGCGGTGGGGATTTACAATGTCGCCTTCAAAACGGCAAACTGGGTACATTTCATTTTGGCATCTGTGAATGCGATCGCTGCTCCGTTATTTGCCTCGCTCTATGCCCAAGGCAAGCGACAGGAATTGCAGCAAGTGGTATCGGTGGTTGCTCGCTGGATGTTTTATCCTTCCTTGGGTGCTGCGATCGGGCTGGTCGTCTTTGCAGAGCCGGTCTTAGGGCTATTTGGTCAGGATTTTGTCCGTGCCAAATGGGCTTTGATGGTGTTAATCATCGGCCAATTGGTGAATGTGGGAGCTGGATCGGTCGGTTATTTACTCATCATGACGGGTCACCAAAATCAATGCGCCATGGTGGTCGGCTGGACGGGCTTACTCAACTTAATTTTGAACGCGATCGGGATTCCATTGCTGGGGATTGTCGGTGCGGCAACGGCAACAGCGATTTCAATGTCGCTTTGGAATATCTGGATGAATGTTCTGGTCGTGAAGTATTTGGGTGTCAACCCCTCGATCGTCGCTGCATTGAAGCAATAATTGCCACATTGCTAAACGGAGTCAGGAATGTCGATTCGTCCTCTCCCTTGCCAAGATTTAAAGCTCGTTTAAAGGGATTTTAAAGCTGCTGTAGCTGTCCGGTTTGGGATGAGATCGGCTGTAAAGCGTATTAGCTAGCAGCATTTGATGCATCTTGAACTGCCTATGCGATCGTCTATGCCTGGTTTATCACCTGACTGATGATTATCGTCACTTTAGTCACTATTTTCAGGTAATTGCTTGAGGTAATTGCTTGAGGTAATTGCTTGAGGTAATTGCCGATCGATACGGCGAACTGAACTCGCCTGATATTGCTTTGAGTCCTTAATTGCAAGAGATGTTCCCTATGGATCTGCGCGTGTTGATCGTCGCAGAGCATGCTTCTGCTCAATTTGGCGGTGAAGCGGCTCTACCATTGCACTACTATCGGGTTTTGCGTCGTCGCGGCATTCCGGTTTGGTTGGTTATTCATGAGCGAACTCGTCCAGAGCTAGAAACCCTATTTCCAGATGATCGCGATCGGATCTTTTACATTCCGGATACAATCTGGCATCTTTTTCTGTTTCGGTTATGCCATTTCTTACCCGATCGCATCTCCTATTTTACAACAGGATTTATTCTGCGCTTAATCACTCAACTGTCTCAGCGTCAGATTATCCGACGAGTGGTTCGCGAGCAGCAAATTACTGTCATTCACCAACCAATGCCCGTATCACCCAAGGAACCCTCAATGATTTTTGGGATGGGCGCGCCTGTTGTGATTGGCCCGATGAATGGCGGTATGGATTATCCGCCTGCTTTTCGGCAGCAGCATAGTCGCTGGGTTGATTTACTGGTGGCATCCGGGCGCAGATTTGCCAATTTCATGAACTGGATCATGCCTGGTAAACGAGCAGCAGCCATGCTTCTGGTAGCCAATCAACGTACTCGTCAGGCTTTACCTCAAGGCGTTTCCGCTAATGTTATTGAATTAGTGGAAAATGGTGTTGATCTATCGTTATGGCAAAATTCAACGATCGCAGCACAAACGATCGCAGCACAAACGACTGCCTCAGAATCTCCATCGGCTAATCCTCTAGTTACTCATTTTGTCTTTGTCGGGCGATTAGTAGATTGGAAAGCGGTCGATCTCTTATTGCTGGCTTTTAAGAAAGCTGCGGCTCAAGCTCCGATAAGTCTGACCATTATTGGCGATGGCAAAGAAAGGGAAGACTTGGTTCGGCAAGCACAAGCGTTGGATTTATTGGCTACGCAATTGCATCAGCCTGGTAAAATCCACTTTGCAGGTTGGTTAACTCAAGCGGATTGTGTGCAACAACTGCGGCGATCGGATGCCTTGGTGTTGCCGAGCTTGCTGGAATGTGGTGGAGCGGTTGTTTTAGAAGCGATGGCATTGAGTCTGCCCGTCATTGCGACCCATTGGGGTGGCCCCGCCGATTATCTCGATCCAACGTGCGGAATTTTGGTGGAGCCTAGCTCACCCCAGGCTTTGATTGCAGGGCTATCGGAGGGCTTGGTTCAGTTGGCTGCATCTTCCGAGCTACGGCAAGCCATGGGGCAACGCGGTCGTGAAAAAGTGTGCCAGCAGTTTGATTGGGAAGTTAAAGTCGATCGAATCATGGAGCTTTATCGTCAGGCTATGGCTGAGTACGCCACTACTGAAACAACAGCAACGCAACCCGTTGCAGCGATCCAGCCATGAGGGGATTTGCTAGAGAATAAGAATGAATTGTCTGAAGGAGATAGCACAGCAGCAACCCCAGTTGGCGACCGCTGCCTGAGTGCCTGGGATCGAGCGATCTAGGTAGACTTGTTAACTTGCATAAAGGCTCAATCTCGCCAAAGGGCAATTCCCCCCAGCAGTCCGGTGACGTTGGGGGCGATTTTGACATTCGGGGGTAAAACAAAGTCGATTTTCTTGGTATTGCCGCCGCCTAAATACAGCACATCGTAATTATAAATGCGTTCAAGTAGATCGATCGCCCGCTCTAGCCGGTTATTCCAGCGCTTTTTACCCACACTATCTAAGGCAGCCCGCCCTAACTGTTCTTCGTAGGTTTCTCCTTTGCGGAAGGGATGATGACCCAGTTCCAGGTTGGGGACTAATTTACCGTTGAGAAATAGAGCTGCCCCGATCCCGGTACCCAGCGTGATCACCAACTCAACGCCTTCGCCTGCGACTGCCCCCAGTCCTTGAATATCCGCATCATTCGCGACTCGTACAGGTCGATTCAGGGGATGGATTAGAGCGGTTGCCAAGTCAAACCCGATCCAGTCTGGGTGAAGATTCACCGCAGTTTCAGTGACCCCCTTGCGCACGACCCCAGGAAAGCCAACCGAAACGCGATCGAATTCTTTGCCTTCAGACAAACCCATAATGGCATGGATAACAGCGTCCGGTGTGGCAGGGTTGGGGGTTTCGACCCGTTCCCTTTCGGTCAATGGATTACCTTGCTCGTCTAAAATCATCACTTTGATACCACTACCACCGATATCGACTGCGAGGGTTTTGATCGATGTCGTCGCCGCGGTTGGATCACCCATGGTTGCGCCTATTCCTTCAATGCCGTAGATCAATCAGTAATTTAACCAGGACAAGATGCATTCAATGTGCAATATTACTCCTGGCTGCTCCTGATTGTAGCGAGTGGGATACGCAACTCCTGAAAAACTTAAGCAGAATTACAGTTCTCAGGTGAGTCTGCGATTTTGCCGCATTTCAGGTCGATCGGCGGACAGGAACTTAAAGTAACTTAAGGGAACTTATCTGGACTGGCGATCGTTTAAAAGTTCAGCCATTGAAAAGTTCAGCCATTGAAAAATTCAGCCATTGAAAAGTTCAGCCTAAAAGTTCAGCTATTTAAAGTTCAGCCATGCTCTGAACGATCGGTTCATGGTTGAATGGGGGTTGCACAATCAGGAATACCGCTCGGATGCTATGGTGCCAACTGGAATGCGTCACTCAGGAATGCGTCACTCAAGGTTCACTCATTTATCGGGTCGATCGATCCCCTGGCGGGTATTTCTGGGGGTGACGATCGGGATAGCCAGTAGCATGACTGGGATGGGCGATCCAGCCAGGGCCCAAGAGGGATCGCCACCCGTGTTAAAAACATTTGTGGATTGGTGTTTACAACAGGACAGTTTGTCCCGTGGTGCTCGCCGCACGGTTGAAATTTTGCTGGATAAAGTTAAAACAGAAGATTGTGCTCAAGCCGAAACCTTATTGAAGGATCGCAGCATTCTGGATTTGAGCAGTAGCAATCTGGACGATCTGTCGCCTTTGCAGTCGCTGCCTCATCTGCGGCAACTGAATTTGCTAGATAATCGGGTTGAGGATCTATCGCCTTTACAAACTCTGTCGAATCTGACCGTGTTGAGTTTGACAAGGAATCAAATTCGTGATGTGCGGCCGCTTCAGAGTTTAACGAAGCTGACAAGCTTGAATCTAGATAGCAATGAAATTACTGATTTGACTCCACTTCAGAGTTTGAGTAATCTCACTGCATTAGATCTGAGCAGCAATGCGATCACGGATCTGACTCCTCTCAGGAGTTTGTCCAAGCTGGATTTGTTGGGGTTGAACAACAACCAAATCACCGATCTAACCCCCTTACAGCCGTTAACCAACCTGTCGCTTCTGGGATTAAGCAATAATCAAATTACTAACTTGGCACCGCTGCAATCCCTGACTAACCTGGCTGCCCTGAGCTTAAGTGATAATCAAATTACCGATCTGACTCCACTCCAATCGCTCGATCGATTAACGATTTTGGGATTAGATTATAACCAGATCAGTAATTTGAATGGGCTACAAAGCCTAGTCAATCTGGATACATTAGGGTTAAGCCATAATGAAATTACCGACCTCACTCCGTTGCAAGCACTGGTTAATCTGACAGCTCTTGATCTAGGACACAACAATATAGAAAATATCCAGGCGTTGCAAGCATTAACCAATTTGCAGCTTTTAAATCTAGAACGTAACTCGATTGACGATCGAACTTGTCCAGTTGACCCAGAATTTTGTGAGTTTTAAATGCTATTCAGGGTTTCCGGTTATTTAGACTCCAACATTTGTAACCGATACAGGCTGGCATATAGCCCATTCTGCTCTAGCAATTCTTCATGGTTCCCCGATTCCACCAGTTGCCCCCGTTTGAGTACTAAAATTCGATCGGCACTGCGAATGGTTGACAGTCGGTGGGCGATGATAATGGCAGTCCGATCCTGCAATAGAGTTTCCAATGCTTCTTGAATCATGAATTCGGTGCGAACATCCAAGCTGGCGGTGGCTTCATCCAGTACCAAAATGCCGGGATTGCGAATCGCCGCTCTGGCAAAGGCTAATAGTTGTTTTTCACCGCCCGATAGGTTGGTGCCCCGCTGCCGCAGTTCAGTCTCGTAGCTTTGGGGCAATTGTTCAATAAATTGGGCCACACCGGTCTGGTGGGCCGCCTGTTTCACCTGTTCTAAGGAATAGGGTTCCCCTAAAGTAATATTGCGTTTGACATCGCCAGCAAACAGAAAGCCGTCCTGCAAGATAACAGCCATGCGTTGCCGCAATTCGGCCTGCGGCATCTCCCGAATATCTTGACCATCCAATAAAATTCGCCCCCGCGAAACCTCATATAGCCGACAGAGTAAGCGAATAATCGAACTCTTACCGGCTCCCGTTGGGCCGACGATCGCCACCTTTTCCCCTGGCTGGATCGTGAAGTTGAGATCTCGCAACACAAACTCATCGGCTTTGTAGCCGAACCAAACCTGCTCAAATCGGATCTGACTGGGCATGACCGATTCAGTCAAATGACGGAGTGAGGTAGGTTGGCGGGGAAGCAACCTTGGGTTGGCATCAGACAGCACCGGATCGCGAATTTCGATCGGCTCACTGAGAATGTCATTCACCCGTTCCAGGGCAGTGAGACCAGCCTGAATTGCCGTAAATCGTTCGGCAAACTGCCGCAAAGGGTCAAATAGTCGTTGAGCAAACAAAATGAACGAAGTCAAGATGCCAAACTCCAGTACATTCCCCCGTACCAGTAGGCTACCGAGCCATAGCACAGCGGCGATCGCTGCCAGTGCGATCCATTCCAAGGTAGCGGATACGGCTGAATCAAAAAAGATGGTGCGATCGACCTGTTGAATGTAGCGCAAGTTAATGTCTTTGAACAACTCAGCATTAAATTGCTCGCGGCGGAAAAGTTGTACGACGTTGATGCCGACAATGTTTTCTTGCAGGGTGGAATTCAGGGCAGACAACTCCTCGCGCGATCGATAGTTTGCCAGTCGATATTGCTGTTGAAAATAAATAATCAGCCCTGTGATCGGAAATAGTAAAACCAATAGCAGTGATGCTAACTGCCATTGCAACGTGAACATGACGACAATAATCACAATCATGGTGAGCAGATCGCTAATCACCCCGATTGCACCTGTTGAGAAAACATCCCCTAACGCATCCACATCGCTCGTTAAGCGAGTAATCAGGCGACCGACAGGGGTGCGATCGAAAAAACGAGTCGCCAAAGAAGTGACATGCCGAAACAGGTCGTCCCGAATATTGGCAGTGATTCGCTGTCCAACTTTCTGGATCAAATAGCCCTGGATCCCACTAAAGGCAAGCTGAATGGCTTGTGTGAAGACCAATAGCCCAATTAACAGTCGAGAGCCTTCTACCAGCGATCGGCCCTGCAGAAAAGGCATGACCGGCTCTTGCTTTGCTAAAGCTACCGCTTGACCGATAATGATCGGTTGCATCGCGCCTGCAAAGGCCAGTGGAATCAACAGCAACAACGAGACAATCAGCAGTTTGAGGTGCCGCTTGACATAGGGGAGCAAAAGCTTAAACAACCGGAGATCGGTTAGTTGCAGCGCTTGGGATTCAGACAAACTGGTCATAAAGCAACCCACTCAACAGATCGGCGATCCAGCAGACCTTGAGGATAGAGCTCCTGACGGGAAACTTGCCCCGCCCAGTCTGCTCTCCTCATGCTAGTCGATGGTTTCTAGCATTGGGCTCCAGCCACCGGAGGGGCTAGTATCGGGATCAAGGATGTAATTAATCTTGATGGAAGGATTTTTGAATGCGGGTCTGTCCGGTTTCAACCGGCTCCTGTACCAGTGCAACTTCAACCGATGGGCGAGATTTTTCGGATAGCTTCACTTGCCATTGCTGGAGGCGCTGCGTCAGTTGCTCTCGCTGATTGATCAAGTAAATGCTGATCAAGGTGAGAAACACACCTAGCCACTGGAGGGAATCTAGCACCTCAGCCAAGAAGAGATTGCCAAACAGGAGCGCAAAGACTGGAGTCAGGAAGGTCAGAGAGCTAAAGCTAGTCAGGTTACCGCTAGAGGCAAAGTAGAAAAATAATCCGTAGGCGATCGCACTACCAAACACGGTGGAGTAGGCAAGGGCCAAACCATCTGACCAATTGAGCAACTGCCACTGTTGTGATTCCCAGAGGCTGGATCCGAGAAATAACGGTATCCCCCCAATTAGCATGTGCCAACCTGTTGCGACCACTGGATCGGCATAACGACTGACATAGCGCACCATCACGGTTCCAACTGCCATGGAAAGGGCGGCTAACAGCATCAACCATTGCCCATTCTGAGCAAGCTGAGTGAGCGCATCAGCCAGGGAAAAGGAATCGATCGTCACCTGACCCTGCCAGAGCTGCTGTAGCCAATCCTGCGAAATGCCCAGCAAGCTAATTCCAGCGACCCCAAATACCAGCCCAATCCAACCCCAAAGCCCCACTTGCTCGCCAAACAGGAAACGGGCCATGAGAGCCACGGCAAGCGGCTGGGAGTCAATCATCACTGAGCCCAACCCTGCTCCGGTGCGATCCAATCCTTCCGCCAAAAAGCCCTGAAACAGAGTGCCATCGACCAAGCCGAATAGGCCAATCCATAACCAGGCCAGCCAGCCTTTAGGTTGAGGTCTCCCCATCCAGAGAGCGGCAAGCAAAATCAAAATTCCGGCAGGGAGGATCCTTACACCTGCCATAAACAGGGGAGTAGTATGAGGAGTGGTTCCCTTCATGGCAACCATCGCGGTTCCCCAGAGGAAAAACGGCGCGATCAGCAGCAAAGCGGCAAAGGGAATCTTGGATGGCTTCAGAGACATGGTATTTGGTTGCGGGTCTTTACGCTTATTCTAGTCAATATATGTATTTCTATTAAGAAGATCAAAGATAAATTCTTCGTTGGGTGGGGTGGAAGTTGCGCAAGTGCCCTTCTGCTCAGATTTCAGTTCTCGCGAATTCCCCCCAGGGGTAGGTCACGGCTTCAAACTAGGCTGCTAAATTAAATACATAACAACTGATTGCGTGGGGAAGGATGTTATACCGCTGTGATCCCTTGCTACCCCTTGAAGGAGAGCGATGTCAAAGGGGTAGACCGCGCAAATAATAACGGCATCAGATGGCTGTGGAGTTTCTATCGCTTCCTCCACTTTGCTGTAACCAACGGGAGGCGCAACCCTCCATCAGAGCGGTCAGAGGTTACAGACATCTTCTGTTGAGTTTGATGAAGTCAATTTCGGATCGGAATTGGATCCGCTGGATTGGCTCCTATCTGGCTAGAGAATCAGGTAGGAGCTTTTTGGTGTCTCATGAGGCGGATTAGTCTTGCTTAATAGTCTTGCTCAATAGTCTTGCTCAATAGTCTTGCTCAATATTGAATTCAGGTTGATTCGTATCGGGTCGATGTCTGATCGATCGAATCGATCGGACGGGTCGCTACCTTTTCTCAAGCCAAAATGCTATGCTTCAGGCTTTAAATAGAGGATACACTACGCCATAACGTTTGGTGAGTCCGGTGTATCTGCCTTGTGGAAGAGGAGCATAGCCATGAACCACGCCTTTCATCAGACCATTCTGCACGAATCTTCCTGGTGCGAAATTTCCAAATCAGCGATCCATTCCAATGTGGAAAACTTGCGTCATCGGGTCGGCCAATCTGTGCTCTTAGGAGTTGTGGTGAAGAGTGATGCCTATGGCCATGGGTTGATTCCTTGTGCTCAAGAATTTTTACAGGCAGGGGCCGATTGGCTCGTGGTCAATTTTGCCTATGAGGCCATCAAACTTCGCCAAGCCGGGATCGCAGCTCCGATCTATGTATGTGGCAATGTTTCAGCGCCTCAGGCTCCAGCAGTAGCCCATCCTCAAACTCGGTTGGCAATTTACGACTGGGAGGTGGCTCAAGCTCTTGCCCAGGCGGGTCAGGCAGGTGGTTTTACAGTACCAGTGCATATTTTGATTGAAACGGGTACCCATCGCCAAGGTTTAACCATTGAAACTGCTCTGGAATTGGCGGCGGCGATCGATCAACTGGCAGGGATCCAGTTGGAAGGGATCGCGACCCACTATGCGGATATTGAAGATACGACCGATCATCGGTTTGCTCATCAGCAATTGGCCCATCTGCAAGCGGCAGAACAAGCATTCCGACAGGCAGGGCATGATCTAAAAGTTGTTCAATCCGCCAACTCTGCTGCGACAATTCTTTGGCAGCAAACCCATGGGGCGATGGTGCGAGTGGGTATTGCGGCTTATGGGCTCTGGCCCTCTAAAGAAACCTATGCGAAGGTACTGCAAACCTTTGCTGATCGCGGCGAAGGATTCATTCCTCATTTGAAACCCGTGCTCTCTTGGCGGGCCCGGGTTGTGCAGGTAAAACCTGTGCCTGCAGGGGGCTATGTGGGCTATGGCCGAACCTTCCGTGCCCCCTATCCTATGACTATTGCAGTTTTACCCATTGGCTATCATGAAGGGTACGATCGGCGACTTTCCAATTTAGGTCATGTGATTATTAATGGAATGCGTGCACCCATTTGCGGTCGAATTTGCATGAATATGATGATGGTTGATGTCACTCATATTCCTAATGTGACGGTAGGAACGATCGCCACCCTATTAGGGCAAGATGGTGAAGAGCAGGTGAGTGCGGAGCAACTGGCAAGTTGGATGGGGACAATTAACTATGAGGTGGTTGCCCGAATTCATCCTTCTCAACCTCGCTATTTATTAGATGATCTGGCTTCAGAAACCCTATTCAGTTCAGACTTTCCTCCAGCGCAAACTCCAGTGCAAACTCCAGTGCCATCAGAGCGGTCAGCCCGATCGATGTCATTATTTTGACCGGCTCAATTGTGTCTAGCTCAGGATCGATGCTGGGATCTCCATAGATTTGCTGTGGCGATCGTTTAGATGATTGTGTTAGGTTGGCGATCATCGTGGATTGTTCTATGTACAACCTTGTCGATCACAACCTTGCCAATCACAACCTTGCCAATCACAACCCTATGGCTTTGGCTCCCGTTGAAATGGGAGGGCAGCTTGGGGCAGCACTTTTGGTTGATGCTGAAAACATTGGTGTAAACCACATTGGCCTAGTGATTGCCCATTTGCAGGCGCAGACCCCGGTGGGTTTGAAGCGAGCCTATGGAGATTGGTTTGAGGAGCGACTCAAAGGTTGGCGATCGGTGTTAGCGACTCAAGAGATTGAACCGGTGCATGTCTTACCCACCGCTTCTGGTAAAAATGCTGCCGATATTCGTCTAGTCATTGATGCCATGGAACTGTTGTATGTTCGGAAGATTCAACAATTTTGTATTGTCAGTAGCGATCGAGACTTTACGCCATTAGTGCGATCTTTGAAACAGGCGGGCGCAACGGTGATCGGTTATGGACGGCAGAATGCGGCTGAAATTTTTAAGAATGCTTACCACCGCTTTTATGTTTTAGAGGAGCTGGCGAATCCAACCCTGGTGAGCAGTGGCTCCGAACATCACACCCAGCCGTTGCTTCAGGTTATTTCCGGGAATGCCTCCGGCAAATTGGCCGCCAATGGCGCTACCCAAGATCAGGCTGCAAATCAGGCTGCAAATCAGGCTACGACTGTCAAACCATGGACTGCTACCGAGCTGGATGCCACCCTCAGACAGCCGATCGAGCCACTGATCTCTCAGGTCAGCTCTCAGTCAACTCAACCCTCTATCCAATCTGTTGCTCACCAGTCAACGCATCGGGCGATCGATCAGTCCATGCCCGCGTTCACCAGCTCATTAGACAGTCAGCCGATTAGCCTGTCAGCGCAGCAACCCACTGTGCAGTTCACCATTCACCTGACTCAGCCACCGCCCCAACAGGCAGCTCAACCATCACCTCAGCAGCTTGCTCAGCAACAACAAGCACAAAAACAACAAGCACAAAAACAACAGGCACAAAAACAGCAGGCGCAAAAACAAACTCAGTCAGCTCAGCCGCAAACTCAGCCAGAAGCTCAACAACAAGGCAAGCAACAGGACAAGCAGCAGGGCACATCACAGCAATCTGGGCAGTTCTCTGCTAAGCCCCATGCCAAACAGCTTCAGAAAATGTTGCAAACCATTTATACAGAACTTGCCACCAACCATGGCTGGATCACAGGTGGGCAATTGTTGACGGGGCTGCAAAAGCACTGTCGCGAAAGCTTAAACCAGGGTTTTTCCTGCAAACTGTTCGGCTACTCAAACTTCAATCAAATTCTGAGCGGCATTAATTTGTTTGAGTTCGATCCCAATCAGAAAGCGAATACGCCTCTGTCTGAACGCAAGTTGCGCATTCGTTTAGCAGCATGATGAGTCTGCATGATGCTGTTGAGCCCGGGGAGCTACTCGGCCGATTGCCCGTCGCGACGACCTAGCTCATAAACCCCGCAGCCAATACAGGCAATGATACCCATGCTGATCGTCCAACTTTGCCCCAAGCTAGCAACCACTCCCCAGTTGCATAGCCCCCCCGCCACAAAAAACGGCACAATGCTGAGGAGGGAGGCATAGAAGGCATTGAGGGATTCACTGGCTTGGCGGTTCTTTTCAAATTCTGCTTGGGAGGGATAGAACGATCGCTCTACCCAATTCATCCAGCGGGCTAATCGATTGGTCACCCATTCGCTGATGGGAAAAAAGCCCAAATAAAGTGCTAACGCCCAAAGGCTCATCCCGGCTAGAAGGTTTACATCTAGCTTAAAGGGGAAGGGAAAGAAATCCGTCAGCATGGCAGAACCGCCTCATGAATGGTGAGATTCTTTTTGATTGTAACGTTATTTGAAGAATTGATACGCTTTTTAGGCAAGATAAGCTGCCCAGCTAGCAAGGGCATGGGTTGAGCCATACCAGGATCGCCCCGGACGCGGTGAATGCCAAACATCCTCCAAGACCAGATTTTCGGCCCCAGCTAAATGGGCGGCCGCGATCGGGGTAACGCCATCTCCCCAACAACCGCCCTCCCCACAAGTCATTTCATAGCTGCTGTAGGTAAACCAGTTGCCTAAACTGCGTCTTCCATAGGCTGATTTGCCTGCTACGCAGATATAGCGCACGGTTTCATGAAATGCGCCTGGGTAATGGTTTTTCACAAAATCCAGGTTGCGTTGAGTCCAGCGTTCCTGACTCACATGGGGGGTGCCCAGGGTGACTAAGGTTTTCACACGGGGGTGGGCTTTCCAGAGGCAGTCCTGACCCGCATCACTGGGATGGATATCATAGGGAACTTCTCCGAGATAGATGCGGCAGATCCAGCCGCCAGCCGAATGGCCAACCAGGTTGATCGCCTCGCTGCCGGTTTCCCTCATCACCTGTTGCACAGTTTGATCAAGCTGACGCAAAATCGGCAACATCGATCGTCCTCCCAAAGTCGGCAGCCAGTCACGACGGCGCAATGGCACGATCGCGGCAGGATAGCCCAGTGCTTGTAGACCGCACTCCATCTCACGATAGGGAACAGCTCCAGCCAGATAACCTGGCAGAATCACAGTCGGAAGTGGCATAGGACAAAAGGTTAGATTCCCAAATAGTTAGATTCCCAAACTGTTTAGAGGCAGTGCTGCAACCAGGTAATAATTTCTTGATTGACTCTCTCCGGACGTTCATCATGGGGGCAATGCCCCGTCTCCGGAATGGGCACAAAGGTAACTTGCTCAGAGTGGGCAGCCCGATCTTGATACAGGGTAGCTCCACTAATGGGAGTCCAGGGATCGGCTTCGCCCCAGAGGATAAGGAGAGGCTGGGTGACCTGCGGCAACAACGCTTCTGGTTTCGGGCCCGGCGGAGCGGTTAAAATCTTGGCAAACACTTTTTGGGCTCCTGGATCGCAGGCCGGCTGATAAATCAACTCAATCAGTTCATCAGTGACAGCCGTTCGATCGCGATAAACTTGATGGAGAGTGCGGCGTAAGCGAGGTTTCTGACGAATTCGATTGAACAAAAATGGCCCAACTACTTCGGAGCTAACCAGTTTTGTGAAGGCTGCCATCACCACTCGCAACGGCAAATTTAACTCCTCTGGGCGATGGTTTAAGCCACCTGCGGCATTTAGCAAAACCCCGGCGCGAGCCATCTCCGGCGCGTTGGCCAGCATCATTAAACAGAGTAAGGCTCCGATCGAGTTACCCACAAAAACAGCCGGTTCCTGAATTTGATCCCGCCAAAAATCCTGGAGCATCTCCTGCCACAGTTCCATCTGGTAATTCAGCAGGGGCTTGTCAGATTTGCCGAATCCTAGTAGATCTAGCGCATACACCCGATAACCCGCAGCCGCTAGCACAGGAATATTACGCCGCCAATGCCCGATCGAAGCCCCAAAGCCATGGATCAAGACGATGGGCACTCCCTCGCCTTCCACAGCATAGGCAATGCGATGCTCTCGCCAAGTCCAGAACTGAGTCTCGATCGGCAGTGATGCCTGAGAAGGTGCCTGAGAAGATGCTTGAGAAATAGAAATTTGAGGAGTCACGATCGTAATTTACGTTTCTTAAACTATCCTAATGATAAGGCAGCCTTCGGTTTTGCAGGCATCGATTTTTCTGCTGGTCTGAGTGCAAGCTGGAAGCGAAATCGAGACTCCGCTCCGATCCCCCTGCCGTTGAGAGAGAACACTAGCATTGATTGGTTCGGAAACTATGCCACACACCATCATTACCAATACCTGTGAAGGCGTTGCAGACTGTGTTGATGCTTGTCCGGTTGCCTGTATCCACGAAGGCCCGGGCAAAAACACGAAAGGAACCGACTGGTACTGGATCGATTTTGCTACTTGTATTGATTGCGGAATTTGCCTTCAGGTTTGCCCTGTTGAAGGCGCGATCGTTCCGGAAGAACGTCCAGAACTTCAGAACACACCTGCCTAATGCGTGGGAGTTGCTCCCTCAGCTACTCCCTCAATCACCCTCAGTTACTCAGACTGAATGGCCAATACAGAATTGCCGATACAGAATGGCAAAGCGTCTGCGGCTTTAGAGATCTTCAGGTTCCACCTCAGCTTTGCTAGCCCCTGCCTTAGTCGTCTGGGTCGCAGTCGTCTGAGTCGCAGTCGTCTGGGTCGCAGCTTTGGTAGTTTTCTTGGCTGCGGTGCGAGTCGTCTGGGTAGACTTGCTCGTTGTCGATTTACTTGCAGCCTTCTGGGTGGTGCTTTTTGTCGATGTGCTGGCGGATTTGCGGGCAGACTGGCCAGTCGTTTTAGAGGTTGATTTCGCAGTTGATTTACCCTCCGCTGCGATCGGAGCTGTTTTGCTACCGGCTTTACTGTCAGTTTTACTGCTAGTTTTACTGCCAGTTTTACTGCGTCCAGACTTTTTGCTGCCTGCTTTTTCTGCTAGCGCTTGCAGGGCTACCTCGATCGAAATATTTTCGACCGTTTGACCTTCCGGCAGGGACGCATTAACCTTGCCATGTTTGATGTAGGCTCCATAGGGGCCGCTGTAAATATTGACTGGCTCACCGTCTTCTGGATGGGCACCGAGTTCCCGCAAGGGGGTGGCCGCAGCTTTGTTTCGCCCTCGCCCAGCTTTGGGTTCAGCTAGCAGCTCTAGGGCCCGCTCTAGGGTGATGGTCAAAACATCGTCAGTCCCTTTGAGCGATCGATAATCTTTGCCTAATTTGCCCTGATCATGCACAACATAAGGGCCAAATCGCCCCAGATTGGCCTGTATCTTGGCCCCAGTTTCAGGATGACTGCCCAGGGTGCGAGGCAATGCCAACAAGCCCGCCGCCATTTCCAGAGTAACCTGCTGGGGATTGGTGCCTTTCGGCAGAGAGGCTCGCTTGGGTTTGGGATTCTCTTCGGTTTCATCACCCAATTGCACATACGGGCCATAAGGGCCAATCCGTTGATAGATCGGTTCACCAGTTTCAGGATGAAAGCCAATTTTGTCGGGCCCTTCCGTTTTTTGGCGCAACAGTACTTCGACTTGTTCGGGATCAAGATCGCCTGGGGTAACATCCTGCGGCAAGGTGGCTTTGACAACCTCCTCCCCTTTATCGACCTCAATGTAAGCTCCGTAACGCCCGATCCGGATTTTGCCTTCTACACCTTCCAGGGAGACAGTGCGAGCTTCATTAGGGTCAATTTGGCTTTCTTGCTGTTTCACCTGGGTTTCTAGCCCGGTTTCGCCCAGGTAAAATTGCTGGAGATAAGGTAACCACTGCGCTTCGCCGGTGGAGATTTCATCTAACGTTTGCTCCATCCGCGCCGTGAAGCTGGTATCAACCAGATCGGGAAAATGCTTTTCGAGCAGCCCGGTGACTGCAAAGGCCGTGAAAGTAGGCACTAAGCTATTATTCACCATTTGAGCGTAGCCCCGATCGATGATTGTACCGATAATGCTGGCATAAGTACTGGGACGACCGATCCCCTCACTCTCCAACATTTTCACCAGGGATGCTTCGGTGTAGCGGGCGGGTGGCTGGGTTTCATGTCCGATCGGCTCCAAAGATTCGCAGGTGGGTTGATCCCCCACTTTCAACATCGGCAGAATCACTTCCTGATCTTCAATCGCGGCATTTGGATCGTCGGAACCTTCGACATAAGCCCGGAAAAATCCAGCAAAGTCAATCCGCTTCCCGGTGGCTCGAAATCCAGCATCACCTGCTTGAATTTGCACTGTGATATTGGTCTGTCGCACTTCTGCCATCTGAGTGGCTACTGTTCGCTTCCAGATCAGGTCGTAGAGGCGCAGTTCTCGATCTTTCAACCCCGTTTCCTGAGGAGTGCGAAAACTACTGCCCGCAGGTCGGATCGCCTCGTGGGCTTCTTGGGCTCCTTTCGCCTTGGTCGTATACTGACGCGGTTCTGGGCTGAGATACTGGGTACCATACATGCTTTCGACACAGGAACGGGCGGCGGCGATCGCCTGCTGCGACAGGTTGGTGGAATCCGTTCGCATGTAGGTAATATAGCCCTGTTCATATAGGCTCTGAGCCACCCGCATCGTATCGCGGGCCGAGAGTCGGAGTTTGCGGTTAGCCTCTTGCTGAAGGGTGGAGGTTGTGAACGGAGGAGAGGGTTTGCGGGTGGAGGCCCGCTCTTCTAAATGGGTGACCTGCCAGGTTTCGGTCAGTAGCCTAGCTTGTAGCGATCGGGCTTCCTCTTCCCCTAGCAGCAAGACTTGCCGACCCGCCAGAATGCGTCCGGTGCTTTCATCGAAGTCGCTACCCGTCGCCACACGAGTGCCACCCAGGGTAACTAACTTCGCATCAAAGGGGGTGTTGCCCTGGCTGAGAGAGGCTTTCAGATCCCAGTAGGTGCCTTTCCGGAAGGCTCGTCGTTCCCGCTCCCGCCGCACCAACAGCCGCACTGCCACGGATTGGACTCGCCCGGCAGACAAGCCCCAGGCGATCTTCTTCCAAAGAAGCGGGGATAGGGTGTAGCCCACCAATCGATCGAGAATACGGCGGGTTTCCTGGGCCCGCACCAATTGTTCATCCACCAAACGGCAGTGCTGCAAGGCATCTTGGATCGCCTCTTCCGTAATTTCGTGGAAGACCATCCGCTTGATCGGCACTTTGGGTTGGAGCACCTGGAGCAGATGCCAGCTAATACTCTCCCCTTCTCGGTCTTCGTCTGTCGCCAGCACCAACTCATCGGCATTTTTCAGGGCATCTTTCAATGCCTTGACCACCTTTTTCTTGTCCTGCGGGATCACATAAAGCGGCTCAAAATCTCCATCGACGTTGACCCCGATTTTGGCCCATTCTTCGGTTTTGACAGCCGCTGGAATCTCACTGGCGGACTGAGGCAAATCTCGAACATGCCCCATCGAGGCCTCCACTTGATAGCCCTCAGGCAAGTAGTTGCGGATGGTGCGAGCTTTGGTTGGGGATTCAACGATAACAAGACTTGGCATGGGTCAATCGCGTTTGAGGACAGTGCGGTGTCTAGTTCGAGTCTGAGTCTAGTTTGAATCTGAGTCTAGTTCGAGTCTGAAGAACTCCGATGTCTTCCGATGTCTGAGGATTCAGCCTCTGAGGATTCAGTTTCTGAGGATTCAGTTTCTGAGGATTCAGTTTCTGAGGATTTAGCTAGGGTCAAGAGGCGGCGAACTCCAACTTAGCCAGAGAATGACTCGATCGGCAAGCGGAACCAACGAACCAGGATTTGCCACCCCCAAGGCAGGACTTAAAACTACCTTACCTCTTACTTATAGTTAATATCAGCAGAAGCAAACATGGATAGGGGGGCAATCCGCAGAATTGAACTCAGATTAGCGAGAGGTAAGCGGTATGATGCTCTATGAAGGATTTTTTAATAATCTAGAGGGAAAAGTCATCCGAATTTCAGTTCTGAATTTCAGTGATGCTTCTACTCTAGAGAGTAACTGTCCTGAAGAGTAACTGTCTGAATTGCTCGCACTCAACTTGCCGAACGCTTATGGATTTTGCCAATCTTGCTGCTCAGTTGAATGCTGGAACCATCCTGCCGGAAGGAATTGTGATCGTAACCTTGCTGGTGGTTCTGGTGGGGGATCTAATTATTGGGCGAGCCTCTGGGCGCTGGATCCCTTATGTCACGATCGCTGGACTTTTAGGTGCGATCGGGGCCCTGTACTTCCAGTGGGATCACAGCGATTCCATTGCCTTTTTAGGCTCCTTCAATGGTGATGCATTAAGTATTGTGTTCCGGGGGGTAATTGCCCTCTCGGCGGCGGTCACCACTTTGATCACAGTTCGCTACGTGGAGCAATCTGGAACTCCTCTGGCGGAGTTTCTAGTCATTTTGATGACTGCAACTCTGGGGGGCATGTTTCTCTCCGGTGCAGATGAGTTGGTGATGGTGTTTGTTTCGTTGGAAACCCTCAGTATTTCCTCGTATTTGCTGACCGGCTACATGAAGCGCGATCCCCGTTCTAACGAAGCGGCTCTGAAATATTTGTTAATTGGGGCAGCAAGCTCGGCGATTTTCCTCTATGGGGTGTCACTGCTTTACGGGCTGTCAGGCGGTGAAACGCGGCTCAGCCAAATTACGGCCGCGATCCTCAGTAGCACGGGTGATCAGTCGATCGGCGCAGTGATTGCGCTGGTATTTGTGATCGCTGGGATTGCCTTCAAAATTGCGGCCGTGCCGTTCCACCAATGGACTCCAGATGTTTATGAAGGATCGCCCACGCCAGTTGTGGCTTTCCTATCGGTAGGCTCAAAGGCGGCAGGGTTTGCCCTGGCAATTCGGCTGTTAGTCAATGCCTTCCCTACCGTTTCAGAACAGTGGCACTTTGTTTTGACGGCTCTGGCTTTACTGAGTATGGTGCTGGGTAATGTGGTTGCCCTGGCTCAAACCAGTATGAAGCGGATGCTGGCCTACTCCTCGATCGCCCAAGCTGGTTTCGTCATGATCGGGCTAGTGATTGGCACTGATGCAGGCTATGCCAGTATGGTGTTCTATCTGCTGGTTTATCTGTTTATGAACCTGGGCGGGTTTGCCTGTGTGATTTTATTTACCCTGCGTACAGGTACTGACGAGATCAGTGAATATAGCGGTCTCTATCAAAAAGATCCCCTCCTGACCCTGTGCCTCAGCCTATGCTTGTTGTCGTTGGGTGGTATTCCACCTCTGGCTGGTTTCTTCGGCAAAATTTACCTGTTCTGGGCGGGTTGGCAGGCCGGAGCTTACACCTTGGTGTTAGTGGGTTTGTTTACCAGCGTCATCTCGATCTACTACTACATTCGAGTCGTCAAGATGATGGTGGTAAAGGAGCCGGAAGAAATGTCAGAAGCAGTGAAAAACTATCCGCCGATCCGCTGGAATCTGAGTGGAATGCGGCCGCTGCAAGTCGGGTTGGTGATTTGTTTGGTCGCAACCACGTTTGCCGGAATTTTGTCGAATCCGCTGTTC
Organism: Elainella sp. Prado103; assembly: GCA_025454395.1. Classification (GTDB taxonomy): domain Bacteria; phylum Cyanobacteriota; class Cyanobacteriia; order Elainellales; family Elainellaceae; genus Elainella. Next base: position 32,671 of record JALOOM010000014.1, read on the forward strand.
AATTTGGCCAATAGCTCTGTGACCCGAACCCAGTTCTTGCAGACTCCGATCGCTGCAATCGCTCGGCCAGTAGCACAAATTGAGTCATCGGCCGACCAACTCTGATGCGCTCATACATCAGTCAGGAGTGATGAGGATTCCAGCAATCCCCAGCATCTAAAATCAGGAATTCCCTCCAGTCCTTGTGGTTTGGAGGGAATTTTTGTGTCCTGCGTTAATTCGTAACAGGGCATCCCGTCTGGGGGCGAGCAGGCTGCTTCGCTTAGTCGTTCACTCTTCCGGTGATCGGTGAACTAGCGCTAGCATAGCTTTTGAGCGGAATCCGACCGGCCAAGTAGGCCATACGACCCGCGATCGTTGCCATGCCCATTGCCTGAGCCATCAGCCCCGGATTTTCCGCTTGAGCGATCGCTGTATTGATCAGTAAAGCATCAGCTCCCATTTCCATCGCTTGGGCGGCCTCACTGGGGGTGCCAATGCCAGCATCAACCACAACTGGAATTTTGGCATTTTCGATAATGATTTGGATATTGGCAGTATTCCGAATGCCCTGACCAGAGCCGATCGGTGAACCCAGGGGCATCACCGTTGCACAACCGACCTCCTCTAGACGCTTAGCCAACAATGGATCGGCATTGATGTAAGGCAAAACGGCAAATCCCTCTTTCACCAACTGTTCTGCGGCTGCCAAGGTGCCGATCGGGTCGGGCAGCAGGTACTTGGCATCGGGAATTACCTCCAGTTTGACGAAGTTATTGTCTTCCTGACCCAGCAGTTTGGCCATTTCTCGCCCTAGCCGCGCCACCCGGATCGCCTCTTCTGCGGTTTGACAGCCCGCTGTGTTTGGCAACATCCAAATTTTTTGCCAGTCGATCGCTTCCGCCAATCCTTCATGCCCAGGTGCATTGGTCTGAACGCGGCGCACGGCTACCGTGACAATCTCGCAGCCGCTTGCTGCCACACTCTGTTGCATCTGCTCAATACTGCGGTATTTGCCCGTCCCCGTCATCAATCGCGATCGAAACGGACGACCAGCAATCACCAGCGGACTGGGATCGGTGAACTCGATCGGGTTGAGCCATGCGGAGGTGGCAGTACCAGATGAAATCGCCATAGTCGGAACTGCCGAGAGAGAAGAAGAGCTGGAAGACATAGGATAAGACATGATGGAAGATGGGATCGAAATTGGGGTTGAGGTGGTAGGAGGGTCTGCCGCTGTTGCTTCTTGGCTGTCTGGACGAGCCCCCATTGGCAGAGATCGAGCAAAACCCTCACCCTGGTAATCGGTTGGGCGATCGGTTGGGCGATCGGTTAGACGATCGGTTGGGCGATCAGTTGGACGATCAGTTGGACGATCAGTTGGGCGATCAGTTGGACGATCAGTTGGGCGATCAGTTGGACGATCAGTTGGGCGACCTGGATCATAGAAACGCCGCCAGGAGAAATGATCGAGCAAGGGATCGGACGTTTGATTCCAGACCCAATCGGCGATCAACTGAGCCGTAATGGGAGTCAGCAGAATGCCATTGCGGTAGTGCCCGGTGGCAACCGTGAGATTGGTGCAGAGGCTCGCTCCCAGAATGGGTAACTCATCAGGTGTGGCCGGACGAAACCCCCACCAACATTCCTCGATCGGAAAATCTTGCAGAACCGGGAATAGGTTCAATGCCCCATTTAACAGCGCTTGTATTCCCGCTGGGGTATTGCCCTCCCGAAACCCCACTGCTTCACTGGTTGCTCCAATCACAATGCGCCCATCCTGCCTCGGCACAATATAGGTTGCATCCCCATACAGAACGCGGTGCAACGGCAGATCTTGTCCATGGGGTACTCGCACCGCCAACATTTGCCCCTTGCGAGGCTGAACCGGCACCGGCAATAATTCCGCTGACCAGGCTCCTGTGGCCAGAATGTAATGACCGGCCTGCCATTCCTGTAAGGTTTGGCGATCGTCGGCAGTGGCCCACACGCTGCTGATTTGTCCTTGCTGTTGCTGCATGGTTGTAACTGTTACGCCATCCACCAACTCCACGCCCAGCATCTCCGCAGTCTGCCAGAGCAGTTGAGCCAGCGCACGGCTATCAACCTGCCCTTCCTGGGGAAACCACCAGCCCCCTACCACAGCCGAACTCAGACCCGGTTGAGCCACCTGAATTGCCTGCCGATCCAGCCAGATTTGCGCTGATTGAGCCACCGGACTACCTGCACTGGGGGGAAGCAAGTCGGTTGGCAACACATTTGGCAACGCATACAGAGGAGCCAAAATGCCACAGTTCCAATAATGGGCGATCATTCCACTCAAATCTTCTAGCTTGCGGATCCAGTCGGGATAAAGCGCCTGACTTCGATGGCACAGCTCTAGCATCGGACTTGCAGGGATCGCTTCGGAGCCAGGAGCCAGCATTCCGGCGGCAGCATGACTCGCGGCCTGTTGAAAATTTCGACTCAGCACCGTCACCGTTGCACCGCGGAGCTTTAGCTCAATGGCGATCGAAAGACCGATCACACCGCCGCCCACTATTAATACATCACGGTTTGAATTCATCCTGACAACTCCTGTCCAACGGTAACCTCAAAATCTATCCTCTCAAGTAAGTAGCTGGGCGCAATTAAACACAGGATAGGTTTGGGGGTGCAGGGGCAACGCCCCCTCCTGGAGACGAAATCTCCAGGCTCCTCGCATCTTACAGTTAAACTCCAACGGACTACTTAGTTTGCAAGTCAGCTTAGTTTGCAAGTCAGCTTAGTTTGCAAGTCAGCTTAGTTTGCAAGTCAGCTTAGTTTGCAAGTCAGCGAGGTTTGTAAGTCAGCTTAGTTTGCAAGTCAGCGAGGTTTGTAAGGCACATCCCCACCTCATTAGTACAAGATTTCACTCCGGTTTGGGTGGCAAATCTTCCAGAAAACCTGATTCCTCTGCTTTACCACAGTGCTGGCAGGGGGGTAGGAGCAGGAGACGACGGAACTGGGGGGGAGGAAGGTTGAGGTTGAGGACGAGAAGATTCAGGTGGACTTGTGGGTGGTGGACTTGTGGGTGGCAGAGGAGAGGGCAGAGGGGTAGGCAGAGCAGGAGTGGGAGTCGGGATAGCAGGTGAAGCAGGAGTAAGCGTCGGTTGAGGCAGGGGTGAAGGGGAGGGCAAAGCAGGAGTGGGAACAGGTGAAAGACGATCTGAGGGCGAGGGCACTGGGGCAGGAGTAGGGTTGGGGGAAGCCTCAGCCGGATTACGAGGAGCAGGAGTGGCGAAGTCATCAAACTCTGTAAGCAAAAAATCTAAGGCGAGGTCAGGTAAGACTTGCCATCCTGGCTGTAATAAGGAATCGGGTGAGGGATTGGGAGGAGCCTCAAGACCCGGCACAGGCATCCTATCGCCAAAGTTCCAGGAGTCGGTCGGGGACAAAAATCGATCGCTCAGCAAAATCAGCAGCAAAATCAGCACACTGATTCCAACCAACTGAGTATTGCGACTGAACAGCTTCATCACCGTGAAAGCGTAGAAAATAAACGCGATCCCGGCAATACCAACGATAAACAGCAGCAGGTCAAGAAGACTCATCGATCGGGATCCCTTCACTCTATATTCCCTGAGGCTGAGTCGCATACCGCTTGAACATCTGCCCTACCACAAGCAGCGATAGTTCACACAAGTGCATTCTCCATCCTGACACGCTTCTAAAAAAGGATCGGGACTGGGGCTAGGCGATGGACTGGGAGATGGGCTGGGACTGGGAGACGGGCTAGGCGATGGACTGGGAGACGGACTGGGAGACGGGCTGGGGCTAGGCGATGGACTGGGAGATGGGCTGGGACTGGGAGATGGACTGGGACTGGGAGACGGGATAATAACCCCAATTCCCGGCGGGCACTGATCCCGATATAGGGTACAAAGTGTCGGCGGTAGAATCGACAGCCCTAACGTAATTAACAGCCATCGGGCAATTCCACCCCAACCTGTGCCAAGCCCCACAAACCCCAAGGCCACAAAAATTAAGGAAAATAGAATCCCGTTCACCCAAATTCTCCGCAGGTTGTTGTTGAAATTTTACCTCCAAACAAAGAAAACTCAGCGGTTCCCAGATTCTCCCTGGGTTTTGGCGGAACATGCCTTCAGCCATAGCTTTTCAGCCATATCTTTATATACAGCCAGATCCTTAATAGCCAGATCCCCTTACCAAATAGACAGCCATATCCTTATAGCCAGATCCTCTTACCAAAGCGACTTACCAAAGGCAACGATAATTTTCACAGGTACAATTGCCATCGCGGCAAGCTTCTAGATCAGGGCTAGGAGAAGGACGAGAGGGAGGGCGTTGTGGCGTTGGGGTCTGGGGAGAAGGCAGCGGCAAAGGTTGTGGCGTTGGGGTCTGGGGAGAAGGCAGCGGCAACGGAGCAGACGGGCTCGGAGCGGGAGAGAAATCGGGATCAGGAGAATAATCGGGACGAGGCGATCGATCGGGAGTGGGGGAGAGATTCGGGTTGGGAGGGTAATCGGGATTGGGAGAGAAGTCAGGACTGGGGGAATTGGGGCTAGGAGAAAAGTCAGGGCTAGGAGAGAAGTCAGGGCTAGGAGAAAAGTCAGGACTGGGGGAATTGGGGCTAGGAGAAAAGTCAGGATCGATCGAATAGTCGGGTTGAGGCGACTGAGGATCGATCAAGGGTTCCTCCAATCTTGTCCAGAGCCAATCTAATGAACAGACTCCTGGATTCGCTTCACAAGTACGGTTGACTGAAATGACGAGTAAAGCCACTCCCCCCGCGATCAGCCACAAGCGCCACAAGCCAGATAGCCGGATACCCGTAAACAGCATGGCTAAGCCCATCACGATCGCGAGCAGCAGTACATCCACTTCCGTTCTCCGCAGGACGCTTTCCCTAAATTTTAGACCTTAAATTTTAGACCTTAAGAGAAAAAGGGCCATATCCAGCTAGAGTGAGATTCAAAACTGTGGCTAGGACTGCGGTAGCCAGCGAACTTGCTCACCTTGTCCCCAAAAGCCATCGTATTTTGTGACTTCGATATCACCATAAACCTGGGTCTGGCAAGCTAAGCGCCGATCCTGCGTGAGAGAATGAGGAGGCAACGATCGACGAGTCGTTTCCCGCCATTGGGGTGCAGAAACAGCCATTTCCAGGGGAACCGCACCGGCAGCAACGATTTGCACAGCGCAAGTCCCACAGGTACCAATCCCACGGCAGTTGATCCACTGCGATCGATCGTTGTGTAGTGCGATCCCTTGCTTCAGAAGCACTTGGCGTAAGTTTGCACCGGGTTCACAGGTGAAGATTTGTCCTTGGGCTTTGATTTGAGGCATGTCGAATGGTTCAGTTCCCTTGCTACGCTAGTCTTATCTTCTCAGTTTAATTTTCAGTTTAATTTTCTTGACACTCTTTTAGATTCAAACTTGGTTTGATAGAGTTCTGGCTGCTCTCTTATTCGTTTGGAAGTCCCCTTTGCAACCTCTGGTGATCGGATAAACCTCTATGACCTCAGACCCTCGAACTGCCGCTAAACTGTGGATTTATGACACGACCCTGCGAGATGGGGCCCAGCGGGAAGGGCTTTCGCTCTCGTTGGAAGACAAATTACGGATTGCGCGGCAGCTCGATCGGCTCGGAATTCCGTTTATTGAAGGGGGCTGGCCGGGGGCGAATCCCAAGGATGTCCAGTTTTTCTGGCAGTTGCAAGAGGAACCGCTCACTCAGGCGGAAGTAGTGGCGTTTTGTTCAACCCGTCGGCCGGGGCGATCTGCCGCTGAAGATCCCTTGCTGCAAGATGTTTTAGCAGCCGGTACGCGCTGGATCACGCTGTTTGGCAAGTCTTGGGATTTACATGTGACCGATGGGTTGCAAACCACCCTGACCGAAAATTTAGCCATGATTGAAGAAACGATCGCCTTTTTCCGTAGCCAGGATCGGCGAGTAATTTATGATGCCGAACATTGGTTTGATGGTTACAAACATAATCCTGACTATGCCCTAAAAACCCTGGAGGCAGCGATTAAAGGGGGGGCAGAATGGTTGGTATTATGTGATACGAATGGTGGCACATTGCCCCCTGAAATTGCTGAAATTGTTCGCATGGTGATGGCTGATGTCGATCGGCAACTAACCCCTATCTCGCCGCAGATTGGCATTCATACCCACAATGATTCGGGAACGGCCGTAGCAAATGCATTGGCAGCCGTCATGGAAGGAGCCCGCATGGTGCAGGGGACGATTAACGGCTATGGAGAGCGTTGCGGCAATGCCAACCTCTGCACGCTGATTCCCAACCTGCAATTGAAGTTGGGCTACGATTGTGTGGCACCAGCTCAGCTAGCCCAATTATCTGAGTCGAGTCGTTTAATTAGCGAAGTGGTGAACCTGGCTCCAGACGATCATGCTCCGTTTGTGGGCTTGTCTGCTTTTGCCCATAAAGGTGGGATCCATGTCAGTGCAGTGGAGCGCAATCCCCTCACCTACGAACATATTCAACCTGAATTGATTGGAAACATGCGGCGAATTGTAATTTCCGATCAGGCAGGGTTGAGTAATGTGCTGGCGAAGGCTCGGAGCTTTGGCATCGATCTAGATAAGCAGGATCCCGCTTGTCGGCAAATCTTACAGCATCTCAAAACTTTGGAAAATCAGGGCTACCAATTTGAGGCGGCTGAAGCCAGCTTTGAACTGTTGATGCGAGAAGCTCTAGGTCAACGTCAGCAATTTTTTGCGATCAAAGATTTTCACGTTTATTGCGATATGTTAGGAGACCTGCAACGGCAGGGCAGTCAAGCGGTAGCCACCATCAAAGTGACAGTGAATGGTAAGGATATTTTGGAAGCGGCAGAAGGTAACGGCCCAGTTTCCGCCCTAGATGCGGCCCTTCGCAAAGCCTTAGTGAGTGTTTATCCACAAATTGCCAACTTCTACCTGACTGATTACAAAGTGCGCATCTTAGACGGTACCGCCGGAACTTCTGCCAAAACTCGTGTGTTGATCGAATCCAGTAACGGTCATCAGCGTTGGACAACGGTGGGCGTATCCTGCAATATCATCGAAGCATCCTACCAGGCAGTGGTAGAAGGACTGGAATATGGGCTCATGCTCCAAAATCAAGCCAAAACCGCTCTGACTTCTAGCTAAGTTCGGAGAGCTAAGTTCGAACCAGTCTGACTTCTCGGTAAGTTTGGACGAGTAGGCAAGCAAGCGGGGCAAGCGGGGCGAGGCTGAAAAAGTTTGTAGCGATCGAGGATTAACCTCCTTCAAGGGGGTGAATTTTGTTGATTCCAGGTTGCCTCTGAGGAGTGAGGGCTAAAGTGGTCTGGCTCTCTAAGCTGTTGTTCGTACACCTCTTTTGTCGATCGAGGAACTTGAGAATGACGAGCCGACACGCGAACAAGGGCAAGCAGGGATTCGCCTCCATGGATGACGAAAAGCAACGGGAAATTGCCAGCAAAGGCGGACGCACTAAACACAAAGGTGAGCCGCCTGAGGATCAAGCCACCGATGCTGATCGTCGCCAAGACAGCGAAGATGACGAGGATGATCAAGACGATGAGGCAGGGAATAATCGTCGAGCTAATAAAGGCAAGCAGGGTTTTGCTTCCATGGATCCAGAAAAACAGCGAGAGATCGCCAGCAAAGGCGGCCGATCGAGTCACCGGGGCGACAGTGATGAAGGGTCTGATGAAGAGTTCGATGAAGAGGAGGATAGCTCAGAGGTCGAAGCGTTTGATGAAGGTGAAGAACTGGATGAGTTGCTGAACCTGCTCCAGGAGTCTGAATTGGCTGACCTCGATCCGCAAGAAGGAATTGAACTGATCGATGAATGGTATGACATTGTCAATGATTCAGGCGATACGGAGCTGAAAGAAGTTGCAAAAGGGCTAAAACAACTGAAGAAAGTTCTCTCTGCCAGCAAATCTAAACCGGCTGATATTGCTGAAGCCCTGTCACAGCTAGGCGAACAAACCGATGAATATGCAAATCAGGCTCCGAGAGGTTACAAAACTAAACTGCATCAGCTCGGTAAGTCCTTGAATCAAGCGGGGCGATCGCTGGAGCAAGACGCAGAATAATCTAGTCCAGTGTGACTGAGTTAAATCGGGTTTTTGATCAAATTGAACCCGCTTCAAACTGAACCCGCTTCAAACTAAACTCCCTTCCCCTTCAACGGCTTGTCTCAAGCGATCGATCGTAGGGCTCCTCTGCCCAGCGGTCTTCCCACCGATAAGCCATTGAGGGGGAAAATTGTAGGGATTGATTGGTTTATCCGTACTATGGGTTTACTCGTACTATGGGTTTTACCCGTACTATGGGTTTACTCGTATATTTATCTTCAAGCCTTTCACCAAATCCCACGGAAGCCTCAAAGGTGCCAAATGTATCAAGCTTGTGACGTTCAGTTGACACCTTTCAGTCTCTGTTCTTTACTATTGGGGAAAAGTTTTTTGTTTTAAGGGAAGGTAAACATGGAAGGCATCTTAGGGTTTGTGATTACCGCAGTTGTGACGGCAATCAGTCTATTAATCATTTCTTACATTCCTTTCCTAGGTATTGAAGTTGACAGTCCTGGCAAAGCGCTGATTTCAGGAGCTGTGTTTGGCTTGCTAAATGCCTTCCTCAGACCAATCCTGGCGTTTTTCGGCGCGCCCATTACTTTCATTACTTTTGGCTTATTTGCGATCATCATTAACGCAATCATTTTTGGACTCACGGCAAAACTCGTTGAAGGATTTCGTCTCCGTAGCGTCCTCAGCGCAATTTTGGGCGCGATCGTTCTCGGCTTTGTGAATGGTATTTTATTTTCGCTATTGGGTCAGTTGGGAATTGCTTAGATTCTGTCCGAACTGGTCGCGACCCCCGGAGCCGATTCTGCTCAAGAACCTATCCCAAATGCAAAGTATCATGGGCAATCTAAAGTGTCATGGGTGCAATCGGCTCAATATCTGGATCATGACCGCCAATCTGGGTAGTTCGTAAGACCCAGACCGTAGCATTGTGCTTTAAAAATACGCGCACGATTCGATCGCTGGCTAATCGCGGCAACAAAGTTCGCCAGCTACCGAGCCCAACGCGGAGATTCCGGAGAGGCGCATCCTCTAACATACTCCCCAAGTTAAATTCATTATTCTCCCAGTCTGATCGGGGTTCACCCAAGGGTTGCAGTTCTCGTTTGAGGGATCGGTTGAGTTGGGCCAGTTGCCGGATATAACTCACTGGATTGCCAGGGTCGGCAGAGGGCTGAGTTTGGCAATAAACCCGGAATGCCTGCTGAAGCTGGCGAATACTGGCAAAGAGGGCTTGATTGGAATCTTGAGAACAGTTATTAGCTGGCCCAACGTAGGTACCCCCTGTGCCGTCACCAATCCGATAGCGAGCGGTCATGGCTTGCAATTGCATGATCATGATATCCAGCGCCGAAAAGGGCATGTCTGGAATATTCAACGGTTGCGTGAAGGAGTCTAACTTGATCAAAATATCGCAAACCGGACGAACTCCTACCCAGCCGAACTGTCGATCGCCCATATAACGCGACCAATGAAAGGTTCCGGCAATGATCCCGTCTGTGTTATGTGTATATACCTGGTAATATTGAATATCAAAACGCAGCTCCTGCGCCAATGGATCCTGAACCACTTCAGCAACTCCATAAGCGAAATGACCAAAAAAGAGTGGAGTTGCTGCTGCCGGTTCCTTCTTATTGCCACCAATTCCGCCGTAGACATGTAGCACTAAGGCCCGATCGCCGATTTGCCACTGATCAATCGTGGTTTGAATTGGTTGATCGGTAGGGCTGAGCAGCACGGAGCTAATTTTGCCTTTTTGAGCAGCAATGTTGCCCCAAGCCTCTTGACGAATATAACGGTAGGCTGCCTTTCGTCCGAAAATAACGCGATCGGGCTGGAGCCGCAATAAAGCCCGAGGAGCCAATGCCTGAACCACAAACTGTCCGGTTTGATCAGGAGCACCATAAATGAACCAGCCCGTTTCGTTGAGGTTCGATCGCTCAATTTGGCATGTTGTTGAAGGAAAGCAGCCGGTTTGGTCGGCAACCACAGGGGGCAGGCGGACGATTTCAATCAGCCCATCAAATTGGCGAGATTGCGGATTAAAATGAACCACTTCGAAACGATCGGACAATTGATCGGACAATTGATCGGACAATTGATCAGCTTCCATGGGTTGAGTCGCAGGATCAGAGCTGACTTGGGAGCCGATCGGACGACGGAACTGGACTAAGCCATAGTAGCGACCCGTAATTTGGACGGGCTGAGCCGCAATTTTTAAACTCACGGTAGGTAAATGGGAAGCGATCGGCTCGTCCCGCACCACCACTGTGCCTGTCAGCATGACAATTATGTCATCCGTAGGATGGGCACCGGCCAGTGATTCTAAGGGGCCAACAAACTGCCAGTGGTTCAACCGCTCTGGATGAATCAGCCCACCATAATCACTGGTATATTCAGCATGAACACTAAAATGAACATCATGAGTAACGGCTCGCACAATACTTTTAATTAAGGGATGCTCTTGCCAGCGTAATTTAACAACCTGTCCCACCAAATGTTTGTATTCTTCCGGTGTATGATGAACTTCAAACAAAATACCGCGCAGTTTGGATCGATCGCGATAGTGGGGCAAAATCAACCGCCCCATCCAGGTACCGATCGGCTGATACCACTGGTTATCTACTGTTGAATGGATTGGATAATAGTCTGGATAATTAAAAGCTGCTTGTTGATAAAGCTCGTAGTTGCTGGGTTGGCGGGCTTGTCGCTGTTCGGGGGTGAGTAATTCTCCCTCAACAATACGGGCAATATAGTCGATCGTCTGGTGCAAGTGACTACGACCATCCGGTAAATAAGCTTGCGGATCGAGTAAGCCCCCTGGCACTTGATGCCCTACCGGCCCCAGAGAAACAATGCTGATTTTGCCCAGCCGTTTAGCTCGGTTCCAAAATGAAAGCGGCAGCAACTTCCAGCGTCCTGGAAACATGATTGGTCCAAGCTTCTCGACAGAGTCTTGTTCGCCCACCAAATGGTAAAGGTGCTCCAGTTTCAGGATATTGCAATTGCCACTGATGACTCCCCCTAACGAGATTACGCTAATTGGGGCATCGATCGCTCGGCGTAAAAAAGGTGCTGCTGCTGTTGCCATTTGCCCGCCACCACTGTAGCCAATCAATGTAATGGGAATACCGCTATTGGCTCGATAGCCATTTTTAATTAATGAATTATACATAATTTGGGCAATGCCGCGATTATATAACGGGCCATAGCGTCGATCGGCAGAAACTGAGACGATTAGAATATTGCGAATATTGACGATCAGCCCTAATAAACTGGTCGGATTGGCAAACCGCAATCGATCGGCCAAGCGCCAAAGGAAGGCTAAAGGACGGTCTTCACTCAGGGGATTGTTTAGCACTGAATAAACCATCAATCCTCGAATAATGGCAATATTATCGGGTAACGTTACAGCTAAAGCATCTAGGAAATCTTCAATATCGGGCAAATATTCTGCACTGGATTGGGAGATGCCATCCAGGTAAATCACATAGCGATCGACCTGTTTTAGGTCAATATCTTCTGCTAAAGTTCCCACATTCACAGTGGTATTAACTTCATCGTTATACCAACCGGCCCACCAACCCAAGGTTTCTAGGGGCGCAATTAAGCCCGCCACTGCGACCGCAACGATACCAATCCAGAGCAAATCGAAAGTCAATTTCAACAAACGAGGCAAATTTTCGTGCCAGCTAAACAGGCTGTTGCGAACGGGTTCTAGCAAGAGGGCAATCAGATAGGACAGAACCAGCATTCCGATCAAACCTAGCAACAGAAAGATACGGTTTGGATCGGGGGGTTGCTCGTTCGCATTGACGACAACGGTGCTACCAGTCGGCGTTTCGGGTAAGGTAAAAGCAGCTTCGATGCGTCGTCGGGCAGACTGAATCAGTTGTTGTGCCTCTGGCAAGATCGCTCGGGAACTCTCTAGCATTGCTCTAGAGGGGGACTGCTCCACGACCCGCACTGCATCGGCCAGATACGATCGAAAATATTCACTCCGACTGACCAACTCTACCCCTGCTACCGTGTTTGCAACCCACCGTCCCAAGTTGGCGATCGGTTGTCCGATCGTCTGTTGCAGAAATTGCAGCACTACCCAGCCAAAGGCGACATAGCCAAATGAACTGGCCAGTGAAACTTCTGTGATCGTTGCAAAACCCACGACCATAGACAACAAATGCCAGACTGATAGAAACGATAACAACGGCACACCAAGATACGGTAGCGCACTCAGCCAGCTAAATAATAATGGGGTGTAGCTTAACCCTAGTACGATCGTTAAAGTGCTAAGTGAGATATGAACCGACCAAGGAACCAGACAAATTAACCAGGTGCTAAAAACTAAAAAAAGATATCCGAAGGTGTATAAAATTGCATTGATTAGAAGACTAAAAATAAACCGAATTGGTTTAACTTCGTTAATAAATAGAATGATTGCCTGTCCGATCGATAAGGATAATCCGGCTAATAGCACCGTCAGGAGGGCAAAAAACAGTCCATCTGGCAGGAGAGCAATTTGCTGAAATGCTTCAGGATTCAAGCCAAAAACGCCGGAGACGAGTTCTTGAAACGAATCAAAATCGGGATTAAGCATGAGACAAACAAGCAGGGTGAACTGGCTGATTTTCTAAACAGGCTCATTTTAAGGTGTGGTTAGTGAACTTGGGCCGAGCTACCCTAGAGCAAGTTATTGGAAATGACATGGATTTTAGTAGGAATAAATATAAATAAAACTTTGCTTATATAAAGAAATCATAGATTCAACTAATAAAATGCAGTGAATGGGTGGTTGGTCTGCTTCTGCTGAATAGAATCATGGTTCGCTGGAACGGGCACTCGCTAACTCGCTAGACAGAACTTGCTAGACCAGAACTCGCTAGACGGAACTTGCTAGACCAGAACTTAAAGCCGTCACCTGCTCTATCATCTGGCAAAAAATACTCGATCGACTAAATCGATCTGGTCAATTTTAGTTATTATTACTATAATTAAGAAGATTTGCTTGATGCTGGCTGGGCTTCCAGATCCCTGAGCTTCCAGATCCGGGGCTTCCAGATCCGGGGCTTCCAGATCCATCAGAGCGATTGCAAGCGCCTTCACTCTTGTGCCATGAATCATTCCACCTTGCCTGTGCCATCTCAAGACTTGCTATTGCGCCCTCAAGATTATAGTTTGTTGACCGATCTGTATCAGCTCACGATGACGGCCTGCTATGTCGGTGAAGGGGTCGATCAGTGTCGGGCCAACTTCGAGCTATTTGCCCGCCGGTTACCCGCCCAGTTTGGCTATCTGGTGGCGATGGGTTTAGAACAAGCGATCGAATACCTGGAGCAGTGGCGTTTCAGCACCGAGCAAATTGCTGCCCTGCAAGCAACCGGACTGTTTGACCATGCCCCTGATCGATTTTGGCATGTGCTGGAGACCGGGCAATTTACAGGCGATGTTTGGGCTGTCCCCGAAGGCACCCCCTTGTTTGCTAACCAGCCCGTGCTGCGGGTAGAGGCTCCGCTTTGGCAAGCCCAAATTGTGGAAACCTATCTGCTCAATACCATTAATTACCAGACCCTTATTGCCACCCGATCGGCAAGATTGCGGGATGTGGCAGGCGATCAGGTCACGCTGCTAGAGTTTGGCACCCGGCGAGCCTTTAGCCCTCAAGCTTCCCTGTGGGCGGCGCGGGCGGCTCTTGCTGCCGGATTGGATTCCACTTCAAATGTGCTGGCTGCTCTGCAATTGGGGCAGCGGCCAAGCGGCACGATGGCCCATGCCTTGGTGATGGCGCTGGCTGCTCTAGAAGGCACTGAAACGGAAGCTTTTCAAGCTTTTCACCGCTATTTTCCAGGGGCAACTCTGTTGATTGACACCTATGATTCGATCGCGGCTGCCCGCCATCTCGCGGATCAGATTAGGCAAGGGCAGGCTAAGGTTAAGGCGATCCGACTGGATTCGGGCGATCTATTAGCCCAAGCCCAGCAAGTTCGGCAGCTTCTTCCGGATGTGACGATCGTGGCTAGTGGGGATCTGGATGAATATGAAATCCAACGATTGCGGACGGCTGAAGCCCCGATCGATGCCTATGGGATTGGCACCCAACTCGTTACGGGTGTACCTGTGAATGGAGTCTATAAACTGGTGGAAATTGATGGCATTCCAGTCATGAAAGCCTCCAGCCAGAAGGTGACCTATCCGGGGCGCAAACAAATTTTCCGTCGTCTCGATCCTCAAACTCGCACATGGCACGATCGGCTTGGCTTGGCCGATGAACCCGCAGCTCCCGATGAACAACCCCTGCTGCAATGCGTCCTGAAACAGGGTCAGCGCCTTGCTCCCCCCGAATCCCTGGCGACGATCGCTGCACGGACTCGATCCGGTGTCACCGCTCTCCCTCTGGAATTGCGCCAGATTGAGCAACCTGCGCCTGCCCCAGTGGAACTCTCCTCTGCCCTGCAACGGCTGACAGCCCAAACCCAATCCCACCTCCCCCAGGTTTAACCTTGCTTCTGTCTGGGATTAGCAGATCTATTTTGCAATTGATCTATCTTTCAACAGCTCTACTTTATCAACAGCTCTACCTTATCAACGGCTCCACCCATTCCCACCTATGGCTTCTATCGCCCTTTTTGGTACTAGCGCCGATCCTCCTACTGCCGGACACCGCACCATTTTGACCTGGTTAGCCGATCACTACGATCACGTTTTGGTTTGGGCTTCCGATAATCCGTTCAAGTCTCATCAGACTCCGTTGGAACATCGGGCCCAAATGCTGCAACTGTTGATCGATGAGATTGAACCCCCTCGTCAAAATCTGGGATTACATCAAGATCTCAGTTCACCTCGGGCTCTGATCACCGTGGAACGGGCCCGACAAGCCTATCCAGATGCCGACTTTACCTTGACGATCGGTTCCGATTTGGTCGATCAGTTGCCCCGCTGGTATCAGATCGAAACCCTCCTGCACCAGGTAAAATTGCTGATTGTGCCGCGCCCTGGTTATGCCATCACGGACGATCGATTGGCAGCCTTACGGCAGATTGGAGCCCAGATCACGGTGGCAGATTTGGCCGTGCCAGCCGTCTCTTCCACCGCCTATCGGGAGGCAGGCGATCCAGAAATTGTCCCCCCTCCAGTTGAGGCTTATATTCATCGGGAGCATTTGTACGAATGCGAGGACGCAATCCCAGAAAATCTGCTAACCCATCCCTAGCGCAACTCGCTGATTTTAAGGTGGGCGTGGATAATGTGATTTTTTCAGTCGATACGGCTCAGAATCGGCTACTGGTGTTGTTGGTGATGCGCCATGAGGATCCGTTTATGGGACAGTGGAGCTTGCCTGGCACACTGGTGCGTCAGGGAGAATCTCTGGAAGATGCGGCCGATCGGGTCTTGGCCGAAAAAATTCGGGTTGAGAACCTTTATCTGGAGCAGCTTTATACCTTTGGTGGCCCCAATCGTGATCCCCGCGAAGCCCCCACCAGCTACGGAATGCGCTATTTATCCGTTAGCTATTTTGCCCTCGTGCGGTTTGCTGAAGCGGAATTAATTGCCGATGGAGTGAGTGGAATTGCCTGGTATCCACTCCAACAGGTGCCACCACTTGCGTTTGATCACAATCAGGTGTTGGAATATGGCTATCGGCGATTACGGAACAAAGTTGAATATAGCCCGGTCGCGTTTGAAGTTTTACCTGAACTGTTCACGCTTAGTGATCTCTATCAGTTTTATACGACGATCTTGGGCGATCATTTTTCCGATTACTCCAATTTTCGCTCTCGCCTCTTAAAGCTGGGTTTTTTACATGATACAGGTGTCAAAGTTTCGCGAGGAGCAGGTCGCCCTGCTAGCCTCTACCGCTTTGATGCCAATGGGTTTGCACCCTATAAAGATAAGCCCATGGTATTTATTTAAGCCCAATCGACTCCATCCCTGACAAAAATGTTTTAGAGATGGATTGAATCACAAGTAGCAGCTCGGTGATTAGGGCTAAAGAGGTGATCAGGGCTAAAGAGCAAGAGCAACGTCAAATTCAGGCAAACTCATACCAATTTGATATGAGCTTGCGTAGAATAAATCCTTGCTACACGAGGGGCTTAAGCTCCTTGTTCAACTCAGCTTCACAAAGAATTGGTATTAAGCAAACTCAGGCAAATTAATCTGTAATTCAGAATACTCTAGCGAATCCCATGAAAATTTCGATCGCCCAACTGAATCCCACCATCGGTGATATCGCCGGAAACGCTCAGCAGATTTTACAAGCCGCCCACCAAGCGGTAGAGCAAGGCTCACGGTTATTACTGACTCCAGAGTTGTCGCTCTCTGGTTATCCACCGCGTGATCTGTTGATGCAGCCTGCATTTGTGGCCGAAATGCAAGATACCTTACAACACTTAGCCCAAGCGTTTCCAGCCGGTTTAGCGGTATTAGTAGGCGCAGCAGTGGGGAACGATCAGTCCTTGCAACAGGGCGGAAAACCCCTATTTAACAGCACCGCCTTAGTGCAGGATGGGCAGGTGCAACAATGGTTTCACAAACGCTTATTGCCCACCTATGATGTTTTTGACGATCACCGCTATTTTGAACCTGGCAGCGAAAGCCGCTATTTCACTCTAGATGGGGTACGGATTGGGGTGACGATTTGCGAAGATCTCTGGAATGATGCTGCTTTTTGGGGGAAACGCAACTATGCGGTTGATCCACTGGCGGAGCTGGCTGCTCAACCGATCGATCTAATCGTCAATTTATCGGGATCGCCCTACAGCGTCAACAAGCAAGCGCTGCGGGAAGCAATGCTGCAACAGGCCACTCAAACCTATGGGCAGCCGATCCTCTATGCCAATCAGGTGGGCGGCAATGATGACTTAATTTTTGATGGCAACAGTGTCGGGTTCGATCGCCGAGGTCAGCTTGTTTGTCGGGCTAAGTCCTTTGAAACGGATCTGATGACCGTTGAGTTTGATCCGGAGCAACGCGATTTACAGCCTGGGTTAGTCGTAGAGCCACCCGACAGCACCGAAGCAGAAATCTGGCAGGCTCTGGTGTTGGGCGTGCGGGATTATGTGCGCAAGTGTGGGTTCTCTAAAGTCGTGCTGGGTCTGAGTGGGGGGATCGATTCAGCTTTGGTGGCGGCGATTGCCACGGCAGCGATCGGGCGCGATCGAGTGTTGGGAGTGCTGATGCCTTCGCCCTACAGTTCTGATCATTCGGTGCGGGATGCCCTCGCCCTGGCAGAGAATTTAGGTATCCAAACTCAAACACTCCCGATTGGCGGCTTAATGCAAGCCTACGATCAAACCTTTGCCGATCTATTCGCCGACACGGAGTTTGGACTGGCCGAAGAAAATATTCAATCCCG
Source organism: Elainella sp. Prado103 (assembly GCA_025454395.1). Taxonomy (GTDB): domain Bacteria; phylum Cyanobacteriota; class Cyanobacteriia; order Elainellales; family Elainellaceae; genus Elainella. Next base: position 50,066 of record JALOOM010000014.1, read on the forward strand.
TATTCGCGGCACGCTGCTGATGGGGATTTCCAACAAGTTTGGGCATTTGCTGCTCTCGACCGGCAACAAATCGGAAATGGCCGTCGGCTACTGTACTCTCTATGGGGACATGAACGGCGGCTTAGCGGCAATTGCCGATGTGCCGAAAACGCGAGTCTATTCCATCTGCCGCTGGTTAAATGCCCATTGTCAAGTGCAATCCTTGGGCTTGATTGAACTCGATCCTGCGGTGACAGAGCTGATTCCCGCTCCTATTCTGATCAAGCCTCCTAGCGCGGAGCTGAAACCGGGGCAGGTCGATCAAGACTCACTGCCGCCCTACGACATCCTGGATGATGTGCTCTGTCAGTTTGTCACTCAGCATCGGGCTCCAGCCGAAATCGTGGCTGCTGGCCATGATCCGGCCACGGTCGATCGGGTGATTAAACTGGTGACTCAGTCCGAATTCAAACGCAAGCAAGCTCCTCCCGGCCTGAAAATTACCGATCGGGCTTTTGGCACAGGTTGGCGGATGCCGATTGCCTGTCGCTGGTTGCCTGCCACCGATCGAACTGCCTCCTCAACCCTGCTTTCCATCCCGCGACCTGTTTCCTCATCTGCTGCCCCGGCCGTGACTTGAGCATCTGGCCGCAATCTTGGGAGTAATAGATGCAGCCCCAATCGATTTGTAATGGTTGCATCCTAGAAAAACCAGTCTAAGCAGAAACAAGTTCTACCATGAAACGATCCGGCGCACTCCTATATTTGCTGGTTCTCTTCCTAAGCTGTGGCCTGACAGGCTGGCTCTTAGCCGCATTTCAAGTCCCCTGGCCGATCTGGCTAGGAACATTAGCGGTCATGTTGCATTTGATTCGATCGGGAACCGCTGCCATTCCCCTTTCGACAGGGTGGGTCGTCATTTTGATCTCCCTGGCTGCCATCCTCAAAGCCTGGGCTCCGGTCTGGAATAGTCAAGTGCCCTATCAACAGGCCCAACTTTGGGCTAAGGGATTATTAGGCATCTGGTTGGGGGCGATCGGTCTGGTGGTTTTGTTATCGCAGGCAAATCGTTGCTTCACCGCATGGGGGGGGCAGAGTCGTAGAGCCAAGTGGATGCTCGTTCTGTTGGTATGGGGTGCTTTAGGGCTGGGTGGAGTGTTGTATTAACGATATCTTCCCTGATTTGTGATGACCTGTCTTCCGATCAAAATTCATGACGCAATATCCTTCTTCCTCCCATCCACTTCAAACTGAATCGATCCAACCGTCCCGCTATCTTTCACGCACCCCAGAAGATTATCTACAACAACTCCCACCGGAACTGCGATCGAGCTTTTCAGAGGAACAGGTCAGCGCCGTACGAGAGTTGTTAGCTGCCGCCATTCCCAAACCTGCCCCTAAGTTAGTTGATTTACGATTCGGAGTAGATCTCATTGCGTCTCGATTTTACGTGGTGCTACTGGTCGGTAAAGATCGGCGACGACAGCGACGTTCCTATCTACCTGAACCCATGGTGCGGGTTGGGAATGGGATCGCCGCTGTGGTGTTGCTACTGGGGTTAAATTTGCTGATCAGCCTGATCATTTTCTTGCTGGCTTACCTGGTTAAATCGGCAGTAGGGATTGATCTGTTTCCCGATTCTCATTTGGCTGATCATCTGTCGTAATCGCGACCTTAAGCAATCGCGACCTTAAGCAATCGCGACCTTAAGCTAGGCAGGCAGCCAAGTCTGCTTCTGGCGTGGTGATCGGTTTGAGGCGATACTGCTCGGAAAGCAGCTTTAAGACATTGGCAGACAGGAAGGCCGGTAACGTGGGGCCCAAGCGAATATCTTGAATACCGAGATAGAGCAAGGTGAGCAGAATGGCAACCGCTTTTTGTTCATACCAGGATAGGATCATCGAGAGCGGGAGTTGGTTGACTTCCACATCAAACGCCTTCGCTAACGCAATCGCAATTTGAATGGCAGAATAGGCATCGTTGCACTGTCCCACATCTAATAACCGGGGAATGCCGCCAATGTTGCCTAAATCTTGATCGAAAAAGCGGAATTTACCACAGGCTAGTGTCAGTACCACACAATCAGCAGGCACTTTTTCCACCAATTCTGTGTAATAGTTGCGATCGGGCTTGGCCCCATCACAACCACCAATCAGGAAAAAGTGGCGAATTTGTCCCGCTTTTACCGCTGCAATCACCTGATCCGATACCCCTAACACTGCCTGACGAGCAAACCCAGTGGTGACCTGTCGAGCTGGAGTCTCTGCCGTGAATCCTGGCAATGCCAAAGCTTTCTCGATCACAGGCGTGAAGTCGGGATAGCCCTGATCGGTATGGGGGAGATGGTTTAACCCTGGATACCCCACGGGGCCAATGCTAAACAGCTTGTCTTGATAGGTGTCATGGGTGGGCATCAAGCAGTTGGTTGTGATCACGATCGCCCCAGGGAATTGGGCAAACTCTTTGGTTTGGTTCTGCCAAGCTGTGCCGTAATGCCCATATAAATGGGGATAGGTTTGTTTCAGCAGAGGATAACCATGGGCAGGGAGTAATTCCCCATGCGTATAGACAGTAATGCCCGTGCCCACTGTTTGCTTCAGGACTGCTTCTAATTGGGGGATATCATGTCCAGACACCAAGATGGCCTTGCCCAAACGAGGATTGAGAGGCACGGGAGTGGGAACGGGATGTCCATAAGTGCCTGTATGTCCGGCATCAAGCAGTTCCATGGTTCGCAGGTTAATCTCGCCCACTTGCAAAGCCAAATTCACCCAATCTGTGAGGCTGAGATCCTGGCGATCGAGTGCCGCCAACGCTTCATAGCAGAATTGATACACCCGATCGTCCGTCTGACCTAATTCTTGGGCATGGAATGTATAGGAAGCCACCCCTTTGATCGCATACAACACCGTGAGTTTCAAAGAGAAAATATCGACATCACCACCCGCTTGGCTGATAAATTGCAGCGCTAGATCTTGCCCCTGTTCTGCCAAGCTCTGCTCAAAATCGGGAACGTAGTGGGTGATCGCTGACCAGGTTTGCGGCAGCTCACTCACTTGCTGGATTTCAGTTTTCAATGCTTCCCGGAGGGCAATCACCCGATGCAGGTAAGCTGTGAACCGTTGCGGATCAAAGTTGACATTGGTCATGGTGGCAAAGATGGCTTCACAGGTCAACCGATCGGCGGCCTCGGTCGAGCATCCTAGCTCACGGGCACGTAGAGCGATCGGGGCTAAGCCGCGCAGCAGATAGATCAGTAAATCTTGCACGGCATTCACTTCTGGGCTTTTGCCACAGGCACCCCATTGATGACATCCTTGTCCGCTGGCGGTTTGTTCACACTGTTCACAAAACATGCTTCAAGTCCTCCTGGAATCTGGGTTCACTGTAGGACGGCAACCTAGGGCAATGCTTTGACTTAAGTCAAGTTCTTAGAAGATAACTGCACCTTCAGATTTTCTTCCATTTTGGTTTCCCCAGACTCTCGTGAAAAATTGTTTAGGCTAAAGGAAGCTCGATCGAACTGAACCAGAATCCAGCGATCGGGCTGAACATCTCTGAGCTTGACTTTTGATTTCTATCCCATTTTGCCGATGCCCCTTGCTGATTCCCCTTCCCCTTCAAACCTTTGCCTGTTTCTCAGCCAAACGATGATCTTTCAGGGTTTGCCAGTTGAGCAACTCACAGAACTCGCTGCTCTGGCGATCGAGCAAACCCATCACCGAGGCGATATCTTATTTCACCAGGGGGATGCGGGTAATGGTTTTTTTGTAGTTCGATCGGGGCGGATCAAAGTCTTCAAGTTATCAACAGATGGAAAAGAGCAGATTTTACATATTTTTGGCAGCGGTGATCATTTTGCGGAAGTGCCCGCTTGGGATGGAGACTGTTTTCCGGCTTCGGCCGCCGCGATCGAAAAATCTGAAGTCCTGTTCTTTCCGCGCCAGTCTTTCTTTGATTTGTTGGCACAACAGCCTGCCCTAACCATTAATCTCCTCAAAAGTTTCGCTCGCCATTTGCGACATTTTTCCCATCTGGTCGATACCCTCACCCTACGAGAAGTGCCGGCCCGACTTGCCGTTTATCTATTAAACCTCAGTTCCCCAACCACCGATCCAGATTTAGTCACCTTAGATCTGACTAAGGGGCAGCTCGCAGCCAGACTCGGTACCATTCCAGAAACCCTATCGCGGGCCTTCGCGAAATTGAGCCAGGAAAATCTGATTGAGATGAATGGTTCACAAATTAAATTGCTCGATCGCGATCGACTCAACCAATTCGGGTTGGGCAAAACTGCTTAAACCGGGAGTTCGGCTATCCCGCCAGGCGGAGGGATGATTGGCACTATAATATTGTTGCTGCTTCTCTCCCTAAAGGAACCGCTCTACAAGCCCATATGAATTCCACATAGCGGGGCAAGTTTTGTAGCGGACGTGTTGAGTTTTCTGCACCAAATAATAACTCTCCGACCACTACCACTGGCAAGGTTATTTCCGGTAAAACTAATATCCTCTCAGTAATTGTTGCATCTCCATTTAAGAAACGAACCGCAGCAGAGGTATCAAGCGCGATCTCACCACTCATTCAAATCCACCTGCCGACATTCCGCCACAATTGTTCGCTGTAAATCCTCCGCCTCTGAATCACTTAGAATTCCTGCAAATTTTGCAAGCGGATGGTTCTTGCGTATCGCTTTAACCCGATGTAAAAAATCCAGCACTACCTGTACTAAATCATCGGGAGCCTGTTCAAGTTCCTGAATCAATTGCTCACGGTTTGTCATGTGTTCAAGGTTTCCCAGCAGAGTGAGATATCTAGCTCTAGTATACCTAAACGCTAAATTCGCATCCTGAACATTTGATGCTCATAGATAACCTTGCAGTACCGTCCCAACCAAGGACAAAGCCAGCTAACGTGCATATTCTCATCGCTTCGGCAGGGTCAACTTAGTGACTTCGGCACCGGATTCCCACCCAACTTCGGCAGGGTTAATTTCATCTGCTTCGACCG
>JALOOM010000096.1 GCA_025454395.1 Elainella sp. Prado103
ACCGTGGCGCTGATGAATAACTACACGATCGTTCATTTAGCCACCCATGCCGAATTTGCCACCGATGGGCGGGCAGAGAACTCGTTTATTTTGTTTGGCAACGGCGAAACCGCCAACCTCAAACAGGTGGAAAACTGGAATTTGAACAATGTTGATCTGGTGGTGCTGAGCGCTTGCGAAACCGGAGTGGGTGATGCTTTAGGCACAGGGGTCGAAATTCTCGGCTTCGGCTATCAGATGCAGCAGCGCGGGGCTAAGGCCGCGATCGCCTCTCTCTGGTCGGTTAACGATGGCGGTACGCAGATGTTGATGGATGCCTTCTACGCCGCATTGAACAAAGGCATGACCAAAACCGAAGCCCTGCGCCAAGCCCAAATTGCCCTGATTACCGGCGATCTCACGCCCGTGGGTGGGATTCGCGGCGAAGCCCGCATCGATGTCGTCAGCACCGCCACCGGACTGCCCGCCAACGTCAGCAATAACCTCGATCATCCTTACTATTGGGCCCCGTTTATTTTGATCGGCAATGGTCCGTTTATTTTGATCGGCAATGGTTTATAAACCCACCGATCGCCCCCACGCGGCAACCCTACTGAAGTGATCCCCATCCTAGATCTGCAAAATTCCCTCCGGGTTAACTGAGAAAATTGGTCGGCGTTGCAGCCCTTCTTGTTGCAGGATCGCATTCGCAGCCAACAACCCACTACTCACCGCCCGCTCCATCAAGCCACAGGGAAACGGCATCTTCACCCAATCTCCGGCAAACATTAGGTTCGCAAAATCCGTGCGGGTTTCGGGCCGATCGCGGTAGCTATTGGGAGGATAGCCAGAGAAGTTTTTCTGGTTGACCAGTTCTCGATGGAGCAGGGTTGCGGCTTGCAGAGCAGGCACAATCTCATAGAGTTCCTGTTCAAAGGTGGCGATCAAGTCTGCCTGGGTAGGAAATTCCTGCTCTTTATAGCAATAGGCATGAAGTTCCACCACACTGCCGCCGGTACGATTCGCCCATTCAATAAACTGATCCTGAATCCGGTGGTAAAGGGTAATGCTGTCGGTGAGCCGGTAGCCCGATAGGGAAGTAAAGTCGCTATGGGCCCACTCAAAGTCTCGATCGAACCAGAACCGACAGACGGCAAAGGGATCGGACAGTGCCAATGCTTCCACCTTGCGAGAGAGCGGTAGACAGACCGTGCCACTCATGCGATCAAACAACTGTTGCACCCCTGGCACATCGGTGGCAAACACGTAGTAATCTGCCTCAATCGTTTGGGCGGTTTGCTGATTGGCCATTTGAGCCGCGACGGTCGTTCCATCCCCGCTGGCACCGCCAGGCAAACCGACTAGCTGCACCCGATCCTCCTGCCGCTCTGCCACCCGGAACTTAGGCAAATCTCGCTGGGCTGGCCCCTGCACCACCCGCCCCTCGGCATCAAAAATTGCCCCATGGCAAGGACAGTGAAATTGCCCATCAGCCTGGGGTTGCACCGTACAACCCTGGTGGGTACAGGTGAGGGAGATTGCTTCTTTGCCCGTTTCAGTGACGGCAAACATCCGATCCCCGGCTCCGTAATAGGTATGGCCACCATCGGGATGGGCAGTTGCAAACAGGGGATTTTGCGCCACCCAGAAAGGCACCTGAGAACCCGCATTACCCACCTGATAGCTGAGGGCGCGAATCTGCCCCTCCTGACATTCGATTTGGTCAACCGTTGCTTCCGTTACAATCGTGCCGCCCTGAGCCAAAATCGACTGGGCGATCGGCTGCACCAGTGAAGTGCCCATATCCTGCTTCGTCCCATTAAAGGCGAGCCCCTCTGGATTGCCGAAAAAGTAGAAGTGGAAGAACTGCATCAGCTCCGCCGCACTCATCACATCAGGAGCATTGAGACTCGATTTAGCGAATGGCAAAAAGTAGAGATCGTATAAACCTTGGGGAAAGTCATCAGACACCCAATCGGCCACCGAGAGGTGATCCAGCCGCTGGTAGCTCTTCTGGGGATGGAATCCCGTAATCGCCCGAAAAACTTGCCAGTGCTTCGGGTGGGTAAGATTAATGCCCCAGTTCAAGCGATTGGGGGAGGAAATGGCCAGATCGACGATATTCCAGGGAAAGGCCGATCGACTGGGCCGAAACACTTCTGGCTGGTAATGATCGCCCCGAAACACCACCGAATAATATTTCAGATCGACAAAGTTTTGCTGAATCTCCAGATCGGCTACCAGGCTTTTCAGGTTGTAGTATTGGGGAAAGAAACCGTGGAAGCCATGCTCCATCTGAAAGGTATCTGACCCAACCTGGATCGGCCAGCTCGCAATCTTACCCCCAAGTTGGGGCGATCGTTCCAGTAGGGTGACGGCAAATCCCCGCTGGCTCAGTTCATAGGCCGCCGCTAAACCGGCCAATCCACCCCCCACCACCACTACTCGCTTTGGCTGATCAAGACGATGGGGTAGGGCAAGGGTATCTTGCTGATGAATCGTCGGTTGAGGCTTAGTAAAGCGCGTATAGCCCAACAGTCCAAACGTAGCACTCACACCAAACAGTTGCAGCAGGGCTCGACGAGAGAGATTCAATTCAAATTGAGGCTGTTGATTCACGCAAACACGAACTCCACACAGTAGACTTTTTGAAGCATTGACGCGAAGCATCAATTCTAAGCAGTTCTAGCACTCACTTTTAGTAAGCATCGATCGAGCTTGACCAACCGAGACAATTTCACTAGATTTCTTCCACTCTCCTCAAATCTCATGAAGTATTGGTACGAAACAGTAGCAGTTGCGCAAAGAATTTTAACAGAATTATTGCGGCGGCGGCGTAGTCTGATCTTTTGGAGTATTTTTCCGATTTCAGTGCTGCTGATCAATGGGTTGATTCTGGCAGAGCGGGGCCAGATTTCCCTGGATCAAGCGTTTGAAAGCGCAGCTCCCTCTAGCTTAGTGGGGGCAGCGCTATTTTTTAGTTGTCTGGGCGGCAGTGTGGCCACCGTCGTTGCCGAACGAGAACAGTTGACCCTCAAGCGCCTTTTCATCTCACCGCTGAGTGGTACTTCCTACTTTTTAGGCATTTTCCTAGCTCACTGTTTTATCGGGATCGGACAAACCCTACTGGTTTACACGATCGCCGCCTTCTGGGGTGCTCAATTCAATGGCTCCCTGGGCTTAGGAGCGGCAATTATTTTACTGAGCATTGCGGCCTATGTGGGGGTGGGATTTATTTTAGGCACCCAACTGGCAAAACGCACTGAGGATGTCAACTCCCTCGTCGCGGCCTTTGGGGTTCCCTTGTTGATCCTGGGGGGAGCATTTCTGCCCGCTTCCCTGTTCCCTGAAACTCTGCTGAATTTGGCTCAGTTTAATCCGATCTACCACATGAATGAGGCTTTGCTGCAAGTCTCAGCGAACGATGCCAGCCTAGTGGATATTGCTCCTCACTTTCGGTTTCTCGCGATTTTTGCCGCCGTGATGGTGGTGATGGGTTGGTTGTCCTATCGCCGCATGTTGCAGGTGGAACGCAGCCTGTAAGGCTCAAATCTCCTGCTGTGATGTTTTAGCTGTAATGTTCTAGCTGTAATGTTCTAGCTGTAATGTTCTAGCTGTAATGTTTTAGCTGTAATGTTTTAACGACTGATCAATCCATCCAATACCTCTTCGGCCAAGCCGAACGAGAGGGTCATCCCCGCCCCACCCGGCGCATTGACGATCGTGACTCCCGGTTCTGGCTGCACCACCAACTCGGTTTTACCAGGAAGTTTGGCATAGATTCCATGCCAGGTTTGGGCAATTTGCAGAGAAGGGGGAGCGGCAAATGTTTGAAAGTAATCGAGAATGATTTGGTTAACATCAGCCCGATCGAACGGATCAAGATGAAGCCCATATTCATGGGAATCACCGATCGTCAATTCACCGATCGCATTTTGCGACACCATAACATGAATACCCCAATCAACGAAATCGGGAGTGTCAGTTTGAATGCGCGATTTTAAGGCCGGTAGAGTCGGGCAGTGAGCAAAGGATTGGTAATGGGTGAGAGTTAATCCCGCACACAGGGCGGGCCCTAGTCTCCAGCCATCGGGTTGGGGAATCGTTCGTAGCATTTGCAGTTTGACCTTGGTGATCCCACTGTGTTGAAAGACTGCTGGGTAAAGCGTTTCAAAATCAGTCCCGCTACAGATATACATCCGATCGCAACTCCATCGCTCTCCACCGGCGGTGAAGTGGGGATAATTTACGGCGGTGACCGCTTGGCTAAACCGAAATTCGACCCCGTAGCAGCGAGCCAGAAAATCAGGAATCATGCCGATCGCCTGTCTCGGATCGACAATTACCTCGGTGGCACTCCATAATCCTCCCAATAATCCGTGGGGGATCGCCGCCGGACTTTTTTCTAGCACCTGAGCGGGCGAGAGGAGGGCAATCTGGTAGAGATCATGCTGCCGGGTTTCAACCAATTCTTGCAGCACTGCCAGCTCATCCGGTTGATAAGCCAAATGCAGGGAGCCGCAGGGATCGGCGGAAAATCCAGCCTTTTCTGAAACTTCCAGCCAGATCTGTCGCGATCGAATTGCCCGTTTCAGCAGATGACCTGTGGGCTGCCCGATCGGCCAAACCATGCCAAAATTGCGGATGGAGGCTCCAATTGCGATCGGATGGCGGTCAAACACCACCACCTTGGATCCTCGTTTGGCGGCAGCTAAAGCATGGGCTAATCCGACAATTCCGGCACCAATGATCGCCACTTCAGCGTGTTGTTGGCTCATAGTCAATTTAGGGCAATTTGGGGCAATTTGGGGCAATTTGGGGCAATTTTGCAAATGAAGAAGGCAAGAATCACGCAAACTGATCATTCAGGATGCGCTGATCAGAGGGTCTAACTTAGCCTGGAATGCAGATAGATCATCAAACAAACCATCATTGGGATAGGCCCCAAGCTGTTCACGGGTGTGGGTACCATTAGTCACACCAAACGAGTATAAACAGTGAGCATTGCGGCCGGATTCTAGATCAGAAGGTGTATCGCCAATATTCACTACGGTTTGTGGATCGATTATCCCTAACTGATACATTGCCTTTTGAATCATGTAAGGAGCCGGCCGCCCTTCGGTATTAAAAATTTCGGAAGGAGTGACGGAGACTTGAATGATCGTATCTGCCGATCCAACATAATTAGCGTTCAATCCTTGCTTCCACCCTAAACGTTCCAGAATAATATCGGTAACTTCTCGATAAAATCCAGTTGTCAAGGCAATTTTAATTCCTTGGGCCTTTAACCAGGCAAATAGCTCCAGACATCCTACTGTGGGTTGCACGGGTTGAGTCCGATAATGGTTTTCCAGAATCAGCTTGAAAGCCGCAAAGGAGGTTTCGACCTGAGACCAGTAATCCGGATGATCGCTGCCAATTTGATCCTGCCATAAAACTTGAAACACTTGCTTCTTGGGCCATCCCATCATGGCGATCACCCGATCGGCACTGGCGTGTAGTCCGGTTTGATTGGCCGCAGCAAAAAAACACTGCTCCACTTCTCGATCGTCTCGCACCGTGGTGCCAGCCATATCACAGACGACCAGTTGAATTTTGGGCACGGACGGATTAAACATGGGCAGATCATCCAACCTTTGTTGACAAGAACTGAAATGACTGAGAAGAACCAAAACACCCGGATGGTTCAATCGCTTACCGTTTCAACCATGCTTGCGTGCGTCGATGCAGTCCCCGAGTCAGAAAGGAATAGATTAACCGGACTCCAATGCTGGTACCGACAATTAGGGCAGACATGGCAGCGGCAGGGGCTACATCTCCGGCATCATCCATATTGACGATCGCCACTGCTGCTAAAGGGATCGCCGGTGGATAAATAAAGATAATAGCCGAGATGGTCACCATGGCATTAATGAAATAGTAAATGCCAATATCTAAAATAGCGGGAATGGATAGGGGAACGGTAACTCGCCAGAATGTTTTATAAAACGGTACGCGCATTGAGGCAGATACCGCTTCGAATTCTGGATCGGTTTGCTTCAGCGCGGTTGTAGCCGTCAGAAAACAAACGGTATAGAAATGGATAATATTACAGAGTACCAGAATTCCCATGGTGCCGTATAGCCAGTTAAAGGGATTCACTAGGGCATAACTGGTACCTGGGATCAACCAGAGCGGTTTGTTGAAGAAGAAAACATAAGCTAAACCCAACACCAGTCCGGGTAAAGCTAAGGGAACGGTCGAGAGAAAATAGTTAACCGATCGCAACCAGCCCCAGCCTTTACCCTTCTCGATCAGATAGGCACCGATGAAAACGGCGATCGTTCCCCCAATAGCCGTATAGAGCGACATGCGGATGCTGTTCCAATAGGCTGCGTAGCCACCTCCACCCACTGCATTAAAGTTGTAGTGTTTGAGGGTAAGGCTGAAATCATAAGGCCAGACCCGCACAAATGAAGCAAAAATGATGGTTAAAAATACGATGACTGCGAATCCGGCAATCAGGGTGCAAATGGCAAACATCAGCCCATCGACGATCGGGTTGGATCGAGGCTGAAAGGGGACTGATTTGGCACTGACCAAAGCCGTCTGACGACGCTGCACAATGCGATCGATCACAAACGCTAGAATCGTTGGCATCAGCAGGAAGACACTAATGGTCGCTCCCATTGAGAAGTTTTGCTGCCCAATCACCTGTTTGTAAATCTCGATCGCCAGCACATTAAAACTACCGCCTACTACCTTCGGCACACCAAAGTCAGTGAATGCCAGAATAAAACAGACAAAGATCGTGCTGATTAAACCAAACTTAACGCTAGGAAGTGTTACAGTCAAAAAGGTACGAATTGGATGAGTCCGTAAGGCTTCTGCTGCCTCATAGATGCGGGCATCGGTCAAGCTTAAGGCTGTTGTGAGAATTACCACTGCCTGGGGGAAACAATACAGAAATTCTCCAATCACAATGCCGTTGAGCCCGTAGAGATTAATATCCCATCCCGGCAGAATGCCAAATAGTCCTTTCGTGACTAACCCATTGTTACCAAATAAATACACAAGCCCGATCGCATTAGCCAACGGTGGCACATAGAGCGGGAGTAACCCTAAAATCCGAAAGATAAACTTACCGGGCATGGCCGTGCGAGTAAGCGCATAGGCATATACAAAGCCTAAGATCACCGACAACAGCGCAGTCAAGACTGCCATCCACAGGGTATTGCTGAGGGAAGTCACCAGGGATGGTGTACTCAGGTAAGTCCGATAATTGGCCAACCCGACCCAACTGCCAGAAGTATCCTGCAAACTCCGGAGCACCATGGGATAGAGGGGAAAGACCACCCCCACCAGCAAAAATAGGGTGCATAAGCCGAGTAGGGCGACTCGGATCCAGTCTTCCCGAGTGGTAATATGGCTAACCTGTGGCGGAAAAAACCGTTGCCAGAATGGTAAGGAAGAGGGAGTTGAGGTCATAGGGGGAAACGTAAAAGTTCGGCTCTCACCATGTTGTCGTGTCAGATTAGGCGGCAAATACGCGAATCAGTTCGGGAGGGAGTTGAATATGGAGCGATCGATCAATCGCTAAATCCAGATCGCGGGCTTCATGGATCGACACTTCACAGGTAAGTTGCTCTTTTGCATCGCCATCCGGCCGGAGGGCAAGCTGATAGACGGAGCCGAGAAACTCGATCCCTTCAATGTCGGCAGTCAACACATTCGGTAGATTTCCCGCTGCTTCGGGTGAATGTAGAACTTTGATATCTTCCGGACGAATCGCGATTTTCACGGGATGATTGGGCGTGCTTTCTTCCGATCGCGTTTTTAAGCGTAAATTGCCACATCGAACTTCTTCATCACTGATGGATATGCCGGAGAGAAAGTTCATCACTCCGATAAAGTTGGCGACAAATGGCGTATTGGGATGTTGGTATACCGATCGGGGCGTACCAATCTGGGCAATAAAACCCTTATCCATCACCACAATGCGATCAGCCATAGCCAGGGCTTCAGCTTGGTCATGCGTCACCATGATCGTAGTGACTCCTAACTGCTTCTGCAATTGGGTAATTTCAGTCCGTAATTTAACGCGCACCTTTGCATCCAAAGCGGATAGTGGCTCATCCAACAGTAACAGACCTGGTGAGAGGGCCAAAGCCCGAGCAAGCGCGATCCGCTGCTGCTGCCCTCCCGATAACTGGGCCGGATATTTGGGCCCAAAACCTTCCAACCCCACCTTGGCTAATAACTCCTCGACCCGATCCGCAATTTCAGGTTTGGGTCGCTTGGCGTTTTGCAGCCCGTAGGCAATATTCTGAGCTGCTGTCAGGTTCGGAAATAGGGCATAAGACTGAAAAACAATACCAAAATCTCGCTTGGCGGGCGGCAGTCGTGAGACATCCCGACCAGCCTGAATCACTCGTCCACTGGTTTGCTGTTCTAAACCAGCAATGATCCGCAGCAGAGTGGTCTTGCCGCAGCCGCTTGGCCCTAGCAAACAGACAAACTCCCCTGGATAGACATCCAAATAAATATCGCGTAATGCGACATATTGACCAAACGTTTTATGAACGTTCTCAACCTGTAAATAGGGCTCGCCTCGATCGTCTCGTGATGGAACCAGAAAAGGCGATGGTGCCCCTGCTAAAGAGCTGGCCGCTTGGGAAGCGGAAGGCTGCGATCGACGGCTGCGCTCAACAGTCAAATCATCCGAGGATTGGGTCATGGGAAAGCTCCGCTAGCAGGGACACAGTCAAATAGCAGGGACAGTCAAAATGCTGCGAACTCACACAAAATGTTGCAAGCTCACAGGTATCTATTAGCTCTTGGCTTCCGACTTGGCATCATATCGCTTTGTCCATTCGGCTAAAATGGCATCCCGGTTCTGAGCGGCCCAGTTGAAATCATTTTTGGTCGTCAACTGTTTGATCGGTTCAGGGGGATAGCCTGCCGGAACAGGTACATCCGTTTCAACAGCCGTAATCGGGAAGGATTCTGCATATAGCTTGGAGACTTCAGGTGAGATTGCCCAGTCTAGGAAAGTTTTGGCGGCTGGATTGATATTGTCCTTCTTCACCAAAGCATTGGCTTCAATATCCCAACCCGATCCCTCTTCGGGAAAAACAGCTTCGATCGGCTCGCCATCATTCTTCTGCTTGACGGCACGATAATCAAAGGAAATACCGATCGGGTATTCACCAGAGCCTGCAACTTTGCAAGGTTTAGAACCCGAATGCATATATTGAGCAACATTCTGGTGTAATGCATCGAGATAGTTCCAACCTTCCTGCTCACCTTTCATTTGCAGCATCGCTGATACAGAAAGGAAACCTGTGCCAGAGGAAGCCGGATTCGACATTACGATCAAACCTTTATACTCCGGCTTGGTCAAATCAGCCCAAGATTGAGGGATCGCCAGATTGCGCTTCTCCATCTCCACGGTATTGACGCAAAAGGCTGACATCCAGGCATCGATACCAACCCAATGAGGCGGATCGCGATCGTCTTTGAATTGATCGCGCACTTTATCCAACCCTTGCGGTGCATAAGGTTCCAACATGCCTTGCTGGTCGGCAACCAGTAAGCTTGAGGCTGCCAGTCCCCAAACCACATCGGCTTGCGGATTATCCTTCTCTGCCAGCAGTTTTGCCGTTACCACCCCTGTCGAGTCTCGCACTTTGTTAACCTTGATGTCGGGATGGGCTTGCTCAAACAAGGGGAGATATTTCGCTAACTGGTCATCCTCCAGGGCGGTATAAACTGTAATAGCACTAGAGTCTGCTGGCACACTCCCATCAGCCGTCTTCGCTGCATCGGGAGATTGCTGCACAACACAAGCCGTCACAACCACAGTTAGCAAACAGGAGAGGAAAGCCTGCCAGCCAAACCGGAACCATCTCTTCCTAAGAGTCATACTTTAAATGGTTGTCTATGATCAAGATCTAGTCACGACAATAGAACAAAAGCCAAAAATAAGAGTTAACAGAGGATTAATCTTGATCGACAATGAGATTAACCTCTGGTAAAGGCTGAATTAGTAAAGGCTGAATTAGTAAAGGCTGAATTAGTAAAGGCTGAATTAGTAGGCTGAATTAGTCAAGGCTGAACAGTATACAAGTACTAAATGCGCGATCGAGCTGCTAACAATCAGACGGTTGGGTCAATGTAGCAGGAGTAGGACTCAATTTGTTTATTCCTATAGAACCTGACTCATCCCCATTCTTTGTGAAGCTGAGTAGAACAAAGGGCTTAAGCTGCTTGTCTAGCAAGCATCGATTCTACGCAAGCTCCGAGTAAATTGGTATCACGAAAGAATCTAACTCACGAAAGAGGTAAAATCATCTCAATTCATCTAACCTATCAACATTACTACACCGGACTACGCCGGAATCGAAGTAGCAGGTAGGAGAAAATTAATGGTAGATGAAACTCTAAAGAGAAACAATCCAGAAATCGATCCGACCGAGATCGAAGATTCTAGAGCATTAATTGCAGATCAGCATCGCTCATTTTTAGAGAAGGTGATGGTAGAAGGAAAATTTGCCGATCCCTATGATGCTAGAGACTTTACAGAAGTTGTGTTTCGGGTAATGCGGGATCTAATGACTACTGAAGCCGCAGATCGGGTCGCCGATGAATTGCACGAAGAGGCGATGGATACGTCTGAAAAAGCGTTGCAGATGGAGATTACTGACCTTTGGAAGGATACCAATCCGATCGTCGGGTTGCTGAGCCGAGTCCGCCCACCCTGGCAGGGGCCAGGTATTTTCAAAATCGACTCCGATCGCTTCTTCTTCCGAGTTGCCAATGAGGGCGGCTTTGAACGGAGCTTCGAACATGAAGATGCCGATCGCAAGCGAGCGGTGAAAGCTGTATTTTCAGCAACCAAGGATGAACTTTCTGAGGAGCGTATTCAAGAAATTGCCACTTGGCTGCCAGAAAATGGGGTTCGCGAATTATGGCAGGAAGCCTAGACACAAGGATTGATCGTTGCAGGGCATTGCATCAGTGCCCTGATCTGCCTGGGGCTGTTTCGGGAATGACGATTGCAATAGGTTGCTATAGCTCTACATCCCAATCTAGCAGATGAGCAAATTGCTCGATGAGAAGAAATGGATCGAATGGTTTGGGAATAACCCCTTTAACATCAAGTTTAAAATCAGGATCGGAAGAGAAATTTGCAGAGGTGAGGCTGGTTTTAGCGGTCAGAAGAACCACAGGAATTGAAGTTCCCTGGGGATGAGTTCGCAATAATTTGATGAAAGTCAATCCGTCCATGTGAGGCATCATCACATCCAACAGAATGGCATCGGGGGGATCTGCAATCACCAGCCTTAGCCCTTCTGACCCAGAGGGGGCTGTGATGACTTCCCAGCCAGCAATATCCTCTAAGCATCCTCGAAGCACGGCTCGCACATCCGCCTCATCGTCGATAATCAAAACCCGTTTAGTAACCATCATTTAGAAAGCGACTCATGACTCAAAAGTGCTCATTCAGTGGGTGGACTCAATGACTTGAAAGTCTGTAGCACAGTCATTCAGCTAGCAGGTGAAGCAGGGCTCCCCCTTTGCACGGGTAGCGCCTGAGTGGTAGGGGGTAACATTGAGGCGGATCTCAGTAAAACCTGAGGAGAACCTCGAGCGGCGGGGTTCTCTCCAACGAGTTGCGCTAGATGCCTAATTTGGCTGAGAGATGTATATCTGCCGATCAACCCAACTTCATTTTGTTTTACCTTAGAGCCGAGTTTTGAAGAAACTTTGAAGTTGGACAAAATTTAAGCAGCCCAACCAAAAACATCCATCACCCGTTCTACAAGGGTCATAGGGTCAAAGGGTTTATCGATAATGCCCCGAATTCCTAAGGCATTCCAGCGTTCTTGCTCCTCTGGCAGGGTTTTAGCCGTTAAAAAGGCAACGGGAATCATCTCTGTTCGCTGATCGGACTGAAGTTTGCGGAAGGCTGCTAGACCGCCGATCCCAGGCATTGATACATCCATGAGAATGCCATCAGGTTGTTCGATAATGGCGAGTTCTATGCCCGTTTCGCCTGAGGTTGCGGTTAACACCTGCCAGCCTGCAATCTCTTCTAAACAGCCTTGAATGATCGCTCGAATATCTGCTTCATCATCCACGATCAACACCCGTTTGGTTGGCATGTTGTCTCCCATTGCTCTGGTCAACCTCATTCTCCCTATGACTTCATTGCCTGATCTGCTGAGGTTGAGTCTATCGGCAGGGTAAAGTAAAAAGTACTTCCCTGCCCTAAAGTGCTTTCAACCCAGATTCGTCCCTGATGTTGCTCAACAATCGTACGGCAAATAGCTAATCCTAATCCAGTTCCCCCCTTTTCGCGAGAGTCAGAAGCATCTACCTGCTGAAATTGCCCAAAAACTGCCTCCAAGCGATCGGCCGGGATGCCTCGCCCTTGATCTTGAATGGAGAAAACCGTCGAGGCGGCAGGCATTGGGGTAGTGGCAGCAGCGGCAGCCAGGGTGATGGTGGAATGGGGCGGTGAAAATTTGATCGCGTTACTGAGCAGATTGGTTAAGGTTTGTACGATCGCATCCGCATCTGCCCAAACGATCGCAGCAGTCGGCACCATCACCAAGGTGATCTGACTCTGCTCGGCTTGCGTGTGCATCACATCAACGGACTGTTGAATGAGATCGATCGCTGCACATTGCCTAAACTTAAACTGGGATTGCCCCGATTCCAGGCGACGCAAATCCAGAATGTCATTCACTAAACGCACCAACCGATCGCTCTGACGGGCGGCAATCTCGATCATTTCTTTCATTTTCTCTGGTTTTTTGTCATAGACTCCTCCAGCAACCAACCCCAGAGAGCCTCGAATTGAAGTCAAGGGAGTGCGGAGTTCATGGCTGACAACAGAGATAAATTCCTGCTTCATTTGGTCAATTTTGCGATATTCCGTGATATCTTCCACCATGCCAACAAAGAGTGAAACAGAACCATCAACCCGTTTGATCGGTGCGGTGCGGACTTTGGTGTAGCAAATTCTGCCTTGCCGATCCTGGTAGCGTAAATCATTGAAGATGCCATC
This sequence comes from Elainella sp. Prado103, assembly GCA_025454395.1. Classification (GTDB taxonomy): domain Bacteria; phylum Cyanobacteriota; class Cyanobacteriia; order Elainellales; family Elainellaceae; genus Elainella. The sequence continues at coordinate 13,034 of JALOOM010000096.1, forward strand.
ACTGGCGGTTGCAATCATATTCGCCCATTGCGGCAAAACCCATTCCCGATCCTCAGGGTGAATAAAGGCTTGCCAACCCTCTCCCCAGGCTTCTTCGCTGGTACAACCAACGATCTGCTGATAGCGCAGATTGGTATAAATACATTGCCCAGTCACATCACAGAGAAAGATTCCCATTGGTGAAAATTCACTCACAGAACGGAACGTTTCTTCACTCTGTCGTAGAGCTGCTTCAATCTGCTTTCGATCGGTAATATCCAACAATACGCCGATCGATCGGATTGGGTTACCCGCTGCATCATATAGGGCTCTGGCTCGTCCCATCAACCAATGAATCGAACCATCTGGATAAATCACCCGATACTCAGCCGCATAGTCGGTATGATTCTCGATCGAGCTGATAAAGCGTGGCTCAATCCAGGCTAAATCATCGGGATGGACGCAGTTGCGCCAGAGTTCGTAGTTGGGTAGATGACTGGTCGGTGATAAGCCCAACAAGGTAAAGTGATTGTCATTCCAGACGATGGTTTCACTGGAGAGGTGCATATCCCAGAAACCAATGTGGGTCAGGTCAAGGGCTAAGCGGCGACGTTCCTCACTTTCTCGGAGGGCAATTTCTGCTTGTAAACGTTCAGCTTCCATTTGTTTGTAATCGCTGATGTCGAATAATGTCGATCGACTCATCACGAAGTTGCCTGCTTCATCATAAATCGCTGTTGCATTCAAGCTGACCCACCGGGTTGTCCCATCCAGGTTGAGCATTTGAAACTCTAAATTGTTGATCCAACCCTGAGCTTTAAAGTGAGGAAAATGTTGGTGGAAAATCGGTTGCGCATCAGGTGTGAGCAGATCAACAAACTTCTTACGAAAAACCACTTCATCACGGCTATATCCTAGCCAATTCAGTTCCGTATCGTTGATTCGGACAATGATGCCATCTGCATTCAGGGAATGATAGCCGCAAGGTGCATTGTTATAGAGGTCTTCAACTTCAGTAACATATTGCTGTAATGCTCGCTCTGTCATTTTTTGAGCTGTAATATTATTGTTAATTTTGAGAATCTTGCTGGGCCGACCCATTTCATCTTTTTGCAAGATCCAACGGCTCGCTACGATGAGAGGCTGTTGATCGCGGTTGCGATGCTGTAATTCCCCTTCCCAATAGCCTTGCTCAAACAATTCGGCTTGGATCGCTGGGAGAGGTTGGGGAAACTGGGTATGCAGTAGAGTGTAGGAGACTTGTCCGATCGCTTCCGTTGCCGTCCAGCCATACATGCGCTCGGCACCCTGGTTCCAGAAAGTGATCACCCAATTCAGATCCAGAGTCATAATCGTGTCATGGGCCAGATCAAGCAACTGCGCTTTTTCAGCTAACTGCCGTTGGATCTGTTGCTGCTCTCTTAAATTGGCTAGCAAGCGATCGTTCACCTGAGACAGTTCTGTGGTTCGATCGACAACCCGTTGCTCTAATTCCATATTCAATTGTTGTAATGCCAGCTCGGCCTGTTTCCGCAGATCGATCGCCATGATCGTTCCTGACATGCGCACAGGCTTTCCATCCCGGTTATAAAACGCCTGTCCTCGTCCTTCAATCCAATGGATGCTTCCATCAGCCCAAACGACACGAAACTCGTGATGGTAGGGAATACCCTGATCGATCGATTGATTTAGAGCTTGAGTGATCCCTGCTCGATCGGGAGCATACAGACAAGCCTCAAAGGTGGTATATTTGCCGTCAAATTGACCCGGTGCCAACCCAAATAACTGCTCATGTTCCGGCGACCAGCTAATTTGACCCGTCACCATATCCCAGTCCCACATTCCCATCTGGGCTGCATTTAAGGCCGTCTTTAACCGCTCGGCACTTTCTGCCTGTAATTTACGGCTGAGCTGTTCAACTTGACGTTTACTGGCTCGCAGATTATTGCTCAGTAGCATAATAGTGAGCGCTACGAGCGCAAAAATTCCTAAACGAAGAAGATTGCCACTGTGAATGACTAAAGAATAGGGAAAAATAGTCAATAAAAAGGCTGAAACGAAACGATAATTTAATATTAAAAGAGAGAGAATAATGACCATCCCACCTGGATAACTGCCGCCATACCAGGTGCTAACAATTACTGCCAAATAAAAGAAAGTGCCGATCGTCCGATCGAGTAAGGGCTCCAGAATCAGTGTTAGCAGTAAGGCTACCCCGGTTAAGGCGATCCCCACTCCAGTCGATAAGAACGAGCGATAAACTGGGAAGAGCATGGTTATCCTGGTGAGGCATGATTAAGAAAGATGATTCAACTTAAGCAACAGGATCCGGATGACGATTCAGGCGCGCCAAAATCCGGTTCACCAACTCGGGTTCAGGGAGGGTCTTACTCAAATACTCATCCGCTCCGGCAGCATAGGCACGGGCGATGTCATCAGGTTCGGTATGGGCAGATAGCAACAAAACTTTGAGATATTGCCACTGCGGATCAGAACGGACAACCTGACACAATTCCACACCATTAAACTCTGGCATCTCCAAATCCAAGATCAGGATATCTGGATGGCAGGTCGCTAACACTTGCCAAAAAGACTGGGGATCGGCTGTAGTGGTAACCTGCACTCCCTGGTTGGAGAGCACCGTTGAAAGTAAAGCCAGAAATCCAGGATCGTCATCCACAATTAAAATCGTGTTTCCTGCTGCCGCATGGGAGGAACGATGCAGCACATCAGTCACGGTTTTGAGAATTTCGTAGGTTGGGGAGGGTTTGCAGAGAAATGCGGTGGCTCCCAAACGGGCTGCTGCTACCCGATCGCGCAGGTCTTCTTGGGCAGTAAAAATCACAACGGGAATTTTGTCGGCTTGTTGAGAGAGTTCTCGCATCAGAGTCAGCCCATTCTCCTCGCCGGGAAAGCTGAGGTCAAGCAAAATCAGACTGGGTGGGAACTGTTCAATCATCTGGCGGGCTACGGTCAGATCGGTTGCTATCTCAACTTGCAGGTTCCAGGTGATCGCTTCAATTCTGAGCCGATCGGCCAAGCACAAGTCATCGTCCACAATTAACAAGGTTGCAGCAGGAACTGTTAACCGGGCTGGAGTCGGCAAAAGCTGTGACTTGGGGGGTGGCTCCTCTTGGGCTTGTAGGATCGCTTGTTTCAAGCTGCTGACCAACTGGATCGCAACGGCAATTTGACGCTGCTCTAAGGTTGAAGATTGCATTAACTGTTCGAGCTGTTTCGCTTGTTGAGAAGCAGCCTGCAACCCAAACATACCCATCGAACCCACTAATTTATGAGCTAACCGTTCACTCTCTAGCTGACCGGAAGCAGCACTCCCAGCCGTGAGTTGGTGGACTAAGACTTCTAACCGATCGATTTGCTCTAGATAGTGGGCGCGAAACTGCTGCCAAACCTTCGAGGTGACTCCTTGAGCCTTCTCCTGAGCTGTAGAGTGGATCGATTGAGCCTGTCTGGAACGAGCGACTGGGTCTACACTTGGGTGGCTCCCACGGTCTGATCCATGGTCTGATCCATGGTCTGATCCATGGTCTGATCCACGATTTGATCTACGGTCTGATCCACGGTCTAATTGGGCGGGGGGAGGGCTCTCTGCGGTTAACGGTGATGGAGCAACTGCGGCACGAAGTCGATAGCCCAGACCATAAACCGTTTCGATCGGATCAGAGGATCCAACGGCTTTTAACTTTTGGCGCACACATTTAATGTGAGTGCTAACGGTTTCCTCACCCGGTGAAGCCGCAAAATCCCATAGCTGGTCTAAAATAGCCCGACGGCTGTAAATCCGCTTGGGGTTCAGTAAAAAAAGTGTTAATAAGTGAAACTCTTTAGCCGTGAGGTGTACGAGGTTGCCATCACAGCTCACTTCTCCTCTGACCGAATCGACCTGAATATTTTCCCACCTCATCACCGGGTTCGCAGATTGTCCTTTCCGAGCAACTGCCCGCATTCGTGCCAGCACAATCTCTAAGTTGAAGGGTTTTTGGATATAGTCATCCGCTCCAGCATCAAGCCCAGCAACTTGCACGGCGGGATTGTCTTGACCCGTGAGCAGTAGGATAGGGGTCTGACAACCGCGACTACGGAGCTGTCTACACACCGTAATGCCATCTAACTTCGGCAACCCAATATCGAGCAAGATCAGGTCATAGGCTTGCGTCTCAGCCAATTTCAAACCCGATTCTCCGTCTGTACACTGTTCGACAAGCCAGTGCTGGTGAATGAACACCTCAGCCAAAAAGTCTGAGATTGCTTGATCGTCTTCAATTAACAATACTTTCATTAAACTGAACTTTCATCAAACTGAGTTCAAGCGGTGCACGAAGATTAGGCGTTGCATCGTAGACATTAGACCGATCGTTTCGGGCAGGTAGCCTTCATAGACCACCATACAAGCTAACTCAACCAGAGCAGTCCAGAGTTAAGCAAATATTCTAATTGTGCCGGGCAGAACCGCCTGATCTGACATCAAAAGTAATCCAAAAGAATTCGATGTTATCAATTTGTCATCATTTTTTGAGTGATGACCCAGAATCATATAACGAATAGTTGCAATTTGGCGAATTTGAGCCAACTTCAAAAGTTCTTCAACAATCAGATTTAAGTTAAAGCAGAAACAAACAGTTTGATGCCCTGGTTCCACCACCCTTGAGATTTTTCTATCTTGTTTTAACTAAGGATAAATTTTGATGCCCCATTGCCCTTGTTGTTCCGATTCAATGATTCGACACATTCGTCATCAGCAGGTGTATTGGTTTTGTCGGAGCTGTTGGCAAGAGATGCCATTGATCGACACGATCAGTTCCCATGCCCCTGTCTCGTTTAAGCTGCAACATACTCCTGCTGTTGCGGTTCGATCGCTGGCCTTGGTTTAACCCTATTCCCTCATGACTGATCACTTTTGACATCAATCTTTACGGTTAGTAGGAACCCAGTAATGACCGATTCTGCCAATTCTGCCAATTCTGCCAATTCTGCCAATTTTGTATATTCCTATGCCCGCTATCGAGGTCAGTTCACGCCAGCTAACCTGATTTTTAATGCCAACTTACAGGAGTTTTCGCAGCGCGTTAGTTTAATTTCCAGCTTAGAGACGGCTGGCAAACTGTCACCCGATCGGGCTTATCAACAAATTAAAACGCTATGCGAACAACTAGAAGCAAGCAGGCCCAAGTAGGCTGGCTGCCCACTGCGTAAGCCTCATCCCGGCTGATTGAAGCTTGAAATTCACGGCTGATTCAAACCTACGGCTGATTGAAATCACTTCGATCGCCGTTCTACAGGTGAGCTGACCCACGCTCATCATCTTGGCAAGGATTCCAGAGGACTTTAAAAGTATGAAAATCATCGATCAAGTTTATCACTGTCAACTGCCCGGACAAGTATTTGGAGTTTGGCGACTGCAAGGTCATTTACGCATCTTTCAGCCTCATCCAGAAGTTCAAACTGTGATTATCACGGATATGGGGTTTAAGTTGGGTTGGTCTATTCCTTATGTCGTAGATAAGCTGATCGATAAAATAGTTTCCGAGTTCCAGCTCGATCCTGCGAGTGTGATCTGGATTGAACACTACACCACCGAATTCAAACAATTCACCCATCCTGAATTTCGGCAGGTGACCTTTGAGTGGCATCAAGGTCATGCCACCCATCTACAATGGCGCACCATCAGCCCCCTCACTGCACAATCGCTGGTGAGCGAGGATTTACTCTCAGTTTAGAGAAGCAGGAACGCTCAACCAGTAGGGTCAAATCAGGCTAACAGCACATCAGCTTCTGAGAGGTTACTCGCATTGATTCCTACCAATCGCAGGATGCTGTTGAGAAACTCCGTAAAGTTCGCAAACTCGAAGCTAGTCAGGTCAATCTGATCCTGCCCTTGCACAAAGTCCATTAGCTGATCAAACCCATTCCCGAATCGATAGACGAACCGATCGTTCCCGGCACCTCCGGTCAGTCGATCCGCTTCTGTGCCACCATCCAGTTGATCATTGCCCTGTCCACCCCAAATTCGATCGGATTCACTGCCGCCATTGACAATATCATCACCGTGATCGCCCCAGAGTAAATCATCATCGGCACCGCCCAGCAGATAGTCATTCCCCTGCCCGCCATTGATCCAATCTCCACCCGCATCGCCGACTAAGATATCATCTCCTATCTCCCCAAATAGCCAGTCATAGCCCGCACCCCCAAACCCAATATCTGCTCCTTCACCGCCCCAAATGGCATCGTAGCCTTCACCGCCCGACAAGATATCATCCCCCTGCCCGCCAAAGAGCTGATCATGACCGCTCCATCCCTCAATGCGATCGTTCCCTGCTCCCGCAAACAGAAAATCAGAACCCGCTAAACCATCCATATCATCATCACCAGTGGAGCCAAATCGCCAGTCGCTGCGGTCTGTCCCTAGAATGCGATTGAACTGAGGTTGAGGAATGAGATTGGTTACGATTTTGGCAATGACATCTGCAAAAATAGCGTGACCTTCCTGGGTAGGATGGAACTGATCCCAGAAGAAGAATTCGCTGGGGTTTGTGGGCGGAGGCAAGGTCGGATCGAACAACCGAAACAAGAGGGGATCGGTGACGTTAGTAAAGTTGAAGCGAGCCGGATCGGCAGCAATTTCTTCTCCTACTTTGAAGAGATCCACCGCAGTCACAGAAAAGTTGAGATTGCCGATCGCTAGCGCCACCGAGGCATTGAATGCTTTGGTGATCGCTGTGGCTTCGCGGCTAAATTCTCGGCTGGCCGGTAATCGCCCTAAGTTGACCATGTTGGGCAGGACAATCTGTTCAGCTCCCAGTCCATTTAAGGTTTGAACCGCATCCACTAAGTCGATCGTCCCTTGTTGGAGCAGTGCGGCTGGATCTGCCACAACGCTACCGCCTAAGGTATCTAGAAAATTATTGGGACCAGCCCAAACCAGATACAACCCCGCTGCATCTGCGCCTCCTGCCCCAACGATCGCAGTAAAAGCCTCGATTTGATCGCGCAGTCCTGGCAGATCCACTCCCAGGTCATCTTCATTGGAATTGCCGCGTCCGGTCGTGGCTCCACCAAAGGCAAAGTTATTTGCAGGCTGGAGCGTTACCCCCAGTAAAGTAGGGAGCAGATCAACTGCAACGGGCCCATTTGAAAATCGACCATTGAAATAGAAGGGAGCGGGTGGAATCAGTCCTTGGGTAAATTGGAAAGAATTGCCGGTGTCGGAAAGACTATCTCCGAATACAAACAGGGATGTTTCCGTCATTTTGTACTCCTTATTTAACTTGCAGCGTTGAGAGTGGAGTTAGAAAAATATCAAAATCGAATCCAATCAAGGCGTTAATCCGGAATTAAACCGAGTACACTATAAAGATATAACGAATGGCTCGATCGGCCATACTGCTCAAAAGCAATTCATGCCAAGGAGGGATCTTGGCCAGATCGAGAAATGAATTGGTAGCTACCCCAACCCCATCATAGTCTGATTACAGGACGCTGAAAGTTCGATCGTTACGTTTCTGTAATTTACGAAAGATCATAAAACTGGGTGATCAAACGCGATGTCAGACCGATCGATCCTCCAGACGCTTCAGTAGGTTGTTTTGCTAGTCGTTTTCGATCGCGTTCCATTTTAAGTTTCGATCGTATTCTGCGATCGATTCTGAGTTATATTAGCTTTATTCACTTAAATGGAATATATTCAACTGTATTTATCCAGTCTTCAGGATTGGGTGAAGAGTACCCGATTGAGTTGGGTTGCTCTTCCTAAGAGCTGATCATCAGGGAGAGTTTGCGTTTCATCATCAGATGCTGTCAATACATCTATACCTCGACGACGCAGCTGATCGGTAATTGCTTGAGGGACGTGAACATCCATATACAAAGAAATTGTCACCTACAGCAGCCCTTTTGCTTGCATGCGGATGTAAAAAGGCGATCGAGATGCCTGATTAATGGATGTTTGTGCTTGCTGCCATTCTTGGGCAATTTCTTGATCGATCTCTTCTTGGTGATCGAAGTAATACCCCATGGCTGCATGTGCTTCAGCTGGCGTTAGGTAGGGGTGCTGACGACAGATTTCTTCAACTGACCAGCCATAAGCGAGATAGTCCATGATGATCTGGGCAACCCGAATCCGGGGTATGCGTTGCAGCCGGGCAGGTCGATCGTTAGGTTTCTCGATGTGGGGATAATTTAGGGTCAGCATAGGAGTTAAGCTGTCTACCTAGATTTCATACCTCTACAGTATAGTCCTTACTCGTGGTAGCCGATCACCTCAAATTGAGTTCAATTATAAACACCATATTTCATGGTATGCCCGATGGGCCATCAACTTACCTCTTATTTTGATCTCCTCCTCGCTCCACTGAGTAGCGTTTAGCAAATAAGGATCAACTGGATAATTTTTAGATTTTAGAATTTTGATTTTTTCCGTGAAGTCTAGATCTCTTAATTCTTCGCCGTTAGTTTTCCTATCTACTAATATCAAGTTTCCTATGCTGCCGACTATTGCTTCATCACCTTTTGACTGTGGTAGCAAATGTTCAATACTGGCAGAGCTATAGTCAATCGGTAATGCATTAATATTTTTCCCCATCAACTTTTCCAGTATGTATTGAATGATTTTCTTGTCCCGGCTTTTCGTGTAAAGTAAACTCACGAAATTCACCTCAAACTCATCAAATCTAGGCAGTTTATCTTTTAGCCTTCTCACTAAGTTAGTATTAACAGACTGGATTTTATCTAAATTACCCGTATTGGAAAGATCTTGAGCAAACTTCGAGTAAAGCGGTGCAATCGAGCCAGAAGATCTTTGAGAGGTAACAGCATTAAAAATAAAATGGAAGCATTCAATTTTCCATAAGATGTTGCGGAGCATCCTCAGAGTAATCTTCTTCTCTTGGTATGCTCTGATAAGAGCTAAAACCATAGAAGTTTGCTGCTTTACATTGAAAAGGCGCAAAGCCTTCAAGGTTTTTTGAACACTATCTTTTTCCTCTGAAGTCCACGAATATCCATCTGGAGAAACGATAGAAACGTAATAATTTGAATTTGCTTGGAATTCCAACAACAGCAATTTAGACTTATTTTCAGACTCGCTTTTACTGGGAGAATCAACGTATTTCTTGATTTCGCCGAATAGTTGTTTCTGAGTAGTGTCGCCATGTTTGGAAAGCCAATAATGATAAAGGAATTCATCTACTACTTTTTCATCCAATCCATTGTCATCAAATCTCTTTAAAATCTGATTCCACCTTTCTTTGTATGAATCAAATGCAATATTTGAGGTTCTAAGTTTTTGCAGTAACAAATTTTTAACTAAATCTGGCGTGGTTAAATCTTTCCCTCTCGTATTGAGGGTTTCGAAGATTAAGTAAGCATCATCTTCATTATCTAGTTGAATAAATACAACTTTTAGGGAAAGTATTTTATTCCTGATAATCCTCAAGATCTCTAGAGCTTGTTCCCTATGCTGTTGAAATAATTCATTGCAGGGATCACTTACGTCAATCTTAGGTAGCCTCTTGTAAAGCTCCTTATTTATTAATTCAAACGCTGATTTTAGATTTTGTTCTTCACTGCCCAAGGAATCTTGTATATTAGCCCTCTCAAAACTCTGTATGCATCCCTGTAGATAAGGATAGGAAGTTTCTGAGTTCAGAATAAATTCACTTATATTATCTATATTTGCCTTCTCTATGTACTGATGTACCCCCCTAGCAAGATTCTCATCCTTGCAAAACAGAAAAGCGTCTCTGATAGCTGCAAGAATCAATGTGATGGTTGTTAACCTTTGTTGTCCATCAACAATTCCATAATATGGCTTTTCTGTTTGATAGACTACCATTGAGCCTATGAAGTAGTGGCTATGCTCTCTAATGACAACATCCTCCCAGAAATCAATGATTTCCTCCTCCATCCAGGAATAAGGACGTTGAAATCTTGGTATCTTAAAGTAGCCCAAAGAAAAAATATCTCGAACTTCTTTGTCATTAGCTTCAATCTTCATCAGCGTCTAGATCTATGTAAAAAAATGAATTTAGTAATAATATTGGGTGAGCTAAGTACAACGATAAGGTGTAATTTGTCTACTTTGATAGTTCTTGAGCAGGCAAACAAGCTTGCTTCTCCAATAGATGTTTTTTCATGACTCGCTCGCCAAATTATTCTGAATCAGCTGCTATTAATTCATAGCTATCGATCCATATCTTAACCCCCACCTCCAAAAACGATCGCCCCAATCCCCAGCTTCACCTTCAATTAACCAAAACTTCAAAAACGATCGCCCTACCCCTCACGATCGCACAACCATAACCATCCCCAT
>JALOOM010000097.1 GCA_025454395.1 Elainella sp. Prado103
TCGGAGGTCAACCCTGCCGGTATCGTTTGGAGCTGGACGATCGCCCGAATCTCACGGGCCAGTTTAAGACTGAGATCATGTCGGGCGGTAGATGTCATGGACAAGCGCCGATGCAGGTAGGCACTGACCACAGCAAAATCATCTGGCTGAAGCTGCTTCAGATCAACCAACTCCGGCAATTGGGCTGCCAACTGGCTAGAGCGTTCATCTAGACGCAGTTTCTGCTCGATCGGCGATCGGGACTGCTGAATCACCAGGGTTCCAGCCACCCAGTCGCCCAAGCGCTTTTCTTGTTTGCCAAAGAAAATGAGAAAGCTACCGATGAAGAGGAAATCGTCGATCGGCCGCAAAATCGCACGTAAGGTAGATTGCGCTAGCCCTACCGGCTTGCCATTATCTTGAACAACACGAATTTTAACCAGCCGTTTGCCCGGTGTTTGCCCCTGCCACCAGGTTTCAAAGTAGACAAAATAACCTGCATAAATTGCAAAGGTGATCAGTAGAGCGATCGAAAATAGCCAGAGGGGTAGCCCGCTGTAGTTCACCGCTAACCCATCTAAGAGCCAAAACAGTTGCTCCGTCAGCCACCCCCCCAAGAGCCAAAATGCCACCAGGCTTAGCACCAGCACATGGTAGTCGATCACCAAGGCAAGGGCGCGGCTACCGATCCCAGCAAGCGTAAACTCCAGTTCAACACTCTCCGGTGTATTGAATTTAATTTGTCTGAATAGCGGCATAACTTCGCGGTATCGCGGGCAAAATAGCAGGATTCTCTAAAGGCGGCGATCACGCAATTCCAGATCGATGCCTTCCCGCCGACTGCGTAGATCATAATAAATGGTGGCTTTAATGGCTTGCCAGAGCGGCAACATAAACACATTGCTCAAAAAGCTAAAGGCATAAGACACCAACAGCAACAATCCAGCATAACCGGGTGTCTCTTCTGAAACCGTCACCATAAAAGCAGCCTGCAAGGCATTCACCACGAGCTGGGTCAAGATCACCAGCGGCAGCGTGATCAAAAACGTCACAAACAGAACCAATGCCACCCGCCAAGCATTACTTTTTGTGAGCTGCCAACTGCGACTGATCGCTCCAGATGCCGTGGCTTCTCGCTCTACCGCCAAAGACAACTCCGGCACCGACAAGCGAGCCCCCAACCACAGCAAAAAGGCGATCAAGCCTAAGACTAACAGCACCACCAATAAAGAAACTCCGATCGCTAAAGCCGGATTAGTCGTAAAGAGCTGCTCCAACGAAGCATTTTCAGCCAGACCTGCCAAGCCCGACCCAGCCAGTAGGGCAAATAAAATTACAAAGGCCACAATATACATGACGATGACGATGGCAAAGTAGATCAAGCTCACCAGCACCGACATCCAGACAAACGACCACTGGCGGCTATTGGTAAACCGCTTGGCATTTTGGGCAGTTTCTGGTTGATTCGTCAACTCTCCAAAGGCTAATCGACCGATCGCCGCTGCGCCAGCTAAATAACGCCCCATGCAGTAGAGCAACAGCACAAACCAGGCTGGGATCGCCAGCCACAACAAAGCACTGAGATCGGGCACCAAACCAAAGAAGCTCACCAGCAATGCCCCGATCACAAAGGGGAGCAGTACCCAGAGGGTTGCCACCAATGCCACCCCAAAATACTGTTTAAAGTGATTGCTATAGAGACGTAATCCAGCACTCACCACATTGCCCACACTTAGCGGTCCCTGCAAGTTGGAACTCACAGCCATGGTTTTGTCCTCCATGCAGACAGCTCACAAAATTGCCTGCTTATACTCAGAAAATACTCCGCCCAAGCCAAAATTTCCTAGTTTGCTCAGTGCTTCTTTACAGTCGTTAGAATGAATCCCTCGCTTACCCTAGATCAAGAGGGAATTCGGCAGAGCAAAGATCTATGGCTTATGAACCGCTGCACCACAAATACCGTCCGCAAACCTTTGCTGAACTCGTTGGGCAAGAAGCGATCACCACCACCCTGGTCAACGCCCTGAAACAGCAAAAGATTGCCCCAGCCTATCTCTTCACCGGCGCACGAGGCACTGGCAAAACTTCGAGTGCTCGCATCCTGGCTAAGTCGCTCAACTGTTTGCGCTCCGATCGCCCAACCGAGCAGCCCTGTGGTCAGTGTGAAGTGTGTCGATCGATTGCCGATGGATCGGCCCTGGATGTGATTGAAATTGATGCCGCCAGTAACACCGGGGTCGATAACATCCGGGAGCTGATCGAACGATCGCAGTTTGCCCCTGTGCAGTGTCGCTACAAGGTTTATGTGGTGGATGAATGCCACATGCTCAGTACGGCTGCCTTCAATGCTCTATTGAAAACGCTGGAAGAGCCGCCCGATCGGGTTATCTTTGTGCTGGCCACTACCGATCCCCAACGAGTCCTGCCCACCATCATTTCTCGCTGTCAGCGGTTTGATTTTCGACGGATTGACCTGCCGGCCATGGTAAGTCACCTGAGTCAGATCGCCCAAGCTGAAGCGATTACCATCACACCAGAAGCCGTTCAGATCGTGGCTCAGATCGCCCAAGGTGGGTTACGCGATGCCCAAAGTATGTTGGATCAGCTCAGCCTGCTAGAAGGGACGATCAGTGTCGAGCGGGTTTGGGATCTAGTCGGGGCGGTGCCAGAGCGAGATCTCCTGGACTTAGTGCAAGCCTTGATGCAAGCTGATCCCACTACCGTGATCGATCGAGTTCGCCATTTGTTAGATCGAGGCAGAGAACCCCTGATCGTGCTACAAAATTTGGCCAGCTTTTATCGGGATTTACTCATTGCCAAAACCACACCCGATCGGCAAGATTTAGTCGCTCTCACCGCACCCACTTGGCAGGCAATGGTGGATCTGGCGCAGTCGATCGAGTTCGCTACCCTTCTACATGGACAACAACATTTGCGAGCCAGCGAAGTTCAAATTAAAAACACAACCCAACCGCGACTGTGGTTAGAAGTGACCTTGCTAGGTTTGCTCCCGGGCTCAGCGGCTTCCCCTCCAAGCAATCAACCTCGCTCCTTAACTGCGCCCTCTTTTTCTCAGGTAGTGCCAACCCCTCAAGCTACTCCGCAACTCCCACCGAATCCCAAAACTGATCAGGCTCAGGTTAAGGCCGCTCCCACAACCGCCTTCACTGCGGCGGAAACCGGGGCTCCAATCCCGGTAGACACAACGAGCCCCGCTCCAGAGTATTGCCCCGTGCCTGATGCAACGACCAGTGATTTACCCACTTTACCCACTTCACCTGCTTTACCGACTTCATCCCTCACTGCCGCGATCGACGATTCAGCCAGCCTCTCTCCTCCGGAGAACGATTCGCCTACTGCTCCTGTTGATCCCGATCCGAATGCATCTCTGCCTCCAGTTTCGATCGATTTAGAACAAGTTTGGCAAACCATTTTGGGATTGATACATCCACCCGGTACCCAGGCATTGTTTAAGCAACAGGGTCGTTTGCTAGCACTGGATGCCAACCTCGTCCGGGTCGGTATCACGTCCCAACCCCTGTTCAAAATGGCTCAGCAGCGGATTACCAATCTGGAGGCTGCTTTTAGTCAGCATATGCAGCAGCCGATGAAGGTAAGCCTAGAGGTAACCGCAATCCCAGCTCCAGCAGCCCCTAACATCAGTGATGCAGATTTTGCGGCCGATCGACCTGAACCCGTCCATCCGACTCCAACGGCTCCCCCACCCTTCACTGCCAATGGCAATCAAGCTCGATCGGTAGCTGGATCACAACCTCCTGGATCACAACCTCCTGGATCTTCACCTGCCGGATCTTTACCTGCCGGATCTTTACCCAGCCGCCCAGAAGCCGGGATCCCGGCTCCTCCAGAGCAGGTTTCTGCTACTCCCACAAATCACCTCGCAAGACCAATAACCAATGGCGCTCCCCCTCTCGCACCGCCGCCCATTGAGCCCTCACCGGGCTGGCAGGCCGAAGATGAGGTGAGTCGAGCGGCCAAAAGTCTGGCTCAATTGTTTAACGGTCAGGTGGTGAGTTGGGAAGAATCTCCATTGACTGCCAGCACCACCGAAACCGAGTTCGATCGAACCCGTAGCGATCTAAATTCAAATCTGGTTGAAGATGGAGACCCAGATGATGACGTACCATTTTAAGTAGAACGTTTGACAGAGCCCTGGTTAAACGTTTGGGTAGAGGGATCGCAATTGTTTCGATCATCTCTCCATCTCACTGTTTGAGGAGCAACTGAGTCAAAATCCTATGGCTGGAACTTCATCAACCCTTCCACTTGCCTTAGAACAAATTGTGCAGCGGTTTCAGCGGGTAGCCGACCCGAAGCAACGCTATGAGCAATTACTATCTTTGGCAAAGCGCTTGGAAGAACTGCCCGACGCGGATAAAGTGCCTGAAAATAAGGTGTCTGGTTGTGTTTCACAGGTTTATATCACGGCCGAGCTAATTGACGGCAAAGTTCAGTATCACGGAGATTCAGACTCTCAGCTTGTGAAGGGGCTAGTCGCGCTGCTGATTCGGGGGCTCAACGATTTACCGCCTGAGCAGATCTTGCAAGTCACTCCTGACTTTATTCAGGCGACTGGGCTCAATGTCAGTCTTACCCCTTCGCGAGCCAACGGTTTTTACAACATCTTCCGGATGATGCAGCAAAAGGCATTTCAACTACAAACCAATGTCTAACTAACGCTTAACTCTCTGGCTAGAAACCCATCCACTCCAATTAAGTCATTACTCTCAATTTAGTTGTCACTTAATGAGGATTCGATCTACTTGCGATCGAGTCCTTTTCTGTATCCACAAATTTTAGCTGAGCTTTAGTGTGAATGCTCTAAAAGTTTTCAATATTTCGTTCAATCATTATCTGCGATCAGGTATCTATTTGAATTACTTGAGTGCTTCGATCGCAAATTAATCTCCAGACGGGCAGCGAGTCATTATCCTTACAAAACTTTTGTCAGTCATCAGAACTTTTGTCAGTCAACCCAGCGAGATTATTTCAGTAGAAATACCTCAGTAAAAATACTTCAGTGAAAATACCTCCCTAGAAATTCATTCCTCATCGTAATTACTCTGGGTTGACGAGAGATGCAGATGAAATCTACATAAAATAAATCCGACAAATAACGGATCTATTAGGAATCATCCTTAAAAATACCGAGATTTATTATTAATTTTGTCAATTCATTAATTTATTAATCAATATATTTTCGATCAGACTGACCTACTCTCAAGAGTAAATTTGATCGCCAAGTTTGGGCATCCTAAATTATTAACCAGATCCAAACCTATATTCTTTTCAAATAGCAACAATGCGTAGAAAAATCAGAGAGTAGAATTAATCAACTCAGGCATCTCTGCTTGATCGGCATACAATCCATCAAGGAATCACCCAGCATCATTCCTAGAAGTACTCAGAAAGTAACTGCACAATTCAAATTGATTGGTTTTCTACTCGTTGCAGTAGCTCTAATCGTAAAAGACTCTGGAAATCACTCAAGTCCTACCTCAAAGCCCTTTTATAATAAGGCTTTCAGGCTTTCGTTGTGAGTTAATTTTGATTTTTCAAATTCCATTCAAATGTGGATAATGATTCAAACTGTGATCTCAATAGCTGATAGAACTCTGCTATTTAAAGATTTAGAATTGGACTCTCAGTAAATGTAAGGAAATTATTGACTTGATGATCTCCTTAAATAAATAAGCCGTATTCTCACGGTCGTCGGTAGGCTATAGCAGTCGTTAAACCTAAGTTAATGTGTTTACTGAATATCGTGATTTCTAAAAGTCAAAAAAGGGCTGGAGTAACTGCTGAATATTTCCTGGTTCAGCTTTCCTGAAAATCGTCTCATCTTCTTAGCCGATGCCTTCTTAGCCGATGCCTTACTAGCCAATGGTTTGTTAGCCAATGGTTTGCTAAGGCACGCAAAGTCCTCTTTTACTTCCCTGTTGTTCACCTCTTCAGACAATTTTTGACCAGTTTTCTCCGAGTGGAATCTCCAAATGGAATCGTCCATCGGCGAAATTGTTCTGCGCAAATTGGGCGGGTGCCAGTTGCTTTGCTATCTTCCAAGAGCGGTTTGAATTTATGCGGATTCTGATTTATTCCTACAATTACCATCCTGAGCCGATCGGCATTGCGCCGTTAATGACTGAACTGGCTGAGGGGTTGGTAGCACGGGGCCATGAGGTGCGGGTTGTCACCGGCATGCCTAACTATCCCCAACGGCAAGTTTACGAAGGCTACAAAGGTAAGCTGTATTGCACAGAAGAACGGAACGGTGTAACGATTCAACGTAGCTGCGTTTGGATTCGTCCTCAACCCGGTTTGCTCACCCGGATGCTGCTTGACGGGAGCTTTGTTGTGACCAGTTTGGTTCAAGCCTTGCGAGGTTGGCGACCCGATGTGATTTTACTCACGGTTCCACCCTTGCCGGTTTCTGTACCCGCAGCATTACTGGGGTTATTCTACTCTTGCCCGATCGTTCTGAACCTGCAAGACATTTTGCCAGATGCTGCTGTTCATGTTGGGTTGCTCACCAATAAGCGAGCTATTCGGGTGTTTGAAGCCCTTGAAAAATTTGCTTACCGGACTGCAAGCGTTATTAGTGTAATCACCGATGGCTTTACTGAGAACCTGATCGCCAAAGGGATCTCGCGGGACAAAATTCGCTGTATTCCCAACTGGGTTGATGTTCAGTTCATTCGCCCTCTCCCTAAGCAAGGAAATGCCTTTCGTCAAGCCTACGGCTTAGAAGACAAATTTGTGGTGATGTACTCCGGCAATATTGCCCTGACTCAAGGTCTAGAAACAGTCATTCAGACAGCAGCTCAGCTTGCTCACATCCCAGAAATTATGTTTGTGGTTGTAGGGGAAAAGAAGGCTTTAGAATCCCTTCGTCAAGCCTGCGTGCAACATGGTGTCCAGAATGTTTTGCTTGTGCCTTTCCAGCCGCGTGAACAACTCCCAGACATGTTAGCCGCAGCCGATGTGGGGTTAGTGGTACAGAAGCGCAATGTTGTATCCTTCAACATGCCCTCCAAAATTCAAGTTTTACTCGCTAGTGGACGACCGATTGTTGCTTCAGTGCCTACTAGCGGCACGGCAGCTAGAGCAATCCGGCAAAGTGGGGGTGGAGTCGTGGTTGAACCTGAAAAACCAGAGTCTCTTGCCAGCGCCATTCAAGACCTCTACCTCAATCCAGCCAAGGCCAATACCCTAGCTCAGCAGGGACGCGCTTATGCGATGCAGCATTACTCCTTTGAGAAAGCATTGAGCCGCTATGAAAAACTGTTCTACGATGTAATTTCTTCTTCGGGATCGACCACGCCAGTTTTGCCCGACCTTTTGCCTGAGTTGAAAGGTGAGCAATCAATGGCAGATGCTATGCCGATTGAAGTGCAGTAAGCCAAAGCCAACCCTATCCCTGACATGATCCTATCAGCCCACAGGCAAGCGATGTCGAGATCGCCCCTGGGGCTTTTACAGTCAATGGAGGTTTTACAGTCGATGGGGCTTTTACAGTCGAAAGGAAGAACGCAGAAGTTTGGTGTGCTGCGGCTCTGGTTGTAGATCTGGCTGCGGATCGGGTTATAGATCCGGCTATAGATTTGGCTACAAATTTGGCTGCAAATGTAAATTGCTCAGGTTGGAATCGTTGGATACAGATTGAGGTTGATCCGGTTGAGATTGATCCAATTGATCCAGTTGAGATTGATCCGGTTGAGGCTGATTGAGTAGAGCCGCATCCCATTGCGTTGGATCGGGTAACATCCGTAACACATTTGGGAAAATTGCGCCTTGGGAGATTAAATAAGTACGATCGGGCGGAGTGAGCCCCAGATTGTCACAAAACATCGCTTCTCGGACGTTAGCCATTCGGATATTCGCTTCGGTAAGAATGGTTTCTCCCAAGTCAGCTCCTACCAGATTGGCATGGAGTAAATTCGTCAAACTCAAGTCCGCCAAACTCAAATCTGCACCTCGCAGATCAGCATCATGTAGGTCAGCTCCATTCAAGCTGGCCAGTCGTAAATCTGCACCCCTAAGATCGGCTCCACTCAGATTCGCCAGGGAAAGATTGGCACCTCTGAGATCGGCTCCACTCAGATTCGCCCTGCGCAAATTTGCCCCGATCAAGTAGCTGCTCACTAAGTCAGCCCCATTCAAATTAGCGAGGGACAAGTTAGCACTTCTCAGATCCGCCTCTCGTAAGTTTGCACCACTCAAATCGAATTCAACCAAATGAGCGTTCATCAGCTCGATCCCATGGTTGGGATGTTCTTGAAGCCAGTGGTTCCAAGCCTGAACACCCCGTTTCAATCGAAGCATTTGCTCAGTAGTTGTGCGGGTGGCAAGCTGTTGCGCGAGTTTCCAAACGGAAGATTGATTCACGGTTCTCGTTGTAATTACGGTGAAAGCATGCGATCGACTGCGCTGATTCTTCAGAATATCATTCATCTTTCCAACCGCCCAGTCAGGGCATTGACTTAAAAAGAACTCTGTAAAATTTCCGTAAAGCTTCCTCAAGCTAAAAAACATCTGATAGTGTTAAAGAATCATGCGATGCCGTTAGAAATACGGAGTTCGCTGTAGTGTGCTGAACTGTAAGTCTGCTGAACAGATGAAATAGGGCTGAATCCCTAGGGTCTCATTTTGATAATTTGTTCTCAGCAGTTCCCTGTGTCGGGTTTTAGGATTATTACTCACGTCTACCAAACCAAGCTGTGCCCATCCTGAGATCCGGAAGCTTTGCTTCAATTTGTATTTAGGGGCTATGGTGCATTCTCGTCCTTCGGACTATTGCTAGGGTTGCACATTTCAAAAACATCATCTTTCAACTTTTGGAATGCGTGCTTTGACAAGGCTAGAAAAGTCACTAGAAAGTATGCCGAAGCTGAACCAGGTGCCTGCATGGGTCGCTATACATTTTCTCGTGAATTTCCACTATCCCGTTTACTCAATCAGTTGATCGATCCCCAGATGGATGGTTGTTTGCGCTTGTCTGGTGGGTCAGTGTTTTGGCTGATTTATCTCCGGCAGGGCAAGTTAGCCTATGCCACAAATTCCATCGATCCATTTGGGCGGTTTGACCGCTATCTGCGCCGGTTAAGCATCCAAATTCCCACCTTAGTCAGTGCAATTCGCATTCAGGTGCGCTTACTATTTGAAACGCCTGCTGAACAGCCTTCTCCACTCTGCCGAGACTATGAAGCCATTGACTGGTTGATCCAACAACAACATCTCACTCTCGCCCAAGCAGCCTTATTAGTTGAGGAATTGGCCAAAGAAGTGATCGAGTCTTTGCTCTCTATGCAGGAAGGGGAAGGGGAATGGATCCCCCTCGATCGCGCTCAATTACCGCTTTGTTGTCAGATCGATCTGCCTTCTTTACTGGAGTTTTGCCAGAGTCGATTACGCCAGCGCACAGCCGTCGGTCTGCCGACTTCACCGGGCATCCGTCCCACCGCCTTTAACTCTACGAGTGCCTATTCACTATCTTCTCTGGCACAACAGTCTGCCCCTTTAGTGCAGTCTACTTCAATTGTTCCAGCCCCTCCTCATCCATCCCATTCTGACTTTCAGCGTCGTCGAGCCTATACCATTGCCTGTATTGATGACAGTCCGGTGGTCTTGAAGTCGATCGATCGATTTTTGCATGATGAGAATTGCACAGTCATCATGATCAATGATCCGGTGAAAGCCTTAATGCAGATTATTCGTAGTCGTCCTGATTTGATTCTATTAGATGTTACGATGCCGAATCTGGATGGCTATGAGTTATGTTCTTTGCTTCGTAAACACCCTCACTTTCGCCAGACTCCCGTAGTGATGGTTACCAGTCATACTGGCTTTATCGATCGAGCCAAAGCCCGTCTTGTCGGTGCTTCTGGATATTTGACTAAACCATTTACCCAGCCAGACTTGGTCAAAATGGTATTTAAGCATCTCACCTAATTTTCTCAAATTTTCTAGTCGATTTCACCACCAATTCTTGCCAATCATCTATCGACATCTACACTGAACCGATCGACCGAGTTTCTAATCGATTTGCTTGCGAATTGATTTGCTTGCCAGTTGATTTTTAAGCCAGTTGATTTTTAAGCCAGTTGATTTTTAAGCCAGTTGATTTTTAAGCCAGTTGATTTTTAAGGTTGTATTTCCTACCAGATTAGCCAATCTCAGCCAATCTCAGTCAATCTCAGTCAATCTCAGTGTATTTCCTTCTCCTTACGCCCTCCCCTTGCGCCCTACTCCCTCAAAAATTTTTAGATTCACAGATAATCCATGAATACTGTGCTAGTGGTTGAAGATACGCCATCTGAACGGGAATTGCTGAGTCACTATCTTCAGCAGAGCGGTTACACCGTTATTGATGCCAGCAGTGGCAAAGAAGCCCTCGACAAAGCAATTACTCAGAAGCCAGATGTGATTGTCACCGATATTGTCATGCCTGGTATGAGCGGATTTGAACTCTGTCGTAACTTGAAGCGACATCCTGAAACCGAAAAGGTGCCGATCGTCGTGTGTAGTTCAAAAGATCAATATATCGATCGGCTCTGGGGATTAAAGCAAGGCGCAACCCTCTACATAACTAAACCATTCACGCGGGAGCAGTTGATTCATGCCGTTGAATCCGTTGTCCATTGAAATTTCCCACCTTGGAACTATAGCAGAGCCTGATCCGTCCTCAGAGCTAACGATGGCGGATAGGGGATTAGATCAGTCAATTCAACCGATGGTTGCCAGCAATGCTGTCGGGGCAAAGGAAGAAACCTATTTGAAGTTTCGTCTGGATGCTCAAACTGCTGCTGTCATTCCAGCGCGATCGATTCAGGAAGCCTTTATTCTGCCTGCCCGTCAACTCACTGCCATGCCCAATTTACCTGCTGCATTGCTCGGCTTAACCAACCGCCGCAATCAAATCATTTGGGTGGTTGATCTGGCACAACTGTTGGGACTCTCAATATTCGATGCTTCGACAAGGCAGTATAACCTCCTACTGATCCAAGTGGGAATGTTACAGCTTGGGTTAGCCGTTCATGGGATTGAAGGAATGGTGCGTCTCTCGACCGATCGAATTCAAGCCCCGATCGGACAGATGAGTGTCTCGCTTCTACCCTACCTGCAAGGCTGTACCTGGACATCTCAGAATGATCAACCAGAAATCCTATTGGTTTTAGATGCTGAAGCAATCACCCAATCCCCTATTTTGAATTCCGGCTGAGGGTTGTCACAACTCGTTCTATTTTAAATTTTTTGATTTATCTCCTTCACCTTTTACTCAAGCAATATATGACAACCCAACTGCGCGATTCACTTAACCATTCCAAGCACCATTCTGAGGAAATTCCTTCGATCGAACCAATTGCGTCAAGCGCGATCGAAGATCCACAGGTGAGTCGGTCAGGTTGGTTGAGTCACCTATCCATTCGGCAGAAGTCTCTACTGACCTTAGTCAGCTCGGAGGTTTTATCCATTCTGGCGATCATGGGAGCGAGTTCAGCATTATTGCTCTGGGGAGGACGTATGCTCCTTGAACAGCAGTCCAAATCTGAATTAGAGGTGATGACTGTTCTTCATGACATGGCAACAGAGCAGTCTATTGTCAGTTTACGTAGCCCCGCTACTCATCCTGCACTTCTGACCGTGGCTCGAGAATATGCCAATAGCCGCACTCTCAACCCGGAGTCTACTCAAGCAGCGCGAGACTGGCTCAAATCTATTGTGATTCCTAACAGAATGCAATATGGAATGCTATTGGGAACCGATCGAAAAATTCTAGTGCATACAACAGCCGCATCCATCGATCGCAGCTTTGACCCCGATGGGATCATCACAGCAGTTCTCCAATCTGGTCTCCAATCTGGCAAAGAGCTGCAAAGTCTAGTCGTTGTCAGCAGCCAATCCCTTCAGCAAGAGGCAGTTCCCTTGCCAGCCGGACTGAATCAGCAGGATATGTTGGTGCGTTATGTCGCGATACCTGTCAAAGATCCAGAGAATCAAACTTTACTCGGTGTACTGGTGAGTGGCGAAATCCTCAACCAAAATCGGGACTTAGTCGATCGGACGATCCAAGCATTAGGAAGCGGTTATAGTGGGCTTTATCTTCGGCAAACCAATGGGGTGTTGGGTTTGGTGTCCAGCCTGAAACTCAGTGATCAATCTACCAATGCCCAAGCTGAATCAATGGTGTCTCTTCCTGATGCGCGGCTGTTAGAGAGGGCGATCCAGGCTGAACCTCCGCAAATTGCCATGCAGCGATCTACCCTTTTGGGGCAACCCTATACCCTCGCCGCCCGTCCCTTAACGAATCACCAAGGCGATCCAGTTGCCGTCCTCGTACGGGGTACTTCCGAGGTGGCGTTTCATCAACTATTACAACAACTGTTAAAACTTCAGCTTAGTATTGCTGGACTGCTGCTATTACTCGATCTAGTCTTCGCCAGACTTCTGGGAAATTCACTCATTCATCCCATTCAGCAACTTCATCACATCACTCGTCAGTTTAGTCGAGGCGATCGGCGCGTGCGGGCAGCCGCTTCCACCACTGATGAGATGGGTGAACTGACCCAAGCTTTCAACGAATTAGCAGAGAATATCTCCCGCTCAGAAGCGCGAATGTCTGAGCAAAACCGCACCCAAGAACAAGTTAACGAACGAGTCAGGTTGCTATCGGAAGTCACCTTACAGATTCGACAATCCCTCCATATCCAAACCATTCTCAATACGGCTGTGGAAGGTGGACGGGCTTTACTGCAAGCCGATCGCGTTGTGGTCTATCGCTTTAATCCTGACTTTACCAGTGGTGAAATTGCTGCTGAATCGGTCGGCGAAGGCTGGATCAAAGCCTTGGGTAAAACCATTTATGATCCGCTCAATCCCATCTCGTTAGATCGCTACCGCACCGGCCGAATTTCGATGATTGACAATTTAGCCACAGCTCACTTAACGAGCTGTCATTGCGAGATCTTAGAGCGCTTAGAAGTACAAGCTAACATGGTGGCCCCCATCCTGGTTGGCGATCAACTACTAGGGTTGTTCTGTGTGCACCAATGTGCCACCCCGCGCATTTGGCAACCCAGCGATCTTGAACTCATCCAACAACTCTCATCCCAAGTCGGTTATGCAATCGCCCATGCGTCCCTATTACAACAACAAAAACATATTGCCGATCGAGAACGCCAACTCAACCTCACCGTTTCTCAAATGCGGGAAACCCTGGAACAACAGCATATCTTCAACATTGTTTTGGCAGAAACTCGCCAGATTTTAGCAGCCGATCGAACCATTATTTACCAGTTTGACGATCGTTGGGAAGGCACAATTGTTGCGGAATCAGTAGATGATAACTACTTGTCTGCCCTGGGATCTCAAATTGCCGATCCTTGCTTTGCCGATCGCTATGTGGAAAAATATCGCAAAGGGCGCGTGCAAGCCACAATAGACATTCGGCAAGCCGGACTCACCGACTGTCATATTCAGCAACTAGAAGCATTTCAGGTTAAGGCCAACCTGGTCGCTCCAATTTTAGTCAAAGACAAGTTGTTAGGATTACTCATTGCCCATCAGTGCTCGAAACCTCGCCATTGGCAGGAATCCGATATTCGGTTTATGCGACAAATTGCCATTCAGCTTGGATTTGCCTTAGAACAAGCCTTATTACTGAGTCAAACCGAGCAGGCTCGCCAAGCCGCAGAAGCCCTCTCAGAAGAACGCCAACAAGAAAAAGAACATCTTCAGCAACAATTGGTCAACTTACTTGCCCATGTGGAAGGAGCCGCCAGCGGTAACTTGACTGTACATGCAGAGGTTTCAACGGGTGAAATTGGTACCGTAGCTGATTTTTTCAACGCGATTATTGAGAATCTACGCTTGATTGTCATGCAGGTAAAACAGTCTGCCCAGCAAGTGAATACCGCTTTAGGCAAGAACGAAGACGCGATCCAACACTTAGCCGATGCTGCCCATCAGCAATCAGAAGAAACCTCTCATATTTTGAATTCGGTGGAGCAGATGACCCGCTCGATCCAGGATGTAGCAGAGAGTGCTCGCCAAACTGCTCAGGTGGCTCGATCGGCCTCGACAACAGCGGAAACCGGGGGCATGGCGATGGATTTAACTGTCCACAATATCCTCAATTTGCGCAACACGATCGGGGATACAGCCAAGAAAGTAAAACGATTAGGGGAATCCTCCCAGCAAATTTCTCAAGTGGTGTCGCTCATCAACCAAATTGCGCTACAAACCAATCTTCTGGCAATTAACGCAGGCATTGAGGCAGCCAGAGCGGGGGAAGAAGGACGAGGATTTGCGATCGTCGCGGAAGAAGTGGGTGAGTTAGCAGCCCGATCGGCAGAAGCCACCCAGGAGATCGAGCAAGTGGTGGCTGCAATCCAGCGAGAAACCAGCCAGGTAGTGGAAGCCATGGAGCAAAGCACGTTGCAAGTTGTGGAAGGCACCAAGCTGGTGGAAGAGGCAAAACAGAGCCTTGAGGAGATTAGGGAAGTATCCCGCCAAATTGATGGTCTGGTGCAGTCGATCTCAGAAGCGACTGTCTCCCAAGCAGCTACCTCCAGTGCCGTTATGCAACTGATGCAACAGGTCACCCAAGTTTCAGCACAGACTTCGCTGTCTTCTCAGCACATTGCTACTGCGATCCGACAAACCGTCACGATCGCTCAAGAATTGCAATCTTCCGTAGAAATGTTCACTGTGGAACCGAATTAAAGCGATATGGCTACAGCAAGCGATTTCAACCCATAGGGAGGGAAAGAAACAGGCAACACCAGGCGAACTCAAGGATGAATCAGAGTGACTGAGGTGAAAGTAATAGATGGATAGGGAAAAAGAAATTCAACAACAGTTTTTGGATGAGGCGCAAGAATATATTCAAATTCTGGAAACTGTCCTCATCGGCATCAGTCAGAGGATTGAAACCGATCCGATTAATGCCGCATTGCGATCCACCCACTCGATCAAAGGTGGAGCAGCCATGATGGGATTCACTCGCTTAAGCCACTATGCCCATCGCCTAGAAGATTCCCTAAAAGTTCTGAAAATTCAAAGAAATGCCGTCAATCCAGATATTACGCTAGAACAACAGCTCCTCGCCGCCGTAGATGGGCTCCGACAAATTTGTGAACTGGAACGACAAGAGCGATCGATCGGAGCTGACCTACAAACTCAGATTGATGCCCTCTTGGATCAACTACACCAGCGGTTGGGCGAGCCGCAAGCCGAAGATGCCTATTCGATCCTGGCTCCTGAAGAAGGTCAAGATATCGTTTTACTGCTGTTTCAAACCGAAGTAGAAGCAAGCCTGAGTCAACTGGAAGCCATTTTATCTTCAGCAGCAATCCTTTCAGCCGAGGACGGAGGCTCGGAGCCACTGCTCCCCTTCCTGGCTCAATTAACCGATGAGTTGGGTGGCTTAGGTGAAATGCTGCAATTGCCCGCCTTTGTCCAGCTCTGTCGATCGGTACAACAGCATTTGCTAGCTGCCTCAGAGCCGGTAGGGCAGGTCGAACGGATTGCCACCGCTGCTCTCCAGGCTTGGCGACGATCGCAAGCCCTGATCCTCACCGGCCACCGCAGCGAACTCCCTGATGCCATTACCCTACCCGGCATTACCCCAGTCTCATTTGCAGCCAGCCTGCTAGAATCCCAACCCGCTCCGGTGTCGGCTGCTTCTGAAGCGATCGATGCAAACGAGTCTGCCCCCACCGCCCCGATCGCTGAGGAAACCACCCGGATCCCTACCACCAATCCTGATGCTCTGGTGCTGCCAGCCACTTCAAGCGTAGAAACCAGCTTGACAGAAGCAAAACTGAACCCTCAGCCCGATCTGGTCGAAAATACGGTGCGGGTACCAGTCAAACAGCTCGATCGCCTCAACGATTTGTGCGGTGAATTGACCATTGAACGCAATGGTTTAGATCTCAGTCTCAAACGGTTACGCAAGCTGATGAAAGGTTTGAGCCAACGCATTCAGGTGCTGGAAACCTCTAATACGGAACTGCGCGATGCTTATGATCAAGTCGCTCCGCTAGATACCGGATCAATGCAGTCTTCAATGCCCCAACGCTCCCATCCCCTGTGCCGATCGGTTGGGTTACACTTGGAGCCCCATCTGAGGTTCAATCCCCCCTCCCCGGATCGCCTGACTGCTAGTGCTCAACCTTTCAACGGGCTAGACTCCGGTTTTGATGCGTTGGAATTGGATCGCTACGACAATCTGCATTTGCTCTCCCAGGAAGTGATGGAATCGATCGTCCAGATTCAGGAGATCGCCAGCGATCTGGAAATTGGGCTGGATGAAGCCGAGCAAACGACCCGCGAACTGAATCGCACCGCCCGTCAGTTGCAAACCCGCCTGACTCAAGTACGGATGCGCCCCCTGTCGGATCTTACCGATCGCTTTCCTCGTGCTTTGCGAGACTTGTCGCTGCAATATGGCAAACCTGTTCGACTTCAAGTACAAGGTGCCAATACACTGATCGATCGCAATATTCTTGATGCTTTAAACGAACCACTCCTGCATCTGGTGCGAAATGCCTTTGATCATGGCATCGAACCGCCTGAACTTCGCCAGCAGCATGGTAAACCCCCCGAAGGCACCATTACGATTCGCGCCAGCCACCAACCCAGCCGCACTTTGATTACCCTCAGCGATGATGGCGGCGGTATTCCGCTCGACAAAATTCGCGATCGGGCCCGTCAGATGGGGTTAGACGAAGTGTTACTGGCCGCTGCAAGCGATCAAGAATTACTCTCACTCATTTTTGAACCGGGCTTCAGTACTTGCGATCAGGTCACCGCCCTATCAGGACGCGGCATTGGCATGGATGTCGTGCGCGATCGACTGCGGCAAATTCAGGGAGAAATTACGGTCAACACTCAGGCGGGGCAAGGCACCACGTTTACCCTATCTGTACCGTTGACCCTGTCAGTGATGCGAGTGCTATTGGCAGAGAGTAACGGGCTGCTGATGGCCTTCCCCACTCGTGCGATCCAGGAAATGGTGATTCCCGATCCCAGTCAGATCATGACCACAGCAGGCAGTGAGGCATTTGCCTGGAATGGCAGCATGGTGCAGTTAATTCGCCTCAAACAGTGGCTCACGTTTAACGGTTCCCGCTCCCTGGACACCCCTGAAGGCACGGCTGCGATCGGTGTACCAACGGTGCTGCTCTTGACTCAGGGGGATCAACTGATTGGCTTAGAAGTCGATCGCTGCTGGGGCGAGCAAGAAGTGGCGATCCGTAAAATCCAGGGTGGGCCAAGTCTACCGGCTGGCTTCAGCAATTGCACTATTCTAGGCGACGGTCGCGTCGTGCCACTCGTGAGCATACCTGATCTGTGGCGCTGGTTAATCACCTGTCAACGCGCCCTCACCGATTTTTCCCACCCTGCCTTAGCTCCGGTCGTAATCCGCACCGATCCCCGCTCGATCGCCGCTCTGCCCCGGACTCGCCATACCGTGTTGATTATTGATGACTCCACCAATGTCCGCCGGTTCTTAGCCCTGACCCTGGAGAAAGCAGGCTATCAAGTCATTCAAGCCAAAGATGGGCAAGAAGCCCTGGACAAACTCGCAACCGGCCTGGCCGTACAAGCTGTAGTGTGTGATATTGAAATGCCCCGCTTGGATGGCTATGGCTTTCTGGCCCGCCTGAAATCAAACCCCAGTTACGAACAATTGCCAGTGGCCATGCTGACCACCCGCAGCAGCGATAAACACCGGCAATTGGCTCTCAGTTTGGGGGCGACGGCTTATTTCTCAAAACCATTCAATGAACAAAATTTGCTGCAAGCATTAGATCAAATGGTGGCTTAGGTAGGTCGCCTGATTGACTGACAAATCTTTTCCCCTCATCCCTAAATCCCTTCTCCCACTAGGGGCGAAGGGACTTGCAATCCAATCCTGGTTCGAAAGCCCCTCTCCCAGAGCGGGCGAGGGGTTGGGGTGTGAAATGAGTCGCTGAAATGAGCCGCTGAGACGGGTCGCTGAGACGGGTCGCTGAAATGGGTCGCTGAAATGAGTCGCTGAGACGGGTCGCTGAGATGGGTCGCTGAAATAAGTCGCTGAAGTAGGCAGATCAGGCAGGGGCTGAAGCAGCTTTTCACCCTGGGGATCGGGCTGCATCCGGAATTGGGTTAGAATTACCAGGAAGTCTGAATCGCTAGGAGTTGCAACAGGCGATCGAGCTGAGAGAAAAGTTGATCTAGAATAGGAGCATTTCTCACGTACCAGACTGCATGGGTGATTCTCCCACCGCTCTCCGCCAACAGATTCTCCATTGGCTTGCCAAGAATGTCCCTGCCAAACGGGTAGAGCACATTTTGCGGGTTGAACAATTTTCTAGTGTTCTTGCAGCACAGCATCAGCTTGATCCTGGAAAAGCAGCTCAGGCCGGCTTAATGCATGATTTGGCCAAGTACTTTAAACCCCATGTGTTGCTCGAAATGGCCCATCAGGAGGGACTATCCCTCGATCCAGTTGATGAGCTGAATCCCCATCTGTTACATGCCGATGTGAGTGCGATCGTCGCCCGCGATCGATTTGGAATTACTGATTCACAAATTCTGGCAGCGATCGCCAATCATACGCTCGGTCATCCAGATATGGATGATTTAAGCTGCGTCGTATTTCTAGCAGATAGCCTGGAACCAGGACGGGGAGACCGTGCGGAATTGATCCAATTGCGGCACCTTTCGCAGCAAGATCTCCATCAAGCCGTGTGGCTAACCAGCGACTACACCCTTAACCATCTGATGGAGACTCAACGGCTGATTCACCCCCGCGCTTTGGCAACCCGTAACGCTTTTTTACACCGAGCTAAATCCAAGCAAGCCCAAACTAGCGAGGCGATCCAGCCATCCAGTCAGCGGTAGATTCCAGCCATAACCCAATCTAATCTAGTTGTAAACCGATCGAAAGGAGGACGATCAATGCAGCTCAGTCCAGTTAAACCAGATCAACGGCTTCAACTTGAGCCAGTTTCGTGGCTTTGCCAATTGATCTCGCCTGCTTGCATGATTCACTAAGGAGAAGAACGCCCTGAATGTCAAACTCAATTTCCACTTCCGTGAACGCCAACTTTGACCCTGATGATTTCAACCGGGATAATTTTGACCCCGATAATTTTGACCAGCCTGATGATTTTGACTCAGATAACTTTGACCCCGATAACTTTGACCCCGATAACTTTGACCAGCCTGATGATTTTGAAACTCCCGATTTGAAAGCGTCCGATTTTGCCCATTCCACTGCCCATCCAGTGATTTCTCGCAACCGCACCGATGCAGAAAGTCACCAGTTAGCGCTGACCATTGCCCAGGCTGCCGATGATCGTAAGGGGGTCGATATTGCCTTACTGCGGGTTTCTGATGTCTCCTATTTGGCCGATTATTTCGTGGTGGTCACAGGCTTTTCTAATGTGCAAGTGCGAGCGATCGCCCGATCAATTCAGGAAAAAGTGGAAACCGAATGGCAACAATTGCCACTCCGAATTGAGGGACAGATGGAAGGCAGTTGGGTGTTGATTGACTATGGTGATGTGATCGCCCATATCTTTTTACCCAACGAGCGTCAGTTTTATAATCTAGAAGCCTTTTGGGGTCATGCGGAACA
Source organism: Elainella sp. Prado103 (assembly GCA_025454395.1). GTDB lineage: Bacteria > Cyanobacteriota > Cyanobacteriia > Elainellales > Elainellaceae > Elainella. Next base: position 19,628 of record JALOOM010000097.1, read on the forward strand.
AATCAGTTTTGCGCTATCGAGTTCGCAAGAGATTCGCTAAATTAAGAAACAAGACTTAAAACTGCGACCATGAATTCTTCCGCGCCTGTTTGTCCCGTTCCGGCTGAACAACAGCCTATCAATGAGTATCAGGAACTGAAAGAATCCTGGTTTTTCCGCTGGGCAACTTTAGAGCTGAAAGCCTACCTGAAGCCTACTTTCACGCTCTGGTTGCTCAGTTGGTTGATCGCTGCTCCGGTGGCAGCCGTCAGCTTTCCGCCCGCTCGCTATCCGATCCAGTTTTTCTTGAGCGGTGCCATGGGGGCTTTGGTGATTCCCAGCTTAGCGCTGATTCGCCTCTACCTGGGTTGGATCTATATTTGTAATCGCCTCTCCCAAGAAACCGTCTTCTATGAAGAATCCGGTTGGTATGATGGGCAATGTTGGCAGAAGCCTGCTGAGGTGCTCCAGCGCGATCGGCTGATTGTCACCTATCAAATTCGCTTCTTGCTCCGGCGATTACAACTAACATTTATTGTGATTGCATCGTTGATTTTGGCAGATGCTATGGTTTGGATTTTTCTATGACAGCAAATTTTCTTAAAGTTTCTTGCGTCTGCGCTGGGAGTGTGGCAAAGTCGTAGCCATGACAAGGGGAAAACGCACACAATCCGCAGAGTTAGAAGTCCGGCTCCTCCGAGAGGGCATTGTTGAATCGATCCATCGAGTTCAAGCGGTGGTCGCTGATCATCGAGGACGTACCCTATCGGCCGCAGGTAGCGCCGAAACCACTACATTTGTTCGCTCAGCCCTCAAGCCGTTTCAAGCCTTGGCCATCACGACTACAGGCACGATCGAACGGTACGGGCTGACCGATCGCGACCTAGCGATTATTTGTAGTTCTCATCAAGGCACGGTGGCCCAGGCTCGACAGGCCTTTAATGTGCTCTGGCGAGCCGAAATTCCACCTTCAGCACTGCAATGTCCCATTCCGCCCGGTAAGCGCAGTCCCTTAGAACATAATTGTTCTGGCAAACATGCCGCCATGTTAGCGGTCTGTCGGCAATGCAATTTCCCTTTGGGCACCTATCTCGATCGCAACCATCCAGTCCAGCAGATGATCTTGACTAAGGTGGCAGAACTGCTGCGGATGCCCCCTGCCGAGTTTATTGGAGCCCATGATGACTGTGGGGCCCCAACCTACTTTATGCAGTTGGGACAAATGGCCACTCTCTACGCTCGCCTCGCTTCTGGCGATAGCCTGGATATGGAGCGGATCGTGCGGGCCATGACCCATCATCCGACTTTGATTTCTGGCGAAGGGCAGTTTGATACCGAACTGATGCGCCTTTCTCAAGGTGAGCTGGTCAGCAAAGCTGGGGCTGAAGGAGTGCAATGTGTCGGACGAGTCGGCGAAGGACTGGGGCTAGCCATTAAGGCGATCGATGGGGCCAAACGCGCTAAACATGCCGCTGCGATCCATCTTTTGAAGCAAATGGGCTGGATTAGTCCAGCGCTCTCGGAACAGTTGACTGAAATGTTTATGGCATTGGGTAACTTTAAACGATTGGAAGTGATCGGTGAGCTGTCAATGATGTAATTCATTCCTATGTTTATTTCTCTGATTGCCGATTATGGCACGGGTGATCCCGCTTTTGCCGAGGTCAAGCAACGGTTACTGACAGGTCTGCCCCAAGCCCAGATTCATGAGCTTTCCGTACCCCCCTTTAGCACGTTGGCAACCGGCTTCTGGATTGCCCAGCTTGGCTTGAATCCAGGGCCAGCCGATCGGTTGATTTACCACAACTGTGCACCGCGCCAGGATGATCCGGAAGCTCGCCGCGATAATGAGGGAGAAGGTTTGACCTACGCACTGTTGCCCAATGGGGTGAAAGTCGTGGGGGTGAATGCGGGTTTTACGCTGTCTTTCATCAAAAATCACGCCAAGGAACTGCGTACCATCAATGTCTCACGGGGCGGTTCCCAGTTTCGATCGCGCGATGTGTTTCCACCGGCCGCAGCCGCCATTGCCACCGGCGATCTTGGCTGGCTGGGCGAGGTAATTCAGCCTGATCAAATTCCGGATGCTCCGTTCGATCGAATTGCCTGGATCGACGGCTATGGCAACATCAAAACTACGATTCCGGCCCATACGGTGCAGTTGGAACCGGAACAGAAAATCGTGATTCGGATTGGCGATATTGTCAGCGATGCCATCTACTCAGATGGTAGCTTCCGGGTTCCAGAAGGCACTCTAGCTTTTTCTCCCGGCAGTTCTGGCTGGATCGGGACTGATGGTCAACCGCTACGTTGGATCGAGCTGTTTTTACGGGGTGGCAGTGCTTGGGCGAGATTTGGTAAACCAAAGGTGAATCAGCAGATTGCGCGGTTGGGTTAATTTTGGGTCTGTCTTTTCTCTTCACAGCTTCTGATTCGATCGGTTGAGGGGTAATCTTTGGGGGCGTTGCCCCCAAACCCCCATTGGGGGATGAGTGCCTCCCCCAAACCCCCTGCACAAGGGATGATTGGTGGCAGGAAGAGGCTGCTTCGCCTCATAGGGTGGATATGGATCTATGGGGTATGGATCTATGGGGTATGGATCTATGGGGTATGGGGTAATCATTCCACTCCCCCACGATCGATCCAGATACGCTACACGGGGCGAAGCGAAACTCTGCCACTCGCAATTAATCTGATCTGGAGGGGGTTTGGGGGCAACGCTCCCCAGCCTAGCGCCTACTCTAATGCCCCAAAAATCTTCAGCAAACATCAGGCCGCCTGAGCCTGGCTTTCCTTCAACAAGGGAAACCCTAACTCCTCCCGTTGCTTTACATAAAGCTGCGCGACCTGCCGCGCCAGACTGCGGATTCGACCAATATAGCGGGCTCGCTCCGTCACCGAAATTACCCCACGGGCATCCAGCAGGTTAAACGTATGAGAACACTTCAACACCTGATCGAAAGCGGGCAACACCAACGATGCCTTCATTAACCGTTCGGCATCTTGTTCAAACAGTTTAAACAACGTAAACAGCAAGTCTGGATCGGAGGCTTCAAAGTTGTACTTCGATCCTTCAATTTCACCTTGCAGATGCACATCACCATAGGTGAGCCGATCGTTCCAGCGAATATCAAAAATTGAATTCACTTCTTGCAAATACATGGTCAGCCGCTCTAGCCCGTAGGTAATTTCGATCGATACAGGGCGACAGTCGATCCCACCACACTGCTGAAAATAGGTGAACTGGGTAATCTCCATCCCGTCGAGCCAGACTTCCCAACCGACACCCCAGGCTCCCACCGCCGCATCTTCCCAGTTGTCTTCCACAAAGCGAATATCGTGATCTTCTGGTTTGATCCCCAATGCCTTCAGCGAATCGAGATAGATATCCAGAATATTCTCTGGCGACGGCTTGATGAGCACCTGATATTGGTAATAATGCTGTACCCGGTTGGGGTTTTCGCCATAGCGCCCATCTGCCGGACGACGACAGGGTTCTACATAGGCCACTGACCAGGGTTCGGGGCCCAATGCCCGCAGAAATGTGTGGGGACTTTTGGTGCCCGCCCCTTTTTCTGTGTCGTAAGGCTGAACGATCAAACAGCCCCGATCGCTCCAAAACTGATGCAGCGTGGCAATCACCGACTGAAAATTCACAGCTAATCCCCTTCCAATCTCGTTCTTTGTTAGCTTACCGCGTGTTCTACCCTAGCAGCCTACATTACCTGCTGCCAAGCTTTCATCTTGCCAGGATTGAGCAATCCGTAAGGATCCATCTCTTGTTTGAAAGCAAGCTGCACCGGATCGATCGTTTTGCGGCCACCATCTTCCAGAATGTAGGTGTGGGGATTGGCGATAAATGCGCCGTTCACTTCATGATATTCAATAATGTCTTGAAGTCGTTCTGGTGTAGTATACCGAACCAACTGTAAAGCTGCTGGTAGTATCTGCCCGTTAACACGAATGAACTCTAAATGCATCATCACCTCATCACCAAAGTGGTGATACATTTGCTCCAGTAAGGTTAGCGCTTGATCTGGTGGAAACAGGGTTTGCAGATAGGTCAGGCTCGGATCGACGCTGCGAGCGTGCAAAGTGGTGTGGTTCCAGGTGTATTCATAAATGGCCGTGCCTTTACTGGCTTCCTGGGCTGATTTTTGATAGACGATCGTGCCACCAAACACCTGCACCAACCCAGCAAACGGCTCTAGACAAGGCTCAGCGATCATCAGCAACGCACAGTGGCTCTCTGCCGTCAGGATATGGCGAAAAGCCGCAAAATATCCGGCGATCGGGGCGGCACAAATGCAGATCAGCTTTTTGATCAACCCGTCCGCATCCCCCAACGCTTGACCAAACCGAGCGGCTGTCATGAAGTCGGGGAAGGTCACGATCAGTTCTGCCCAGGCGTAGGCTGGACTTAGTGGGATTTCCAGTTCGGTCATAATGCCGTTGGTGCCATAGGCATGGTTTACCTTTTGCACATCGTCCCCTCGCAAAGTCACGACGCGCGGCTGATCCTCCAGGGTTACCACGCGCACCCCATGCAGGTTGCCCCGATCGCGCAATTGCCCATAGGTGATCGAACCAATGCCGCCGCTGCCGCCACCAATAAAGCCGCCGATCGTCGCCGTTCGATAAGTGGAAGGAGCCATGCGAATTTCCCAACCTTGCTCGCGAGTCTGTTTGTCGATTGCGGCTAGTTTTGCCCCTGGTTCGACGCAGGCAATCCCCGGCTGGATCCACTTCACCGCCTGCATTTTAGTCATATCTAGAATGATTCCCCCTTGCAAAGGGATGCACTGCCCATAGTTGCCCGTGCCTGCCCCCCGCACCGTTAAGGGAATGCGATGCTGCACGCAAACCGCCGCTACCTGAAGCACCTCCGCCTCGCTGGCTGGACGCACCACCAGATCGCCCACTTTGTCGGCCAATTGCGCCTGCAAAATCGGACTGTAGTGATAATAGTCTTTTGAGAGCTTGGCCACTTGCGCCGCATCACGCACCACTTCGATGCCGTTCAAGGCAGATACCACAGCATCCCAGTCGATCGATCGGGTTGCAGCCATCATCATTTCTGCTTCTCCTTGTGTCGTATCTGGCGAACTCATGCCTATGCCCATGATATGCCCATGAACCGATTGCCCATGAACCGATTGCCCATGAACCGATTGCTCTGATCGAAAATACCTCTGCCTAAGCCTAGCATGAGCCGCTTTTCTGGCGATCGGGTTAGTATAACTTGCCGCTCACTTGCCGAACGGATCGCGGTCACTTTGAAAATTGTTATTCTGCTACGGGGAAAAGATTGGGTTTGTTGCCAGTGGGTTTGTTGCCAGTGGGTTTGTTGCCAGTGGGTTTATTGCCAGTGAGAGAATTACGCGAATTGTGCTTCTTATCTACAGAACGTACCTGTTCACTTAAAGTATTACGCTCCCAAAAGACCCCCTCGGAATAACCTTGGATCGCTGGCTCAGTTTCGGCAAGTTCAAGACGCTTCTCAGCTAAGCATGAGTACATCTCATCCATTTCTACACCGAAATATCTTCTTCCCAGCTTTTTGGCCACTACAGCGGTTGTCCCTGATCCCAGAAAAGGATCAAATACAATATCTCCAGGATTAGAACTGGCAAGCATGATCTTTGCAACTAACTTCTCTGGTTTCTGAGTCGGGTGATCTGTATTTTCTGGCATTGACCAGAAGGGAACCGTTAGATCAGTCCACAAATTAGAAGGATAGGTAAGACGATAATTGCCGCTATCTGTCATATCCCAATCTTTAGGGGTGCCATTCACCCGGTAGGGAGCCATAACTTTTCGCTTCAGCTTTACCGCCTCAACATTGAATGTATAAGTATCGGAGACGGTACAAAACCAAATATCTTCCGAAGAATTTTTCCAGTTTCTATTAGCTCCACGCCCTTTCTCTCGCTCCCATGTAATACGATTGCGAATCTGAAACCGATTTTTAACTACTTCAAATACAGCAGGTGAGGATTGCCAATCTGAGCAAATATAAATTGAAGCAGTTGGCTTTAATATGCCCGTCAAACCAGCCAGACAAGCCTCTAACCAATCTGTATAAGTATCTAAATCTTTCTTCTTAAAACTGCTAGAATTAAACGTTTTATTTAAGTTATAAGGTGGATCAATCAGAAGCAGGTCAACTGACTGCTGCGGCAGAAAATCCAGCACTTGGAATAAGTCTTGGTTGATAGTGCGACCAATAACCTCTGGCAATTCTGCCGGTTGATCCAGGTGCAAAAGTCTTTTTTTATATTTGATTTGTTCTGCTGTTTCTAGAGTAATCGTCCTGTTGCGCGGGGCACGTTCTTTATCTTGTAGCATTGTGGATCCAAATAGGACAAGAATGTAGGGTCTTACGCTGTACAATCAATGATGATAGTACATTTGTAACTCGATCGATTAGCCTCTTCGCTGATCAGATTTTTCTATTTCCAGCCCACTCCTTTATGGTTTTTGAGCTTGAAAGGTTTGACTTATCATGAATATGTTCAGTGCAACCGTTTAACCAAAATGGGATCAGCTAAGTTCGACTTTATGACAGCAGCTCTGGCGGAAAAGCAACAGACCCAGCGATTGCGATCCCTCCAGCCGCTGCAACCGATCGATGCGGTTCAGGTCAGTCGATCGGGTCAAACCTATCTCAATTTCAGCAGCAATGATTACTTGGGCTTATCCAAGCATCCAGCCCTGATTGCGGCCGCCCAATCCTACACCGCCCAATATGGCACGGGTTCGACGGCCTCTCGTCTGGTAACGGGCACCTATGAAATCCATACTCAACTGGAGTCCAAACTCGCAATTGCCTGTGGTCAAGAAGCAGCTTTACTGTTTAATTCTGGTTTTCAGGCGAATTCCACCGTGCTGGCTGCCTTGCTCGATCGCCAATCGTTGGTGCTGTGCGATCGTCTGGTTCACCGCAGTTTGATCCAGGGCATTTTAGCGAGTCAGGCTCGGTTTATTCGCTATCAACACAATGATTTAAATCATCTAGAAAGCCAGCTTCAGCAAGCAATTCAAAAATCCTATCACCGTATTTTGATCGTTACCGAAACTGTGTTTAGTATGGATGGCGATCAAAGTGATGTGTCAGCACTAATCCAGTTGGCTGATCGCTATCAAGCCATTCTCTACCTGGATGATGCCCATGCGATCGGCATGTTGGGGAAAAACGGCATGGGATTGGCTGCCCATCAGCCGGTTGACTTAACCATTGGCACCTGCGGTAAAGCGTTCGGCAGTTTTGGTGCCTTCGTTGCCTGTTCGCAACCCTTGAAGGATTACCTGATTAATTGCTGTCCCGGCTTGATTTACACCACTGCTTTACCCCCCGCCGTCATTGGCGCAATTGATGCCGCTTTAGATCTCATGCCCAGTCTGGAATCAGATCGACAAACGCTACAGCAAACAGCAGCAGGCTTGAGACACCAATTGCGATCGATCGGTTACGATCCTGGCACTTCAACCACCCACCTTGTACCGATCTGGCTAGGGGCAGAGTCCCGCGCCCTTCAGCTCTCCCAGTGGCTGGCACAGCAAGGAATTTTGGCGACTGCAATCCGTCCTCCTACTGTTCCGATCGACACAGCTCGGATTCGCTTAGCACTCTCCAGTCAACATACTCAAGCACATTATCGAAAATTACTGGATAGTTTGGCTCAATGGCAAGCAGCAACAAACGAGCTGGGCATCTGAGTCGAGCATTAATATTCTGTTTGAGTTACTCAATCTATTCATGAAAACCATCACTGAAATTATTGCTTATCATGGCTGGGGATTTAGGGCTGACTGTTGGCAAGCATGGCAAACTCAACTCATGCAGCAAGGCTATGCTTGGCAGAGTTTCGATCGAGGCTATTTTGGCTCCAGTCATCAACCAATTTTTACCCCCACCGCTCGCAAAATTATCTTGGTTCATTCCTATGGGTTACATCTGTGCCCGATCGAGCAGTTACAGCAAGCTGATGTGCTGGTGATTTTCAGCAGTTTTCAGGCATTTCATCCGGTTACCGAACGATTGCGGCAGCGATCACAGCAAGTGGTTGAACGCATGATCGAGCAGTTTCAGGTGGATCCACAACAGGTGCTCACTCAGTTTTATCAAAATTGCTATTCGCCTCAGGTTTGGAGGGGGCAGGTGCCAGCACCGATCGCGATCGATCGCTTGAAACAGGATCTTCAGCAACTCAATCGGGCTGAGTTTGATCTAAACCTGTTCAAACCCATTCCGCTGATCGTAAAGTTTCATGGCCTTAACGATCGGATTGTTGCAGGGGAGCGACTATCGTTTGAGCAAATCACCGATCATTTGCAGAATCCTCCTATCAACCATACAATCAACAATGCAGGACATGCACTGCCGTTTACCCATCAGGCGGTTTGCTGGACGCAACTTCAATCAATTTTGGATCTGTCTCTTAGATAGACAAACAGTTCGATCGATTTAAGCTCAATTTCGGTTCGATTTAAGCAATGATACAACAGGTGATTCTGCCTCCTGCAGGCAGAATGAGTTTAGGATAGGGCGCGATGAAGACGGAGTTACACACCTCACAACAGGCAAAACAGCGCATTGCCGAACGGTTTGGGCAGGCGGCTCCTGCCTATCATCGCCTGGCTGCACTTCAGCAAGACTGTGCGGGTCGATTGCTGGATCAGATTGCCGCCTATCAGTCCGTTTTGCCCACCGGAACGATCCTGGAAATTGGCTGTGGCACAGGATTTTTGACCCAGGGGTTGGTGCAGCAATTGAGTCAGTGGTCACTTCACATCACCGATCTCTCTCCGATGATGCTGCAATTTTGCCGGTCTCATCTGGTGCTCTCTGCGGCTCAGTCATCCAACTTACAATTCAGCCTATTGGATGGCGAACAGGTGGCAACCCTCTCTCAACCCTATGCGGCGATCGTCAGCAGTTTTGCCTTTCAGTGGCTGCGCAATCCAGCCGTAATTTTGCGAGAGTGGTTGGAGCGCCTGTTGCCCCATGGCTGCCTGTTTTTGGCGTTTCCGACCTGTCATTCCTATCCCGAATGGCGATCGGTTTGTGCTCAGCTTCAACTTCCCTGCACGGTCAACGCCCTGCCCGATCCCGACCTATTGTTAGCCACCCTGCCGCCGTCCTCTCGAATTCTCTCTGCCCACACGATAGAAGCAGTCACGACGCATCCCAGCGCCCTTGATTTTTTCCGCAGCTTTAAGGCGATCGGCGCAGAAGTCAACCCCACTCAACAGCACTTAACCCCGGCTCAACTCAAGTCACTCATCCAATATTGGGATAATCAACGGTTACATTCCCTATCTAGTTCTTTACAGGTTCATCATCAAATTGCTTTTTGGATTCTTCAGAGGTTACCATGAATTTTCCACATCGCTTTTTCATCACCGGAACAGATACGGATGTCGGCAAAACAGTAGTTTCATCCATGCTGACCGTTGGGTTACAGGCTGCTTATTGGAAACCGATCCAGTCTGGCTTGGAACCGCTCACTGACACCGAATATGTTCAAAAAGTAACCCAGCTCGATGATTCCCATTTTCATCCCGAACGCTTTTGCCTCACCGAACCCCTCTCGCCCCATGCGGCGGCAGCGATCGATGGAGTAGAAATTGACCTGACGGATTTCCAGTTGCCGACTTCAGCCAAACCTTACCTGGTTGTGGAAGGAGCAGGCGGATTGATGGTGCCTTTGAACGCTCACGAATATATTATCGATTTAATTAAACAGTTGGAATTGCCCGTTTGTCTGGTTGCCCGCAGTAGCCTTGGCACGATCAATCATACGTTGCTGTCGATCGCCCAACTGCGCCGCTATCAGATTCCCATCCTCGGAGTCATTCTGAATGGTGAGAAGAATCCCAGCAACCGAGCTGCCATTGCTCACTATGGGCGCGTCCCCATTTTAGGTGAACTCGAACCTCTACCGGAGATCAACCCCATCACCCTTAAAAATGCCTTTGAGCATCTAACTTGCTGTCATTAGCTCTATACTTTATTTGATCGCATTTTTGTTATCCTATTTGTTTATAGATTCATCTATCCATGCATCCTCATCTCTGGCATCCCTACACTCAAGCTAAAACCGCACTCGATCCCCTTAAAGTCAAATCTGGACAGGGGGTCTGGCTTGAATTAGAGTCTGGGAAACGCCTAATTGATGCCATCTCAAGCTGGTGGGTGAATTTGCATGGTCATGCTCATCCGAAGATTGCGGAAGCGATCTATCACCAGGCGAAAACCTTAGAGCAAGTCATCTTTGCCGGTTTTACTCACGATCCAGCAGAGCAGCTAGCCGATCGATTGATCGAAAAGCTGCCAGATAATTTGAATCGGGTATTTTATTCTGACAATGGCTCAACAGCCGTAGAGGTAGGGCTGAAAATGGCCTATCAATATTGGGCGAATTTGGATCGGCCGCGCCACACCTTTCTGGCCTTTGAAGGGGCTTATCACGGAGATACTTTCGGCACCATGGCGGTAGGGGGTCGATCGATCTTTTCGTCTGTGTTTGCTGATTTGTTATTTGAAGTCGAATACCTGCCCTTTCCATCCACCTACTGGGGTGATCAGACCATTGCCCAACGGGAAGCAGATCTGATTGCGCAAATTACTGAAAAACTATCTCAGCCCGATCGCTATGCAGGTGTGATCATTGAACCACTTGTGCAGGGTGTGGCTGGGATGCAGATGTGTCGTAGCGAATTCCTGCAAGCCTTACGTCAAGTCACTCAAGCCCATGCCACCCTACTCATTTTTGATGAAGTAATGACTGGGTTCGGTCGCACGGGAGACTGGTTTGCTTGCTTAAAAGCCAAGGTTCAACCTGATATTATTTGTTTATCCAAAGGGATCACGGGTGGCTTTCTGCCCTTGTCAGTAACAATCTGCACAGAAGAGATCTACAAAGCGTTCTATAGTGATAATCCAGTTCATACACTCTACCATGGTCATAGCTATACTGCAAATCCGCTTGGCTGTGCAGCAGGGTTAGCATCCTGGAACCTCATGCAAGAAAACCAGGCATCCTTTATGGGGATGGAAACCCAACATCGACAGCATTTAGAACAGTTGCAAACCCATCCTAAATTGGAAAAGCTGCGAGTGATGGGAACGATCGCTGCAATGGATGTGGTCACTCCCGATCGATCGGGCTATCTGAATCAAGTGGGAGCCAAGATTCGACAGCAGGCGATCGATCGAGGCGTTTTGTTGCGGCCTTTAGGTCAAGTCATTTATCTGATGCCACCTTACTGTATTACGGATACAGAATTGGCAAAAATCTATGAAACGATCGCTGATATTCTAGATTGCCTCAATTAATTGTCTAATCTTCTACATTCCAGGTTGCACCAGGACGAATTAGATTAGTGTATTTATCAGTATGCTCTATTAACTGTTCATTGGTATGTTCTGCCGATTGAGGCGGCATTGGACTATATTCTCGCTCTACTTGACGACGCTGGGAAACTTGCTTTTCTGGATCGATCCCCTCAAAGGTGGGCGGCAACCAGACCCGAATGACCAGCAGCAAGCCTAACACCAACAAAAAGGCACAGGCAACCAACACTTGAGTCCAAGGGGTTTCCAGCACACCCCGCACGATCACCTCTCGCAAAATGGAGACGATCGAGACTTCAACGGCAACTCCGATCGAGACGCGCTGCTCTTGTAAATAGATAATCAACAGACGAAACAGCTCTACTAAAATCAACAAAAATAAAATATCGGCGGTGACGAGCTGGAAATCGAGCGGGGGGAGTAGGGACAAAAACATATCGCGGAGCTGGATTGTCATGAAGCTGAATAGCCCTAAGCAGAGTGAAATCACGATCAAATCCTGAACGGATTCCAAGAAGCGCACAACTCGATCGCGCGTTAGCCCAGTTTTTGGATTGGTGGAGTTTGGATTGGTGGAGATAGGATGGGGCGAGTTGACAGGCAGTTGCATCGAAGACCTCCTTCTTTCCGGGTTAGCTCCAGATTACAATCACTTCTGCTAATAAGAGAATAGGCGATCGATTTGTTTATCTGATAGCTTTGATTGCGATCGGACAGTTTTGAGAAGATGACCAGAAGTGTTTGGCGGGTTGCTTCCTATAAGTAGTCAGCTATGTAACGTTAGTATTGGCACTCACGATTTAATTTCGACTTGATGTGCTGGTTGATAGACTTAATCGCTTGAGGGGTTCTGTTTGCAAAATTTCCGCACTATCCTAGAGAAAGCAAGCATCTACCTGCAATTCCTCCTATGCAAGAGCAAGACAATTCACTTTCCGAGCGGTTTATCTGGGTGATCACAACTGATCGACCGATCGCGATTGAAGGCAGTAAGGGGCTGGGCGATAATGACTGGAATGACTTTATCGGCGGCAATCAATCCTTGCAGCGGGTGCAGGTGAGTTTGGATCGAGTAGAGCAGGAGATGACGAATTTGCTGAAGGGGTTGAGCGGTATGCTCGATCGGGTGCAGCAAAGTGTAGGAGATGTGGCTAGCATGGGGCTGGATCAGGTGACGCTTTCGGTGGAGGTGAATGCCCAAGGACAGGTGAGCTTGTTTGGGATCGGGGGGCAGACAGGCGGCAAGGGTGCAATTACACTCACGTTTAAGCGATCGGCGGCAGGTTCTTGATGCAGTATGGCTAGGA
>JALOOM010000098.1 GCA_025454395.1 Elainella sp. Prado103
CCAAAAATAGTTGCCATTGATTTAACCTCAGTTTTATTTCAACAAGAGAACATGGATTGTCAGCTCAAATTTGTTCAAATATTCTGCTGAACAAATGGCAAAATGCCCAATGCAGATTGGTGCATACCTATTGCTGCTTGATCTAAGGTCGATCAGGCAACAAACTAACCAGCAGAACTATGCTTGCCAGCCAAGATATGCGCTGCAAATCAGAGAATAAGTAAACGAATGGAGCTGCCCGATCGACAAATCACCATTCTGAATCAAGTTCGGATCAAAGATGTGACGAATACATGATGGGTGATCTTTGCATATCTAACCCATGCCAGGAACAAAAGGAGTTATGAATACTCAATTAATAGTCTGAGAGTGCCTGGAATAACCCAGCACTGAACTGCATGACTCAGATGGAAATCGACTGCACCGCTTAAGCCAGCTACATCCTTTTAGACAAAACCGATCTTTAAGATGACGGGCTTTAAATGTCGCAAGCAATGTTAAAGGATCGCTTACAGGTGCTATTTTATGCCAGATTCTACAATAGATCCAAGTGAACTTACTAAAACTTCAAAAATATCACTTTTTAACTAAACATCTATATAAGTGAGAAAAATAATGTTATTTTCTCTTTGTGTTATCTCAAAATTCTCTCCAATTATCACCAGATGGGGAAAGATCCAACTGAGCACTTGTTGAGCCACTATTGGACATTGCACAACGATTGGAAGCTCTTGGACATTAGAGAACGATTAGACATTGCATAATAATTAGACATTGCCAAAAATTAGGCAACATCAATTCGACCCAGGCAAGTAGCTGGGTTACTATGCTAAATTATTTGAAAACACAATTATTTAAAAACACACAACTTCGTAGCTTGCAGTTCATCATCACTGACAATTGCAAACCCCTCGTTTATTAATTTCTCCAAATTGTGTTGTTCATCTTATCCCTTTCTGTCTTTCATCGGTACATCTTTCAAATTAAGTTTGAATTTCAAAATATACAATTTCATTGCACAAATACATTTACATCGTTCTTGAATTGATTTATCAAAGTTGACTCGCACTCACCTCTTGCTCAACACCATAATTCAGAAAATCATTGCAGCTTGACACAGTCAGACAGGTTGAGCCAATACCAAACACCAAGACGCGCAGCTTGTAGGGTATATTTGTACTGTAAAATTTAGGGAAGTAAAATCTAGAAAATCGAGAACTCAGAGAAGTTAGAAAAAGCCTTTGTAAGGAAATTGTGAGGATTTACTTTTATCAACAAAGTGTCAGACCCTCAAATCAACCCTACCTATCTCACTCCAGCAGCAACCTGAGAACCATTCCACAGGGATCTGGTTCAGTCATCACCACAGACAATGGCCGGGTTCACAAATTGATTTGGGGAGATCGGGTAATCCATCTAGTGAGAAACGACCAAGGAAAGACTGGGTAACTCGTCGCACAAATTAGGCATATTGTCTGCTTTAGCAACTTCTTGCCAGCAGTGACGACAAAACCAATAAACTTGATGGCTACGAATATGACGCAACATTCGATTAGAACAGCAGGGGCAAGTGCTCATAAAAACCTCGAAAGTAAAAAGTAAAGCTAGTTCCAACAGATCATGATCGGCACACTACCATTGACTGACCATCGCCCATTTTGGAGTGAATCATCGAGTTTACGAGAGCACAGAGTGAATGAGTCAGCAGGAGCATAGGTCATCACGTTTTCTCGATCACAGTCTATGATTAGAAGCAAAGGTGGGCTCAGGGGTTGACTTGTATCTTCCTGGACGCTCCTAGATGAGTTAAAGCGATCCCTTCACTTCCTATCGTTAGTTTTAAGGATTAGTTGTAAGGAAACTGTGAGAGATGCGAGAATAGATGAAGATAGGGGCTAAAAATACACTTTCCTACAAAATTCTTAATCAAAGTTTATCAACCTTCAGTGGATAACCCTGATTGACTGACAAAACTCGAACTGCCCTCACCCCAACCCCTCTCCCAGAGCGGGTAAGGGGCTTTCGAACTAGGATTGGATTGGAACTCCCTTCGTCCCTAGGGGGAGAAGAGATTGAGGGATAAGGGGAAAAGATTGATCAGTCAATCAGGTGGATAACCTTTCCTGGTTGTTTTCGCTACGAATCCAAACAAACAAGTTGGAACTGGGAGCAAGTGGCTCTGGTATCCCTTATGAAAATTCTAGTTGTAGAAGACGATCCAATTGTCGCCAAAACCTTAAGACTGCTGCTCACGAATTATAACTATGCCGTTGATATTGCCGCAGATGGTGAAACGGGCTTACAGATGACGGAGGCGTTTGAATATGACCTGATTTTGCTAGATTTGATTTTACCCAAGTTAGATGGGATCAGCCTGTGTCAACAATTGCGATCCCAAGGAATGCAGGTGCCCATCCTTCTGCTGACCGGACAGGGAGAGGGTCGCCAGAAAGCGATCGCCCTCAATGCGGGAGCGGACGATTATGTCGTTAAGCCCTTTGATTCGGAAGAGTTAATGGCGCGGGTTCAAGCATTACTGCGGCGTAGCAGTTCTACTACTCAACCGATCCTCACTTGGGGAGATTTATGTATCGATCCTAGTAGTCGTAAAGCTACCTATGGTATTCATTTACTCTCTGTCACCCCCAAAGAATATGCCATTCTAGAGTTATTCCTGCGTAATTCCCACAAGGTTTTTAGTGCAAGAGCAATTTTAGATCACGTCTGGAATTCGATTGATGTTCCCAGCGATGAAGCCGTCAGGGTTCACATCAAAGAAATTCGTCAAAAACTTCAGTCTGTTGGTGCGCCTAAAGATTTTATTAAAACCGTTTATCAGACTGGTTATCGGTTAAATCCACTCTATTCCCCCGTATTGGCGCATCAGGTTGAACAACAACCCACCATGCCCAAAATTGCTGAACTCACTTCAGTCAATCAGGAACTCCGTACTGCACTGAAGCAACTACGAGTGACCCAAGCAGCACTAAACCAGAAAAACCAAGAGCTAGAGACTGCCTATCAAACCATTGAGCAAGAACGACAAAAATTACAAGCTGCCTATGATGTGTTAGAAAGTCAGGTTGCTGAACGTACCGCAGAATTGGTGGAGGTGAACCGTCGGTTGCAAGAGCGCGATCATTGCTGGCAAGCCCTCTTTGACCAAGCATTAGATGCGATTGTGATTGCGGATGATAACGGTCGCTATATTGATGCCAACCCAGCAGCCTGCCAATTATTCGGGCTGGATAAACCAGAGTTGTTGCAGGCAAGCTTAGCGAGTTCCCTTGGATCGAACGCTAGAGGAGCAAAAATCTGGCAGCAGTTTCTTGCCCAAGGACAACTCTCAGGAGAATTTTGTTTCCAGCGACCAGATGGAAACACCCGCTACACCGAGTTTGCCGCGATCGCCAACTTTATTCCTGGTCGTCATCTCTCTATCTTGCGCGACACCAGTGATCGCAGGCAGCTAGAACTTTCACTCCAAACTTCAGAATCACAACTGAGTCAAATTCTCGATAGCGCGATTGTGGCGATCGCGAGCTTTCGGGTCTTTTCATCTCAAGACTGGGAGTACGACTACTTTTCCGCCGGATGTGAGGTTCTGTTTGGCTACACACCCCAAGAGCTCATGACGGATAAAACCCTCTGGTTGTCGCGTGTTCTCCCCTCCGATCGCGACCCAATTGTGATGCGACTGTTCAACGATTTCTATGCTGAGCAAAACACCACAGCCGAATTTCGCTTCTCTCATAAGGATGGTTCTATTCGCTGGATCTCCAGTACTCACGCTTCCCAGAAAATTGCCGATGACTGCTGGCGGATCACGGTCGTCAGTCACGATATTACCGATCGAAAGCTAGCTGAGATCCAACTCCAGGAAATGAGTACCGCCCTGAGTCATGCCGTAGAAGGAATCTCTCAACTGGATGCCCAAGGGCGCTACATTTTTGTGAATCAAGCCTATGCTCAAATTGCAGGCTACACTCCTGAAGCCATGATCGGTCTGGATTGGCAACAAACCGTTTATCCAGAAGATTATGAATTGCTGAACGCGGCGTATCAACAAATGCGTCAACAGGGCAAGGTAGAACTAGAAGCAAGAGGTATCCGCAAAGATCAGTCTGTATTTGTCAAACATCTCGTGATGGTCGCCGTCTATGACGAACAACGGCAATTTATAGGTCACTATTGCTTTATGAAAGATATTAGTGATCGCAAGCAGGCTGAACAAAGCGGACAACAGCAAATCCTCCGTGAACAATTGATTGCTGACATTTCCCAGGACATTCGCCGATCGCTCGATCTCAATGAGGTCTTATCTCGCACCGTCGAGCGGATCAGAGCCTTGTTGAATACCGATCGCGTCATCATCTTTCGCTTCTCTACCCACTGGCAAGGCGAGGTCATTATGGAATCGGTGGGATCCGAATGGACTTCTATTTTATCCACCACGGTTTCCGATCCCTGCTTTCGAGAGCATTACGTCGAACCTTATCAGCAAGGACGAATTGCCACCCTCTGTGACATCGACCAAGGCCCCTTAGAGCCCTGCTATGCACAGTTGCTGAAGCAATTTCAAGTCAAAGCCTGCTTAGTGGTACCGATCTTACAAGCTGAGACGCTCTGGGGCTTACTGATTGCCCATCATTGTGCTGCTCCTCGCCAATGGCAAACCTCGGAAGTTGAGCTATTACGACAACTGGCTACCAATGTGGGGATCGCCATTCAACAGTCTGAACTCTATCAGCAGACTCGCTATGAACTGTTAGAACGAGAACGGATGCAAGCCGTCCTGGAAGAAAGTGAAGAGCGGTTTCGCACCCTCAGCACCGCCGCTCCGATCGGCATTTGCCAAACTACAGCAGAAGGGATTTGTCTCTATACCAATGCACGCTGGCAAGAAATCTCTGGGTTGAGTTTTTCAGATTGTTTGGGTGATGGTTGGCTGCAAGCGATTCACCCCGACGATCGATCAGCCTTCTTGTCCGCCTGGGAAGCCTATTTGCAGGGTGAAGGCACAGGATTAACCGAGTTTCGGCTTTTGACTCCGCAGGGGGATACCCGTTGGGTTTCTGCTCGCACCGCTGCGATGAAATCAACCACAGGTGAAATCATTGGCTATGTCAGAACCTACGAAGACATTACCGATCGGAAACTCGCTGAACAGAAAATCCGAGAACAGGCCGCACTCCTGGATATTACGTCAGATGCAATTTTTGTGCGTGATTTAGACCACCGCATTCTCTACTGGAATCAAGGCGCAGAACGGTTGTATGGCTGGCAAGCCACTGAAGCGATCGGTCAAATTGCCCACCAGCTTTTACAGAATCACAATTTCCAAATTGAGCCCATTCTGCAACATCTCCTCCAAACCGGGGAATGGCAAGGGGAAATTCACAAAGTCACAAAGGTTGGAAAACCCATCGTGATTGAAGCCCGTTGGACACTCATTCGAGACGAAGGGGGACAGCCCAAGTTCATCCTCTCGGTCGATACTGATATTACCGATAAAAAACAATTGGAATCCCAGTTTTATCGGGCACAACGCTTAGAAAGTTTAGGAACGCTCGCCAGCGGCATTGCTCACGACCTCAATAATGTTTTAACTCCTATTTTGACCATTTCCCAGCTTTTACGGCTTCAACAGCCCAAATTAGATGTTCGATCGCAAGAAATGCTGAAAATGTTGGAAGAGAGCGCCAAACGAGGAGCCAACATGGTCAAACAGATCCTCACCTTTACCCGAGGCACCAACGGCGAGCGCACTTCCGTACAGGTGGAATCCCTGTTAGAAGAAGTGATTAAAGTGATTCAACCCACCTTTCCAAAATCGATCGCAATTCGTCGAATCAATACCCACCCCCTTTGGCTGATCTCGGCCGATCCCACCTACCTCCATCAAGTGCTGATCAACCTTTGTGTCAACGCACGCGATGCCATGCCCCACGGCGGCATCCTCTCTCTATCGGGCGAAAACTATTTTGTCAATCAAGCCTTTGCCCAACGCAATCTTGATGCCCAAGTCGGCAACTATGTCATTATCACCATTGCTGATACCGGAACTGGTATTCCGCTAGAAATTCGCGATCGAATCTTTGAGCCCTTTTTTACCACTAAAGAGCCCAGTCAGGGCACTGGCTTAGGGTTATCGACTGTACTGGGGATCGTCAAAAGTTATGGTGGTTTCTTGCAAGTCTTTAGCGAAGTTGGTCAGGGCACCCAGGTGAAAGTATATTTACCCGCAACCACCACAATTGCCGATCCAACCCATACCACAACTCAGCCTGAACAGGGACAGGGCGAATTAGTCCTCTTGGTTGATGACGATCCAGCCATTCAACAAACCAATCAAGCTTTACTAGAAAGCCGCCACTACAATACTCTGATGGCTAACAACGGCATTGAAGCGATCGCCCTCTATGCCAAGCACCAGGATCAAATCAAGGCAGTTCTCATCGATGTCATGATGCCGAATATGGATGGCATTACTGCTGTTCAGACGCTTCACAAGATTAATCCAGCCATCAAAATCATTGCCATCAGCGGATTGTCAACTAACCGAGAGCCAGTGCTGGCAGCAGGGGCAAGCCTCTTCTTATCCAAGCCCTATATGTTAGAAGATTTATTGGGACACTTGCAGCAATTACTTCATTCCTAGCCTTGGGTTAAAGCTTCATTCTCGCCTTGGGTTAAAGCTTCATTCTCGCCTTGGGTTAAAGCCCTGGACTAAAGCCCTGGACTAAAGTCCGGGCTAAAAGTTAAAGTCAGTTGAAACTGACTGAAAGTTCCGTTGCTGAAGCATTCAACTTGTTTTAACAGGTTTGAGCTTTGAGCCTGAACTTTAGTTCAAGGCTCTGCTATAGTCAGTTGACAGCATTGTTCATCCTACCGCATCGTCTCATCAGTGATGCGCAAATGCGATCTCCAAGTATTAATTTCACGTATAAATTTCCAGTTACTCACAATTTCCTCAACTTCTTTCACTAGATTGGAGGTAGAGCCAATCACTGCCATTTGGCGAAGGCTTATCTCCCTGAAAATAGGCTTGGTATGAGTTGTAAGAGGATAGGAGAGTCGTTATGCCAAACAAAATTTTAGTTGCGCTCGACAGCTCTACCGTGAGCCAATCAGTGTTTGATGCCGCACTGACGATCGCAAAAGCGACCGAATCTCATCTGCGAATTTTACATGTTATTCGCCTCAGCAAATCCACTGTTCAAGATTGCCCTGGTCATCTTGCCGATCTCAATCCATTCTTATTCGATCAAAGAGAGAACTCTACGCCTGAAGAACATCGTCTCAGGCATTATGCAGGAGAGGCAATGCAGGCAGGGATCAAAACTGAGTTCTTCCAATACACTGGAGATCCCGGTCAAGTCATCTGCAATTTTGCCATGATTTGGGAAGCCGATCTCATTGTCGTGGGACAGCGTGGACATTCGGGACTCAGCGAACTGCTACTGGGTAGTGTGAGCGATTATGTCGTCCATCATGCTCCTTGCTCTGTGCATGTGGTTCGCCAAGTCGATTCCACTCCTTCTATGGCAGACGCGGCGCTTCAGGAGTCGGCTACAACGGTACAAATTAGCCAACTGAGGGTTTTGTATTAATCAAGGCAAGCTAATTAATCAGGGCTAATTGATGAAGGGTGAACAATGACATCAAAGCCTAACCGTAACTGTTTAAAGGTGAAGTTTTGGGCTTTGATGTCACTCTTTGAATATCATTCTTTGAATACTATCTCAAGCGCCCACCTCAGTGTGCAGCGTTTTTTGCGTTTTGTTTAAACTTTAGAATTTACCCTTCCCTCTCCACCTCATTTTCCTCTTCACCTCGCCTCTTTCTCTCTTCTCATTTTGAGTTTTCTTTCAATAGCCGTTTATAAGTTCGATAAGGCATATAATGGAGGGGATTGTATCCAGAAGCACGCAAAATTAAGACACAAGCCCAGGAATATTTGCCTTCGAGAATTGCATTGATGACTTCAGTAGGCTCAGGGGGCATTTTTTGATCAAGTGATTTTGTTTGACCAGGTGATTTTGATCGCTCTGAAGCAAAACCTGATGAATCAGGAGAGTTGATTGAATTAGCTTGATAATAAGATTGCTGATTAGATTTTGGGTCAGGTTGTTCACTCGAATAACTTCTCATACAATAACTGCTTCCAGTAACCGCTTCAACGTGGGAACCACTGCATTGCAGGAATATTACAGGCATATATTAAAACAGCGTTACTCTCTGATTACGACAGATTCAACACTGTAATATGCCTAATTCTAGAGAGACAGTGTAAGGAAAGTGTGAGGAGTTTTATTTCCGATCGCTTATCGGCTAACCCCATTCACGTTCTGGCAGATATCGACGATGTGCTTGTTCCCGCATCCATTGGAAAGCAACCCGATTCAGTAAAAGCCCATTCAGAAATAGCATGAGCATCAAAGCAATCTGATACCATGCGATCGGCTGTACGAACAAATCTGCGACTAGATGCACTAGATTCATCACCGAGTAGAAGACAGTCATCCCAAAGTGAACTTGCCGATAGCGTCTGGTTTGCACAAACAGGATTGTAGTAATTGAAACCAATGGCAAGGTAAAAAAGCCGAACATTGACCAGAGAATCCCAGCAATCTCTCCTGTCGGATTATCCTCGATCAGAATACTTTGGTTATGAAACAGTGGCATGAGCCCGAGTTGGGTATGAAACAGGGTGCCTAACAGGAAAGTGATCCACAAAACAATGATTTTCTCCGAGTATTTGTTGTCCATGATTCACCTGCTATTACAAATCATTAAAAATGTCGTCAGTTTTATCGAGCTGCACCCTGTCCAGAAGCCCCAGCACAAGAATTGACCAAGTCTCTGAAACCCAAAACGATTACATTTCTGACGTTTTATATTTACTTCAGATTTATTTCAGATTTATTTCAGATTTATCTACGTTGGTGTGCTTTACAGTAAGCAATGGTAACCTTCACTCTTGTTGATCCATCTTCTTTGACCTCGGCTGGATCATCTTAGCTGGATCATCTTGACCGGATCATCTCGGCCGGATCATCTCGGCTGGATCATTAAGTAAGTGGATTAGATTCAGTCGATCAATTCAAGCGATCAATCACAGACTGAGTGAGCGTTTAACCAAACCTGTAGCAGGCGCTTTGGCTCTATTTTTTGTCTCTATTGTGTTCTTGTCTCTATTGTGATCGATTTTGAAGACTTCATTTTCGATCTCTACATATTTCCTTATATTTCCTAACACAATCGAGCGATTAATCGTCTCATTCCGCATCATTTTTGGCATTTGAGCGAGGCAAGATATGCGATTCTATGGAAGTTCGATCCTGAAACCGTAACCATAAACATTTGATTATGAAAATGAACCAACGGTTGGGTATTTTGACGAGCGGTGGAGACTGTCCTGGACTGAATGCCGTCATTCGAGCAGTCGTGAACCATGCCACCCTTACCTATAACTGGCAAGTTTTTGGCATCCCCTATGCCACCCAAGGATTACTCGAACGGCAGATGATTCCCCTCCATATGCACAGTTTCGATCTGCGCGGGATCGATCCCCTACTCAGCATGGGCGGCACTATTCTGGGATCGATCAATAAAGGCAATACGCTGGAGGAAATGGATGACATTCTAGCGGGTTATGCCGCCCTAGAACTCGATGCCCTAATTGCAATTGGGGGAGATGGCAGCCTGACCATTCTCAGTCAGCTCGCTGCTAAAGGCAACTGGCAATTTATTGGTATTCCCAAAACCATTGACAATGATGTGGCCCTCACTGAACGCGCAGTTGGATTCGATACCGCTGTGAATACGATTACTGATGCTCTGAATCGTTTGACTTTTACGGCTGCCAGTCACGATCGGGTGATGGTTGTAGAAGTGATGGGGCGAGGTGCCGGACATCTAGCCCTTCATGCCGGAATCGCTGGTGGAGCGGATGTGATTTTGCTACCTGAAATTTCCTATTCTCTGCACAACCTATGTAATCATCTAGCCGAATTGCGGAATCGCTGGCAGCGACGATTTGCCATTATTGTCGTTGCCGAAGGCATTCATGCTGCCCAGGATGAACCGATTTCATCCGATCAAAAACCGACCTGTGGGCGGGGGCAATATATTGCAGATGGGATTGCCCTGTGCAGTCCTTACCCGATCGATACCCGTGTTTCCGTATTGGGACATATTCAGCGGGGTGGCATCCCCTCGGCGTTCGATCGGTTGATTGCAGCCGCTTTTGGCAAAACAGCCGTCGATTTAATTGCTAAGGGGTGCTCGAACCAGATGGTAGCCTGGCAGCAGGGCAGAGTCGTCTCTGTACCAATTGATCAAATGCGCGAGCTCAGCCCTTGTCCTGTTGATCCGAATGGCGACTTGGTGCAGACAGCCCGTGCTTTAGGGATCTATGTTGGAGAATAACAGGTCGCAGAATAACAGGTCGCAGAATGACGGCTTGGAGAATGACGGCTTGGAGAATGACGGCTTGGAGAATAACAGGTCGCAGAATAGCGGCACTCGATCGGGTTAAAAACAGCACCTAGATCGGAGCGGGTGTATTGAGTTGCTCAGTGAATCTGCTCAGTGAATCTGCTCAGTGAATCTGCTCAGTGAATCTGCTCAGTGGATCGCTGGTGCATTGTATCTCGCAGGTGTTCAACATGCTGCCGCTGTTTAGCCATTAATTCTCGGGCTTCCGCCTGGGTTTCCGAATCATGGGAAGCAGTCATAGCCGTAGTCGTGCGAGAGCGCATGGTTTCTTGCCAGTGTTCATCTTGCTGGCGCTGCTGAACCACCGCTTCCCGCGCTTTTTCCTGCGTCGTTAGATTGACTTGAGTAATCGACTGAGCAGAGGGGGCTGCCTTCGGTAAAGTCAGCGTTAGCAATCCATCCTTAAATTCAGCCTTCACCTGATCAGGTTGAACTGCCACCGGAAAAGGAATAATTCGCTGAAATTGCCCATACTGTAATTCAGAGTGGAAATATCCTTTCCCAGTATGGCGTTGTTCCGCTCGATGTTCTCCGGCGATCGAAACAGCATTTCCACTGACCTGAACATCCAGATCCTTGGCTTCTACCCCCGGAACCTCTGCTTTAACAATCAATTCAGCATCTGTTTCTCTGAGTTCGATTGCAGGATCCCAACTTGAATTTTCCAGCTTTGCAAATGGACTGAACTGGCTCTCACTCTGCATCAGTTCATCAAATAATCGATCCATCTGATGCCGCAAGCTCTCTAATTCTCGTAACGGTCGCCAACGCAGCAATGACATAAGGTTGACCTCTCTTGTGCTAATCCAAAAGGGCAATAGGGCTTACAAATCAGCCGATTCTCCTACGTTAGAAGAACAATCTGAGAAAGTTGTGAGGTTGAAGTTTTTCTGGCGTTGTTGAATTACGGGATGATTTTCCCTCATCCCCCCACCCTTCTGCCTGGGGAGAAGTCCTGAAGTGACCCCCAACTTGATACTGTTGGCTGGGTAGAGCAGGTCAGAGCGACGATCGCCCGTTACCCTGATTGACTGACAAATCTTTTCCCCTCATCCCTAAATCCCTTCTCCCACTAGGGGCGAAGGGACTTGCAATCAAATCCTGGTTCGAAAGCCCCTCTATTCATCATCCCTGGCAATTTACGCCTGAGCAACAGCAAGTATTACAACGCTATTATGATGCCAACCAATTCCTGATTGACTGTTTGAATAGTAATTGCGAAGTGACAGCCGCAATCCGGCAGGAAATTGAAGCCACGCTGCTGCTACCACAAAAAGAATTAGAGGATCGGGAAGGTGAATTATTACCCGATGCCTGTGATCCAGAGGTTCCACCTGAAGTGGGTGAATTGGATGAACTGGAGACATTTGTGGGTTCAAAAAAAACAAAATCTGGCTCTGGACTGCCGTTCTTATTCAGCAACGCCGAAAACCGCTTGCATTGGGTACTAGATGTTGCGTTTCGCGAAGATGAGTCAAAGGTTTCTCAAGGCTATGCTGCTGAGAATTTAGCAGTACTTCGACATATTGCGCTGAATTTGATTAGTTAAGAGAAATCGCTCAAGGCAGGAACTCGAGCGAAGCAGATGCGAGCTGGGTGGGATGACCAGTATTTGTTTAAGGTCTTGGACAATCGTGCTCAGCCTAAAACCAAACTGTGAAGAATCATGTGCGTTCACCCTACCCATTCATCCAGTCAATCAAACAGCGATCGCTCAGAGTAATTGTGAGTCGAAGTAACTGTCAAG
The DNA here is from genome assembly GCA_025454395.1 of Elainella sp. Prado103. Lineage (GTDB taxonomy): Bacteria > Cyanobacteriota > Cyanobacteriia > Elainellales > Elainellaceae > Elainella. Next base: position 12,251 of record JALOOM010000098.1, read on the forward strand.
CGATGCCAGTAAGAGAAAATGCTTTGAAACTCGTCTATTTGCTATCAAGACGGCGATCGAGTTAGCCGCTCAAGAAAGCCAGGCATCAATCGAAGCTAAACTCAAAAAGGTTAAAGCAAAGCTAGAGGCAAAGCGACAAGATTTCAATACCTACAAGCTAGAACTGAAAAAGTACGCCGAAGAAAAGTAGTCTGAGATGATGTCGAAAATTGACAAGTGGGAAACAAACCGGGAACTTGAGGATCTCGATCGCCGAGCTGCTCATGCTGAAGAATATGCAGCTCGTGGTGTTGCTGTCGCGATGGCAGCGATTAAAGAAGCAGAAGAAGTCATTTTAGAGGCGATCTCGGCCAGACTAGATGCAACCAACGCCCACAATGAGTGAGCCCACTGAGTAGGTATCATGCAAGTTTTATTACTTTATCCCCTCTTTCCCAAATCATTTTAATCTTTTGGCAAAGACTTGGAGTTAATGAGACGCGAAGTTCCCCTTTCAATTTTAAGTCTCGTTTTTTCAATCTCTAGCAGCACAACTCATACCATGGAGTGCTTTGAGCGATCGCTAGGGTGTTTTTGTAACATGTGCATTATTTAGCAACCGCTTTGTTGTTTAAATAGGCTATAATTGCTAGTAGAAAGTTTATTGAGGTATCCCATGAGCTACACCAAGACCCAAGGGAAAACCCTCAACCAAGCCGAAAATCGCTACAGCAATGGTACTGAACTCATCCCGGCTGAAGTTCAAGCTCATGTCCGCCACGATGAGACTCAATCGATTGATATTCCTTTTGTAGTTGGCTACACGATCGATGATGAAGCGGCTTTTGGAATCAGTTGGGAGAATGGATGCAAGCGGGGATTGTTGCTCCAATTCCCAAGGACTATCAGCTTTCTCCTAAGGCCAGTGCTGTCTTAAAGTCTATCCAAAATGCTGAGCCAGGACAGCAAATCACGATCCTCCGCAACACAGTAGTGAATATGGGGTTTAGCCTGAAGAATTTAGACCGATCCCCAAAAGTTGTCAATCCGATTGTTATGCCAACGGAGATGGCAAACCGGACTCAAGTGGCGATCGCAGGCATGAGCCATCTAACCGTGTTGAGCTACATCGACAACTTGAATGCCAACGACTTTGAGGCGGCTGCCAACTTGTTTACCCCCAACGGAACCCTCCAACCTCCCTTCCAAAAACCAATCATGGGTCGAGAAGCGATTCTTGCGTACATGCGAGAAGAATGCCAGGGGTTGAAGTTGATGCCAGAACGCGGCGTTGTTGAAAGCCAGGAAGAGGGATATACCCCCATCAAAGTGACAGGCAAAGTTCAAACTCCCTGGTTTGGTAGCAGCGTGGGCATGAACATTGTATGGAGATTTTTGCTCGATCCTGAAGGCAAGATTTTCTTTGTGGCGATCGATCTACTCGCATCCCCTAAGGAGCTTCTAAAACTAGTCCACCAATAGGAGTTCATGCTCTCTCAATCTAGCGAACATCAGTAAGTGAGAGGCAAAAGCCTCCCACTTGCTTATTCTAAGAGGCTATTTATCAATTTTCTGTTATCAATTCTTGGAACATTCTTATACATTGAAAGGACAAAAATATGAACGCTCAAGAGATTTTGAGACTCTACGCCACAGGTCATCGAGATTTTAGCCATGTCAGTTTGGTTCAAGTTTGTTTAACGAATGCAAAGTTGATTGGTGCAAAGTTAGTTGGTGCAGAATTGATTGGAGCCGATCTACGTGGGGTAGATCTGACTGATGCTCATCTCAACCAGGCAAAGCTCAATCAAGCCAATTTAGCGGATGCAGAATTGATTCAAGCATGTTTAACCCATGCTGACTTGAGTGGTGCCTATCTGAGTGGCGCAGATTTAACCCATGCCGATCTGAGTGGTGCTGACTTGAGTGGTGCGAATTTAGGAGGAGCGGATTTAAGGAAAGCCGACCTCAGTAAAGCCAATTTGAGTGGTGCTGACTTACGAGGAGCCGATTTATGTGGGGCCAATCTGAGAGAGGCTGATCTCAGTGATACAGATCTAGATGAGGCATACTTAAGTGAGGCAGATTTAACCGGAGCAGATCTTGAGGGAGCCAAAATTGATAAGGCAGGACTCGGCGGAGCTAAGATGCCCGATGGGGTGATTCATGCCTGACTCTGTGAGTCATTCCAATCCGAATCTTCAACACAGTGTGGAGGTGAAAGTAAACTGCTCTGTACAACAAGTCTATGAGATTACAAAGTATAATAGAAATACAAACAGCGACAACGCTACACGTTGCAAGGTAACCAATATGGATGCCGATGAAGTTTTGACACGATATACAGACGGAGAAAGAAATTTTAGATTGTAAGATTTGAAAAATTTGAGCTTCGCTCAAGCAAATTTGAGTGGTGCTGACTTGAGCAATTCAGACCTAAGCAATGTCAACCTCAATTGGACGATTTTGAAAGGAGCAAATTTCAAGGGAGCGAATTTGAGGGGAGCAAAAATGCTAGATGGTAGAATGCACAACGATTATTTGGAATCTGCCAACTACCTTGGGGTGTAGTGACTGATCTGGTTAAATAAATTTTGATGGGAGAAGCGTGATGTCAAAGCAAAAAAAAGGAAATAAAGAAGCCAAAAAACCGAAAGCAGCTTCTGATGGAACTAAGAAACAAAAGAAAGATCCAAAACGGCATGATGGAGCGGTTGCAGAGCTGTTTGGCAATTCAAAATAGCTTTCGTAATATGGTTTAATTCCGCTCTCTATGCAAAAGCCAAAATCGATTAATCGCTTTAAATTCCCACCTCTTACGTTAAGTTAAGCAGGCGGGAATTTTTTTGATCCATCTAATAACTCCCTCAATGAAACATTGCATTGTCACAATGGAAAAGTAACCTTCAAGATAGGGAAGGAGTTGAATATGAGAAAGTCAAGCATTCACTCTAATTAGCTAATCAGTCACCTGGTTTTGCTTACTTGCATTGATATGATCGCTTTCCAGACTCCCTCTCAGAAATAATTTGGACTAATTAGGGATATGCTGTAATTTACGTAAATAACTTGTTATACTAGTTTACATAATGCAATAAAAGTTCTTGATAGTGTTCCCACTAGTCACTAACACATCTGGAATTTGCATAACAAGCGCAGTAGGCTGATTCGCTTCAGAGAAAGATTTCAAGACGGTTAGTTGACTATCAAACTTACAGTTTTACCCCATTCAGGGGATAGGAGTCAGATATGGATATGGATATGGATCAGGCGATCGAACTCACTTTGGAGCAGGATTTTAGCCTTAGAAACTTTGCAGATATGGTTCAGAAAATGTCGCGGGAACAGGCGCAAGCGTTTCTAATTGAGCAGCATCGGCTCATGATGGTTCAGAAAACAATGTATCAAGAAATCTTGAAGCATGAATGGAAATTAGACTCAAATTTTGCTACTCGCTAGTTTGGGAAGCAATCCTCATTATTCACGCTTGAACCGGTTCTTACAATCACAAAATTCGGAGGAAATATCATGGCAAGTTCTACAAAAGTAACATCTTCTAACGTTGGCGGAACCTCTCTGAAGGAGAATCGCAACGGTTGGGTTTGGGGCTTTACCCCTCAAGCGGAGAGTTGGAATGGCCGGTTGGCGATGATTGGATTTATATCTGTTCTGCTGATTGAATTATTGTCCGGTGAAGGTGTCCTTCACTTCTGGAATCTACTGTAACTTAGCCACTACCGAGTTCTTCCAGTACCTGGATTCAGGATTTAGGTAAAAGTGAAAGATTCAAGCTGGAAGGTTTGCCGCAAATGAACGATCTTCTTCTGAATGCTTTACTCTTCCCGATCCTGTTTGATGCTCGTTTCTAAGCAAAACTCAACTTTACCCAAGGACTTTTATGACTATCAACTCAGGCATCAAGAACGCTAGCCTGTCGAGTTTTGTTGTTCCCAGTCGATTCCGCAATCAGATTTTGAGTGGGCTAAAGCAAACCCTTCTAACAAGCTTGCTGATTGGATTCATTTGGCTACCCGGACTTCCCCTCAGTTCAGCATTGGCAATGCCTGGCGTAATGGCTGCAATGCCCAGAGAGATCGCACCACAACAGGTTGATTCGACCTCGATTGACGACAATCGCATGAGTTCTTTGATTACTTGTTTACCTAAGCAATTGAGCCAACCCAACCTCAAACGGGCTTTCAGCGAAATGGGCAATGATCAGCTTGAGCGCGCTTTCAATCTCAAAGCTAATCCTAAACTCAGTCAAGCAGAAATCGATTTGGCGAATTGTTTAAACCATTTAAGGACTGTGAATTGAGATCGATTTGTAGCTTTATCGCTAACAATGCAATGTTCAAGACTTAATCTTTACTTTGGGTGGAAATATGGCTAGGCGTTTTCAATTCATTCTCATTCCTGAAGCGATTCAGAACCGCTCCAATGTTGAATCATTAAAGAATCGGTTGGATTGGGGTGAACCCGCCCTAACGATCGTTGACGTTAGAGATAGAACCGCTTTCAACACGAGTCACATTATGGGAGCAATAGCGATGCCCATTCAGGAGCTTGTTACCCAAGCTCAGGCTAGCCTCGAATTCATCCGTGACATCTATGTTTACGGCGAGACAGAAGAACAAACCGCTGAAGCCGCTTCTCAGCTCCGGGCAGCGGGATTTCAACATATTGCCGAACTGGTCGGTGGGCTAGCAGCCTGGAAAAGGGCTAATTATCCCATTGATGGTTTCTCTGCTGCGATCGGCTAATTAGCGAAAACAGTTTTCATCGATCGCCCAAGAGGTTTTGGGGTGCATTGTGTATCCTGAAGCCTCATTAATCTAAAACAAACACGTTAAAGTTTTGGATTATTTTTTATATCGTAATCAACCAAATCAATCCGGAAATGAAACAGCTTTCCGGTAAATTACAAATTGGCAAGATCCATCTATTTTATTATTTCAATGAATGCAGGATATTAATTTTTTGTTTGAATTTTCGTTTGGTTATTGTATCGCAATTTGTGCTATTGGGGTTCCAGCAAATTTATTGCTAATAGGTAATTGTAATGTCAATTAAAGATCAACCCACTCCTCCACGTTCCCGCCAATTCGGCAATATTTTTCTGATCATTGGAGCCTTATTTCTGGTTGCCAATTTTATCTTGCCATTTGTTTTAGGTTCCCAAATTCCTGGAGTGCCCTACAGCCTGTTTATCCATCAGGTGCAAGAAGGTGAAGTTCAACGGGTGCAAGTGGGACAAAATCAGATTCGATTTCAATTGAAAACGGCTGATGACCAGGCTGGTCAAGTGTTTTCAACGACTCCTATTTTTGATTTGGGCTTACCAAACTTGTTGGAAGAGAAAGGCGTTGAATTTGCCGCTGCACCGCCGCCTAAAAATGGCTGGATTGGCAACATTCTCGGTTGGGTGATTCCCCCGCTCATCTTTGTCGGCATTTGGCAGTTCTTTGTTCGGCGTGGCGGTGGCGGTGGTGCTCAGGGAATGCTCTCGATCGGTAAAAGCAAAGCCAAAGTCTACGTGGAAGGCGAGTCTGCCAAAACAACCTTTGCCGATGTCGCGGGGGTTGAGGAAGCCAAGGCTGAATTAGTCGAAATTGTAGATTTCCTCAAAACACCCGAACGTTACACCCAGATTGGGGCGCGAATTCCCAGGGGGGTGCTGCTGGTGGGACCACCGGGTACAGGTAAAACCTTATTAGCAAAAGCTGTGGCTGGGGAAGCAGGTGTGCCATTCTTCAGTATTTCTGGCTCTGAGTTTGTAGAAATGTTTGTCGGTGTGGGGTCTTCGCGAGTACGGGATTTGTTTGAACAGGCGAAGAAACAGGCTCCCTGCATTGTGTTTATTGATGAACTGGATGCGATCGGCAAATCGCGCAGCAGCAATGGCTTTTATGGCGGCAATGATGAACGAGAACAGACGCTAAACCAGTTGTTATCTGAAATGGACGGATTTTCGGCAGAAGGTGCCACAGTCATTGTGTTAGCTGCCACCAATCGCCCTGAAATCCTCGATCCCGCCCTTTTGCGTCCCGGTCGGTTTGACCGTCAAGTGCTGGTCGATCGCCCTGCCTTAGCGGGACGAGAAGCCATTCTCAACATTCACGCTCAGAAGGTCAAGCTGGGTAAGGATGTAGATCTCAGAGCGATCGCCACCCGTACCCCTGGTTTTGCCGGAGCAGACCTGGCGAACCTGGTGAATGAAGCGGCACTGTTAGCGGCTCGGAATGGACGGCAGGCAGTCGCCCAGACAGACTTTGCCGAAGCGATCGAACGGGTTGTGGCAGGACTAGAAAAGAAAAGTCGGGTTCTGAACGACAAAGAGAAGAAAATTGTTGCCTATCACGAAGTAGGTCATGCCTTGGTGGGTCAACTGATGCCGGGGAGTGGTCGGGTGGAAAAAATCTCGATTGTCTCTCGCGGGATGGCAGCCCTCGGTTATACGCTGCAACTGCCAACCGAAGATCGGTTCTTAATGGACGAAGCCGAACTGCGGGGACAAATTGCCACCTTACTGGGTGGGCGATCGGCAGAAGAGGTTGTGTTTAACAGCATCACGACCGGAGCCTCCAATGATTTGCAACGCGCCACTGATCTGGCTGAGCAAATGGTAACCACCTTTGGCATGAGCAAAATCCTGGGACCGCTGGCCTACCAACAAGGCACACGACCGATGTTCCTGGAGAATGGCATGCCCAATGCCCGCCGCTCCATGAGTGACGAAACCGCCCAGGCGATCGATCGCGAGGTGAAAGAGATTGTGGAGACCGCTCATCAACAAGCATTAGAAACGATCAGGCACAACCGCGATTTACTAGAAACGATCACAATGCAACTGCTGGAAACAGAGGCGATCGAAGGTGAGAAACTGCATCAGTTGTTAAATCAAGTTCAACTTGCACCATCCAACTTGCACCAGTCATCTGAGGCATTCGTTTAGGACATTGGATACTGGCAAAACTTCCTAGTCCAAGATCAAGAACCACGGTTCTTTAAATTCCTTTCAACACAACCCTTTTTGGAGGTCTTATGTCTTCTTCTTTAACACAAGGTATTCTCGTCACCATTATTGGTGAAGCAGTTCTACAAGATCGGTTGATCCAACTGTTAACAAAACTTGGGGTTTCTGGCTATACGATCATTCCAGCGCAAGGCGCAGGCAGTCATGGGAGACGCATGGGAGATATGGCTGGCTACAACACCAATATTGAAATCAAAACGATCGTTAGCTCGGAGATATCGGATCAACTATGGGAAAACCTGAAGCCCCTTCAGACGACTCACGCTTTAATTGCTTTCCAACAATCTGTAAAGGGATTGTTTGATTAAACTTCTGCTGTCTTCGATGTATTTCCAGTTTGATTTTCTGGGTAATACGAATTTTCAAACTTTCATATTTTTTTGAAGTTTTAACTATGTCTTTTATAGCTGTAGCCAAGTTGCTTAGGACACTAAAGATGAGGGGGTGTGGGGGCTACGCTCCCAGCCAGGGGTTTCACCCCTGCACCGTCCTAAATTCAGTGGCTATGGCTATACGATCGATTCAGCTCGTTCTATTTTCCCTGACACTCAAATTACTGATGCCATTCCAGCGATCGTTCAATCTTTCAATCATCTGAGTGCTGAAGATCAGTTAGCATTACTTTGGTTTGTTTACACTGAAATGGGCATGACCATTACTCCTACTGCCATGCAGGTCGCCAATATGGTATTCGCCGAAACAACCTTGCCCCAAATTAGGCAGATGCCACCTTTGCAGCAAACATAGGTGATGTGTGACCTGGTCAACCACACAGATACACCTATTTGCCGAACCTATGAAGTGAACCCTTGCATGGTACGGTTGGCGAATTGGGTTAAGAAGATGGATCAAGCACTTTAAACCGAGAGATCCGAGTGTGCTCCTTGGGTACCCCACACCACCAGTGCCAGAGCCGTACAAAATTCATGGCGACCGCTGTTGCAATATGCTGCAAATGAGTTTTCACCAGACCAGTATAACGAGAATATCGGAGTCCAAAGGCTCGAACTCCTTGAGATAACGAACCTTCTATGCCTGCTCGTTGAGCGTAGCGCTGCTTAAATTCATCGGTGCTGTGGTACTGTCGTCTCGCTTCTAATGCCAGATACCGCGCTTGGGGTAGAAAGTTCAGGCAACGCCCAGGAGCAGATTGAAATTGGGTACATTCGCATCGACTAGAACAGTTTAAGCAATCATTCCGGCGAAAGCGAACATGAATAACCGCTTGTCCGTGTGGATTGAACCGCTCCGACCAACCCTGACTCAAGCAACCTTGAGGACAACGAACCTGACAATTGTGCCCATCAATGGTGAAATGAGTGAGGTCAAAACTATTTTGCGCCAATACTTGCCAACTCGTGTCTGGCAAGACGCGTTCTATCACCAAGCAACCCGTGCAGTGTCTTCGGGTACAGCAGGAACCGCTTGTGGATGTAAAGACATAAGATGATCCTCTCAGCAGATCCATCCCCTTCATACTCCCTAAAAAATCAGTCAAATCTCTTCTGTATAAGGCGATTTCAATCTTCGAAGGTAAGGAGAAGACTAGAGTGAGGGCGAATTAGAGTCATTCATCTTGCTATTCAGCAACGCCTACTTTTCACTATTCATTCCGCCGTATCTTGCAATAGCCAAAAACGATAGCGGATCGCTCATGTTCTCAGCAAAGCCCAGGATCGCAGGATCGCGGTGTTCGTAGAGCAATTTCCCTTGTGCATCAAACAGAAAGGTGGCTCCTCGCTGGGTCAGGTAGGCTGGATTGGGAATATAGGTGTTCCAGTGGCTTAACACTTCTCCCATATTGCGTAACCGTAGAGTGGCCAATTCAAAGGGGCGCTGGAAGCCACTGCCACCTGCCCAGCGAAAAAACGATCCCTTCAGAGGTGGCAAGGGGGGAGCTTGTACCGTTTCCGCATCCGCAATTAATTGGGGAGCTTGCCGATCGCCCCGATACCCCCGCCACACCTCCGCTAGCGTGCCTGGGCTACCAATGCCAGCACACATCAACAGTAAATTTAGCCAAGCCGTTTGAGCGGTCGATAGCAGGGGTAATTTGAGGGACAACCCCGGATAGAGATTGAGTTGACGATGCAGTTCCGCCGTCGGATCGACCAGCAAACCCTCTGGAGGGAAACCCGTGTAGGCACAAAATCGTTGCCCTGCCGCCCGATCGCCAATGCCGACGGCTCGCACCAATATGCCCTGGGATTGCAGTTGTTCCGTCTGGCGGTTCAGCCACCAAGCATATTCCAAACTGTCAAAATCACCTAATTGGGGCATGATGACCACCAAACAGGATGATGCTGAGTCAATATTGCTCAGGAGGGGCACCATTTCACCATCGCTAATGCGTTGGCATTGAGTTTGCCGGAAGAGATCGTATACGGTCATGAACAAGAGCGCAACACTAGCAGATCCTCCTTATCTTACAACGATGCCTCTAACGATGCTTCATCACGCCGCTTGAGCCCACCCTCAATTAATCAAGCCGGGTCAGGCATAAGAGCTTTCTCATCAAACTGTCATTTTCAATTCATGATTCCTTGGAACAATCAAAACTGTAAAGCAAAAGACGGTCAAGCAACGAAATACGCTGCGATCACTGAAATTGCTATTACAAACGTTGATTTGCATTCTGTTTGATTGACTAGGAGATTGAATCATGGCACTAATCGTAGGTAGCGATAGCGATAACCGTCTGCGTGGTACCAGCACTTTGGACACCATTCGTGGACTCAACGGCAATGACATCCTCGAAGGTTTGGGTGGCAACGACACATTGCTCGGTGGCAAAAACGATGACTATCTTTTCGGTGGAGTTGGAGCAGATATCCTCTCAGGCGACGGAGATAGCACACCCTACGGTCAGCCTGAAAAGGGCAATGATGTTCTCGTCGGCGGATCGGGCGCAGATACGTTGATTGCATGGGGTGATGACATTCTGGTTGGGGGTGGCACCAACCAATACAGCGCCAGCCTGATCACCAATCTGAAGAACGATCCATTCAGCACAGCTATCACGGCTGACCAAAGAGCCGATCGATTTGTAGCCGTTAACAAAGATGCGGTCGATTACACCCTCACCGTTGCAGATTATGAGATTGGGATCGATCGGATTGACCTGCGTGGATTCGGTGTACGGAACGCCTCGCAATTTGAGGAAATTCAAGATAAAGGAGGCTGGTTTGAAGCAATCACCCCTGAGGTGAATGGAGCTCAGCTAGTCCTCCGGATCAATGCTAATCCTGCTGCTCTGACCTACATCTAAATTGCAAATTGCTTCAGCCACTGATTTTCAGATGGGGTAATCGCTCCCTTGAATTACTGGCTCCGCTAACAGAAAGGGAATGGATCATATCAACCCATTCCCTCGACGAGCTATTTGCAATCTTGACAACCGAATGAGGATCGAATCGTTCTATCCAGGTTAACCAGTATTGCACTTAACCTGGATAGTGCGATGCTAAAACAAAGCAACTAGAATCGGAACGTAGTTCGAACTACACCCATAATTAGATCATTGTTATCTTCATCATGGTTGGGAGCAGTAATCCAGATAACACCAGGTGTAATGTCAATGTTGTCATTCAGAGCTACCCGGTAAAAACCTTCTAAATGGAAGCCCACATCTGGATCTTGGCGACGACCTAACTCTTCTCCCAATCCCTCTGTAGAACCTGTCAGTCGAGGTTGCATCCCAAAAATTAAGCCAGCCAAGTTGCCTCGCCCCAACAAGTCAGGAAAAGCCAAAGTACCCGCATAGTTCCACACATCAGCATCACCAAGTTCGATCGCTCGGATTGCCGAGAAACCTGCCCAACCCCCAATTTGGAAACCAGGCGTAATTTTAAAGTTGGCTTCTACCCCGTAGGAATTGGCAATGACAGGCCGATCGGCATCAACACGCGCTAAGCGGCTGCCCAAACCAAACGGCACCCCAGCAATGGTTGTATCATCCGGGCCGGGCGCAATGCCGGTGTAAGAGTTGACATAGGTGAAGGCCAGATCCACCACATCAAAGATATTACGGAAAGTCAGTTGTCCTAGGGCTCCATAGTTGCCATTAAACAGACCACTGCCCTCATCAGGGTTAGAGTTTTCACCCGCTAGATAGGCAGCCTGTAAACTGATGTTATCCGACAAAATGAAATTGACAGCGGCTCCTGCTGAAGTATTGGCGACTCGATACACTGCATTGCGGGCTCCAAAGCGAGTGATCGCACTGCGGGCAGGATTATCCAATGGGTTGATGGTATTACCAAACGTCGCATCATCTAAACCGCCACCATTCGCAAACAAGTTCACCCGAACTGAGTCGGTGATTCCGAATTGGTAGCTCAATAAATCAACTCGAAAGTCTCCGCCGGTGTTACCGAAAGCGCCAAATCCGAATTCATTTCCAGGCTGATTAAAAGGTTGTAAGTTACCTGCTTGCAAGCGTGCTCGCAATAAATCAGTCCCTGCAAAGCTGGTATCAAAAATGAGACGACTCCGGTATTGACCGACTGTTTGATTTTCAAACCCTTCATCTTCATTAAAGATATCTGCAACGTAGAAGAGTGTTTCACCCCCCAGTTTCGTGGTCGTCGAAAATTGATTTGCTTCCAGAGCAGTAGTCCGAGCTTCCAGAACATCAACGCGACCTCGCAAAGCTGCCAACTCTGCCGCAAACTCCTCTTGCAAACGTTGGAGGGTAGCCAAATCCTCCTTCGTCGCCAAGTCAGCAGTAGAGGCCGCTAACAGTTCGCTAATACGATCCAAGCAAGCATTCATCCCTGCTGCGAATTCAAATCGGGTGAGGGCTCTCTGCCCTTTATACGTGCCGTCAGGGTAACCCACAATGCAGCCATAGCGTTCTACCAAGGATTGCAATGCCTGATAAGCCCAATCAGTAGGTTGCACATCCGAGAACTGCGTAATCGAAGTCACTTGTGCCATTGGATCAGCTTCTGAGGTGAGCGAGTCAACCCCGGTATACTGGGTCATCTGATCGAGGACGGGCAGTTGGGTGTCTTGATTGGATCCGTGAGTTGGCAGTCCGACCGTACCTGTTACATCAGCACCTGTTACATCAACAGTCTGGGCTTGAGCCAGTTCTAATCCAGCAGAGAGCGCAGGGAATGATGACTCGCTTATGGATGTTGCAGGAGCGATCGTTGCAGGCGATCCATGCCCCATAGCAATCGACTCCGGCACCAATTCAGAATCGATCGGGCTTACATTAATCGGGCTTACATTAATCGGGCTTACATTAATCGGGCTTATATTGGCTGTTGTAGCCAGAACAGGAGCTTCAATCATAGCCGCACCCATGACCGCTGGCATCAGTAGCCATTGCTCCCACCAAACTTTCTTAGACATACAATTTCCTCACACCAAAAATCAAATCATTAATGCGCAAAAACGTGCGATCAAGCCATCTTGCACAATCACTTGCCTTGCACAATCACTTGCCTTGCACAATCACTTGCCTTGCACAATCGCTTGCCTTGCACAATCGCTTGCACAATCGCTTGCACAATTACTTGCACAGTCAGCCGCAAAGATGCACAAACTAGCAGTGCGTTAACTAACTGGATCGACAACAAAACTGGGTTGCGATCACTAAAGCACTCCCACAACTCCGTATAACCGGAGCCATACTTAACCAGAACTATACCGTAATTTTGCAGGTTGTCCGCTACCGGAATGCATTCTGTAAGACTAAATTTATGGAAACGTTGACATTTAATAGTAGCGATCAGAAACTTTCTTTTCTCTTAATTAAAGTCGGTCATCTCTAGTATCCTAGAATACATTTTTCATTTTTTGAATCATGTATGCAGTATACGAATCCCCATGCGCGATCCCGAATCGTTAAGGCGAGCTGGATCATTCAAAGCGTTAGGCGCATCCTCTGAGTATGGAACTGAGTAGCACCATGAACAAATTCTGGCTCACCTGCTTTCTGTCCATTTCCTTGCTTTCTGCCACCGCATTAAGCAGTTGTCAGTCTCAACCGACGACCTCGACACCTGGCGAGACTACAGCCGAAACCACTACCACGGCCAGCCCAACAGAAAAGCGAGCCATTAAAGTCAACCCATCCTGGCTATTGCAGGGAGACAATGCCCCAATTACCTTGGCTCGCGAGAAGGGCTACTTTGACGAGCAAGGCTTAGATGTCACCATTGAACGTGGTTTTGGTTCAGCCGACACGCTAGCCAAAGTAGCTGCTGGACAGTTTGAGATCGGCTTTGGTGACATGTATTCCATGATTGAATTCAATGCTAAAAACCCGAATGATCCTCTAGTCGCAGTGGCAGCCCCCTACAACAAATCTCCATTTTCGATTGTGGCTCTCAAGAAAAGTGGAATCACCGATCCCGAAGGATTAGCAGGGAAAAAGTTAGGAGCACCAGCAGGTGATGCACCCCGCAAACTTTGGCCAGTTCTAGCTCAGGAAGTTGGGGTAGATGCCAACTCTGTGGAGTGGATTACGATGGAGCCTAAGCTGAGGGAAACATTCCTGCTAAAAGGTGATGTCGATGCTGTGAGTGGGTTTGCGACTTCTATCATTCCTTCGTTGGTCAAAGGGGGAGCAAAGCTTGAAGACATGGAAGTGTTTCTGTACACAGATAATGGTTTAGATCTGTATGGGAATGCGATCATTGTCAAAAGATCATTCTTGGAAGAGAACCCGGAAGTCGTTAAAGGATTTCTGAACGCTTACTTTAAAGGGCTACAGGATACTTTGAAAGATCCGAATGCCGGTCTAGCTAGTGTGATGGCGGCAGGGGATTCACTCATGGATGAAAATGCCGAAAAGCTGCGTCTGCAAATTGCCCTAGAAGACCTTTACATCACCCCAGAAGTTGAGAAAAATGGCTTGGGTTCAGTTGATACAGCACGCTTGGAAAAAACGATCGAGCAAGTTTCTAAGGGTTTAGGTGTTGCTGTGCCAAAACTGGAAGATGTGTTTGACGACAGCTATTTACCCCCTGCTTCTGAGCGAGAACTCCCCCCTGCTGGCGAGCGCCAGTCCCTATCTTAAATGGCTCTGAAAATTTTTGTTGCTCTCTTTTTTGGGGCTCTCTTGGGCTGATCAGTCCACTCAACACAAAAAATTGCCCTCCAAGCTTACTATCAGGGCGCGAAGGGCAATTTATTCTGGCTATCTAGCAAATTTATTCTGCCAGCTTGGTTTGAATCATCTTAAATTTCTCGTTGATTTTTTCCCCGATTTCTTCCGGAGTGAGTTTACCGGCAACCTTCTCCTCTGCTACTTTGAGCTTCTCAGTAATCTTCTCAACAATCTCTTCTGCTGTCGGCATAAATAACTCTTTCTTCTTCATAAAGAGTTCCTTCTTCTGCTCAGGAGTCAGTGTCGCAAAAATATCCTTTTTCGACAGCGATCCCAGTGTTGCCCCCAACTGAGACTTTTGTTCAGGGGTCAGCGTAATGGACTTAAATGCCTTGCGTAAACTCGCACCATTTTCGATCGCAGTCTCAAACTGTTCCCGCTGAGCCGGAGTCAACACATTGGCAATTTGAGGAATAATCTCATCTTCCAGCAATTGCAACAACTCTTTTTGAGCATCTGTAGCAGTTGAAGGGCTGGAAAAACCGGGCAGAGCCAAAGCCAGTAAAGGTTGCGCCTGCACCGGATTCACACACAACGCACTCAGTAAAAACAAAGCGCAGGTCATTATCACAATAAATGTACGTTTCATCCTAAATTCCTTTCAGTGGTAAGCAGGGATCCCAAATTGGGTTAATCCACTCTATCCTAGGCGATAGCAACAGAAGATGACGATTGCGTGATCAAAGCAACCAAATGGAGCAGCCATCAGGAAGGTGTTGACATCCGGTAATGTTCGGTATACGCCGCAATCGCCAGCACTAGAATCATAATCAAGGGAATGACTAAACTCCACCAAGTTTCTGATTCCAAAACAAAGTAGACAGCCGCCAACCCACCCAATGCAAACCCTAGAATGACCGGAAACACTCGACTCATCCGCTCCAAAGCCTCTTCTGCTTCAGGATTTGTCTCCTGTCCGGAATGAGTCACCTGAGCGACTAAATATTGCACAATATCAATTGTTAATTGCGTCGTATTACCTGTCATCACGGTGGTAGGAATATAACTTTTAAATACACCTTTGGCTTCCTTCATCAAGGCATTTTGCACCGCCATTGCGACCACACCCGCCATTGCGATCGGAAAAATTAGATCTTCCTGTACATCCACCAACAATGATGGAGAAAGCCGGGTTCCAATCAGCAGAAAAATCATCAGCGCCACTGCTTCAACCGTCAACAAAACGGCAAACACTGGCCATTGCCTGGATCGAGCATAGCGGGCCAGCAAGGATGTTAGCGCCACCGAAACCACAAACACCGGCAACACTGCTAACCGAGTAATCGTACTCCCTTGGTCAGAAGCCACAAATGAGGCACCTGCTAGGGCAATATTGCCTGTTACATGCGCCGTGAAGATGCCAAACAGAATAATAAAAGCGGAAGTATCGACAAAACCAGCCACCCAACTCAAGAGAAAGCCAGCGGGCCCATCACTGATTAGAAAAGCGCTCCAATTGGACACGGTACGCATACGAGAAGTTAAAGCCATAAGTGCTCTTCAATAAAATTGTGATCGCTTTAGCGGGCCCAGTAGATGACGTACTTTTCCAACACAGCAAAGAAAGCATAGAGCACAACCCCCATCGCAGAGAGAACCAACAACCCAGCAAAAGCCAACGGCACATCAAAGCTAGAGCTAGCACTCACCACCAGATAGCCGATCCCTTTGTTGGAAGCCACCGTTTCTGAGATCACCGATCCAATAAAGGCAAACGAAATGGCTACTTTCAGAGAGGCAAACAGATAGGGCATGGTATGGGGAAAGCCAATCTTCTGGAAAAACTCCATTTTGGAAGCTCCCAATGAAGTCAACACATCTTTCATTTCAGGCTCGACAGTATCTAACCCCAGAGCCACATTCACTGCGATCGGGAAAAATGCCAGCAGGAAAGCCGTCAAAATAGCCGGTACGGTGCCAATCCCAAACCATAGGGCAAACAGCGGCACCAATGCCACTTTAGGGATGGTATTGAACCCCACCAAGAGCGGATACAGAATGAGATAGGCAATTCGTGAATAGCCGATCATAAAGCCCAGAATCACTCCTGCAATGATCCCCAAGGCAAAGCCAGCCAAGGTCGTAATCAGCGTTTGCCAAGCATTTTCGATCAGTGCCTGACTTTGAGTAAGACTGGCATTCAAAATTGCCGAGGGTGAGGGCAGATTATATTGAGGGATTTGCAACGCTTTCGTGAGCAGTTCCCACAACACAAACACACCGATAGTAGCAATGAAGGGCAGCAAAAAACTCGCTGTTTTAGATTTAAAAAATTGACTCCAAGCTGACATGATCGTTTACCCACAACTCACTGGCAAAGGACAAGGCAATCAACCAATCCACAATCAACAAATTCACAATCACATAGACAAATAAGGGGGCGATCGGCTCACAGGGCACTAATCTCACCCATTGAATTCACCTCGCCATCTCATCCTTATAGCTCCGATGAATATTTTAGTTCCGATGAATATTTTAGTTCCGATGAATAT
>JALOOM010000146.1 GCA_025454395.1 Elainella sp. Prado103
CAGCAGAACAGCAGCGTCAAGACCAACTCGCCCAACTGCAAGCAGACCTGAATCAGCAGTTTAATGACTTTGCCAAAAGTCCAGCCGTGCGCAGCCTGATCGAACAGCTCGACTTTGATGTGCGCGAACAAACCATTTCGCTCGGTGCGCTCGATCGCCTGCGAGATAAACTGGGTCAGCTCAATGCGGCACTGCTCTATCCGCTGATTCTCGACGATCGGATTGAGTTAATCATCACGACACCCAATTCGCCACCGCTGCGCCGCACGGTTGAAAATGTCGATAAAGATCAATTGGATCAGGCGATCGTCGCCCTCAGACAAGCGTTGACCGATCCCACCTCAGATGCCACCGCGCCAGCGCATCAGCTCTATCAATGGCTAATTGAACCGATCGAAAATGATTTGAAACAGGCCAATGTGCAGACGATCATCTATGCCCCAGATGGTGCATTGCGCTATGTTCCCCTGCCGGTTCTCTATGATGGTCAACAATGGTTAGCTCAACGCTTTCGCGTCAACAACATCACGGCAGCCTCCCTGGAAGAACTGGTGACTCAACCCCAATCTACGCCGCGCATCTTAGCCGGAGCCTTTGCCGATCAAACCCTGGTGTATCCAATTCCCGTTGGAACCGATCAGGTTGATTTTCGCGGATTGCCCTTTGCCGGACAGGAAGTGGCAACGCTGGGTGCAGAAGTGCCCAATACGAAAACACTGGTCGATCGCGACTTTTCGCTAGATGCCGTACAGTCATTGTTTAGCCAATATAGTATTTTGCATTTTGCTACTCATGCTGCGGTCGTTCCGGGAGATGCTAGCCAATCGTTTATTTTGTTTGGCAATGGCGAGTTTGCCACCTTGCAGGATATCGAAAACTGGTCGCTGAATACGATCGATCTGGTGGTGCTGAGTGCCTGCGAAACGGGGCTGGGCGGCTTTGACAACAACGGTGAACAGATTCTCGGCTTGGGCTATCAGTTCCAAAATCGTGGCGCAAGAGCGGTGATCGCGTCTCTGTGGTCTGTGAACGATCAAAGCACCGAAATTCTGATGACAGCGTTTTATAACGGTCTGGGAACAGGCATGACCAAAGTGGAAGCCCTGCGGCAGGCTCAGATCGCCCTGATTACGAATGATTTTTCAGCCGTTGGGGGTTCACGCGGCACGATTTCTATCATCAGCCGCCGCACGGGTCTACCCGTCAGTCCTAGCTTAAAGCACCCTCACTACTGGGCACCGTTTATTTTGATCGGCAATGGACTCTAATCGGCCAGTCAGTCTGTAAATGGCTCTACCTGCAATTCAAACCCTGGCAGCACGGCCTCACCGGAAAGCTGAGTGGGCAAAGTCCGGATCTCTTTCTCTTGCCCCTGCCGATAGATTTCTACCTGCTGCTCCTGCGGATTAAACAGCCAACCCAGTCTCACCCCGCTCTCCAAATATTCCTGCATTTTTTCCTGAAGGGTTGCCAGGTCATCCGTGCGAGAACGCAGCTCAATCACAAAATCGGGGGCGATCGGCGGAAATTTTTGCCGTTGCTCTGGTGTCAGCGCTTGCCAGCGAGATAGCTCAATCCAGGCTGCATCGGGCGATCGACTGCCACCATTGGGCAATTTGAACATCGTAGAGGAGCTAAAGACTTTTCCTAGCATAGTCTTCCGGTTCCAAATTCCCAGATCAATTCCAAGTTCTAGCTCTCGGCTGCCGCTATCTCCACCCACAGGTGACATAAAAATCAAAGTTCCTACAGCACTACGTTCAATATTGAGGTCAGGATTGCTGATGCAGAGCTGGTAAAACTGCTCGTCTGTGAGATGGACATGCTTGAGATCGACTTTGAGGGGTAAGGTCAGCGCAGTCATCGCCTTAGTGTCAGATTAGCGTCAGATCAGGTTTGATGGTAGATAGCTATTCTAGCTCCTCCTCAGTGTAACAAATTACCTGCATAGCCTTGTAAAGCCTCACAGTAGGTTGATTTTGATACTTTGCTATTCATTTTGGAGCGATCGCAATGAACCGCAGTAGTCCCAAAAGTCATCCCAAAAGAACTTTTCGAGACAACCTGAAACAGGTAGGTGATCTAGCACTGGGTTGCATTATTCTGCTTTCAATCTTTGCGCTAGTGCTGAGTATTGTTGCAAAACCGATTAACTGGCTTCAAGCAATCATTGTGCCTTGGATGTTTGAACATGTTCCTTGGCTATGGATGATTGCCGGATTATCGCTTGCCTTACTCCAAGGTATTCTTTGGATGATCATTGGACTATTGTTTGGTGGAATTGGCATCATCCCCATCGCCTTTGTTGCCGCTTTAGTAAGAGCTGATTGGGTCACTGCTCTGGTCATTCTAGGCGGTTCAATCCTCACCTTGATTCCTTGCTTTTTAGGAGGATGGATTGAACATAAATTCCTACAACACCATCACTAACGGATCGAGTGAGCCTCGTATACCTTTCCGCTTAATGCTCAGATGCCTTGATAGAAGAGGGCTGAGCGTAGTCGAAAGCCGGTATTCTGATGTGAGACTTAATCCAGCTCACCTACTTATCAAGTTGCATACCTTTTAAGCTGCATACCTTCTCTCAAAGCCGCAATAGGAATTTATGAATGTGAATCTCTGCGGAGCCTGCCCCTATGAAGCGTTTCTTATCGAGTTTGCTGCTCACCAGCTTGTTTTGGAGCACCTTTAACCTCAGCAAACCTCTGCTGAATTTCTCAGCGATCGCCCAAACCAATCCTGAACTATCCTACAGCTTCTATGGCAAATCGATTCCGTTAACGTTGCGGGAACATACGATCGCGGTCTCTTTTCGTCAGATCGCAAACACCAGAGGCATCGAACGGCCATTGCCTGTCTATCTTCAGCTTCAGCAGGATTTACAGACAGTCAATCAAACCCAGAGCCGAGGAATGACTGCACCCGCAATTCAAGTGCAGCCGCTCGGCGAAAATTATGCTTTGGTAACTTTTTCAGCGAATACCCGTGAGAATAGTCAGATCGATCGACAAATCCGGCAGCAGTCCTATGTGGCAGAAACGTTGCCTGTCCTTTCCCTGAGTGGAGTAGAAGATCCATCAGCCAGCTTTGTTTTACCGAACGAAATTGTGATCAGCTTTGATCCAGACCTGACCGATCGCCAGAGGCAAGCCTTACTCGATCGCGAAGGACTGGAAATCATTCGTCCTTTGCAATTTACCCAACATCGCTATCTGGCACGATCGAAATCTCGTCAGGGGTTGGCAGTGCTGCATCTCGCGAATCGGCTGAATCGACAGGTGGGAATTCAATCTGCGACTCCTAACTTCATTCAATCCCTCTCCTATCAGCAGGATACTGCTGCACCCCTCAGTCCAACCGAGCTATCCTTAGAACAGCAACTGAACAAGCTGCCCAGAATTGACGCTGCTTATCCCAGTCAATTGTTGCCGCTGGCATGGCACCTCAACAGCACGGCTCAACGTCCTCAATCCCAGCCTCGAACCGATGTTCACGCTACAGAAGCTTGGCGGGAAAGTAATGGAGGGGAGGGAGTGGTCATTGCAGTGATCGATAGCCTGATTCAATGGGATCATCCTGACTTGATGCAGCGAGTTCATACGGCAGATCCCCAAACGCAGAATTTATTGCCTGGTGAAGTGCATGGCTGGGACTTCACGGGCGATCGACAAACTTGCAGCGATAGAAATCCTAGGAACTGCGTCATGGGCGATCCGGATACTCGCTTAAGTGAAGCAGAGCTAACGATTCTAAAAACCGATTTTCAAAATACCTTCCAGCTCTCCGATCAGCAACTTCTCAATCAATATAAGAATTTAGCCAATCAAGTTCGATCCAACTACCCTGACTATAGTGATGCTCAGGTTGCTAATACTATACGTGATTGGATTCGCAGCAGCATCTCTGCTGAATTTCATGGAACTTGGGCTAGTGGAGTGATTGTGGCTCATCCCCAAAATGCAATTGGTGCGATCGGAGTGGCTCCGCAGGCGGAGATTTTGCCGGTACGAGTGTTTGGTCTACGCGGTGAAATTACAGCAGCTCGATTGATTGAAGCGGTGGGATACGCCGCAGAAAGGGGAGTCGATGTTATCAATCTCAGCCTGGGAGGATTGCTGCCTAATCAGGAACTCACCGATCAAATTTTCCAGGTGTTGGATGCTGATCCAAATTTGGCGATCGTCGCGGCAGCAGGCAATGAAAGTTTAGATGGCGTGGCTTTTCCAGCCGCAATTCCAGGTGTCATTTCGGTTGGGGCGACTAATCTGCAAGGCAAGCGCACGTTTTACAGCAGTTATGGTGGACGCTTAAATGTGGTTGCGCCGGGTGGCGAAACGGCGATCGAACAGCGGGGCGGTATTTTAACGACGGGCGGTACTTGGCTGCCTGGCTTCTGGCAGGGGCTTGAACCTCCTAAACAGGCTTGGGCTTCATCACTTGATCCACTGGGTCAATATGTGCAGGTTCAGGGCACCTCATTTTCATCGCCGATCGTGGCAGGGGTGGTGGCTTTAATGAAAGGGGTGAATCCAGAATTGAGTCGCGATCGCGTTAGAGAAATTCTGGAGGATACTGCCAGCTATGATGGGCTAACGTTATCTCGGGCTGATTTGAACCATTATCGTCTGCAAAGTCAGGTTGGTATGACAATGTTGCAGGATCGGCTGTCGGGGATCTTTCCGATGCCAAAACCAGTTTCAGCCGAGCAATATTTCTATGGTTATGGTTTAGTCAATGCAGAAGCAGCTGTTCAGCAAGCAAAGCGAGAGCAATGATTGGGGTAATGGCAGGTAACTTGTATGAGGTAGCTGATGATTATGCGATCGACTCAGCTCTATTCACGGTATGTTGGGCGGCAATTGTTCCAGTTGTGCTGACTGAAAGCGATCGCCCTACCTCAGCCATACTATTCACATCAACTCGATCGCCCCACGCATCAGCTCGATCGATCGTGCGATATGTAGAAACAGCCCTCGATCCCCTAGTCCTATGCGCCTCTCCCAACTGAACCTGATTTGCTCGATCGCCTGTGGGTTGAATTTAATCCCGATCGTTCTGCCGATTGATTTGCTTAGCCGATCGTTTCTATTGCCTGGAGGAGCCCAAACCGAAGTAGATCGAATAATTGAAGCCGATCAATTATTGCAAAAGGGAGCTCAGCAATATGAAGCTAATCAGTTTCAAGACGCCCTTGAGTCTTTTGAACAAGCTCTGAAAATTTATAAAGAAACTGGTAGCTATTCGCAACAAATAGTGGCTCTCAGTAATATTGGGGTGACTTATCGAAGACTGAGCAGGTATTCTAAAGCTCTACAAGCTT
>JALOOM010000015.1 GCA_025454395.1 Elainella sp. Prado103
GTACCTGCGGTAATCTGAACTTGCCGCATCAAGCTAATCGGTGCTTTTCGATTAATTTGTACAGGGTATCCATCGGCTTTCCAACTCAGTAAGCCGCCGGCCAGATGGGTCACTTCGGTAGCACCGGCAGCAAAGCATTTCTGGGCCGCTTGGGATGATCGGCTTCCCGTGCGGCAGTACAGCACAACTGGTTTGTCCTCAGCATCCGGAATCTGAGCGGGATCGAACTGGGAAAGTGGTAACAACATTGCATCTACAATATGTTCGCCAGCATACTCGATCGGTTCACGCACATCCACCAAGGTCACTGCTTGCTGATCCAATAAGGCTTTTAAAGAAGCCGGATCAATGGTTTTGAGGCGATCGTATCGAGCCGGCTGGGGCGGTTGAGGAAGCGGGTTCTGCTGGGACTGGAGTGATTCAGACATCTTTGATGAGGCAGATCTTTCCGGGTGGTTTTCATGGATACGGGTCATTGAATTCTCCTTACACTGTTCGATCGAACATCGTTTAGCTGCCAAGTAGCTAGCTAACAGACCAGATCCCGGCTCTACAGACTGGTCTAAAATTGCGCCTAACTCACAGTCAACAGGTTGCCACAGCGCTCATTGGCAGGTACTGCTTCCATGATCTTGCGAGGATTAGGCAAATTCAGGCTGTTCATAAACTCGATAAACTGCTCGCGGTTCCGTCCGACCAGGCGCGGGTTCCATTGTTTCTCTTCACCGATCGTAGACACTGTATGGCCTCGATAATCATGCCCTGGATAGACTAAAGTTTGATCAGGTAAGGTAAATAGGTGTTTGGTGACCGAGTCATATAATGTGCCGGGATCACCGCTTTGAAAATCTGTTCGTCCACACCCTCGAATAAATAAAGCATCGCCCGTTAATACCCGATCGCCATTGACAAGATAAGCCATGTGACTATCAGTATGTCCTGGTGTAGGAATCGCCCGAATCTCAATCTCACCGACTTTGAGCACTTCATCAGGTTCGATCAGGCGATCAGCACAAGCGACAGTAGCATCTGCAGGGACAATCCCGGTGCAGCCAGATAATTCACGCAGTTTTCCAGAACCAGTAATGTGATCGGCATGAACATGGGTTTCTAAACAATACTTCAGGGTCAACCCCAATTCATTCACTAATTTGAAATCCCGCTCGACTTGTTCAATGACTGGATCGACCAAGGCTGCTTCTCGACTAGCAGGATCGGCAATCAGATAGGTATAAGTCCAGGTGTCTTGATCAAACAATTGACGAAATAACATGATTAGTTTTCACCTCGCTCATTTCTTATGTCGTGTCTTATATCGCGTGCTTATGGCGTATGCTTATGTCGCGAATTTACCGCACTATTTTTTGACCTCACTCCCTCCAGCGATCGATCTCACCCTCGATATCTATTAAATTACCATATGGTCATATGATTTATCAAGGGGATTGACTGTATCAGCAGAGTGAACCGAGCAGGAGCGCGCGAGGAAACTTTAATGAGGCGTTAACACTGCGGCATTATTGTCTTGATCCAGAGATTGGTTGCAATTGGCAACAAGCTATCCTGAACGCAGCAAAATAGCCTCGATCGAATCACCCAAGATGGGGGCAGTTCAACGATCGAAGCTATAGATGACCCTGGGTTTAGACCAGAAGCCAGCGAGAGCAAGCCTTAACCCAAATCAGAGCGGTAGCAACCACCCAATAGATTAACTTTATAGATTAACTTTGCCGCAATTTAGATAACTGACGAAGCTGCTGGTTTTGTTGTTCAACCTGTTCAGACAAAGCCTCACAAACCAGATCACAGAGTTGAAATAACAGGGGATTAGCAATCCGGTAATAGACACAGACCCCCCGTTGCTCCCGGGACACTACCCCTGCCTGCGTCAACATCTTCAAGTGTTTAGAAACGTTTGCCTGTCCCAACTGCGTTTCTTCGATAATTTCAGTGACATTCCGTGCCCCCGTTTTGAGCGCACAAACAATTTGGAGGCGGCTCACTTCAGATAACACCTTGAAAAAATCAGCAATCAGCCCCAAGGCTTCCGGAGGCAACTTAGACATGCCACACTCGTCAGTCAATCTTACCGTCCCTGCCCCATCTTGACGAGCCGTCGCACTGACAACCTGCACCAACTCATCGGTAATGGACTTTTCCGCAGCAAAATTTTCCTCAACCAACTGCTCTGTAACAGACTTTCCTACGATCGCGACAGACTTTCTAGGGGATTTCGAGGGCATGAGAGTGATCTCAGAGTTATTCTTATCATTATATTACCACGCAGTTGTATCACACTCTGCCCCGATCCATCTGCCCATCAAGTCAAAACCTGAGCCAACCTGTGAATCCCGGTGACAATCTGGGACTCCTCCAAACCTCCATAACCGAGAATGAACTCACCCCGATCCTGCGAATGAAGATAGTGAACTTGAGCTGAAGTGATGCCCACTCCCACCTGGGCGGCTCGTTCTACCAAATTAGCATCTCGTCCAGGATGCTGGATCTTCACCATCACATGCATACCCGCTTCAGCCCCCATGATCACCGCCCGATCGCCCAAGTCTATCTGCAACGCTTGCACTAGAGTTTGTCGAAGTCGATCGTAGTGGGATCGCATTTTGCGAATATGGCTTTCCAAATGCCCACCTTGAATAAACTCTGTTAATGCCCGTTGCTCCAGACTGGGAAGCTGACGGTCACTCAACCATTTAGCTCCAGTAAACAAACTAACTAGCGCGGGAGGGACGACCAGATAGCCAATCCGTAACGATGGAAACAATACCTTTGAGAAAGTACCCAGATAAATTACCGTCTGTGAGTCTAAGCCTTGTAACGCGGGGATAGGACGATTGCCATAGCGATATTCACTATCGTAGTCGTCTTCCACAATCAGACCATGATGCTGCGCTGCCCATGCCAATAACTCGAGCCTGCGAGCTAACGACAAAATCGCACCTGTAGGAAACTGATGGGAGGGTGTGACATAAACTAAACGCGGCGTAGTGGGCAAGTTGGCTAATTGCTCAACCTTCAAACCTGACTCATCCACTGCAATTGGATGCAGTTTAGCCCCATGGCTGAGAAAAACGCGACGAGCACTTAAATATCCCGGATCTTCCAGAGCCATATCAGTCCCTGGATCGATCAACAGCCGCATGATCAGATCCAGCCCCTGTTGAGTTCCATTCGTCAAGATAATTTGATCAGGATGGCATTGCACTGCTCGTGCCCGTGTTAGATAGCCCGCAATCGCCTGCCGCAAAGGTTGATAGCCCTGCAAGTCCCGTGCATAATCTAGCCAATCAGTTTGGGATCGACAAACTCGAGCCAGCAATTTGCGCCAGAGCCCGATCGGAAACTGCTGGAAGGCGGGTTGCCCATACCGAAAGTCGATCGGCGCATCCAAAGTGGGTTGCAGACCCAAAGGAAACTGCTGTAGACGATGACCGTAACCGGATAGAACGATGGATAGAGGGATGGGCTCGATCGGATCGGCGCAGGAGCGATCCGACTCTAACAGGGCAGCCTGCTCAGGGATAACAGAGGCTGGACTATGCAGCAGATCATCCGGTAGTTGAGCGCAAACATAGGTGCCCGATCCCACGATCGTTTCCAAATAACCTTCGCTGAATAGCCGATCGTAGCTCTGGGTGACGGTTGATCGAGAAACCTGCAAGAGTTTGGCTAAGGCACGGGTCGAAGGTAATTTCTGACGAGGCATACACCGTCCAGTTAAGATCGCCTGCCGCAATGCATCATAAAGCTGCTGGTGCAACGGCAAAGGAGACTGATTATCTAGGACGATCGCAAAATCCATAAATTCATAGGTTAACCTGAACGGTTGCACTCCTCAATTGACTGGCTATCAATTAACTGGCTTTCATCTCCGCTTTCATCCGCAGAGGGACCGGTGATAGGACTACTGGCAGATCGAGGTAACGGTTGCAGCAGTTGCCCAGTCAGACTGGAGGCAGTCGGTTCATCAATTCCATATTGTTTGGGCCACCGATTCCTGGGTAGATAAAAAGTGCCAAATATTTTGTCTACCCATGGGAAAAGAGCAGCATAATTTTTATCAAAATATTGTGCCTCATCATTGGTATGGTGCCAATGGTGGAAAGCAGGAGTAGCAACTAACTTTTCTAGCCAACCAAAACGCCAACAGAGATTGGCATGGACAAAGAAACTCCAGACCGTTCCCAACACAACATAGAGTAATGGCACAATATCAACCCTCTGCCCTGTGGGTTGTGCCAAGCCAAGGATATAAATAGGAACTAAACCACAAAGTCGGATAAAGAAAATATCCAATGGGTGAGCACGGGTGTTGACCAGCCAGTCCATCTCTTTCGCACTATGGTGGATCGCATGGAACTGCCATAACACAGGAAACTCATGCATCCAACGATGCCCCCAATAGCCACCGAATTCTCCTACAATAATCGCCAGGAAAAAGCGGGATCCTACTGACAGACTTGCTACCCCTGCATATAGCCCGGTCGGTTCAAGCCGATGAATGACCCAGGCAAGTATGGATAATGGTAGAGCTAGGAGCATTTTAGGCAGAAGACTATTCAGAAAGTAGTAGAGCAAATCGGTCAAAAATTCATGACGGAATACCTTCTGCCTGTTTTGGGGACTGAGTCTTTCCAGAGGAACAAAAATCAGCACCAGCAGCCCCAACCAAACTGACAATCTGAGGACATCGAACAGAAGGGATGCGATAATGTGATACATCGATTTGAGATTCCATCCTGAGTACAAAATAAGCGTTAAACATAGAGAATTTAGATGGCAAGGTAAAATTCAGGATAGGCATCCTACCAAGTTAGGTGACTTACTTTTCTAGGTTATTGCATATATTTTTGTATATATACACTTTCTCATATATAGTTCTCATATATAGATTCTCGGATACACAGGTTGAGGTAGGGC
This sequence comes from Elainella sp. Prado103, assembly GCA_025454395.1. Taxonomy (GTDB): domain Bacteria; phylum Cyanobacteriota; class Cyanobacteriia; order Elainellales; family Elainellaceae; genus Elainella. Next base: position 4,939 of record JALOOM010000015.1, read on the forward strand.
CGCATTGAAGTGCGGGCACAAGACATGACCTTCCTTCATCAAGCGACCCTATTATGGCTGCAAGGACAAGTTGGCAAAACTTTCTGTCCGCTAAATGCTAGTCGTGAGCCCCATTAGAAATGAGACCCATTAGGAAACAGTAGATGTTTCTGCTGATTCACTTTTACGTTTACGCCAAGCACTCAGCCCCAGACCAATCAATCCTGGCAACAGAGCGGGAGTCGGAATTTCTGCCACAGAAACACCAGATAACAGAGCAAAGGGGGGCTGTCCGGCGGGAGAACCGAGTGCTAAGAATTCAAGCACTTGATCGGAACTATTAGCCGTAAAAGTCATCATTTGCTTCTGCCAAGGACTAACCGGAGCCTTACTAGCATGGTTCATCAAAGTTGAGAGCTGACTTGCTCCACCAAAACTAACCTGCCATTGATCGGTACTATCACCATCAAACCCACTTTGCTGTGCAGAAGCTTGATAAAAACTCACAGCATATTGCTGTCCTACCTTGAGACCAGTCAATGTCTGTTTGATGGAAGCAGGTAATCCATAAGCCCCATCCATTGCGATAAACCAACCCGATCCATCGGCACTATTTACGATTTGTCCAGGCGAATACAACGATACTGGCCCACCACCTGGTGCAGAAATTGTCGTTCCCCAGACCGGGTCGGGCCCATAACTAGCCGCATTAATGTTTGTTGTCGCAGTCGTACCATCTGAAACCAAGAAGCTATAGGATGAGTTGACAGTCCAACCCGTGATATCAACCTGCCCACCGCCTATGTAAGCAGAGGGAGCGGATAGATTAGTCGGTTGAAAGCCGCCATTGACAAAGGTGAAGGCATACGCAGAAGAACCGATCACTGAAAAGCTGACAACGGACAAGCCAGCAATGGCCGCATTCAATACATGATTCATTTCTAACATTCTCCAGTATGAAGGTGAATAATGCACCAGTCATACACATATTTCCATGTCAGACTTCGTAAATCAATAAGTTCATTGTTCCTTCAACAAAAATCGCGATCAATAAAAACTTCTCAGGAATTTTTGGAGTTTTATCCTTTGATCAACCTTTTTCGGATTGACAAATGAACGAATGGAGGGTAAAAATAACCAAATTTTGATGAATTTAAAGTATCCATCGATGGGAACTATTTAAAGTATTATCAGAATGGAAATTTAATGAATAAAATATATAGTCAGTAGGTATAAATTAAGAACAACCGAATTGATTAAATAGTCAGTATAAAGAGTCAGTATAAAAAGAAAAACAGAAATCAGTATGGATAGTCAGTAGATATAAAAAGGTAATATAAACAATCAGAATAGAAGTTGGCACAGATAGTCAGTAGATATAAAAAGACGATTAGACCAGAGTCAGTAGGTTGAGAGAGAGCAGTGCTAAATACCAGTGCAAGTTAGTAGAAATGGTAAGAGGCATTGCTTTGCGCCACGGAGCCCTTTTACCCATGCTCCACCATCGCCAACTCAACCCCCTTACCCATGCGTATGTCTACCTCAAAATTCTCCCCGTACCGCACCATTTGCCAGTATCTTCTTCAATCACTCATCCTATCCAACTACCTCATGAGCTTTCATGAGGACTGGTGGCATGAATCAAGTCGGGTTGTTCTTTCGCAGGGGAACACTCGATCGACTGATTGCCTGTTGGACGTTGAGCCCGATCGAGCTGTGCTATTTTGACAGAACCACCTTGCTCGATCGACTGATAAAGGGCTCGAATAATGCGTACATCGTTTAATCCTTCTTGACCTGATGGTTCTGGATCTTGGTTCTGAAGAATGCAATTCGAGAAGTAAGTAAACTCAGCAGCCAACTGGTCATGGGGAGGAAAGCGACGTTCTTGAGTTTCGCCATTGACTGTCAGATAATACTTGAGTTCTCCCTGCCAAGCATAAGCCGGATCTAAGCGCAGATCACCTTGGGTGCCGATAATTTGATAAGTAGAAACTGGTGCTGCACCAAAACTCACTGTAAATGTAGCAAGTCGTTCATTGGGAAATCGCAAAATAGCAGTTGTCATTTCCTCGACTTCGTTAAATCGCTGCTCTCCTTTATTGGCCGTGGTCGCGAATACTTCGATCGGTTCATCCTGAAATAGATATCGCGCTGCGTTAATGCAGTAAATTCCAATGTCATCCAGTGTGCCACCGCCAGTAACATTGCGCAGTCGAATATTTCCTTCATCCGTCACTTGCTGAGTGAAAACTGAATTGAAGATACGGGGCTCACCAATCTGAGCCGATCGGATCACCTCAACTGCTGCCATATTAGCCGGTTCCAAATGCAAACGATAGGCGATCATCAGTTTCACGCCATTGTCGTTGCAAGCCTGAATCATCGCTTCACACTCGGCTTCAGTCATGGCCATCGGTTTTTCACACAAAACATGGATCGACTGTTTCGCGGCGCGGGCTGTATATTCCTGATGTAAATGGTTGGGCAAAGCAATATAGACGGCATCCACTTTGCCACTGGTCAAGCAATCTTCATACTCCTCATAGGAATAGGTTTGCTGCACACCATATTTTTGCCCCAATTCCTCTAGCTTAGTGGGATCATCGGACACTAAAGCAATTAATTCTGAATTCTCAGCTTGGGCGAAAGCTGGTAAAGCAGCTTGTTGCGCAAACCAACCTAATCCCACAACAGCATAGCGAATTTTGCGTTGATGGTGTTGAGAAGTTGCTTGGGATTGGGATACAGGGTTAGATGAAATCATGCAAGCGCTCCTGTAAATTAGAGTCTGATGGCTGGCATCTGGTTGATGACAAATAATGAACGCACAAGTGAATTTAATTAGTGAATTTAACCGGCCCTACTTTGCTGAGTGGGCAAGAATCCGCTTGGAGCGTATCAATCTGAGCATCAATTGCCTCACGCAATCAGCCTAAACACTGGATGCTGACCTGACCTCTGACAGATGGGATAGACTGCCTATCCAGAAATTCGCTCGATGGGAGGAGATTCGATGAAGACTAAAGGTTTACCAGCTAAGTTCCTCTATTTGAGGACGATCGATTGAATTGACTGGATAGGGATGAAAGGCTACTGAGACAGCTTGTCCGAATCGGTGGATCACTTGGAATAGTCTACTGTCTGTCACCAGGGGCTTAAGCCCCTTGCCTGTTCAAGTGATTTCGACACGACCCTTTAATGAGTATTGAGCGATTATCTCGCGATCTTGTTAGGCTGCCTTAACCTCATTATGATCCGACTACTGCTAGACTCGTTTCCATCTCCATGGTTTGAATCAACTGTTCCCGTTCATCTGCTGAGAGAAGTCGATCGCCTGCTTTTGCATTCATGACTGCTTGTTCAGGTGATTTGGCACCTGGAATCACAACGGGTTGAACCGGATGAGAGGTCACAAATTGTAGAGCAGCAGTTACCATTGATTCACCAGGTTGGAGATGGGTCTTAAGCTGTTCCACTTGGGCCAGGTTGCGCGCTAGTTTAGCTTGCTGGGTTGCATCGAGATACCACTCGGATCGGACTGTATCTGTGAAAACGGTATCTGGGGTATATTTACCAGAGAGCAGCCCTTTATGGAGTGGGCCACGGGCTAGAACGGCGATCCCATGCTCCTGACAGTAGGGCAAGAATTCCGCTTCAGCTTTGCGATTTAGCAGAGAGTAGTCTACCTCCACAACACGACAAGTATTGTTAACGTTAAAGCGTTTGAGAACTTTGAGTTTATCAGTGGAAATGCCATAAGCACGAATGTAGCCCTGCTCCTGCATTTGATCGAACGCTTCTAGATAAATGCTGGGATCTTCAATCTTACCTTCATGACACAGCATGACATCGATCCAATCTGTACGGAGACGATATAAACAGGCATGGAGACAAAGCCGTACCATATCTACGGTGGTCATCGGTACCGTCTGCCCCGAGCGCCTGCCCCAGCGTCCAATTTTTGTAACAATGTGAACTTGATCGCGGATGCCGGTGAGGGCTTTGCCGAGGCGTTCTTCGGAAAGGCCGGCTGGAATACCGTAAGATTCGGCTGTATCAAATAGGTTAATGCCCTGATCAAAGGCACTCCGGATAGTATTGAGTGCTGTATCCTGATCAATTTCACCCCACTGATTGCCAATGTTCCAGGTGCCCATGCCGATCGTAGACACGTTCATTCCAGTTTGACCCAGTTGACGATAAAGCATGAGTTTCTCCTAAGGGATACGGGTAAGTAATGAATGATGAAATTAGAATGGTGAGTTGAGATTCACGTAGACTAGGAAATTGAAGATAGGGGAGATCGATCGGGAATCGAATGAGTCACAGAGTCAGAAGGCTTGCTGACGCTCAAAACTTGATGAGGATGGGTCTGAATGTTTGCTGGCATGGCAGTTTTGGCATGGCGATCGGAAATCCAGCAGTTGAGTTGCTTTTCAAGTTTAACGAGCTGTTTTTCGAGTCGTTTGGCAACCGCTGGGCTGAGTAGGCGTAAGGGAGCCACTAGGGGTTGAATCATTTCTTCCCGTCTGCGCCAACCTAGTTTTTTCAGCCGTTTCACAAAGTATTTGGACTCCACCAAATCCCATTTTTTCTGGAAGTGTAGCAAGCTTTCTCGCTCCCAAGCATCACTCCAGCGCACCATAAAGTAAGGAAGATCAAACCACTTCAAAGTAGGGGCAGGGGGATGGGTGAGGAAAGTGACGACAGAAGCGGGTTCCAAATAAACTGTACCGCCAGATTGGGCGACTAACATACAGAAATCCAGATATTCCTTCGTGCAGGAGAATCCTTCGTCAAGCAGCCCAATTTGATCGAACCACTCGGTACGGACTAACATGGCATGAAACTCAACGAAGCCTGTAGGCTGGCGTTTCAAATGGGCTTGTACCTCTGCGATCGGACGATTCTGATAGAAAGTTTTTTCGTTGATTCGCCATTTACCCCGTTCGCCAGCAAGGAGGGTGGTACTCGGTTCTCCTTTAACAAAATGGGCGAATTCCTCGGCTGACATATACTCGCCGCCTGCACAGTGAATGGTGGTGTGAACTGGACGGTATTGGCATACTAGCGAGCCGACCACCGTAGCATCAGTTTCCTCAGCACAATTGACCAATGCTTGCAACCAGTTTGGTGCAAAAATCACATCGTTATCAACGAAAACAATGTAACGGCTTCTGTTCGGCTGAGTTAAAGCCATCTTCAGTCCCATATTGCGGGCTTGATTCGGCGAGAGAAAGCGATCGGTTTGAATCAGATCAAAGCCCTTAACTTCGGCTTGAGTTTGCAGATATTTGCTGAGGAATTCGGGAGAATGATTGTCTACATAGATCAGATTGAAGGGATAATTGGTTTGCTCATAGAGGCTTTCAAGGGACTCACGGGCAAACTGGAAACGTTCTCGCGGGACAACGATTATGGTTACTTCTGGAGTGCTCATTGTTTTACTGCTCAATTCTCTTATGGGTTGACGATCCATTTCTATTCAACACTTTCCAACTAATACTGAATTATTGATGGCAGGTTGTCATCGATGTTTCCAGTGGCATACCGATTGCAGCTTGCATTTTATAAAGAGCCGCATAACGCTGTCCTAGCCGCAACAATTCGGAATGGGTACCCTGCTCTAGGAGACAACCCTGCTCAATATAGAGGATCTGATCAGCATCAGTCGCAGCTCGCAGGTCATGGGTAATCAAAAAGGTAGTGCAATTTCGGGTGAGGCGGCGCAAAGCTTCAGTGACTGCCTGCTCATTTTCGTTATCTAACCCAACAGTAGGTTCATCTAAAATGACGATCGGGGCTCTGCGGATGGCAGCACGAGCGATCGCAATCCGTTGACGTTGGCCGCCTGATAGCGTGGCTCCCCGTTCTCCCAGTAGCGTATCATAACCATTCGGTAATCCCATAATGAAATCATGGGCATTGGCTAATTTGGCAGCGGCTTCAATTTCTCGATCGGTCGCTCCTAAAGAACCATAGGAGATATTATCGCGAATGCTAACCCCAAATAGAACGCTATCTTGCAGCACAATGCTAATTTGTCGTCGCAGGGAGGCAAGTTTATACGCTCGCAGATCATGACCATCAACTAAAATCTGTCCCATGCTCGGATCATAGAACCGCAGCAGCAGGCTGACCAGGGTCGATTTACCTCCTCCCGATGGCCCCACCAAGGCAACTCGATCGCCTGGACGGACTTGAAAGTTGAGTTGCTTCAGGATCAGTTTTTCTGGGTCATAGCCAAAGCAGACATTTTTGAATTGCACAGCTCCTTGAAATGGAGGTGCTGAGATTGCGCCACGACTATCCCGAATATCAGGAACCACGTCTAGCAAATCTACAATTCGTTCACCGGAAGCAGTCGCTTTAGAAATCATCGCTGTATGCTTGGCAAGCTGGCGAGTAGGACGATAAGCGGTTTTCAGATAGTTGATGAACACCAGAAGATCGCCCGCGGTTGCCGATCCCTGCATGACCAGGTGAACCCCTCGCCATAGCACTAATGCCGTAGCCACCGCTACTAATAATTCCACAGTACGTTGCAGTCCGGCTGAGAGTTGCTGGGTTTTTGCGACATCCTCTAAGCTTTTCTCATTCTCTCGGGAGAACATCTCCTCCAGCATTTCCTCCAGAGATAGAGCCTGTACCACTTTGATTGCTCCCATCGCCTCAGCCGCCGCCGCTGCCATCACTCCTTCTCGTTTCCGCTGCTGACGGGCTACGTTGTGAATGCGCTTGGTAATCTTGAGCGTGGAGAGAACGAACAAGGGGAAGATAGCAATGGCAATCAAAGCCAGTTCCCAGTCCATATAAAACATGACCCCAATCATCCCAATTAGGGTTACGGTGTTAACCAGGAGTGGTACGGCAGCGGTAACCGTAACATCTCGAAGTCGATCGATATCGCTGGTAATGCGAGTAATTAGATCGCCGCTTTTAGCTCGGTAATGGAAGGAAAGAGAGAGCCGCTGCAAGTGGGTATACAACTCAGCCCGAATTTCGGTGACGATCCGGCTAGCTGCTAAAGACATTCCTACTAAGCTGACATAGGCGGCACCGGCCTGTAATGCGGCAACCCCAATGACAGCAAACGCAGCTCCTACCAACAACATGGTTGGATCGAGATTACTGAAGGGAATGCTCCGAGGGGTAGCACTGGCACCAGGCACAATAATGTTATCGAAAATCAGCTTTAATGGCCAGGGTTCCAGCAGCCGTGCCAACACTTCCACAAACAGTCCGATCGTAGACAAGCTCAGTAAAGCGCCCTGTTTACGAATCTGGGGAGAGAAGCGTTGGACAATTCGTTGCATGGAGGGTAAGGCAGCTTGCAGCGATCGGGGCCGTTTTCGTTTGAGTAGGGGAGATGAGTTCACGGTTTACTCCAGCGGTTGTTCCGTTAAGGATGAGGTTGATCGGTAGAGGAATGCCTAGATTCAGCAACGAGCTATAACGAGCTATCTTGGGGTCACTCCGATTCAGGGATAGTTCGATCAATGACTCCGATTCAGGGATAGTTCGATCGATTTCGCGGATATGTTCGCTGGACTGGTTCCTAGCACTTGGTGGTAGACTTGTCTCCAGTTTTCCTGTTCAACGGCCGGAGCAAGCTGACGCAATACCTGTTCACGGGCTGCAATCCCTAGCTGTTGCCGCAGGTGAGGTTGCTCACTCAGGCGTTTGAGTGCAGCGGCTAAATCAGGACTAGAGAATGGCTTGACGACCAACCCTGTGACCTCATCGGTCAGAATTTCACCGATCGCATCTACATGAGTTCCCACAATGGCACGAGCAGCTAACATTGCTTCTAGCAATGCATTGGGACATCCATCGTGAATGGACGGAATTGCAAAGATATCCATGTAGGGCAGGTAAGCCAAAGCCTCTGTGCGGCTAATTTTGCCCGTGATCACCACCTGATCAGCCATACCACTGTGGTGCAACTCCTGCTCCCAGTAACCTCGTTCTTTCTCAACGAAATCACCCACAAACAGTAAAGTTATTTCTATTTGTGCATCTCGGAGGATTTTCCCAGCTTCCAATAGGTATTCCAATCCTTTCTTGTCACGGAAACTGCCAACGGAGCCAATGACAGTTCCTTTGAGCCGATCGACTAAGGTCGGGGTTGGTAAGTGATCGAACTCCAGCGGAGTGATCGAGTTCCAGAAGGCAGATGAGCGCGGCTGGATTTCTGGCACCAGTACCCGAGCCCGTTGCATCAAATCCCGACTCACGAAGGTAATCCAATCAGATTGCGCTAAAGTCCAGGTGATCTGGCTATGTAATGATGGGCTGAAAATGTGCTTATGCAGGTCAGCACCACGGATACTATTGATAACGGGAACGCCATTTTCTTTGGCAAGCAGGGTGGTCAGAAATCCCATTTCGTTGATAAAAAAGGCATGAAACAGATCAAACTGGTGCTGATGTTGGAGTGTATTAAGTAGGTCATAGAGATCACTCAAATAGTCTTGCTCTTTGGCAACGGTTGAGCGAACTGCGGGTTTAAGGCGATGGACGGTAATGCCATTTTGCTGACTGGTTTGGCAACTGGCTCGGCGAAACTGACCTAGCTCAGCTTGAGCCCGTTCTGGGCGGAAGATCGCCCGAAAGACGGCAACATGAACTTCATAGCCGAGCGAAACTAACATTTGAGCGATGCGATAGACGGATTCACCCACCCCTCCAACATCGGGCGGAAATTCGAGTGTGGTCAGGCAAACTTTAGGTCGGTTCATGGATATGAGATTCATTGGGATAAATAGAGATAAGGGAAAAAGAATGGAATTTAACTTTTGGCGATATCAGAACCAGGAGCTTGTAGTTAAGTAAACTGAGATTGAGCGAGTTGAGCTTGCTCTGCTAAAGTTTCAGCCAGTTGATGCTGTTTCATTCTTTGCTGCATATAACGTCGATAAACCCAACGATTGATCGGACGTTCGATTTGAATGAGCAGTTTTTCTAGCCAGGGATTGCCCTTGCCCAAGGTGAGCGATCGAACGATCGGTTTAATCAACAATTCATGCCGTCTAGCCCCGACTTTGGCATAACGTTTTTTGAAATAATCATCTTCGGTTAGATCCCACTTTTGTCGCAAATGGTGCAAGCTGGCCAGATCCCAAGCATCATTCCAGCGCAACATGAAGTAGGGTAGATCAAACCATCGAAAATCGGGGAGCTGGATCGAACCAAACCAGTCTACTAATCCGGTTTGATTGGTTTCAATGCCGATCGTATCGGTAGTCACCACGGCTTCCCGCTCGCTGTAAATAGTCCCGCCTGCTTGGGTCACCATGAAGCAAAAATCAATGTGTTCGCGAGTAGCTAACATGCCTTCATCGAGTAAGCCGACCTGATCGAAGATACTGGTGCGAACCAACATACAATGAAACTCAACATAGTCGGTTTTCTTGCGACGTAGTTTATCGGCCACTGCGGTCACCGCTTTTCCAGTCAGAGCTGCACTTTGGTAAATATACCGTCGCGTTTTTTGGTCATTAACTTCAGTGACGATGTAAGATTTTCCACCTGCATTATGGATGACTTGGTGTGCCGGGCTACCAATACAGGTGAGTGGTCCAACCACAGCAGCATTCGTTTCTTCCGCACACTCAACCAACTTAGTCAACCAACCCGGTTTCACGATGACATCATTTTCAATGAACACGACATACTTATACTGTTCATTAGTCTGCTCAAGCACATATTTCAATCCTACATTCTTGGCTTGATTCGGTGAAATATAGTAGTTCGTTCGGATCAGATGAAACGATCGCGCTTGAGCTTGTTCCTGTAGGTATTGGCGGATTGGGGCTGGGGTGCAAACATCCACGTAGACTAAATCAAATGGATACTTGGTATGATTGTAGAGACTCTCAAGGGAGGTTTGCGTAGAGCTAAACCGTTCTCTAGGGCCGACAATCAACATCACCTTGGGGATTGCGTTCATCGTTTATTGGCCTCCTAATTCTGAGTGATGACTTTGCGACGAACTGATTGGATTAGACTGCGATCGGCTGCTGACAAAGTAAAGCTTTTAATCGATCGGCGGAGTTGGCGGCTCCTTCTAGATTGAATGAGTGCGGTGAAGGTTGCTGCTGCAAATAGGTAAGAATTTTGTCGGCTAATCGATCGCCTGTCAGATCTGCTGGATGAACAACTTGCAGGACTCCCAATTGCTCTAGCTTCTCAGCCCGAATCGATTGCTCACCTGCCTGATTCTCTGAAATGAATGGAAAAACTAAGGCTCGCACTCCAGTCTTGAGAATATTCATGGTTGTGTTATAACCACCCAAACTGATTGAGAGATCAGCGGTTTGCATGTATTGAATCAGGTGCGGCGTGAAACGACGGATCGTAAAATTTGTCATGGCTGGAACTGGCTCAGAGCCTTCTCCCTGCTGTAATGCCTGAAATTGGGCTTCTGGCATCCAGGGGCCGGCAAAGGCATAAACTTGATGGGGAATCGATCGCGCTAAAATTGGGCTGGCTTGTTTCAGTGCATTCAAGAGGTCATACCCAAACCGTCCGCCGCCGACACTGGCAACTATTCTCGGTGTCGATTGACTGAGGTGAGCGGCATCCATGAAGCCAAGTGGTGTTTCGGGTGGAGACTGGGAGACATAGCCTGTGTAGTAGACTTCTGCTGTGAGGCGATCCGCGAGGGGAAAGAAATCTGCCAATGTTTGTAACTGGGGATCGCCATGAAAGAGAATCAGATCATAGTAACGGTTGACCAGATTACAAACCTTTTCGTACTTGCGATCCCAAGCCTCAGGCGATAGGGCTTGGGTCATCACCAAATCTCGCAAACTGCACACAATCCGAACCGGATGGGAGGCAGATTTAGCCCGATCGAGCAAGGGCTGCAATTCAAATTTGACTCGATGCTTACTAAAAGGAAAACATTCGGTGATCAGACAGTCAGGCTGAAACCGATCGAATACGGCTAGCAGTTGCTGAATGCGATGTTGCTTGACTACTTCGATATCGGCCGAGGCATCGACCGCTTTCAACTCACCCGCCTCTTCTAAAATGGCAGGCAAATGCACAACTTCGATCTGGGCAGGTAATTCAAACTCAGCGATCGGCTGTCCACCATTTACAAAGCAAACTTGAAAATCGGGAACCAGGCTGCGAATAATTTCTGTGCTCCTCACCAAGTGGCCCATGCCTGCTAAATATTGGCAATAGAACATGATCTTCTTCATTGGCATCACCTCTTATAGTCTTGGTGGGTTCAGTGAGTTGACCTGTATATGTATGCGACGCAACCTCGCCTGATTATGACTGTGTGTAATCATAATTTTGTGCGATTGCAACTCACTGTATCGATCGCCATTAAACCTTCGATGAAAGTTATGTGAGAAGCTTTTCATCCAGGCCAGCCAATTCTGATCAGAGGCTGGCAGTCCGACCAAGTTGCAGGACAATTCGAACCTTTGCCAAATTCAACTTGTTTGAGAGCGATCCATGCTGGCAAAACGGAATCAAATTACCTCATGTGCCGTCAAATTTCTGACATACTGCTCATAATTTTGATGGAAACCATTACTTACGTCCATCTCTACTGATTTGTGAGAGTTTTCTCATCAAACCTTCATGGTCAATTCATTCGCACTTGGCAGGGTAATTTGTATTCTGAATAGAGACGAACCACACTTGAACTTGTTTCCGGGTCTGAAAATTTTCTACAGCTCGATTTCACAATCACTTGGTTCGTTCGTTGCTGGTCTGAACCGCTACAGTCTCAATCTCCAGGTTGTGCTTCCGTAACAAATGGGGGTGAGCTGAGCGATTCAATCATGCTTCGTTCCTGATCGTCGCTTACCTCCCAGGGTGAATTTCTGGTGAATTCCAGAATCATCCATTGCGTAATCTTTAATTCAATGTATTCAATTGATTTATGTTCTAGTGGTGCTCCTTCGGATCGGTTATTCTCAAGAGAGATTCGAGGGATGGGAGATGGTGCAGTGGTTCACCGGATTTTGGTCGTTGAGGATGAGTCTCGCATTGCAGCCTTTATGGAAAAGGGGTTTCGCAAGCATGGCTATTCTGTGACGATCGCCAGAGATGGGGTGGAAGCTGTAGAAAAGGGTTTAGCGGAAGAGTTTGATCTGATGCTGCTCGATCTCGGTCTACCTGGGAAAGATGGCTGGGTCGTTTTGCAAGAGCTGCAAGCACAAGGGAAACGGCCACCTATGGTGATCATCGTAACGGCTCGTGATGATATTCGCGACATGATGGCTGGAGAGCATTTCAATGTCAATGATTATGTGACCAAACCATTCGGCTTTAATGATTTGTTGGATCGGGTTAAGAAGCTGCTGGGTGGAGCATGATGACCTGAAGGGAGCCCGTCCGAACCGAGTAGGATACGAGTCAATCAGCGGCTATTTTTGCAACCTCTCAAAATCACCATGGGAATGGCTTTTGGTCAAGCTGAGAATTGGTTAAAATCGCTCCTTGCAGTTCCGTATAGGTCAGATCGGTTTGAGATAAATCTACTTTCCGGAGATCGGCTTTTTGCAGGTTAGCATCCTCCAGTCGGCTGCCTCTCAGGTTGGCTCCAACTAAATTGGCCGCTTCCAAATCTGCCCCTTGCAGATCGGCAGCGGCGAGGATTGCACCTCTCAAATTGGCAGTTTTCAGCCCTGCTGCTGCCAAATTTGCTCCCGCTAGGTTCGCCTGCGTTAAATCGGCACCTTCCAAGTTGCTACCAAACAGAGAAGCCTGAGCGAGATTGGCGGCGATCAAAATGGCTCCTCGCAGGTCAGCTTCTGTGAGATCGGCTTGGGCCAAATCTGCTCCCGTTAAATTCGCTCCTGCTAGCTTAGCTCGTCTAAGTCGAATGTGGGCTAATGACAAGCCCGACAGATCCATGCCCACCAAGTTTGCGCCTTCCGAAACGCCAACCAATTTTTCTAGCAATGCGACTTTACCCATTTCAATCATGCTGAGCTGTGTTGGATGCGACGATTGGATACCATAACTTGGATGCTGTAACATTTGGATGCTATCGCTGGATGTGACCACTGGATGCCATCACATTTGGGAACCATCACTGAATGCAACAACTAGATGCCATCACTGAATGCCATCACTGGATGCAACAACTGGATGTGGCAACCATATGTCATCACTGGATGTCATCACTAGATGCCATCACTGGATGCAACAACGGGACGTGACGACTAGACGGAACAGCAATCAGAACTTATCACAACCTATCAAACAACCTATCAAAATCTAACGGACTGGAACCAATTTACCCCAGGAAACCCACTAGAATATTTCTTCATCCTAGGAAGCTCCATCAAAATTAACAAGGTGAAAAAAGTAAGGATATGGAGAGAGAGTTTCCTCACAGGTCGCTGGAAACAATTGATTTTTAGGAGATCGATTCCACTCTATACTGAATACTGAATCATACTGATTGCAATCTCTTACTCATCTTGACTCGCGCCGGATCTCTAATGAATGCGGAAGAAGCCTTGATCTTAGTGGATACGGTGCTTGCCCCACAGCGGCTTAACACAATCCAAGAGCTGGTCTTCAAGCAATGTTTCTTGGGGCAGACTTATCAGGAGATCGCCGAGCATTTTGGCTACGACTATGATTATGTGCGCGTCACGGGATATCGGCTCTGGCAGGCGTTAACCGAGGTATTAGGGGAACGGGTGACAAAACACAACTTTCGGGCTGTGCTGCGCCAACGGGCAGACCAAGTTGCCAGCGATGGCTCGATCGCCAATCCGGCTGGAATCCATCGAACCCTGGGGACGGTGGCTGACTCAGAAATCCCCAAGAAACTGCAAGCTACAACTCATCAGGTGATCGCTCCTGCTACCTCTGCTGATGGTTCACCCGCTTGCTCAAATATTCCTGAATTTCCCAGCGGCTCAGTCGCTTTGGGTTCAGCTTTCTATATGCCGCGCTTTCCAATCGAGCAGCGCGCTTATGCCGAAATTTTACACCCAGGTGCCCTGATTCGCATTCGGGCCCCGAAGCAATGGGGCAAAACTTCTCTAATGTTACGGTTGTTACAAGTCGCTGAGGCTCAGGGATATCGAACCGTGCGCCTGAATTTGCAGCAGGTCGATCCGGCAGCCCTCTGGGATCTCGATCGCTACCTACGATGGTTTTGTGCCAATCTGTCGCAGCAACTACAACTGCCTGCCCAACTGGACGAGTATTGGGATGAAGATTTAGGCAGCAAAATTAGCTGTACCACCTATCTGCGGAGCCATATTCTGGCCCAAGTCCCAACGCTGGTGATCGCGCTAGATGATGTGCAGGAGATCTTTGAATTTCCTGAGATCGCCAAAAATTTCTTGCCGCTCCTACGATTTTGGCATGAAGAAGCCAACAATCAAGAAATCTGGCAGCGGCTCAGGTTAATCGTCGCTCATTCAACGGAAATTTATATTCCGCTCAACTTGAATCAATCACCGTTTAATGTTGGTTTGCCGATCCGCCTGCGGGAGTTTACTTTGGAGCAAGTCCAGGAATTAGCGCTCCAGCATGGCTTTGACTGGGCGGCTGACACCTCCGGACAACAGCAGTCGAGTGCATTACAATCCTTGTTGAATGGGCATCCCTATCTGATCCGACTAGCGCTATATCATCTTTATCACGGTGAGTCGATGCAGACTCTATTGGCAGATGCGCCGACTCCGGCTGGCATTTATGGTGACCATCTCCTACGACATTTAACAGTGCTGCAAAAACATCCCCACTTGGCAGCGGCCTTTGCCCAAGTGGTGGCAGCCGATCAACCAGTTGAGCTGGATACCCTCACCGCCTATCAACTAGAAAGTATGGGCTTGGTGATGATGGTTGGCAATCAATCAGCTCCCCGCTGTCGCCTCTATCAAATCTATTTTCATGAACGATTCCATCATTTGTTAAATTCCTGAACTCGTTTGTAACATCAGCCTTATGAGCTTAGAAATTTCGTCCTCGTTCAGTCCTGATTGGCTTGCTGGTGTGTCATCCGATCCAACGCGGTATCCCTATCAGGTGGGGGGAAGTCTGGCTGCTGAAGCGCCCACCTATGTCATGCGACAGGCCGATCACGATCTCCTGGTGGCATTGCATCAAGGGGAATATTGCTATGTTTTCAATTCGCGCCAGACGGGAAAATCGAGTTTGCGAGTTCGCACCCGCTATCGACTGCAACAGGCTGGTTTTCGTTGCGCGGCGATCGATATGACCAGTATTGGCAGCGAAACCGTGACTCCACTCCAGTGGTATAAAAGTCTGGTCTTCGAACTGTGGCAAGGGTTTGAACTGAATCGGTTATCGGCAGGAACCTTACCCAGCTTTAAGCAGTGGTGGCAACAAGTTGATCAATCGCCAGTCCAACAATTTAAACGATTCATTGACGAAGTTCTGCTCGTTTATATTCCTGATCGCATTGTTATTTTTATTGATGAAATCGATAGTGTCTTGAGTCTTGATTTTTCGCTGGATGACTTCTTTGCCTTGCTGCGCTTTTGTCGCAACCAACGAGTCGAAAATCCAGACTACCAACGATTAACATTTGCTTTATTTGGTGTAGCAACCCCCTCTGATTTGATCTGCGATCGGCAGCGTACTCCATTTAATACGGGCAAAGCCATCCAATTGCGGGGATTTCAGATGCCTGAAGTGGCTCCCCTGTCTTGCGGATTAGCGGCGATCGTAGCAGATCCAGAGGCTTTGCTGGCTGCTATTTTAGATTGGACAAATGGGCAGCCATTTCTGACCCAAAAGATTTGTCAGTTTGTACTGGATTGGGGGGTGGAGCATCCTGGAGAGCAAATTTTAGTCGGCACGGAAGCGGCTTGGATCGCGCAATGTGTCCAGACTCAAGTGATTGATAATTGGGAAGCGCAGGATGATCCAGAACATCTCCGCACGATTCGCGATCGGCTACTCAGGCAAGAAGTCTCGATCGGGCGGCTTTTAGGGCTATATCAGCAGATTTTGCAACAGGGATCGATCCCCGCCGATGACAGTTGGGAGCAGATTGAACTGCGGCTATCGGGGTTGGTGTTGAATCAAGATGGTCAGTTACGAGTTCAAAATCGGATTTATGAGGCTGTCTTTGATCTGCTTTGGGTCAGTAAGATTCTGGTTCGATTGCGTCCCTACGCCACGATATTGTCTGCTTGGCTAAAGTCCGACGGCTTGGATGAATCTCGGCTGTTGCGAGGGCAGGCTCTGCAAGAAGCGATCGCTTGGGCGGAAACCCATCAACTCAGCTCGGTCGATTACCAATTTTTGGCAGCCAGTCAATCGCTGCAAAATCGAGAAACCCAACGAGAAGCGCAGCAGGCGGCTCAGACGGTTGAAATGCAACTGATGCGGCAGCAAGAAGTCTCTAAACTTCAGCGCTATATTCTCGGCACAGTGAGCGCGGCGTTGTTGTTGAGTATGAGCTTGGGAATTGTGGCCTTTAATCAATCGCGGCAGGCACAAATCAACGAAGTGAAGGCGTTAGTGAATGCCTCAGAGAAGTCATTTGCCCAAAATCAAACTCTGCTTGCCCTCTTTGAAGCTCTCAAGGCTCGCAAGACCTTCCAGCAGATCTGGCAGGGCCCCACCAAATTATCAGCTCAAGTTGAGGAAATATTTTTTAAAGCGGCCTATCGAGTTCGTGAATACAATTATCTATCAGGACATCGCGGCACAATCTATGACATTGTGTTTAGCCCGGATGGTCGTCTCATCGCTTCTGCCAGTCGCGATGATACCGTGCGGCTGTGGAGACCCGATGGCTCCTTGGTGACCGTGTTGCGAGGGCATAATGATCGGGTACAGCATGTTGTGTTTAGCCCGGATGGCAAGCGGATTGCTTCTGCTAGCCAGGATGGCACCATCAAACTTTGGCGATTAGATGGTTCGCTGATCCGCACCTTAGAAGGCTACAGTGTGGTGGATAATTTGGTGGTGTTTAGTCCAGATGGCCAGCAGGTAGCCGGTGTGACGGATAATCACACAATTCGGATCGTGCGATTAGATGGTCAAAAAGTGGCAACTCTGGCAGGGCATCGCGATCAGGTGCGATCGATGGCCTTTAGCCCCGATGGGCAACTTCTAGTTTCTGCTAGCAAAGACAAAACCCTTAAGATCTGGCAGCACAACCGGCTGCAGCAGCAGATTAGCCATCAAGCGGGTGTGAACCGGGTTGCCTTTAGTCCCGATGGGCAATTTTTTGCCTCAGCCTCTGAAGATCAATCGATCCGCTTCTGGAGCCGCCATGGAGCTGAGCTGAAAACCCTGTCGAGTCATGCAGGCAGCGTTGATCATTTAGTGTTTAGTGCCACCGGACAGGTGTTTGCTTCAGCCTCTACGGATCACACCATCAAACTCTGGCGACAAAATGGCACCATTTTGCATACCTTGAGTGATCCGTTTGGGGGATTGACTGCATTGGCAATTAGCCCGGATGGCCAGACGATCGCTTCAGCCAGTGGAAATCATGTGATCAAACTGTGGCGAGTTGCTAATCCTCTGCTCACCGTTGTAGAAGGACATTCCGATCAAATTGAAAGTGTGGCCTTTAGTCCAAATGGGCAAATTATTGCTTCGACTTCCGATGATCAAACGATGAAACTATGGCAGCGGGATGGACGGTTAATCAGAATATTTGAAGGGCACCATGATGAGGTAGAAGATGTTGCATTTAATCCAAATGGAGAGCAATTGGCTACGGTTGGTGAAGATGATACTATTAAACTATGGCAGATAGATGGAACATTGAAGGGTGTTCTAAAAGGACATAAAAATGATGTTGAAGGAGTAACCTATAGTCGAGATGGTCGCTGGATCGCCTCCTCATCCGATGACAAAACCGTTCGGTTATGGTCTGCCGATGGGCAATTGCTACAAATTTTACGAGGACATACTGCCCGGGTTGAAAGCGTCAATTTCAGTCCAGATAGCCAGCTCTTAATTTCAGCGGGTGCAGATGGGACGATCAAACTCTGGCAGTTGAATGGCAAATTGGTAAAAACCATTGTGGCCCAAGCAGGAGTGGTTGAAGCGGCTGCCTTTAGCCCTAATGGTCGAATCATTGCGACTGCGGGTGAAGATGGCACGATTCAGCTCTGGACATTGTCAGGGCAGCGATTCCGCCAGTTTGCTGGACATCAGGAACAAATATTTGCCCTAGACTTTAGTCCAGACGGACAACGATTGGCCACAGCGAGTGGAGATGGCACGATCAAAGTCTGGAGTATGGAGGGGGTTTTACAACAGACATTAAGTGGTCATAGTGCCAGTGTGAATAGCCTCATGTTTAGTCCAGATGGCAAAGCGATCGTCTCTGGCGGCAACGATCGACAAATCATTGTTTGGGATCTCACACAAGCCATTAATACAGAAGAACTATCGAATTATGTTTGTGAATGGATACAGGATTATTTAAAAACGAATAGCGACTTAACAGAGCGCGATCGACAATTGTGTCGGTAGTAAGCGATATTCCATACACTGACTGTCTAGCGCTCCTGATGGTCGTTTGAAGTTGCTTGATAGTTGGTTGATAGTTGCTTGATAGTCGTCAGCTCAGATTGTATATCTATTGTATAGATATAGTTAGTGCAGATGTTAAAGTAGATGTAGACATTGAGGCTTGGGGGATTTGCTCAGTGAGTGTTGAATGATTGGCAAGTATTGAATGAGTAGCGATTGTCCCAATGTTCGGTCTGAACCTATCTTCTGATCGTTGTTTGTTCGATCGTTATTTACCTGATTGTCATTTACCTGATCGTCGTTTGTTTGGTCATCATTTATCTGATCGTCATTTACCTGATTGTCATCCGCCTGATCGTCGTTTGCCTAATTGTCATCTGCCTGATCATGATTTGTCTGAATAGTTCCTGGTTTCATCGCTGATTGGTTGCTCAGGGTCGATCGGGCAGTGATTGAAGTCAAGGACTGTAAAAAGATGGTGGTTTTTGCTTGATCTGGGGGCACTATAGCTTCGCACCCAAAGATTGTATGGGATGCTAATTTGCTGCTGTGAATGCTGATAAGAATTATGACTGACCATTTTCTGAGTGGGGTAATTACGCAATGGATTGAACACCAGGTTGCTCAATCACCTGATGTTACGGCAGTCATCTACCAAACCGAACAAATTTCCTATCAGGACTTAAACCATCGATCCAATCAACTGGCTCGTTATTTGCAAGAGTTAGGGGTGGGTGCTGAAACAAGGGTGGGGATTTGCATGAACCGATCGATCGAAATGGTGATCGGGCTACTCGGTATCTTAAAAGCCGGTGGGGCCTATGTGCCCCTGGATGTCACCTATCCTCCAGAGCGTTTGTCATTCACAATCGAAGATGCACAAATGCCGTTTGTGCTGACCCAAACTGGGCTAACCGACGGGATCAGGCTTCATCAGGCTCAGCGAATTTGCTTAGATGTGGCTCCAATTGGGCAATATGCTACCGTAAATTTGGACGGGTTAATCCAGCCGGATCAGTTAGCCTACATTATCTATACCTCCGGTTCTACCGGGCAGCCCAAGGGTGTAGCGATCGAACATCGCAATACGGTCGCGCTGATGGATTGGGCCCGGCAAGTGTTCACAGCAGACCAATTGCGTGGGGTTTTGGCCTCGACCTCTCTCTGTTTTGATCTGTCTGTGTTTGAAATTTTTGTCACCTTAAGCCAGGGGGGAACCCTCATTCTGGCGGAAAATGCACTGGAACTCCCAAATCTGCCAGCGGCTAACCAAGTCACGTTGATCAATACGGTGCCCTCGGCGATCACAGCATTACTGCGCTGGCAGAAGATTCCCCCAGCGGTGCAGACGGTTAATTTAGCGGGTGAACCGCTCCAAACTCACCTTGTTCAACAGTTATATCGTCTGCCCCAAATTCAAAAAGTTTACAACCTCTATGGCCCTTCAGAAGACACGACCTATTCCACTGTGGCTCTGATGCCTCGTGATTTGACGGAAATCCCCTCGATTGGGCAACCGATCGCCCATACCCAGATCTATCTAATCGAAACCCCGGCACGCCGTCAGCAGGATCCCCTTAAGCCGGTGCCGCCTGGGGTGCCTGGCGAAATTTATATCGGAGGAGCAGGGCTGGCCAGGGAATATTTGAACCGCCCCGAATTGACGGCCGAGCGATTTATAGCCAATCCCTTTGCGGCCGATCCAACTGCCAGGCTTTATAAAACAGGTGATTTAGCAGTTTATCGACCCGATGGCAATTTGCAATATCTCGGCCGGATCGATCATCAGGTGAAAATTCGAGGCTTCCGGGTGGAGTTGGGAGATGTGGAAGCGGCTCTAGCACAACATCCAGCGGTGCAAGAGGCGGTGGTGGTCGCAAAGGACGATCGCACCGGCAACAAGCGGTTGGTTGCCTACATTGTGCCGTCGGAGGGCTCCTCGATGGGGCATTCTGAGCCAGCCCTGCCTGATTTAGCAGTGTCCCAGTCCTCCGATCCAGTCGTTCCAGCCCCGATTGAGCAATGGCAGCTTGAGCAGTGGCAACAGATTTGGAGTGCCACCTATGGTCAAGTCTCTGAAATGACGGGTGTGTTATCCGATAGTGTCGGTTGGATCGATAGCTTCACCGACTTACCCATGTCCGCCAGTGAAGTAGAAGACTGGGTCAACGCTACGGTTGAGCGTATTTTAGACTTGCGACCTCAGCGTGTTTTAGAAATAGGCTGTGGTCGTGGCATGGTACTCACTCGCGTGGCACCCCATTGTACCCGCTATGTCGGGCTGGATATTTCCCAGGAGGCGATTCAAGCGCTCCAGCATCGATTAGCCCAAACCGATCGAGACTGGTGCCATGTCACGGTGTCCCAACGCCCTGCCCATGAGCTAGAGGGTTTGGCAGCAGAAGGGTTTGATACGGTCATTTTGAACTCCGTCATCCAATACTTTCCCAGCGTAGAATATTTACTTCAGGTCTTGGAGCAGGCGATCCAATTGCTGCGTCCCGGTGGGCAAATTTTTATAGGCGATGTGCGCAATTTGCTGTTGCTGAATGCCTTCCATACTGGTATTCAACTCAACCGAGCAGCAGCCGAGCTTTCCTGCCAACAATTACGGAGCCGGATTCAGGATCGGATCAGTCAAGATCAGGAACTGGTCTTGCATCCAGACTTTTTCTTAGCGCTCAAGCAGCACTTCCCCCGGATTCGTCATATCCAATCGCAACTGAAGCGCGGCTCCTCAAACGATGAATTGACAAGGTTTCGGACAGATGTTTTGCTCTCCTTAGATCAGCCGGTGTTACCGATCGTCGCAGTAACTGAGATCGACTGGCAGGAGCAACCGTTTTCGCTGGATCAGTTGCGTCAATATTTAGAGGGGACTGCCCCTCCTTCGCTCCGGCTCAATCGGGTGCCCAATCAGCGGTTGTGGATGGCGGTTCGAGCCACCGAACTCCTGCAAAATCTGTCTGCCGATACCCCAGTGGCAGTACTCAGAGATCAATTGGCAGCCGATTCTAGTCTGGCGATCCATCCAGAAGCCTTCTGGCAACTGGGCGCAACGTTGTCTTATCGGGTTTATGTGACGGGCGCAACGGATCCTGCCAATGGCACCTATGATGTCGTGTTTCAACGGGTCACTGATCAGCCGATCGATCAGCGCTGGGGATT
Organism: Elainella sp. Prado103; assembly: GCA_025454395.1. Classification (GTDB taxonomy): domain Bacteria; phylum Cyanobacteriota; class Cyanobacteriia; order Elainellales; family Elainellaceae; genus Elainella. The sequence goes on from JALOOM010000015.1 coordinate 26,554, forward strand.
AGTGGAGCCGGAAATTACCCTGAAGCCATGGCAGGCATATAGCAACAATCCTGGGAAAGCTATAGAACGAGAACATTGGATCCCCCAGTGGCGGCAGTGGCTGCAAGACAAACTTCCAGACTATATGGTGCCTTCTGCGTTCGTTATGCTGGATCAGCTCCCGCTCACTTTGAATGGCAAAATCGATCGACGAGCCCTACCGGAACCCAAGCAAGATCGTCCAATCCTGCCCACCGCTTATGTGCCACCCGCCACCCCTTTAGAAAGCCAGATGGCGGAAATCTGGTCCCAGATCCTGGAGGTTGAGCCGATCGGTATGCATGATAATTTTTTTGATCTGGGGGGACATTCTCTGCTCATGACCCAGTTGATTGCCCAGATAGCGACGGTAATGGGGATGGAGGTGCCCCTATTTCACTTGCTGCGGGAACCTACGATCGCAGGGCTGATCCAAACTCTGAAAACACTGCCCCAAACCGTTTCAGGCTGGCAACCTCCGGCGATCGATTTTGCCCAGGAAACCAGGCTCGATCCCACGATTCAACCGGAGGGCGATCCGGACAGTGGATCACCGGACTGGGCAGACCCCCACCATATTCTTGTGACCGGCGCAACGGGCTTCTTAGGCGCAGCTTTGCTTGATCAACTCCTGCAACAAACTGAAGCAAAGCTTTACTGTTTGGTGCGCGCCTTCAGCCTGGAAGAAGGGCTGCGTAAACTGCAAGACACCTTAGAGCGCTATCAACTTTGGCAAGGGGAGCTGCCCAAGCGGATCATGCCTGTTTTAGGTGATCTATCCCAACCTCGATTGGGGCTGGCTGAACCTCAGTTTCAGGCTTTAGCCCGTCTGTTGGATGGAATTTATCATGCTGGGGCGTTGGTGAATCTGGTATATCCCTACAGTGCATTACGGGATACCAATGTGCTAGGAACTCAGGAAATTCTGCGATTGGCTGCCCTGGGCAAAGTGACTCCGGTTCACTATATCTCGACGATCGATGTTCTCAAGCCGTTAGCCAATGTGCAGCAACTGCATCGATCGTCTGATGCTCCCCCCCTTTTAGTGACTGAAGCCGCTTGTCCAGACGATGGATCGGTGATTGACAAAGGCTATACTCAAACCAAATGGGTGGCAGAGCAACTGGTCATGGCTGCTCAACAACGCGGCATTCCCGCCTGCATCTATCGTCCAGGCATGTTGACAGGCCATAGCCGCACGGGGGCATCCCAAACCAACGATCTGCTCTGCCGCATCCTCAAAGGGGTCATTCAATTGGGGATAGCCCCTATCCTGGATCGGGCGATCAATATGATTCCGGTCGATTATGCCAGCCAAGCGATCGTTTACCTCTCAATGCAGCCCCAAGCTAGGGGTAAAGCCTTTCACATCCTGAATTCTCAGGCTTTACCCTGGAATGAGTTGATCCAACGGATCAGCGATCTGGGTTATCCGCTCCGTTCTTTACCCTACCCCCAGTGGCAGGCGATGTTGTCGAATCTAGACCCCACAACGGGGAATGTGTTAGCTCCGCTGTTGCCCTTATTCACAGAGATCGATCCGAAAACAGCGTTAACCTATTTTGAAACTTTCTTAATGACGGCCCAATCATTTGATAGTCGCAATACCCTGGAGGGGTTAGCCGAAACTTCAATCACCTGCCCGACTATTGACCCAGCGCTACTAAAGACTTATTTTGATTACTTTCGACAGGTCGGCTTTTTGCCGTCTGTCCCCCATCTGTCCATTTCCCCTCTGGAGGAGCAACCGTACGAAACGCCACTCAAAGACATTAAACGTCAAACAACTCAATGGCTGCACCGAGTTCACCAGCCGATCGATCAACCCAACATTCAGCTCTTTTCGTAGGGTTTGATATCTTCAATCTGACAGGTGTAATGTGAAGGATCAAAGCTGGGCATTCTGAAGCTAGGTTGAAGCCAGGTTGAAGCTAGGTTGAAGCCAGGTTAATAGCCGGGGCATCCTGGCAAGGGTAGAAGATCAAAGCTGCAATATCAAGGCAATATCAAGGCAATATCAAGGCAATATCAAGACTGCAATATCAAAATTGCAATATCAGGCTGCAAGCTCCCCCAGCTACCTGCCCGACCCAGTGGCCGTAGGGACTGAAGTGAATCTTCGGACAAAACCTGTCCCAGGATGAAAATAACCCGCGATACTACTTATGATGTTTCATTCCGTCGGTGCAAAATTATTCTTCTACGTGTTGAGCAGCGCGCTGATCGGATTGGGCGGCATGTCTTTTTTCTTTTATCAAGCCTTAGAAGACCAGGCGAAGAAGGAAATTACCGGCACGCTTAATACCCAGGTGAAATCGATCGAGGGTAAACTGGCCCGGGCTGAACAGACCATGTTGGGGGTGGTAGCAGCCGTAAAAACCTTGGAACAGGCTGATATCCGTGATCCTGAAGTTTATAGCCAGATGGTGTTCGAGATCCTGAGGAAACGCTCCTCTCTCACCATGGGGGTAGGATTTGGTCAGGCTCCTTACCGTATCTTGCCCGATCGAGAACAGTATTGGCCTTACTTTTTCGTGGATCAACAGGTGCCCAACCAAGTCGGGGAACCCCTGCCTCCTCCCTACAATGACATTCGTAAAACCGATGTCTGCGAGTTAGAGCCTACTTGCTTTGAGCAGAACTATTACACCTTGCCCGTAAAGGCCGGTAGACCCATCTGGCTAGAGCCCTACGAATGGGGTAATATCGCGCTCACAACGACCACTGCTCCTATTTATAATTCCCGCGGCCGCCTTTTGGGCATCGTGGGGCTTGATATTAATGTGACCGCTCTAACCAATGAGGTGACAGCCCCGGAGGGTTGGCGGGGTGGCTACTTTTTGATTTTAAGTGAACAGGGCAATTTACTGGCCTATCCGCCCGATCCCGATAAGGCGAAGTCCTTTGCCACCTATCAAGATATTCCTCAGTTACAGCCCATCTGGGGACAGATTAGCGGAGATCAGTCTGGCATTCTGGTGGATGGGGGCAAATATTGGGCCTATCAGCATGTGGAGGGGACAAATTGGTTAATGCTGGCTGCTGTGCCGCAGTCGGTGGTATTGGCTCCCGTAGTGGCCATTGCGATCGGCGGGGCGCTCGGGGCAGGGTCGGTGTTGGCTCTCGTCGTTTTCCTGTTGGTGCGCCATCTGAATCATCGGCTTGAACCGATCCTGGCAGAATGCAAACATCTGGCGGAAACCAACACGCAGCGTGGGGAGGGCGACAATAGTGCCTCTGAGGTAGCCGATCTAGATCGATTAGTGGCAAACCTGGAGAAAGCCGATGAGATCAAAGTCTTAGAAGTATCTTTTCACCACATGGCAGCCCAGCTCAAAGCTTCGTTTGAAGAGTTAGAGTCGCGGGTGGAGGCCCGAACCGCCGAACTCAAACAGGCAAAAGAACAGGCGGATGGTGCCAACCGGGCCAAAAGTGAGTTTCTGGCCAATATGAGTCATGAATTGCGGACACCGCTCAACGGCATTCTCGGATATGCCCAAATTTTGCAGCGCTCATCCACGTTGTCCGATTCAGAACGCAAAGGGCTAGGGATTATCAGCCAATGTGGTACGCATTTGTTGACCTTGATCAATGATATTCTTGACCTCTCGAAAATTGAAGCTCGAAAATTGGAGTTGTATCCCAGCGAGTTCAATCTACCGTCATTCTTGCAAAATGTGGTGGCAATCTGCCGGGTGCGCGCTGAGCAGAAAGGGCTAAAGCTAACTTATCAGGCCGATCAAGATTTGCCGATGGGTATTCTGGCGGATGAGAAACGGTTGCGGCAAGTCTTAATTAATCTTTTGAGCAACGCAATTAAATTCACGGATAGTGGTTCTGTCACTTTTACAGTATGTTCCCATTTATTACTTGGGCAGGAGCGCCGATATCGGCTGCGGTTTCAAGTGGATGATACGGGTATTGGCATCTCGCCGGAGCAATTAGAGCGAATTTTCTTACCCTTTGAACAAACGGGAGCGCTTGATAAGAAAGCAGAAGGAACTGGGTTAGGGCTGACCATTAGCCAGACCATTGTGCAGATGATGGATAGTATGTTGATGGTGAAGAGCCAGTTGGGGAAGGGCAGCAGCTTTTGGTTTGAAATAGATTTGCCGGAGACGATCGGATGGCAGCAGCCCGTTACGCAAGTCCGTGAACAAACGGTGATTGGCATTCGGGATCGCCAACCCAAAATTTTAGTTGTGGATGATCTTTGGGAAAATCGATCGGTGCTCGTTGGTTTGCTAGGGCTAATTGGGTTTACTGTGTTTGAAGCAGTTCATGGCTTAGATGCTTGGAATCAAATCATGACCTTACAGCCTGACTTAATCATTACGGATTTAATGATGCCTGTGATGGATGGCTATCAACTGCTAGAGAAACTGCGCCAGTCTGAGTCATTTCACCAGATCCCAGTGATTGTCTCGTCAGCAAGTGCCTTTGAAACGGATAAAGCCAAAAGTTTGCAGGCTGGAGCCGATGCATTTATTTCAAAACCGATCCAGGTTGATCTATTGTTAGAAATTCTGCGGGTTCACCTGAATTTGGAGTGGATCTATGGAGCACCCCACCCCGGAACTGCATTAGAGATGGCTACCGTAGATGGCACGGTCACAGAGATTGTGCCTCCTTCACAGGAAGACCTGACTCTGTTGCTGGATCTGAGTCGAAAAGGGCTCATCAAAAACATTCTGCACGAAATTGAACGTATTGAGGCGAGCGATCGGCGCTTCGTACCTTTTACTCATCAGTTACGCCAGTTTGCCCAAAGCTTTCAACTGAAGCAAATCCGTGTTTTTGTGGAGCAGTATTTGTAAGCTCTGCTAGCCGCTGATCAGCGCGATCCCCTTTCCCATTTCATACTGTCTTGACATCTACGACGGATAACGAACAATGACCTTCAACCCCGAATCTCAAGCCATTCTGATTGTTGATGATACGCCCACTAATTTAGAAATTCTTTCTGAAACCTTAGTGGAGGCGGGTTTTCAGGTTGCAGTTGCTGTAGATGGGGAGAGTGCCTTAGAACAACTGGAATATTACCAGGCAGATTTAATTCTGCTGGATATTATGATGCCAGGGATTAATGGGTTTGAAACTTGCCGTCGCCTCAAAGCGAATCCTGCAACCCATTCTATTCCGGTGATTTTCATGACTGCTTTGTCTGATACTGAAAGTAAGGTAAAGGGGTTGTCGCTGGGTGCAGTCGATTACATTACGAAGCCGTTTCAGCAGGCCGAAGTACTCGCTAGAGTCAAAGTGCAGTTGCAAGTGCGCCATTTTAGTCGCGCCTTGGAAAGCCAAAATCAGCAACTGAAACAAGAAATTGCTCGGCGTGAGCAGGCAGAAGCCGCCTTATATCAGTTAAATCAGACTCTGGAAATACAGGTGCAAAACCGGACAGCAGAACTGTCAACGGCGTTAGAATCTCTCCAACAGATGCAAGTTCAGCTCATTCATAGCGAACGCATGTCTTCGTTGGGACAATTGATCGCTGGCATTGCCCATGAGGTGAATAACCCGATTAATTTTATCTATGGCAATCTGACTCCTGCAACCGAATACACCCAGGCACTTCTGCACCTGGTCAATTTATATCAATTGTCATTTCCCCAAGCCAGTCTAGAAATTCAGCAACAACTTGAATCGATCGATTTCAATTTTTTGCGAGAGGATTTGCCTAAGTTGCTCTCTTCGATGAAGTTAGGAGCAGAACGAATTCGTCAATTAGTCACCTCTTTGCGTTGCTTCTCTCGCCTAGATGAATCGGAAATGAAGCCGATCGATATTCATGAAGGCATTGACAGCACCCTATTGATTCTGCAACATCGATTGAAAGCCAGAGGGAGCTATCCAGCGATTGAGGTGATCAAGAGCTACGGTAATTTACCACCGATTGAATGTTACGGTGGGCAACTCAATCAGGTGTTTATGAATGTATTGGCCAACGCAATTGATGCGATTGAGGAGCGTTATCAGACCCAAAATGAGGTGATGAAGTTAGGGCAGATCCAAATCATCACCGAACCCCTGCAAACCCGCTGGGTCGCGATTCGAATTAAGGATAATGGTTCAGGAATCCCAGAGTCGATCGTTTCCCGCATTTTTGCTCCCTTCTTTACAACAAAAGCAGCCGGGAAAGGAACCGGGCTGGGCCTATCCATTAGTCATCAAATTGTCGTTGAAAAGCATGGTGGGCGGCTATTGTGTCATGCTACCTCAACCGGAGGCAGTGAGTTTGTGATTGAAATTCCGATGAGTAAGCATCAGGTGGGTGTAGACTCGTTAGAGCTAGAGGTGAGCCGGAATCAGGTGAAGTGCAATGTGATAGCCGAATAAAATTGGTCTGTTAACCTTGATGCTGATGCCGCTGTTCCGATTGCAAGTAACAGTGACAATGCGGTTTTTCCAGTAAAGAGGCAACCAGTGTGTTGAGCGTAGTAGCAGCTAACAACCCCCCCCCCATCGTTCCTTCTAAGGTAATGAAAGGCACAGAAGATTGCATCAGACGACGTTTGGCAGAAGGAGCATGGCTGAAGCCGATCGGCATACCAATCACCAATGAGGGCTGTAAAGTACTTTGATTGATCGCATCACAAATCGCTAATAGTACGGAAGGCGCATACCCCACCACCAGCAGACAACCCTGGGGAAGTTGATTCACCCGTTGTCTGAGTGAGGTACTATGCCAGAACTCCTGTTCCGCTTCTGAGGCGCTATGGATGTGGGGGTTGTTGATTAAAGCTTCAACTGAACAGCCAAGATGAGCGAGCCGAGTTTGATCCAGCATGGCCGCAATCATAGCCGTATCAGTGACAATCGGGCAGCCTTGTTGCAGCGCCGTTCGAGCCGCCCCAATCGCGTTCTGTGCTGGCGATCGACTCAGCCTGACAAACTGAATCAGACTCACATCTCCTCCTGCCAATACCAGTTGAGACAGCAATTCCGCTTCAATTTCGGAACGATCGCTGAGATCGGGCAACAAGCGCTGTAAGGCTTCTTGAAACATTTCCGGATGGGCATGCACTTCCCCATCTAAGCTGTTCCATAGTTTATCCAGATCGTCCCGACTCTGATAGGTATCAATTTCCAACTGTTTGAGTTGGGACAAAGCATTGGCCTGAACAATCTGGCAGGACTGATCCCGTCCCAACAGCCGTTCTAGCGCAACCGCTGTTTGTCTGAGTTGGCTAATTTGGTGGATCACAGCTCGATATTGCTGTTGCAACTGGGTGATCAACGAGTCACGCTCTGAGATCGGTTCAACGTCCAGCAGTTTACGAATGTGAGAAAGTTGAAACCCTTGCTGCTTCAAAGCCACAATTCGCTTCAGACGCTGCACATCTTGTTCAGAATAGAGGCGGTAGTTGCCAGCCGATCGGGGTGGCTGAGGCATCAGTCCAAGCTGGTGATAGTGCCGTACCATACGAGGCGTAATGCCTTGTCCAACCGCAATAGTGAGTTCTTTGATGGTGAGTGCTGAAGCAGAGGTAACCATAGAAGCAGAGGTAACCATAGCAGAGATAACCATAGCAGAGATAACCACAAGGGAGAGGGCGATTCAAACTGAGGAGCACTGGGGTAGCAGCACTGGGGTAGCAGCACTGGAGGTTAGCAGACCAGCCACGCCGCTCAAAAAATGACTTGATATCAGATTACCTTGACATTGACACTAATGTTAAGGTTTAGCCTGAGGAAGTTGTTAGTTTCCGCCCATGGATGGTGACGATGTTGCCAATTTCTTTCTCCTCGATCCGTCACTCGTGGATCGCTCGATTGCTAAATTCTGGCTGGAATCACAGGGGGTTGAGCCAATATGCCGATATGATTCCGCCCCTGCTCTGTGGATTGTTGTTGCTGTTGGGTTGGTTGACCCTCCATATCGGTTGGATTGGCCTAGCCTTGCTGATTTTAGCCGCGGCTTATGGGATCGGGGGTTTTGCCAGTGCGCGTGAAGGATTGACGACTCTCTGGCAAGAGAAAGAGTTGGATGTGGATTTGCTGATGATTGTGGCGGCCTTGGGTGCGGCAGGACTGGGATTATGGCGGCAAGAATACTACCTGCTGATCGATGGGGCTGTGTTAATCCTGATTTTTTCAATTAGTGGTGCGTTGGAAAGTTATGCGATGGGTCGCACCGAACGAAGTATTCGCAGTTTGATGCGCCTGACCCCAGATGCGGCCTGGTTACTGCACCAAGGGCAAGAAAAACAAGTGTCGATCGCCCAACTGAGGATCGATGATCAGATTTTAGTTAAACCCGGAGAGCTGATCCCAACCGATAGTGTGGTGGTGGATGGCTATAGTACAGTCAATCAAGCGGCGATTACGGGTGAATCGATTCCGGTAGACAAAACAGTCGGCGATGAAGTCTTTGCTGGAACCTTAAATGGCCACGGAGCGCTGAAACTGCGAGTGCATCAACCACCAGAAAGCAGCTTGATTCAGCGAGTGATTCGATTAGTAGAACAGGCCCAAACCGAGAAACCCCCCTCGCAGCAGTTTATTGAAGCCTTTGAGCGCGGGTATGCCAAAGTGGTGGTGGTAGTCGGTGTGTTATTGATGGTGTTGCCGCCATTCTTGGTGGATTGGAGTTGGGAAGACACGATCTATCGAGCCCTGATTTTTCTGGTGGTTGCTTCTCCTTGTGCCTTGATGGCTGCTATCATGCCAACGCTGTTGTCTGGAATTGCCAATGGAGCCAGCCAGGGGATTTTGTTCAAAAATGGGGCTCAGCTTGAGCAGATTGGTCGGGTGAAGGCGATCGCATTTGATAAAACCGGCACCCTCACCACTGGCCAACCCACGGTTCAGACGATTGTGCCAGCCCCAGGCTATTCAGAACAGCAAGTTTTAACGATCGCAGCGGCCCTAGAAGCCTATTCGGAGCATCCGATCGGGCAGTCGATCCATCAAGCCGCCCTACAGCGATCGATCGATCGGCTCCCAGTCACTGATGTACAAGCTCAACCGGGACAAGGCATTTGGGGACGGGTGGACTCAGAGGCATTGCCAACCCAAACATTGCCAACCCAAACATTGCCAACCCAAACATTGCCAACCCAAACATTGCCCTTGCAGCAACCCAAGCAGTCTGTGCCATTGGCCGTGGGTCAGCTCACATTTATTCAGCAGCTTTTAACCCCCTCTGCTGCCCAGACCGATCAACCGATCAGCCATATCCTGCCTGTCGAGTTAGTTCAACAAGCCAAACAGTTACAACAAACGGGTCAGACTGTGGTGGGTGTTGTGGCTGGCCAGCAATTGATCGGGCTAATTGGGGTGGCTGATCAAGTTCGCCCAGAGGCTGCCCATGCCATCCACCAGTTAAAAAAATTAGGGATTCAACATGTGATTATGTTGACGGGTGACAATTGGGATACAGCGCATAGCATAGCCCAGCAGGTGGGCATTCAAGAAGTTCATGCCAATCTTTTACCAGAAGACAAGCTGAAGCTAATGCGACAATTGCAAAAGCGGTATGGAGCCGTTGCGATGGTTGGCGATGGGATGAATGATGCCCCTGCGCTGGCCCAAGCAACCGTGGGGATTGCCATGGGGGCCGCCGGAAGTGATGTGGCTTTAGAAACGGCTGATATTGTGTTGATGACTGACTCACTCGAAAAAATTGCCCTTGCGGCTCAACTGGGTCGTCGATCGCAACGAATTGTGAAACAGAACATTGGTTTAGCCCTCAGCTTTATTCTGCTCCTGCTGATCGCCAATTTTGCCGGTAACATCACCTTACCGATCGGTGTGATTGGGCATGAGGGCTCAACGGTGCTAGTCACCCTGAGTGGGTTGCGCCTTCTTAAAGCCTAACTGCCTGCCTGGGCTCTTGTATGGGCTCCGGCATGGCTAGTTGATGATGGAGTTACCAGTAACGTTCAATCCAGCAGTAATCTTTAATGAGTCAGTTGATCAATGAGTCTAATTGACCAATTGATCAATGAATCAATTAACGGGTTGTAGGATCGATCGAACTCGGTTGAGTAACTCATCAAAGTCGATCGGTTTACGAATAAAGCCATCGGCCCCCAAGTCAAACCCATCGGCCGGGCTGGGCTCGGTATAGCCTGTAATCAGCAAAATGGGAATGAAAGGCAACTCAGCATTTTGGCGGATGCGTTGGGTGACTTCAAACCCATTCATACCTGGCATCATCACATCTAGTAAGATGAGATCCGGCGGATTATCGGCGATCTTTCGGAGCGCAGTCCGGCCATCATCTGCGACTTCAACCTGGTAGCCTTCTTCTTCTAGTAGCGTTTGCAGTAAAAATGAATTATCGGGGATGTCATCAACAACTAAAATTCGGTCAGTACGAACTGGGAACGGAGCAATGGAGTTACTCATGGTGTTCAAACACCAAAATCGATCTTAAAAACTACTCTAATTGTGTAGATTTCTGAGGTCAAATCGTCTCTTGCCAAAGAAAGAGATCTTTAAAATTAAGCCAAATTTCTTGCTGACGATCGATGCATTATCAAGAAATTATCAAGATTAACATTATCAAGATTAGATAAAGTTTACTTCTGCCTGATTAAACCTTGCCCCAATTTCATGCCAATCTTTGCGCGATCTGAGCCCATGGCTGATCCCAATAGTTCTACCCTATGGTAAATCCTTTCTGAACTTGGTCTTGATAAATTCCAGACAGCCGCCTGAAGTCCCCTCATTGGTGCTCACCAGGCTGATAGGAGATATCTACAACCAACGCTGCTGGACTTTATTATGACTCCCATTTTTCAAATCGATCGTAAAGAAATCCTCAGGGGCATCTTGGCAGTTGCACTGATGATTGTCGGACTGACACATTTCACCCATGCTGATCAGTATGTGCGGATTGTTCCTGGCGTACTGCCTGCCCCACTGGCGTTAGTCTATATTAGTGGTGTATTTGAGATTCTAGGTGGGATTGGTTTATTGATCCCAGGGGTTAGTGTGGTGGCGGCATGGGGGCTGATCGCTCTATTTATTGCCGTCTTTCCTGCCAATATCAATCAAGCGATCCACCATATTCCGATCGATGGTATTCCAAATTATCCCTGGCTTTATTGGGTACGATTGCCTTTTCAAGCAGTCTTGATTACTTGGGCTTGGTGGTACACGACCCCAAACTTATCGGGCTATCCATCGCGTTAGACCATGACCTACAATCCCTAATCCCTAATACCAATTTGATCATGAGCTTGCGTAGAATCAATTCTTGCTCGACGAGGGGCTTCAGCCCCTGGTTCTACTCAACTTCACAAAGAATAGGTATAACAATGCCTCAATTGTCATCCCTCTCAATCTTCCCAATCTACAAAAGTCTCCAGTGCTTTGGCCGAGACATTGCCAGGATTGTCATGAAGATTGGAGGGATACAATGAGGGCAGCGCAAGGTTGAGCTGAATGGGAAGTGCAGTTGGTTGATTGAATTAAGTCTATGAATCTTCCATTGTTGATTCAATAATTCAATCAATTCCAGAATCATTAACCGTTAACTACTTCACCACCATTCGGGTGCAGGATCTGTCCTGACATATAAGATGCATCATCTGATGCCAGAAATACATAACTGGGTGCAATTTCTTTTGGCTGTCCTGCCCGTTGCATCGGCACCTGCGAACCGAAACTTGCAACTTTGTCTTCTGGAAAAGTAGAAGGAATCAGGGGAGTCCAGATGGGCCCAGGTGCCACGCCATTAACGCGGATATTTTTACTGACCAGCGCCTGCGACAGCGATCGGGTGAAAGCGACGATCGCCCCCTTTGTGGTGGAATAGTCGAGCAGTTGAGGATTACCTTTATAGGCTGTGACTGAGGTGGAGTTAATGATGGCACTGCCTGCCTGGAGATGGGGCAGAGCTGCCTTGGTCAAATAAAACATAGAGAAGATGTTGGTGCGGAAAGTACGCTCGAGTTGTTCAGCACTAATGTCTTCAATGCTTTCCTGAGGGTGCTGTTCGGCAGCATTGTTGACTAAAATATTCAGGTGTCCGAGCTCCTGCACGGTTTGCTCCACCGCCTGTTGGCAGAAAGATTCATCCCCAATATCGCCTGCAATGGTGATGCATTTTCGTCCTTCTTGCTCAACCTGCCGTTGTGTCTCTTGGGCATCCTCATGCTCATTGAGATAGACGATCGCCACATCTGCCCCTTCTTTGGCATAGGCGATCGCTACAGCTCGACCGATCCCACTATCTCCTCCGGTGATCAACGCAACTTTATTCAGGAGTTTATTGCTGCCTGTATATTGCTGCTCTTCGGACTCAGGGCGGGGAGTCATTTCTGCTTCACGTCCGGGACGTTGTTCTTGATGTTGTTTAGGTTGCAAGTTTTGTTGAGTACTTTGAGCCATCCGTTTTTCCTCCAAGATCATTACACGGCTTCTTCCCCACCTTGGCGTACCAGGTTGATCTAGACATCTGTCCAGAAGGAGAGAACCAAGGAGAAAACAACTGTAGGGGCTGAGTATGAGGGGCTGAGTATGAGGGGCTGAGTTGGATCAACTGCCTGTAACCGACCAGTACAGCTTGATTAACCAGTTACAGCAAGAAATCTCACTCATGATGTAGGACGGCATGTAGGACGGCTATCGTCTAATACAGGGGGAAAAAAGGGGTAAATTCAGATCTCAAAACCCAATGCATCTTCTTTGAGATATGCCCTCTTTGAAATGGACAGTCTTTATAAAATTCTCAATAGAGGACTGCTCAATAGAGAGGCAGCGGGTTGGATAAGGGCAGCTCAACTGATTGCCTTGACATTTTGATTGCCTTGACATTCCTTATCTATGCAATTTGGCTGATTGACAAACGTAATAGTCACGCTTTTTGCATACATTTTTGGATGTAAACAAAGACTTTGTTTGATTTAGCACACTACCCTGCTTCGATGCGAGGGATTTAGTTATTGCGAATTCTAGCTATTACAAGACAGAATTTTTGTACAGTTAAACCTAACCATTGAACCTAATACCGAATCATTAAACCCAATCGTTAAGCCTAAGGCGAGTTGTTTTGCAGTAGATTGGCTTACGCCATCATGCCGAATAATAATGCGACAGTCAGATGACTGGATAGCAAATATGCATTCAAGGCTGCGAGAAATATTGACAATAAGTGTCAAGCTTCGAGGATGCTTCGAGGGCTGGCGTAATTGGGGGCAAACTGGCACCCCAACCCGTTGAATCAATTCAATTGAAGGAACGATCGGAGCAGTAGAGGGTCGCCTATCAGACAGAGAACCAACGTAACATCAAACTTTTGGAGCAGAATCCCCCAGTCCGGGAACGAGGCAGTGAATAAACTATTAACTGCCAGGATTGATGATTATAAGTGACTTAACTCAATCAATCTGGGAATCTTGCTCCGTCGTACCTCAATTAATCTGGACTTGTAGTCTGGACTTGTAGTCTGGACTTGTAATCTGGACTTGTAATCGGCTACCACGCTAACCAGACTTTTTCCGTCCACGTTTAGATGGTGTCGTTTGCTGCGCCACAGCGCTAGACTGAGCCTTGGTTTTTCCATTCGGCTTGGCGGTTTGAACCTTAGTTTGCGGAGCAGCATCCACGCTAGCGGCGACCGATTTACTTCGCCCCCGAGTCGGTGTAGACGGGCTGGTTCTTGAGGCCGTTGAGCGAGAGCTAGCAGCAGAGACGGGCTCTTGCACAGAAGGTTCTACAACGGCCGCCGAAACGGAACGAGTCCGTCTGCCAGACTTACCTGCGGTTGCCCTTGGCTTACGCTTACGCGGATTGCCCAGCGAAATATACCGCTTGACAGTTGCTGCAGTTGTCTTAATGCCGCGATCCCCGAGAATTTCCACGATGTCCTCATAGCTATAACCCTTAGCTAGAGCACCTTGAATTGGCTCGCGTAGTTCATCGATCGCCTCCCGCAAAGACATCTCTTCTTTGGGCTTGGCAGACAAATCTTGAAGCAGGGAGCCAACGTGATCAAGCGCTGTTTTAGAAACGCTGACCGTTTTGGGCCGATTTCGACTCGCTGTTGCCATTTTTAATCACCGAGAGTAAATACAATGCATTTATTTTATTCCTAATTTGCAAGATTGAATAGTGCTAATATTCTCAATTTTGCAAATTAAAATTCACCCACTAATTTTTCCTGGCACCTCTGTTCTACCCATCCGGCTTCAACAGGGTTAATTTCCTGTCGGATACTGAGATAGCTACTACATTAGCTACTCTTTAGCTACTCTTTAAATACTGAGATAGCTCTTTTCTACCTCTTGTTTACCACAGAATCAGTCTGTCTTGCCATGCAATACGGCATTCTGAAGTTTTTTCTGATACGACCCGCTCACCTTATCCTGATGTTATCCTGAAAAAAGCGAATTGATCTCCAGCCGATCGTAAAGGAAATCGTTGTGACATCGCTTGGCAACCCCTTACCTGAAGTACTTTACCGTCTCATTCTCGATCAGGCAATTGCTACAGTAGAATACAGCGCAACAGAGTGGCAAAAATTTCGCCAATACCTCCAGGCAGAGACTTGCCAACCTGGGCTGAGACAGGAAGGGTTGAGACAGGAAGGAGTGACGGCTGAGCAATTTGAAGATTGGATGGATCGAGCACTCAAGATCCGAAAGTTTCAGCATCAGCGCTGGGGCAAAACGGTTAATTCTTATTTCTTGCAGCGTAAATCACAGCTCGATCAGGTGATCTTTTCACGCATCTACCTCTCTGATCCGGAGATTGCCCAAGAACTTTATTTCAGGATTATTGAAGGAGAAGCAACCTTTACAGAAGTGGCACTAGCTTTTTCGCAAGGAGAAGCTGTTGGAGAGGGTAGTCAAGTCGGCCCCATTCCTTTAGGGCAGCTAGAGGCTCCATTGGTACAATGGTTTCATGGTGGTCGTCCGGGGCAAATTTGGGCACCGATGCGGATGGGGCGGTGGATGGTCATTACTCGCTTGGAAGAAATTCTCCCGGTTCGATTCGATGAATCCATGCGGCAAACCCTATTGAATGAGCTGCTAGAAAATTGGTTGGCGGATCAGGTGAAGCAGCGCTTTCCGTCTGCCAGGGAAATTGAGGATTGACGCGGCTGATAATTGATATTGCTGATTGTTGATTACTGATCACTGATTGCTGATTTACTGATTACTGATGCAGTCGATCACTCATGCTGTGGATAAGGCATGGGATCGATCGCTGATGCGGTTGATGACACGGTTGATGACGATCGTAACCGATGCTTGAGGGAAGGATGACTGCGATCGGGGGGCGGTGAGGAGATCCTAATGCCATTGAGGCTTGATGCCGTTGTGATAGAAAATAGCTCTCTCTTTAGAGGGTTATGCGGTTGACAGTCAGCTAGTCCATTCTCAGACCGAATTCTCATACAATTTGGGATATGACCTAAAATCCACTCGCTGCGCACTTTGAATGAGCAACCGCATCTTGATCCTATTCGCCCACCCTGCCCTAGAAAAGTCTCGCGTCAATCGCCAGTTGCTCCAAGCCGTGCTTGACCTAGAGTCAGTTACCATTCACGATCTCTATGAGTCTTATCCTAGCTTTCATATCAATATCAGACGAGAGCAAGCACTGCTAACCTCTCACGACATTATTGTATTTCACCATCCTTTCTATTGGTATAGTAGCCCAGCCATTTTAAAAGAGTGGCAAGATCTGGTGCTAGAGCATGGTTTTGCCTATGGTCAGGGAGGAAGTGCCTTGCGGGGGCGACGCTTACTCTCTGCGATTACCACAGGTGGTAGTGAACAAACCTATAGTCGGCAGGGGTACAACTATTTCACGATCCGGGAATTGTTGACTCCCTTTGAGCAAACAGCCCAGCTTTGCGGCATGGAATATTTGCCACCGTTTGTGGTGCAGGGGACTCATCAAATCCGCGAGCAATCCTTAATCAGTCGATATGCTCAAGACTATCGAGCCGTCATCTTAGCGTTGCGAGACGATCGGGTCAATTGGGAGTCCCTGAAAAAATTCAACCATTTTAACCATTCGCTAGAACAGGTGATCACTGCATCAGAGGCTTCCCATCATGCATAGCGATTTCTTTACCCAGGCCTTCATTTATTTAATTGCAGCAGTTGTTTCCGTACCCATTGCCAAGCGTCTCGGATTGGGTTCGGTGTTGGGCTATCTGATCGCGGGGGTGGTCATCGGGCCGTTTGGGCTGCAATTTGTCGGTCAGGAAGGGCAAAGTGTATTACAGTTTGCTGAATTTGGCGTAGTGATGATGCTGTTTCTGGTAGGACTGGAGCTACAGCCAGATCTACTCTGGCGGCTGCGCGTGCCGATCGTTGGCTTGGGGGGCTTACATCTGCTCATCACAACCCTGATTACCCTGGTCATCAGCGTGATGATGGGGCTAAGCTGGAAGATGGGGTTAGCGATCGGGCTCATTTTACCGCTCTCCTCAACAGCCATTGGACTACAAACTTTAAACGAACGCGGATTGATTAAAACCGAGGGAGGACAGTCGGCTTTCTCGGTGCTTTTGTTCCAGGCGATCGCGGTGATTCCCATTTTGGCGTTTTTGCCGCTGCTAGCTGTCGATTCCAACCTGAGTGCGACAGCCATCCAGACAGTACAACTGGTCTCAAATCAAGCCACCGAGGCGGCGGGTCGTCCCGGTTGGCAACAAACCTTGATGTTAATGGGCACGATCGGGGGAATTGTGATTGGGGGCCGATTTTTGATGCGTCCGGTGTTTCGTTTGATCGCAGCAACCCGCCTCCGTGAAATTTTTACCGCCACGGCCTTACTCTTAGTGGTCGGAATTACCTTAGCGACCCAAGCCGTTGGGCTCTCTCCCGCTTTGGGTACTTTTTTAGCCGGGGTGGTGCTGGCCGAAAATGAATATCGGCATGAGCTGATGAGCAACATTGAGCCCTTTCAAGGGTTACTGCTAGGGTTATTTTTTATTTCCGTTGGAGCCAGCATTGACTTTAATTTAATTCTGCAACAGCCGCTGCTGATTCTGTCGCTGGTCTTGGGCGTGGCATTGCTCAAAAGTGGAGTTTTGTTTGGACTTGGTCAGTTTTTTCAGTTAGGGTTAGCCCAGAGTCTCTTGTTTGCCTTTGCCTTGGTGCAAGGAGACGAGTTTGCCTTCGTGTTGTTTTCGTTTGCCACCGAGAGTAATGTGCTATCGGCATCGATGTCGGGCAGTTTAGTGGCAGTTGTAGCACTCTCAATGATGCTCTCTCCGCTATTTATGATCACCTATGAGCAGCTATTGCAGCCGCGGCTGGAAACCCCCGAACCAGAACGGGAGGCTGATCCGATCGATCACAATGAGAATCCGGTGATTATTGCAGGCTTTGGGCGATTTGGGCAAATTGTCGGACGGTTGTTGCTTGCGAACGGATGTAGTATTACGGTCTTGGATCATAGTCCCGATCAAATCGAGTTATTGCGACGATTTGGCTGGAAGGTATTTTATGGAGATGCCTCTCGGATTGATCTGTTACATGCGGCAGGAGCCTCCCAGGCGAAATTGTTAGTAGTGGCGATCGATGAGCGAGAGAAAATTCTGCAAATTACCAAACAGGCCCGTAAACATTTCCCCCACCTCAAAATTCTGGCCCGGGCGATCGATCGACGACATGCCTACGAATTAATCCGTCGGGGTGTGGATGTGATTCAACGAGAAACCTTCAGTTCGGCATTAGATATGGGAGTAGATGCCCTGAAGTTGCTGGGTGTGCGTTCCTATCGAGCCCATCGAGCGGCCTTGATCTTCAAAGAGCATGATGAAGCGGCAATGCACGACATGGCGGAACTAGAAGGTGATGAAGCGGTGTTGGTGGCCCGATCGCGCCAGTTAGCGGAAGACCTAGAGCAGATCCTCCGCGAGGATAATCAGGAACTCCGACAGGAAGTGGATCGGGCCTGGGATGTGACGGCAGCGATTCGGAAGTCGATCTAACCGCTGGGTAAAGTGACTGATTCAGTCTGCAAATTTATCCTCTACCTGCGTCACTCTACCTGCGTCACTCTACCTGCGTTACTCTACCTACCAGTTCAGGACTACTCAACTTCCTAGCCGCTCAATCCCGACTGCAACAGCTACCAAGGCAAGCGACTGCCATCCCAGGAAAAGAAGGAGCCGCTGTCTTCCGGTTGCAAGTTTTCGAGAATGCTGAGTAACTGGGAAACAGTCCGTTGAGGAGAGAAGAGTTTTTCTGGAGGAACATTGCGCTGAAAGGGACGAGAAAGCTGGGTATCAGTGGTGCCAGGATGAAGCAACACTAAAATTGCTTTAGGGGCTTTACGACTATATTCGATCGCCGCAGTGCGAATGAACATATTTAAGGCCGCTTTGGAGGCTCGGTAGCCATACCACCCCCCGATTTGATTATCGCCAATGCTGCCAATCTTAGCTGAAATACAAGCATAGACGCTGCGATCGAGTTTGAGTAACGGCAACAAATGTTTGGCCAGCAAAACGGCTCCAATACTATTGACTTGAAAGTAGCGCAGTAGTCGATCGCTCTGGATCTGCTGCAAGCTTTTTTCAGGCTGGAGAGATGATTCGGATCGAGAACTGGTTTCAGGACGGGCTTCAGGACGGGCTTCAGGACGGGTTTCATGCAGAATCCCAACGCAGTTGATCACAAGCTGTAATCGGTCAGTCTGGGTTTGGATATGGCTGATGGCTTGCTGGATCTGGGTTTCGTCCGTGATATCCAGGGAGAGAAGGGTGAGGCGATCGGGGTGTGCTACCGTCAACTGGAGCAAGTCGGGGGATGGCACTTGGCGATGGCTGGCATAAACATGGCTAACTTGGGGATTGGCTAATAACTGGCGCACAAATTCGAGCCCGATCCCCCGATTCCCGCCCACAATGAAGGCTTGCAGAGTAGATGATGCGAAGACAGACATAACGATATCCTGTGACTGGCAATTGAAGGTTTCGATGAGCTTTTCGATCATAAAGGTTGAGCAAAGGTTGATCATAGAAGTGGAGCAAAGGAGCGAAAGCAAAGGAGCGAAAGCAAAGGAGCGAAAGCAAAGGAGCGAAAGCAAAGGAGCGAAAGCAAAGGAGCGAAAGCCAAGGAGCGAAAGCAACCATCGAGGGAGAGAGCAAATAAGTATGTCCAGCGAATTTACATCCAGCATTTTGTTTCCAGAAGAGCCTCGATCGGGCTGGTGGTTTGGCTTTGTGGGGGCGCGACTGTTGGTTTACGATGAACAGCCAGTGCGATTACCAAAAGTCAGCTCCTTGAAAGCGATCGGTATTCAACCGATTCGGACGCAGTTCATTGGGTATTTGCAAGGTCATCCCTGTTACTCGGCCGAACTGTCGCTGGAGGCTCCGCTCCCAGATGGATTAGCCTTGATTCGACTGCGAGAACTCTATGGCAGTTTGGATGAGCAGCTATTTGCAGTCGCCGAACGAGCAGTACAAATTGTCGAGTGGGATCGCACCCATCAGTTTTGTGGCTGTTGTGGCACTCCAACGATCCAACTCCCTAACGAGCGGGCCAAACGCTGTCCGAAGTGTGCTTTAGTCAACTATCCGCGCTTGTCTCCAGCCATTATTGTTTTAATTGCCCGCGATCAAGAAATTTTGCTAGCTCGGGCTCCTCGTTTTCCAGAGGGCATGTATAGCATCTTAGCGGGCTTCGTTGAACCGGGTGAATCCTTAGAAGAAGCGATCGAACGAGAGGTTCAGGAGGAAGTGGGGGTCGAAATTCAAGAGATTCACTATTTTAGTTCGCAGCCTTGGCCCTATCCCAACTCCCTCATGGTGGGGTTCACGGCAACCTATGCGGGGGGAGAAATCGTGATCGATCATGAAGAAATTGTTGATGCTGGCTGGTTTCACAAACATCATTTGCCGCGTCTTCCTTCTCGCCATAGTATTGCGCGAAAGATGATCGATTGGTTTGTGGAACAAGCTTGAGATCAGTGCAGCAGGACAAAGAATAAATATCAAATTCTATAAATTTCAGACACAGAAAATGATAAAGTAACGAAATTTAACACCTTGAGTGACAGAAAATTTTTAGATAAATCAGGAAAGATTCTAGATGAACTGGATTGAGTATCTGGAAGGAAGCTTAGGTGAGTTTGTCAGTTTCTTAGGGTTGACGTTAGAGTTTATCTCAGTGGGTTGCGTCTCGATCGGCCTTATTAAGACCATTCAGCTCGCGGCAACATTGAAGCGGCATCGCTATCGTCATCCGTTTAATTTGGTGCGTTTGCGCTTTGGCATCTGGTTAGCTTTGGCATTAGAGTTTCAGTTAGGGGCAGATATTTTAGCAACAACGGTGGCTCCCTCCTTTGAAGAATTGGGCAAATTAGGATTAATTGCTGTGATCCGAACTTTTCTCAATTATTTTTTGGGCAAGGAGTTAGAACTAGAATTTCAGATCCATGAAGAAGGAGCGGCCTTGGTGACAGAAGGACGAAAAACACGATCGTCGTAAAAAATGGAGTCTGGTAGAAGCTTCTCTATCGAATGAACCTAGAGCCATGAAATCAATCCTGCCCGTTCGCTAGCATTTCCTTCGCTGGAGTGAGGAGAGAGGAGGTTCAGATTGACTACAGTGCAAGGGACGAGTTGCGAGAACATCATCATGACGAATATCCAAGATGCCCTTGTCAATGCTAAGGATAATATGCCCAATGTCACTCCTACCCCTCCTGGGTTTCATGCGCAAGCAACCGTGCATGAGTTGAAATCCCGCCTCCAGTGGGGTGAACCTGGACTGACAATCATTGATGTGCGTGATCATGAAGCATTCAATCAATGCCGCATTCAAGGTGCCATGAATATGCCGATCGATCGCTTGACCGGTATGGTCGAAAGCAGCATTCGCCCCGATCGTGATCTCTATCTCTACGGTGCTAATGAAGGCGAAACCAGCCGAGCAGCAAACCTGTTGCGAGAAGCGGGATACCAGAAGGTCGCAGAATTGAAAGGTGGATTATTGGCATGGCAGGAAATTGGAGGCGCAGTAGAAGGTGTGATTGAAGAGCCCGGTGCGGATGCCTACAACGTAGTCGCTCGCTTGCAGGCATTTAACGAAACACGCGCTAAAGAGCAGCAAATGTAACACTGAATCAGATCAGTGTGATTGAGTCTGGGTGGATCGATTGGCATTGATGCTGAGCCTGATCCGATCGTAGTCCGATCGAGATGAGGAGGTGCAAGAACTGTGCTTTCTCATTTGTCGATCGGACTCACGAACGAGAGGCTACATTTGAGGAGCCTGACAGCAGTTTCTCTAGGAGACTTCGGCAAGAGTAAACTAGCTCACGAACGAGAGACTACATTTGAGGGGACTGACAAGGGCTGGCATTCGGTAGATTAAGTAGTTCGTTCATCGAGAAGCAAACAAATGGATTCTCAGGAATAGGGGGTTGGCCAGCCGCGATCCAGAACTTCAAGCGACCTGGATCGTAAATGGCTTGTCGCAAGGCACCATTGCCACCGGGGCTCGCATCATCATCGAAGAGATTCAACGGGCTGACTACTTTTGTATACGGATTGGTTCGATCGCGTAACACCTGAGCCATCCGTTCGGGTTGGAGTTGCCCATATAATGAGCCCGGTTGATCGGGTTCCAAGAGCTGACTAAATCGATCGAAGCGAGATTGGCTGGATGGATCAACGGGCAAAGGTTGCTTTTCATACATTTCAGAAGTGACGAAATGATTAGTCACATACAGCACGCCATTGGGTTGGAGCGGCCGAACTGCCAAACTTTTGCCGGTGAATTCAAATACACCTGCTTGCTGGGATTTGCCATCGGCGATCAGGATCAGATTGGCCCGCACCCGAGGCTGGGTTGCCATAATCTGGTTGGCTTCATCAAAATTGGTAGCAGTTTCCAAAATTTTGGCCATGATCTGAACATTGCTGCGTCCCACCAAAGATAATTCATCTGGAGAATTCGGATGAGCCGTATCTAATCCCAAGCTAATACCGGCCACATTCATCCCTGAGTTGGGCCAGATCGCCCCAGGATAGCCCACAAAAACATGGGGCAACCCTCCAGTCGGTTGACGCACAAACACGACTGGGTTGTTAATGACATAGGGAACGGGCTTTTGATCATTATCGACACTACTACCGTGATAGAGATAGCCATCGATTGTGGCGCTACCAGCAGCAACAAATTGGTTGCAGCCCTCCCAAAATAATTCTTGAGGTAAGGTATAACCCAGAATTTCCTGAAAGACATCGGCATAGGCCATCAGCATACAGACATCCATCGTCACCCCAATATCTGCCGTCGCATCAACCAATCCTCGACATTCTTCGATCAGGGTAGGATAGGTGCGGTTTTGGGCTAACCGACCGAAGGCCAGTCCTTTTCCTACAAAACCGGCAATGTTAATTACCTCTTCTCCGAGCGAAGCAATCTCGTCATGCAAATATTGACCATGTTGATAGCCCATTTCGTAGGGTGTGCCTTGCAGCCAAACCACCTTGATTTTGCCCCGATCTTCCCGATGAGGTGCCACGGGTTGCCAGTGAGCAGGTAGATATTGAGCTACCGCAGCGGGATCTGCGATCGGGCTAGGAGCAACGGTCAAAGGATTTTCTGCCGCTTGAATCGCATTACAATCACACAAGTCGGCGGCGGCAGTGGCTTGTACTTTCAACAACCAGCCTTCTAAATCATTAATGACTCCTTGGGCTCCACCCGGCGCGAGCAAACGATCGACCCGCGTCCCTAGGCGAGCCAGCCGAATGCCATTAACTTGAACTTGTTGGAGCGGATAATTTTGCAGAATCTCTAACAGGGAAAGCTGATCATCGGCAATTACAGATTTGATGATTGCCGATCGCAAAGCCTGAATATTGGCTGTGTCGGATGGAGTTTGCACCAGTTTGCCGACTTCATAAAGTGCATATTCACCAGGGAGAGAATTCAAAGTTTGATCCAGCAACTTTGCTCTAACCTGAATGGGCTGAGATAAGGCTGTGCGAATGCTGTCGCGATCGATGTTGGCAACATTAAAGTAAAATTTCCAACCTCGTGAAAGTTCACCCGTTTCGACAAAGCGAGTTAATTCACCGATCGTAATGGCAGGACGAAAGATCCCGAACGCGAAGACTAAGTTTTTGTCTGCATAGGGGCTAGAAGTCGTGCTAACCGCCTGAGCAGTCAGCATGGTGGCTGGCATGGCAGGAGATCCGATCGCGCCTGGTGAAATGGGGACTGCATCCATCGAAGTCGAGGGGAGAGCAGAGGCGATCAAGATATCGGTATCGGTCGCGGCAGTGAGAGGATGAACAAGGGGTGTTTGTGTTGGAGTCGCAAAGACGGGATTAAAAGACAAACTGGTGGCAGACGGTTCGATCGGCGGTAAATTGCAACTACAGAGTAGTTCAGGCAATAACTGCTGAGTGATCTCAAACACAGGCTTTAAACGAGTCACAAATAAAGTAATGTCGTTGTAAGCTCGTTCCAGGCTATTGAGGGTTAATCGAACACTCTTTTGGGGATATTGCTTCAACACTTCCATCAGCGAAAACGTTTGATCGGGCTGAAAAGCTTTGCTGAAAGCAGTTCGCAGTGAAGTTAAATCTTCTCGTCCTAAGACATCACCCACCGTTTTGTTGATTTGAATCAGGACAAAGTCTCCGGGTACCTCATCGCTAAACTCGCCCTTGATCGGAAAATTAAGCCATTTTCGTACATCATCTGGGTTTTCCCGCGTTTGCTGCAAAAAAATATCCAGTTCAGGGCTTAACGTGCCTTGATCGGCAAATGCTTGCAACTCCGATCGAGGAATCGATAGTTTGCGATCGAAATGTTGTAACAGCACCGTATCGGCAGCATGAGCACGAGCAGCAAAGCACAAAACTGTGATGCCGATCCCCAGCAACAGGCTCAGTCCCAACTGTCCAATGCGAGGGAGTCTAGGTCGAAGGTTGAAAATGAAGCGGATCGCCTGAAGTAAATAGGTCATGACCAGATCAGAAATCAGAAAAAAGGGAATCACTGCTAGCGCGCTATAGAAATATTACTTGCAAGTTTGCATCCTGAATTTGCCAATCAAGCTAAAAATTTGCAGAACCGATGACTCGATCGTTTAGCCCGATCGTTTAGCCCGATCGTTTAGCCCGATCGTTTAGCCTGATGATTTTGCTATATATTCGAGTAGCAGAACGAACCACGGTTGCTGCAAAGGTTTCAAGTGAGGATTCTATGATGGGTTGGAATAGTTTGCTGAGATTGCCTCAACACCAGCAGGGACGGCATGGGAAAATGTTTATCATGATGCCGATCGCGTTTTGCATTGGGCTTATGACTCAGCCGATCGGCCTAGCATTCGCGATCCCTCGAACCCTAACGGCCACTCCGCTAGACCCTATCAGTGGAGCGATCGGATCCAGACAGACTCCGATTGCCTCAAACCTGACGATCGCCCAAGCCGATCCATCTGCCGAACTCCTCGTCAAAGTACAACGCTTTTTTGATCTGCTCTTTGTCCAGGCAGGTTACTCCGAAGCCTCAGAGATGATCGCCCCCGTTTTACAGTCCGAGTTTTCCCCAAGGGCGCTAGAACGGAAGCGGCAAGAATTTGAGGCGGGTGCCGGCCAGTTTGTCAAAATTGTGGATGAGTGGGCTGAGAGTGATGTGGTAATTGTTGAGGCGGAGTTTGAACGCCGCACTGTTACCTTTGTCGTCAGCTTTGATGCCAACCAACAGATCGCCGGGGTCAACCCGGTACTAGATTTTATCGGAGAACCCCAGCCTTAAAAGGAGGATGAGTCCGTCAGGCTAAGAGCATTCAATGCTTTGCGCCCTTTGCTTTAGGTCTTATGCTTTAGGTCCTGATTGACTGACCAATCTTTTCCCCTCATCCCTAAATCCCTTCTCCCACTAGGGGCGAAGGGACTTGCAATCAAATCCTGGTTCGAAAGCCCCTC
>JALOOM010000099.1 GCA_025454395.1 Elainella sp. Prado103
GGCATGAGTCAACTGCGAATTTATCAAATTGATGCTTTCACCGATCGCGTTTTTCAGGGCAATCCGGCCGCAGTGATTCCCCTTGATCAGTGGCTCGAAGATGGAGTACTTCAATCGATCGCCGCCGAAAATAACCTCTCAGAGACGGCCTTTTTGGTGCCTCAAGCCGATCGCTAT
Organism: Elainella sp. Prado103; assembly: GCA_025454395.1. Lineage (GTDB taxonomy): Bacteria > Cyanobacteriota > Cyanobacteriia > Elainellales > Elainellaceae > Elainella. The sequence goes on from JALOOM010000099.1 coordinate 178, forward strand.
CATTTGCGTTGGTTTACGCCGGTGCAGGAAGTGCGGTTGTGTGGTCATGCGACTCTAGCCAGTGCCTTTGTCATCTTCACCTTTTTGGAGCCCGATCGAGATGCCGTGCAGTTTGAGACCCTGAGCGGACAACTGAGAGTGAAGCGCCTGAATGAGCTGCTGGTGTTGGATTTCCCTGGCTATGAACCTCAAATTTGTGACTTACCGATCGGTTTGGCAGAAGGATTAGGCAAGTCACCCAGCCAAGTCTTCTGGACAGAGTCCGATACCAACTACTATGCGGTGTTTGACCAGGAAGCCGATCTCCACCAACTCCAGCCTGATTTTGCTCGCTTAGCTCAGCTCCATCCCTACGGTACGGTGGTAACGGCTCCAGGCGATCGATCGGACTTTGCCTGCCGCTATTTTGCTCCCAGCTATGGGATTCCTGAGGATCCGGTCACTGGCTCGATCCACTGTGCGTTGGTGCCCTATTGGGCCAAACGACTCGGTAAACCCCAACTGGTCTCGCGTCAGGTTTCAGCCCGAGGCGGCGATCTCTATTGCGAGTGGCAGGGCGATCGGGTGACGATTGGTGGCAAAGCCGTCCCCTTTTTGATCGGTGAAATTTCGCTTTGATGCTGAGATTGGTGAAATCTCAATCGACATAATTCCGTCATAAGGGGCTGAAGTCCTTTGCCGGCTCAAGTGATGTCTACAAGACTCCTTAGCGAAGCTTGGCTTGCTTACGGTTCGATCGGTTTGATTTTAATGAGGTGGTTTTAGGCGTGGCATGAACTGCTGGAGCATTGGAGATCCCGTCTGGACTCGGGGCAGAACCTCCCACTCCCGGACGGGCAGGCTCGATGGTTTCCTGGGCGATCGGCAGCGTGAAGTGAAACTGGCTGCCCTGATCGCGTCCAGCAGATTCGGCCCAGATCTGTCCACCCAAACCTTTGACAATTTGCCGACAGATCGCTAACCCCAGCCCTGTCCCCCCGGCTGTCCGGCGAAGGGCTCCTTCTTCTTGATAGAACCGATCGAAGACCGTTTCCAGACGATTTGGTTCGATCCCACGCCCGGTGTCGGTAATCGTCACTTCCAGCATCTGCCTGCCGTTGGGTCTAGCTTCGATCAGCACCTCCCCTTCGGGTTGGGTAAACTTGCAGGCGTTATCGAGCAGCTTGGAGAGCACTTCCACCAGCCACTCGCCATCGGCACAGACGGGTGGTAGTTCGATGGGCACTTGGGCGGTAATATGCGGTAGGGCTAGCTCAGACTGCCGGGTACGCAAACTGCTCAAAGCCAAATCGACACATTCATCGATCGAAATTGGTTCCAGATGCCACTCCACCCGGCCACTTTCCAGCCGAGACAAAGTGATGAAGTCCTGGATCAGCTTCCGCATTCGTTCCGCATCGGTGAGGGCGGTGTTGAGCATGACCTGCCGCAATTCCGGCATCATATCCGGTTCGCTGGCTAAACTTTCCAGGCAAACTTGAATGGTTGAAAGGGGAGTGCGTAGTTCATGTCCTGTAATTGCGATCAAATTGCTGCGCGTGCGTTCTAGGGCTTCCAGTTGCTGATTTAAGTCTTCTAAATTGGCATAGGACTCTGCCTGAATCCAGGCCACACCGAGCTGAGTGGCTACTGCCTCAACCAACTCGATCTCGTCGGTAGACCAGGCATGGGGCGAAGCTTGACAGTGATGTAGCTCGATCATTCCCAGCAGGCGACCCTGATAGACGAGTGGCACCAATAACCAGGAGCGAATTTGCCAGCGATCGATCCGAGCTGCCAGCGGTGCCAGATCGGGGAGCAGATTGGCATCAGGGGCTTGGGTATCGGGAATACTAATGGTTGTAAGCTGTTGGACGATCGTTTGAAATAGACCATGATCTTGCAAAGACCAAACCTGCCCCAGCAAGGAAGGCAGAGCCGGATCGATGCGAAACTCATGGGCGATCGTCGTTTCTGCGTCCTGAGCACGGCAGCGATAGATCAGGCAGCGGCAAACTTGCATCGCCTGACCCAATTCTTCGACGGCTACCTTAAAGATCTCATGGGGGTCGAGGGATTGGCGGATCGCGGCTGTAATTAAGTTGACTAACCGTTCTTGCCGCTCACGGGAGGCGATCGATCGATAGGCCTTTTGTAATTTGTATTGTCCTGCCTGGAGATAGGTAACTAGCCGCTGGGCAAAGGGATCCGGGTCTACCTCACACATGCCGATCGGCATCTCTTGTAAGAACAGCGCTTTAGCTTCAGCAATTTTGGCGGCTAATTCGGGACGGTAGCGCAAAATTCGATCCAGCAGAATTTCGCCCGCCCGACAGCTCACCTGGCGGTCAAAAGTCCAAATTCCCTCAAAACGCCGAGTTTGATCCATGGCCACTAACTGCTGATCGGCTCGATCGAGGGTCGGTAGGGCTTGTCGCTCCTGACAAACCAAACAGGTCGCATACTGCTGACCAATCACCACCAAGTGCCACTCCTGGCTGAGTTGATCGTCTGGATCAAAGGCGATCGTTTCGTAATCGCGGGAAGCATGGGTGAAACTGGTTTCTGGAGCCGCAAGGACATATACATGCGGCGAAAGGGCGGCAATCCGCTCATAACGATGGGCTTCTTGCCGATAAAACCGTTCTTGCTGGAAGCTCGCAATCACCAAGGGGGACTGCGCTCCAGCCGCCAGCACCTGATCCTCCATCGCATGGGACAGAGCAGTGAGCGAAGACTTGAAGTAGAGCTGAGGTCGTAACTGGGGTGAGCTTTGCAGCAACGCTTCCAGTACGGAAGTTTTAATGCTCATCGAGCTTTTAGATCAGCGCCAGATAGAGATTTGCTGAAACAAGAGGTTCGCTCGAACAACAGCGGACTCAACTACCGATGTTCACATACCGATGTTCACAGTACCGCGAGACCCTATGTCCACTATATAGTGTGGTTTAAATATATAGTGTGGTTCAAAATGGGCACGACTTCAATTCGGGATTCCTTTCGGGATTCCTTCTGGGGGGGCACTTCCGAAGCGAATACTTTGCTGTAAAGTGACAATATGTACGATGAAGATGAACTAACGGTATTAGAAGCGGAGATCGAGTTAGACCCGCTCGATCAAATGGCTGAGGCAGATGACCCCGGTGAATCTGTTCAGCCCGATCCTGATGCGATGCTACTTTTGCTGGAGTCTCCCAATCATCAACAGCGAATGCTAGCCGCACGAGCCTTTTGTGAATTAGAAGATGCTAGGGCGGTACCCTATTTAATTGGTCTTCTAAGCGATCCTTGCCCTTTAGTACGGGTCAGTGCCGCCTATGGGTTAGGGCGGAATCCTAGTACAATGGCGGTCGATCCTTTGATCCAGCAACTACAACAAGATTGGAATGGCTATGTGCGCAAGGGAATTGTTTGGGCTTTGGGCAACTGTCGCGATCGACGTTCCTTAGATCCTTTAATAGATGCCCTGAAGACCGATATCTCAGCGGTTCGACTATGGGCAGCCAGTGCGCTGGCTCAAATGGCGGCGGTGGGCTACGACGTAATTATTGCCGCCTTACCTTGTCTGATTGAAGGATTGCGGCGTGATCCAGTCGCAGCGGTTCGCAGTAACTGTGCTTGGGCGATCGGGCAACTTTGCCGAGAATTACCATCCAATGTGGTGTATGCCACAGCGATCGATGCTTTGATTGAAGCCTTTGCCGAAGATCCGGAACTGGGTGTTCAGGAAGATGCCAAAACCGCTGTGCTAAAGGTCGGTGATACTCGCGGGCTACAAGTCATTGAAGAGATCGAGCTGGAAGGATTACTGTAATCTAGCCTCTCATCCAGCCCCTAATCTAGCCTCTGAAGTTGGGGCTTCTAGTAGCACGGTTATCCTCGCACTAGAACTTGTACTAGAGCTTGCACGAGAACTTGCGCTGGGATGGGATTGAATGCATTGCGTGCAAGATTTAGAGGATTTAGTGCGAGGGGCAGGACATGCCGTTAACCCATCAAAATGACGCGATCGATCACATGAATCACTCCGTTGTCAGCCACAATATCAGGGGCGATCACAGTGGCATTTTTAACCTCAAACCCATTGTGACAACGGATGGGAATGGGTGAGCCTTCAATCGAAGTAACGGTGCCCAGTTTTGCCAGATCTTCCTTCATCAATTTGCCTGCGACCACATGGAATGTGAGAATGCGCGTTAACTGAGGAATATTTTGGACTAGGGTTGTAATGGTTCCGGGGGGTAATTTGGCGAAAGCCTCGTCATTGGGGGCAAACACAGTGAATGGGCCGGGACTTTGCAGCGTTTCGACTAGCCCTGCCGCTTGCACAGCAGTCACTAATGTGGTGAAAGAACCGGCACCTACAGCAATTTCGACAATATCAGCCATAAATCCTACCTAAACTGCGAAATATCCTACTCGATTGACAGACAGCTCCGAACCTCAAATTCGAACCTCAAAACAGAAAAAAGCGCTGCATAGATGCAGAAACCTGTGTTGGTGCAAGCCGTTGTGACTACCGACTGATGCAGGAATTGGGAATTAAGGTGCTACCTGAACCCAACACAAGATTTCAATCATTCTATGCAACGCTAACTGGAAGGGAACTCATGTAGTTGCCATTGTTCTCATCATAGCCTTAGAATCTATAGAAAAAAATCACTACTTCTGATATCCGTGATAGACTGAATTCTATAAGACTAAGGCTAGTGTTATGAATCCTAGCTCAATCGGCCTAGCACAGCTAGCGCTCAGGATACAGAAGTAGATGTCAACCGATCGATTCGGTTCTTCAGATTTACTGCATTCTCTCACCTACTGGCTGGGTAATGGCTCAGTCCACTGATCTAACCAGTGATCTAATTCGGTGTTCAATTTGTGTTTTGTTTAGGTTCTGCTAGGTTCTGTGGTATTCAGCCCAACTCAGTCTGATCCCAACCCAATGATCCCAACCCAATGATCCCAACCCATTGGAACCTCACTTCTGCTGAGGGAAATCCCATTCAATATTTTTATTGTTTAGAGAGATTTAGGAGAATCCGCTCTTGATTCACGCAACCTTGCACCAATTAAAAGTGTTCGAAGCAACGGCTCGTCACGGTAGTTTTACTAGAGCCGCTGAGGAACTGTTTTTGACCCAGCCGACGGTATCGATGCAGGTCAAACAGTTGACTAAAGCGATCGGGCTCCCCCTATTTGAGCAGGTCGGTAAGCGGCTTTACTTAACCGATGCTGGACGGGAACTGTATACCACTTGCCAGGAAATTTTTCAGCGGTTGGATCAGTTGGAGATGACGGTGGCTGATCTGAAGGGCATGAAGCAGGGTAAGCTACGGATCGCGGTGATCACCACGACCAAGTATTTTATGCCGCGCTTGTTGGGCCCCTTCTGCCAAAAATATCCTGGCATTGATGTCTCTTTAACGGTCACGAACCATGAGCAAGTGATCGAACGATTAGCCAATAACCAGGATGATCTATATGTGATGAGTCAATTACCCGATCACCTGGATATCAAGTCACGCGCCTTTTTGGAAAACCCCCTGGTTGTGATCGCGCCTCATAACCATCCATTGGCAGGGATGAAACAAATTCCTCTCAAGCAACTGACGGAAGAATCGTTCATCATGCGGGAGCCAGGTTCAGGGACAAGAGTGGCTTTTCAGAAACTGCTGGATGCTCAGAAGCTCTCAGTGAAAGTGCGGTTAGAATTGGGTAGCAATGAGGCGATCAAACAAGCGGTCGCAGGTGGATTGGGTTTATCCGTCTTGTCTCGCCATACCCTGTTGCCCGAGGCTGCCAACTCAGAACTGACGATTTTAGATGTGGAAGGATTTCCGATCTCACGTCAGTGGTACGTGGTGTATCTGGCCGGAAAACAGCTTTCGGTGGTCGCGAATACGTTCTTAGAATATTTGTATGACACGGCTAGCCAACTGTCGGGTGGATTTGCTCATGTTTCAGAATGGGCCAGACGCAAGGAAGAATCTGAACAGGATGCCCTCCAAGCCAGCCCTCTTCCGACCGACTCCCTCGCCGCCAATGCGCTCTCCCCCAAAGCTGTGCAATCGGAACTAACTCCGCCTATATTGGATGAGCAGGAGAGTGTGGCGATGCATCGCTGAGAAGCCAACGCTCCTGTTGAGTGAGCGCTGGAGCGATCAGATTGACCCATGAGCCAACCGCGAGTCAGTGTTGTAATTCCTTCCTACAATTGTGATCGCTACTTGCCCGAAGCGATCGAGAGCGTGTTGGCTCAAACTTACCAGAATTTTGAAATCATTGTGGTGGATGATGGTTCCACCGATCGCACTTCGGAAGTGTTAGAAACCTATGGCGATCGAGTCCGTGCCATTCGGCAGCAAAACCAGGGGGTAGCCAAAGCCCGCAACCACGGTATTCAGCAAGCCCAAGGTGAATGGATCGCGTTTTTAGATGCAGATGATGTGTTATTTCCCCACAAGCTAGCTGGGCAACTCGCCATTGCCGATGCGCACCCTGAGTTAGGCATTGTTCATAGTGGTTGGAATCGGGTCGATGCAGCCGGTCAGGTGTTGATGCCGGTAGAACTGTGGCACCAGATTCCGGAATTAACGTTGGAAGCCTGGTTGCGCTGGAAACCAGTTCTGCCCAGTGCCATGTTGTTTCGGCGAGATTGGCTGATCCAAACTGGCGGCTTTGATCCTCGTTTTCCGCCTGCTGAGGATACTGAATTAGTGTTGCGGCTAGCTGCCAAAGGTTGTCCGGCTCAATGGTTTCCCGAAATTACAGTCAACTATCGTCAGCATGATGCCAGTGCCATGCATAAGGGTCTTCCCCAAGCCCGATCGCTGGCAGCCGTGATCGATCATTTTTTTGCCCAACCTGATCTACCTGAGCGAATTCGTTGGTTAGAGCAGCAAACCCGCTACAACACGCTGGTCTGGATCGCCTGGTATCTCCATTACACGGGGCATCTCGTCCCTATGGTTGAGCATTTACAGCGATCTTGGCAATATACTCCCTACGCACCCATGGAAACGATCGTCCATTGGGCGGATAGCTTCACGGCTTTCTCGCAAAGTTGGGGTAGTGAGTTTGATGCCGAAAGTCTGGCTCGCACACCCGAATGGCAGACTCTGCTGCAATGGGTACAAACTCGCATGGGGCTAGCTTGTCGCTAGGGGCTTGTTGCTAGTGATTGCTCCCAGAGCGAGTGATCGCTTCCAGCGAGAGTTATGAGCGCAGGTCGATCGCCCCTCGGGCTCAGCAAAGTTTAGAGAAAGCATTTAACGCGATGCCACTGTTGGGTCTTGTCATCCTGACAGTAGTAGCACCCTTCCCACCAGGTGCAACAAGTGTAATTTAGATCCACGATCCGACTTTTATGTGGTTGCTCAGCGCTCAACAGATCGACAATTTCTGCTTTTCGATCGATCGGTTGATGCTTAACACTGAGATTGAGTTGGTTTTGCAATAGCGTCGGAACAGGTTGAGATCGGGTATTCATGGCGCAAGTCAAAATTTGAATGGCTTCTACTTTCGTTCTACCGCTTCAATCCGCAAAATTACATCTGCCCAGCCGCTGCTTCTAAAAACTCTTCAAAATTGACATGGAAAACATCAATCAATCTTGATGATTTGAAAAGATGGGAGTGAAAGCTCCCCCGAAGCCAACCTTGCCCCCCTGAGCAACTATCACCCAGCAGCGATCACCCAGCAGCGATCATCCAGCAATTATCATCCAGCAACTATCACCCAGCTATTACCCTGCGATCACCCAGCAGCGATTCCCCAATTAGTGATCGTTTGGCAACTTTCGTTCAGCAGAGATTGGCAAAATTTATACTTCTTAGGATAATGTAATAAAAATATACTTAATTCTCTAGGAGACTTCTGTGACTGGATTTATCAAGAAGCTGTTTAATGCCAAGCCAAAAGCTGATCAGAGCGTTGAACAAGTACAGATGCCTCCTGCCCGCCAAGAAGCGGCTTTCTATTTGGATGCAGATGCAGCCAAAACCCTCGGTGATTTGGACTATATGCGAACCAGTAAGTCGATCCGCCGCACTTTCCCGAAAGCGAAGTTAGGGAAAGATAATGCCTCTGTCCGCAGTGTCTCTGCAATGGCGATGCAAAATGGGGGAGGCGCATCGGGCAATCTATCCAATGCAGCCCCTGAACCCAGAATGAACCCTCAGAAAATGGCATCTCAACCAACCGAGGGTGCCAACGCTGAAATCAGCACGGAACGCCGCTCCAGCGACTCCAGCTTAGATATGTTCCGCAATATGGCTCGTGAGATTCGTAAGGGCTAGCATTCTGGTACGGTGAATATTTGCTCTGGCTGACCTTGCCGTGAGGTTGCCTTCTTATAGGTTGCCTCCGTAAGGTAATCTGAGTTCTGGATGCGTTAATCAAACGAGGAGAGAACCCCTTGGAACGGACATTTATTGCCATTAAGCCGGATGGTGTACAGCGAGCGATCGTGGGCGAGATCATTCGTCGCTTCGAGTCAAAGGGTTTCACCCTGGTGGGTTTGAAGCTACTACAAGTTAGCCGCGACCTTGCTGAACAACACTACGACGTTCACAAAGAACGCCCTTTTTTCGCTGGCTTAGTGGAATTTATCACTTCTGGGCCAGTCGTGGCCATGGTCTGGGAGGGCGATGGGGTGATTGCCTCTGCCCGGAAGCTAATCGGAGCGACAAACCCACTCACGGCTGAACCTGGCACTATCCGAGGTGATTTTGGGGTCAGTATTGGCCGTAACCTGATCCATGGTTCAGATGCCCCCGAAACTGCGGCTCGTGAAATTGAGCTTTGGTTCAAGCCGGAGGAGCTAGCGGCTTGGCAGCCGACCATTACGCCTTGGCTTTATGAGTAAGGTCGATATGGTCAGGTTGATATGAGTCAGGTTGATATAAGTCAGGTCGATCGAGTCCCATTTCGATCGACCCCATCGGTTACCTCAACGATCAAACCCTCTACCTTTGAGTGTTCACCGCTGATTCAGTTGACACCTCTGCCATAGATGTTTCAATACTGATCGAATCTATTCCTGCTGTGAGTTCTGGCTCTGGCAGGCTTTTTGTTTCTGCGCGTTCTGTGCGTTTGGAAAAACCCCAAGTAAACAGAATGGCAATCATGGCTACCATCAACCATTCTGGCGGCACAAAGTCAGGCATGAGTACCCGTGCCAGCAGCCGCAGCCCAACCAGTGCAACCGTCAGAAATCCAGCATCCTCCAGGTGAACAAACTCATCCAACCAGCGAATAAACAATCCCGCCATAAAGCGCAAAGTAACGACTCCGACCAATCCGCCAGTCAAGACTAACCAGGTATCTTGAGAGATGGCGATCGCTGTCGTCACACTGTCTAGAGAAAAGGCTAGGTCAGTCACGGCGATCATGGGGATAGCTTGCCACAGAGATGCAAAGCGGGGGCCATGGTGATGCGATCCACCGCCGCTATCTTCTTCATCTGAAGTGAAATACTGAAATACCAACCACAATAGGTAAACCGCCCCCAGCAGTTCAAATTGCCAGAACCGAATCACCCAGGTTGCAGTCAAAATTAAAATGACTCGCAAGACGAAAGCAACCACCAGTCCCAAATTGAGGGCTCGCCTCTGCAAATCGTGCGTATGTAAGCCTTGTGCAATTGCAGCGAGAGCGATCGCATTATCGGCAGACAGAACCGCTTCCAGTGCAATCAACACGGGCAAAAGAATCAGCGTGTCTAGACCGAAGTTCGGGGAATATTCAAGCAGTTGATCTAGCATTAATGATCCAATTTCCAATTCAAAAGGGACTGCACCAGAGAACGTAAGGACGGCAAAAGATGAAGTTGTCTGGAGAGTAGCTTACGAATAAGCAACTTTTAAACAACATTACGTCACTTGAGCTTTAGCTTACCCAACTTTAAAGTTGCTGCATAAAAGTTGCTGCATAAGGCTACTGCATCAGGTTGCTGCACCAAGTCGCTGCATCAGCCCACTCCATATCCTCAAAATCTAGCTCTCTCGACCCCGCCATTGCTCTTACCTCAGCTTAACGTTTCTCACCCGCTTCCATCGTCTCAAAGTTAGGCTTCCGTTGATCGGGTTTCCCACCTTGATCTCAAAATCTGGCTCAAATGGATGAAGGTTAAAAAAGTTTGCGGCTGAATCCTGGGATCGCCCCTGCTGATTTCGCAGAGCAGCGCTAAAATATTGACCTCATCATCTCTGCTTCTCTCCTGTCATTTCTACACGCTGTTTTTTATGTCTTTTGCTGCTCAACCCAACGCTACAACTCAACTAACCTCAATGGTTCGTTCCCCATCAGTGTGGACGCAACTGCAATCTCGCTATCCTTCGAGTTCGCTGTGTTCCGAACTGCTGGCGATCCACCAAGGGCAATTCGTTGTGCGGGCAGTCGTGCAGATTGGTGAGACGATTCTGGCAACGGCCCTAGCGGCGGATTCAGAGATCGAGATCGCCGAAGATCGATCCAAGCTGAGAGTGTTAGAAACTCTGGGTTTAGGGACTGCTGAATGGCCGATCCCATCCCCCAACTCAGACAAGCCCAATCTGGCGAAGACATTGATGAGCAAAGTTTCGGCCTCACGATCGTCTGAAATGACGGATTCAGTGGCTGTACTGCCACAGGAGACTAGACAGGATACTCACCCTGATCTGCATCGACTCACCTCAATCGATAGGTCTCCCCAACCGGATCTGCCCCATTTGTCATGCGCTGCCGAAGTCTCCGATCGCTCTTGGACTGATGCGTCTCAACCGATGCAAGGGGAGGGAAATTTAGCCTCAATCGATTTAGCAGAGACCAGTCCTTGGGGCGTGGGTATGGAGGCTCATCCAGTGAGTTCTATAGCAGTGAGTTCTCACCCAATTCCTGAGCCAGTGGCTCCTCTCACGTCAGGTTGGACTCTGGAAGCCGTCCCCACTGAGGTGCCACCCGTACAGACTGAGGACGACTCCAATTCTGATCGGCAAGAAATCACTCATACAGTTGCTCAAAGTTTGCCCCTCCCTGTGTCTACAACGACTTTTGCAGCTTCTGAGATAGATTCTCATGCTGAACCGGCGTATGCCTCTCCTGCAATCGCAACGGCTGCCCGATCGCCAAAAGCCGATAAACCCGCGAAGCGGCAAACAGACTCAGTTGTGGCAACCCGACCTGTGACCAGCGCCCCCACCTCTCGACAGGCCGATCGATCGGAAGAAATCATGAAAATTGGCATCGAAATGAAGCGGCTGGGCTGGAGTACGGAGCAAGGACGAGAATATCTCAAACGCACCTATGGCAAGCGATCGAGGCCTGAATTAGATGATGCAGAGTTGCTTGATTTCCTGCGCTATCTGGAAAACCAGCCTTCTCCGATGCAAACTCCTTTCTAACACAGCACCTCCCTAGCCTCAAAAGGCAAAAATCGAGGGCTAACCTAATGCAGGTCACCCTCGTGTGACTTGAGACTAAATGTGACTTGAGACTAAAATTGCTCTCAGCGGTTAACTTACGGCAGCCATTTCAGGACGGCTACCCACCGCATGGCGATCGATCACGGAGTCAATCAAGCCATATTCTTTCGCTTCTTCAGCGGACATAAAGAAGTCGCGCTCCGTGTCCCGTTCGATCCGCTCTAACGGCTGATTGGTATGACGGGCCAGGCTTTCATTCAACTGGCGCTTGAGGTAGAGAATTTCCTTCGCTTGAATTTCAATGTCGGTTGCTTGGCCTCGCGCACCGCCAGAGGGCTGGTGAATCATGATGCGGGAGTGGGGTAGGCTCATTCGTTTGCCTTTGGCCCCAGCGCTGAGGAGAAAGGCACCCATGCTAGCGGCAAGACCATAGCAGATGGTACAAACATCCGGACGAATATGGTTCATCGTGTCATAGATTCCTAGCCCCGCAGTTACCGAGCCACCGGGTGAGTTGATGTACAAATAAATATCCTTCTCAGGGTCTTCGGCTTCTAAAAACAGCATTTGGGCCACGATGCGGTTCGCCATATCAGAGTCCACCGCTTCTGATAAGAAAATAATTCTTTCCCGCAAAAGCCGAGAATAGATATCGAAAGCGCGTTCTCCGCGACCCGATTGTTCAATAACGGTAGGAATCATGCAGTCTTCTCTCTCTTAACCCGTAAGTTCTTCAATTCTAGCGATTTCTGTGTTGAGATTTGTGAAACCTTGGTTGACTCGCCTGTTAACCCACCTTAATCATCTGTTTCGCGGGTGGCATCTTCGCGGGGTAAGTTTGCCAAAAAGGATTGCAGTTTCATGCGGTGAATATAAGGCCAGCCGCCGCTCATCTCGATGTCTCGCAGCAACGTGTAGAGTGCTTGGCGAGTATCGGGGAGAGACTGCTGAAACAGACTATCTCGAATCTCCTGATGCAAGCATTCCAAGACTCTTAAAACTCCAAGTAATTCTAAACTTTTGCCTTGATACTGATGGGCGATCGTCCGTGCTAGGGTGGCCAGTGCTTCAAGCTCACTGTCTAGTTGCGGTGATCCGGTTGCCCCGATCTCTGTCACTCGATCCATGCTGATTTCTAAACGGGTTACGCGATATAGGAACTCGATCCAACGATCGGATCAGGGGGACAAAATTTAGGGTACAGGAATAAAATTTGTCCCAGTCAGGGATGAGCGATATCCCCATTCCAGCATGGCATCTTTTCTAGCAGCTTTCCGTTCACAATTATCCGAAGGCCAGGAATTTCTGTGATTCGGTCAAAAGAAAGGCGGCAAGGTCTTGTAAAATTCAGTATTAAGTCATTGTTGCGCTGCACTGCGCCTGGGTAGGCAATGTCCTTCTAAAGCAGCATCATCAAGCTGAGCGCGAATAGCAGGAATCGCTAGGTTAACCGATAAGTTAACGCGCCTTCAGGTAGAGCGAATTGTTCACTCGAATTGTTCCTCGTTTAACCGGCTGGCAAACCTGATTAGCAAAGCAACATGACTCAAACAACGCAGAAAAAACAGTTTTGGGGCTTTCCTGCGCTGTCGCAATTCTTGCTTTTAATATGACACTGGTAGGGTTTTCACATTAGATACTAGAGGTTGACCATGAGGTATCGCGCTTTAATCGTTGCATTTTTGGCTATGTGCTTCGGTCTATTGACCGCTTGCAGTGAAGGGCCAGCCAATGCAACAACTGCACTCACCTATGAGCAGATTCGAGGGACAGGACTGGCAAATACCTGCCCTCAACTGGACGAGATCAGACGGGGTTCCATTCCGCTCGATCGCGGTCAGGAATACAGAATTGTCGAACTCTGTATGGAGCCGACGAACTTCTTTGTTAAAGAAGAATCAGTCAACAAGCGGAAAGAGGCAGAGTATATTGCTGGTAAGCCGATGACTCGGCTCACCTCTTCCCTCGATCAGGTCAGCGGTAAGCTGAAAGTGGAAAACGACGGTAGCTTAACCTTTGTTGAGGAAGATGGCTTTGACTTTCAGGCCATTACTGTGAAAATGCCCAACGGTGAGCTAGTCCCTTTCCTCTTTACCATCAAAGGCTTAGTCGCTAATGCCCAATCCAGTTCAGATGGGATCAATACTTCAACTGACTTCGAAGGTGAATTTCGAGTGCCGTCTTACCGTACCTCTAATTTCCTTGATCCGAAAGGACGGGGTTTGACGGCTGGATATGATAATGCGGTAGCACTTCCCTCTCGGGCTGATAGCGAAGAAATTTTGAAAGAAAACCTGAAGAAGTTCGAAACTGGGAAAGGTCGCATCTCTCTGCAAGTTGCCAAGATTAACAGTGTAACCGGCGAAATTGGGGGCACCTTTGAGAGCATCCAACCTTCTGATACTGACATGGGCAGCAAGCCACCAGTAGATGTCAAAATTCGTGGACTGTTCTATGCACGTGTTGAGCCCGCTCAGGCTTAGTTCAGCATTCTGACAGCGTTGTTTCAATTCTCTTCATCAGGAGGCCGTCGTGCCTCCTTTTTAATTTTTAATGAATGTTTTTAATGAATGTTTTTGACGCATGTTGTGATCAATGGTTGAGCGTTGGGCTGAGTAAGAGTCCTATGTTCAATCTCGGTACCTGCATAGAATGCCCAAACCGTGCTTGTGACCATTGATGACCAATAGTATATTGGGTCAGTATATTGGGTCTATCTATTTGGCTATTTGGGTCTATCTATTCGGTCTATCTATATTGGTCTATCTATAAAGTATTGGTGAAGTCACAGTCCGGGCTTTGCCGGTTCAGCTTAAACGTCCTAATCTAGGATTCAGTAAATCTGCCGTTGTTGGTGTCTTGAATTAAAGAATACTTTAGTAGTTGCAAATTGAAAGCTTGTATCGTAAGCCACCGGACTATCCCACGATAATTCACATCAGATGATGTGCTGAGGCTTCATCTTGCTTCATCTACCCTGAACCTCGTCATGCCTACTCCAATTGCCAACGAACTGAAGAGTGAGAGCTTAGAGTTACTCCGGGAATATTACCAATCTCCCTCTGCCGACTTGCGAAATCGCCTGGTAAAGCTCAATCTTGGTTTAGTTCGGAAAGAGGCGCATCATTGGGTGGGGCAATGCACGGAAAGCTATGAAGATCTGCTGCAAGTAGGCAGTATGGGTTTGATTCGGGCGATCGAGCGGTTTGATATTTCCAAAGGTCATGCCTTCAGCTCATTTGCGGTTCCCTACATCCGTGGTGAGATTCAACATTATTTGCGAGATAAAGGTTCAGCAGTGCGGATTCCTCGCCGTTGGCAAACCTTACAACATCAGGCCACCCTCTTTACTCGGCAGGTGCAAACACAACAGCATCGTCAACCGACTGATCAGGAGATTGCGGAGGCGCTACAAATTTCTCTTGTAGACTGGCAGGAAATTAAGTTAGCCTTTCGTAACCGTGCGCCTTTAAGCTTGGATGCGCCCATGCATGAGGAAGAAGACTCGACTTCCCTGGCAGATTTAGTGCCTGATAACCGCTATCAAAGTTTTCAATTGGCTCAGGAAGATCAAATTCGCTTGCAGCAAGCCCTAGTTCAGCTTGAAAAGCGAACGCGAGAAGTCTTAGAGTTTGTGTTTTTGTACGATTTGACCCAAAAAGAGACAGCAGAACGGTTAGGCATCAGCGCTGTCACAGTTTCCCGACGGGTCAAGAGTGGGCTCAAGCTGTTGAAAAAGATGATGGTTAGCCCAGCGAATCAAGGCTGAGCCTTTTCATCTAGCTTAAGCATCAGTTCATTAGAATAAGCTGCATTGCCCTTGCTGACGCAACAGATGATCGCATAGGACGATCGCCATCATCGATTCCACCATGGGGACAGCACGGGGTAAAACGCAGGGATCATGCCGACCCTTGGCTGCGAGTACGGTCTCTTCACCCGCATTGGTGACGGTGCGCTGCTCCTTACGAATCGTGGCGGTCGGCTTGAATGCGACTCGGATAATGATGGGTTCGCCGTTAGTGATTCCACCTTGAATGCCACCCGATCGGTTTGTGACGGTGCGAGTTTCACCCTGGTCATCTACATAAAACGCATCGTTATGTTCGCTGCCGGTCAAGAGGGTTCCAGCGAAACCGGAGCCAATTTCAAACCCTTTGCTGGCTGGTAGTGACATAACGGCTTTAGCTAGATCCGCCTCCAACTTATCAAATACCGGCATCCCTAAGCCTTTGGGCACCGATCGGGCCACACATTCTACGACCCCGCCAATCGAGTCGCCTGATCGCCCGATTTGTTCGATCAGCTCAATCATGCGTTCCGCGCAATCGGCATCTGGACAGCGGGCAATGTTGCTTTCAACCTGCGCTAGCGTCACTTGAGTGGGATCTACAACGCCTTCCAGGTCTTTGATCCGCTTGACGTAGCCGATAATTTCTACCCCTGCGACTTGCTGAAGAATCTTTTTGGCAATGGCACCCGCTGCTACTCGCCCGATCGTCTCTCGGGCCGAAGAACGCCCGCCACCCTGCCAGTTGCGAATGCCATATTTGGCATCATAGGTAGCATCGGCATGGGACGGCCGGTATTTCTGCGCCATCTCATCATAATCCTGGGATCGAGCGTCTTTGTTTCGCACCAAAATGGCGATCGGTGTCCCCAAGGTCTTGCCTTGAAAGACCCCAGATAGGATTTCACATTGATCGGCTTCTTTGCGAGGGGTGGTGATTTTGCTCTGCCCCGGACGACGGCGATCCAGCTCAAACTGGATTTCCTCAGCGGATATTTCTAGCCGAGGTGGGCAGCCATCAATAATCACCCCCACACCACCCCCATGAGACTCTCCGAAGGTGGTAATGCGAAATAAATGCCCAAACGTATTGCCCATCTGCTTCAGCCTATGCCACAGGACTTTGATTGTAGCCGAAAATGCAGCTTGCTCGGCTGATCCATTTTGTCCAATTGAGTTCTTTTTCCAGGTATCCAACGGTCAATAAGCTGCAAAAAGCGACCCCATGAATGGAGCCGCTTCCCGGAACTCAATGCTTCAAGTTCATTTGAGCCGAAGCTCAGTCACAATTAACCGTTGATTGCAGGTGCAGTCAGCGCAACCGGAGTCGCTTCACCAGCAGCAAGGTCAAGCGGGAAGTTGTGCGCATTCCGCTCATGCATCACTTCCATACCCAGGTTCGCACGGTTGAGCACATCAGCCCAAGTAGAAACCACGCGACCTTGGCTATCCAGCACAGACTGGTTGAAGTTGAACCCGTTCAGGTTGAACGCCATCGTGCTGATACCCAATGCCGTGAACCAGATGCCCACTACCGGCCATGCACCCAAGAAGAAG
>JALOOM010000100.1 GCA_025454395.1 Elainella sp. Prado103
GCTCTTTGAAATTCCGCCTCTTCTGGCAAAGGAATCAACTCCCCTGTGGCTGTAAACCAGCGTAACTGTTGCTCATAGCTGCTTGGCTGACAAAACTCAAGCTGCCCTCACCCCAACCCCTCTCCCAGAGCGGGCGAGGGGCTTTCGAACCAGAATTGGATTGGAAGGCCCTTCGCCCCTAGTGGGAGCAGGGATTTAGGGATGAGGGGAAAGGATTTGTCAGTCAATCAGGTTGCTCATAGAGACCCAGTTCTAATCCCAACTGCTCACTAGGGAACCGATCGCCTGTTGTCATCGCAATTGCTTCGTAGTAGCCCTTGAATTATGGTGCTTGAATTACGCCATTCTGACCAGACTGTAAGCGATGAGCTACCCCCCTGCCTCGATCGTCCTACCATTCTGCCAGTAGAGCTTGCTCCAGCCAGTTGTGCGATCCATCGCTTGCACTCCCAATGATCCAGGACTATGATCTTTACCCTTCATTTTGGCATCCTGATATTCTGTGTCATTTATTCTGCATCATTCCGAGTTTTATAGTTTTATCCGGACTGCCCCGCCTACATCCTATCCCCTGCTGATTTCAACCCTCACTCAGATACTCGATTGGGCAGGCTGTGGCAGCTTGGTGATTGCCACGAACCATAGGAAGTCACGGTAGAAGGATCGGTCGTCAACACCACTGATCCGGTTGCATTCACCTGCCAACCTTGTGCTTCGAGCAGGGGAACCCTCTGAACGGTGGCTGGGGGTAGAGCTGATGGTGGCTGGACTGAGGCTGAATGCTCCTGACTCGGTGGGAATCGCCAATCTTGCCAAATTTCCTGGCCTGTGCCAATTTCCTCTGGGGTTGGGAGCAATCCTCCCCGCCCGGTTGCAATAAATCGACTGGTAGAGGGATCGGATCCCGGTTGGCAGCGCTGATCCAGTTGGGCATTAACGGGCGCAGCAGGCAGAGTCGTTAATCCACGACTGGGATCAACATCGGGGGCGTTAATTTGAATCGTGCCGTTAACTCCTAGGGTAGAACTTGCAGTAATCTCACTACGAGAAGTGAGACGATCGCTCGAGGAAATACCCAAAATACCATTAGCCGTAATCGTAATATTTCCTCCGGTGCCCGTGTAAGCATTAGCAGTAATGTCACTATTTTCCGTCAGAACTGCCAAGATATAATCGGCATCGACCGTAATGTTCCCGCCGTCGCCGCCTGCCCGATCGCGGCCGGCACTGGTCGAGATTTGGCTATTTTGCCGCAGAGTCAACCGATCTCGAACATTCACTGCAACATTGCCACCATTTCCAGAGGCTGTTGAGGTCAAAATTCTACCCTGATTGGATAAATCGATCGTATTAGCCTGAATGGTTGCAGTGCCGCCCCCTTTAGCGATCGTCTCATCTGGGTTGAGGCTACCGACTGCGATCGTCGCACCATCGCTCACCCGCAATACATCGGTTTGTAGCTGCAATGTTCCGCCTCGTCCACTCGCCTCAGCCACTCCCTCGGCCAAAACATTGGGAATCCCTCCTGAAGCAGCAATCAAGCTACTGGGAAATCGATTGCCCACATCGGTACCTGCAACTTCAACCGACTCAGCAGCCTGAATCAGCATCTCTCCTGCATTCCCCGATCCAAATGTGGTGGTTTGCAGCACCGCTCCATGACGAATGCCCAAGTGATCCGTGACTAATCGTACCGCACCGCCATTCCCGCTAGAGTTCCGACCCGTTCCGGCAAAGATTCCACTGCCAATCGGCAACCGTCTCGCATCGGTGGTGAAAATTTGCCCATTATTGTTGAGGGCCACCCCCGCTAGTTCAACCTGATTGGCTCGAATTTGGATTCCTCCAGCATCCCCCGCTGCAAAAGTGGTTGAGTTGATTTGAGCACCCCCCAGCACCCGCAGAAAACGAGTAGTCAGAATGATGTTGCCCCCATCACCCGTTACATCTGGAATTCCTCGCGTACTGACCTGGTTAAATAGGCCGCTGGCTTCCCAAAATTCTCGATTGGGTATTCCACCCACTAGATCGATCGTATCTCGACTATTCACAATTAAATTCCCTCCGGATCCTGCTCCATAGGTATTAATCGCTACAAAAGAGCCATTCTGGATCGTCAATCGATCGGTCTCTAGGCGAATATCTGCGGTTTTACCTGTCCCTTCCGTCTGAGCACCAATCAACGACAGATTAGTCAAAGTCAGATCAGTAGCCCGAATGCGAATTTCCTGCCCATCTCGATCGCCCAGGGTATCCGCTGTGAAGAAAGTTTCGTTGGTGAGCCATACCGATCGCCCTCGCAGGTGAATACGACCACTGCCCACATCACTGACATCGACACTAGCCGCATCGAAGCGCATATCTTGAAATGCCCGCTGTTCGGGGTAATCCACGCGCCAGCCGCGATCGGTATTGATCAGATTCACCTGCCCACCCGTTCCCACACTACCCAACTCCACCCGCCCACCAGGCACCGTTACCACTCCTCCCGCAAAGGTGATCTCACCGCCAATCAGAGCCAGGGTTTTGCCCGCAACAAGCTGCAAACCACCGAAAAACGGTTCACCGGAAGCTGGATCAGTCATGATAGTGCCTGTCTCTCCTCGCAAAGGCGCGATCGAAGCATTCTGGATCGATCCAGGATTTTGGCCAAACTGTAAACCGATGGGCACACTGATATTTAATAAAGGCGGAATTTGGGGGTTGACAGCACTCAAGGCACTGCCATTGGCAAACAATAACCGCTCAGCCGTAGTTGCTAGAAACGCCCCTCCTAAATTGAGCGAGGCCTGGCGACCAAACCAAATGCCGTTGGGATTAATCAGCCAGAAATCGGCTCTGCTGGCTTGCCCATCCGTCTGTAACGCTTCGATCATGCCATTAATCCGCGAAGGCGATGATCCAGTGATACGAGTAATAATATGGTCGATATCAGGATCGATGCCCTGAAAAGAAGCCGTTTGACCCCGCCGGATCGAAAAATCACGAAAGCTATGCAACAGGATCGATCGGGATCGGGTGCCACCCGTAATCACCCTGGTCTGCCCTTGAGTTCGCAGGATCGTACGGTTGGGTAGGGTGCGATCAGGGCGAATTTGGGCCAAGGCGGAACTCGCGGCCACACTGATCCACCCGGTCGCCCATATCATCATGGGACACCCTATTCGTAAAATGGGGTGCGAATTGCTCCGGAATCTGCCCATCACTCGATCAACTTTCTCATCGAGAATCTAATTCTACTAAGATGAATAGCTGCTTAGAATGGCTGCTTGGAATGGCTACTTGGAATGGCTGCTCAGATAGGTGGCAGAGAAATTGGGATAATGGTATTGCCCTGAGCAATCAAATTAGAAATGGCTGCGGGTTTCACGCCCTTCACCCAGACTAACGCATCCTTGCCTGCACTCATCAAAGTGCCATTCTCTTCCTGAGTCAGCGTCAATTGATTGGCAGGGATACCCCGCGCTAAGCCGAGTCGATCCTGCCCCCGTCGGAAATCCATAATTTTGTCGAACCCGGCTCCCCGTTCTAAAACAAACCAATCCACACCAGTTCCGCCATAGAAGATATCCTCATCCTTGCCACCATGGAGGACATCTTCACCCTCGCCTCCCCGTAAAATATCTTTTCCACCTCCTCCATGTATCACATCATTGCCTCCCCAGCCGGTAAGACGATCCTGCCCGGCCTTACCCGTCAGCCAGTCATCTAACCCGGTGCCCTTAAGGGTATTGTTCTTCGAATTCCCTGTGAATTGTTGCCCTTCGAGTCCACCAAATCGAACAATATCAGTGGCAGATAGGGTGGGAAAGGGCTCTCCAGTGGGGCTCACGGTTGGATCCGTAAAAGTCGCGATCAATTGCAGGGCAAAAGCAGGACGGCTGCCATCCCGATCGAAGTAGAGCTTGCCAGAGAACTGGTTATACACCAACCGATCGACCGCATCCAACGCCCGCACCTGCGTTTCGTCTGCTAGATTCACCAGCACCCACTGATCGGGCAGCAAAGTGGCATCCGGCTGAAAGATCAATCCGGCATTGCGATAGGGGTGAGGGGTCGCAGTGGCAGTGCCCAAATACAGCCCCATTTTGTCTTCAGAGGGTGTGAAATCCGCAATAAAATCGGAGCCATCCAGAGTTGGATCGTAAAACTCGAATCGATCGGACTCTGTCCCACCGACCAGAATGTCATGACCACCACCGCCATCTAACCAGTCTTCGCCCGCTTCTCCCGATAGCAGATCAGCCCCCGTTTCGTTCGCATTGCCCCCTTTCAACCGATCGTTACCGCGCCAACCATAAAGCGTATCCGCCCCCGGCCCACCAAATAGCCAATCATCGCCTGCTCCCCCATCCAGCAGATCATCCCCTGCATCGGGAGAATCGATCGCCGTCTCAGGCTCTCCATAGAGCTGATCATTGCCAGAATTACCGACAAGATGGTCAGACAAATTGCCGCCGTGTAGACTATCATTCCCTTCCCAGCCGAAGAGATCATCGCTGCCCTCTGCCCCCCAGATCAGGTCATCTCCACCATAGCCATAGGCGGCATAGCCATACTTGGCGGCAGGTAAACGGTTTTCTGCATTCACAAAGTCCTGGTTGGGCACGCTGAGCACATCCCCATTAGCCGTGCCGCGAAGAATTCGATCGGGCAACTCATCTTCTTCAATAATGATAATTGCAGCAGCGATCGGGCTATTCAATTGCAGCGAGATTGCCTGGGGGGTGGAATTAATGAAGCGTTCAGCCGGATCAGGCGAAGAATTCGGGTTATCATCTGGATTCCCAGCAATCGATTCATTGAAAATATAAATTTCTTGACTAAAGCCAAAGTTCGCTTCCTCCTCGATCGTCCACACCAGAGCCCGAGTTCCATCAAATTTTCGATCGCCCCGAATCGTTAACTGAATTGATTTTTCGGTTTCCCCCGGCATAAATACAATGTCATTCGATAGCCCATCCTGGGCGTTGCTATCTAACCAATCGGGTGTAATTAGCGTAAAGTCACGCTGAGTAGCCGCATTGGAAACCGCAGTTCGTCGTCTTTGTTTGGATTTAACTCTTGGCATAATTCTTAAGGTGAATGCTATAGGGTTCTCTCACAGAATTACAAGTCATTTTATGCAATTGAGCTGAATTCATATTCAAACTTGTGTTACAACCAATTGCCGACCAAGATATAAGGAACCCAAAATCGAGGAGCCTGATAGCCAGGCAGATGCAATAACGCTACTTGGGCTTGTCGCAAGGCCTCCGCTCGGGAGATCGGCTGCTGGGTAGCCAACGCCTGATAAAACAAACCCATCAAAGCGGCGGTTGCAGCATCATCCACGGCCCAGAGGGAAGCGATCGTGCTGCGGGCTCCTGACTGCACAGCAATGCCTGCCAACCCCAAACTGGCCCATCGATCTCCCTCGGCTGTTTTACAAGCACTTAACACCAGCAGCTCAATCGGATCCGGATTGTTAAGATCGCGGTTTTGTAGAATCGCACTGAGGGTGTGCAGATCGATGCGCTCATCCCAGGCCAAAATAAAAGTTTCTGCTGGATTAGAGCTGAACTGCCCATGGGTTGCCAAATGCACGATCGGAGACGATGAAGCCTGTAAGCCATTTTGCAAAGCGTTGCGCGTAAATTCCTGATTGAGCAACACCCGAACCGGCAACTGGGACTGAATTTCTTGCAGTTCTTGCTCCACATTGCTGAGCGGCAGAAACCCAGCATGGGGTGCAAAATCAGTTCGCATTTCAGACAACCCGAAGGTTAATACTTGCAGTGGAATCCGGGGGAGGGGCGTTGGTTTGAGCAGTTGTAACCCAGGAGTGAGAGCCAGCGCATATCGTTCAATTAAATATTGTTGACCATCATATAAAGCCGCCATTGGCAGGTTCCGCAACACGCCATCCAGCACAAACACCAGGGTTTTGACCTGATGCACTGCCAAACTGGGTTCGATCGGGCGAATCAGCCAGTCATACACCTGTTGCGCCAAAGCCAAACCATCAGGAGCCAAAAACGGTCGCGTTAATTGGGATCGCAGATCAGAGAGGGTTTGCTCGATCGTGCTACGCGGCAGTGGGATGCGATGGAGCTGGAGCTGATCGGATCCAGGCATCTGCACAATGACCGCCAACTGTTGATCCAGAATGATCGTGTGAATGATCGCCGCCGTTGGGTCAACCTGCGATTCATAAAGCCCCAGCGAGGGGGTTAAATGACAGCGGAGAAAATTTTCCAGTTCGGTCAGTTGGAGCGCATCGATCGCTTGTACCACCTGTTGCAGGGTTTCCTGTATCGGTTCGGTTCCCGGATTGACCTGCAATAGTAGACTCACCCATTCTCGATAAACCGGCTCAACCGTATCGCGGAAAGAAAATTGCACCTCAGACTCGATCGCCACCAGATTTTGACGTACCGCTTGCAGACTTTCGACCGCCGCCCGATAGTGGCCGATCGCCTGCTCTAGATCGCCTCGCTGCGCATCAAGGCGGCCCAATTGCCACTGCCACCGATAGGCAATTTCCCAGGCTTGCGTTGCTTGAGCTAACCCTAAAGCCGCCACTGTCCACTGACGTGCCTGCAATAAAGACTCCTGCTGCATTTGCCCCAATTGTGTTTGTCCTAGCTGCTCGTAAAAGCCACCCAGGATGCCCAGCGCATAGGACTGGGCTTGCAGATCTTGCATTTGCTTTGCTTGCTGATGGGCCGTTTGAGCCAGTTCGATCGCGGTTTCGATCGCCTGCGGGTCGAGCTGCAACCAGGATTGGGCAAAATGCAGTTGGGCATAAAGCACTGGGCGGCTAGGCGGCCATTGGGACATTTGCGCATGACGCAATTCTTGTAGCCGAGCTTGTAGCCGAGCTTGTAGCTGAGCTTGTAGCGGGTCTTGTAATTGGTCTTGTCGCAGGTCTAGTTGCGGGTCTTGCTGAACGAGCCCTGCTGCCGAGTTTGCCCTGAATCCACGAGTTTGAACCAGCCACTGTTGGAAGTGGATCAACAAGCTCAACTGTTGCACTTTTGCCTGCAACTGGATCAGCTCCGCCGCTGGGGTCGAGGCCGGATCAGCCAGTACTGCATCGTAGCGTTGGATAGCTTGCTGGGCAGCGGCAACCGTCTGATCTCGATCGGTAGGTAAGCCTCTGCGATCATAGAGGGCTTGAGCTTGTTGATACAGCCCACGTTCCGTCTTGGCTAATCCGAGCAGTGCTGCCATTCTAGCGGTGGGATCAGCCAACGCAACACTCAAGCTCAAACTCTGCTCTAAAACCTGGTGGGATTGGGATAGATCGCCCATTAATCGCAATAAATTGCCCAAACTGCGCAGCCCCACTGCCGCCATCATTCGATCGGGCGCATGATCGACCAGTGTTTTGACCAGGGGCATCACTACTGCTGGGTTTAGCGTCTCACAGGAATGATCTGCACCCAAGGCCGTTAACAATGTGGCACAGGCTCGGCGATAGGCTCCCGCCGCTTCCAAAGCCTGGGCTTGATTCATGAGCCCACCCATGACTCCCAGGGCATCCCCTTGTTGCTGATACAAAGCCGTCGCCTGTTGCCAGGTTTCGATCGCAGCCGTCGCTTGCCCTAACCCAAACTCTAGCTGACCTCTAGCATTTAAGGCTTGGGCGATCAGCAATTCGCGTCCTGCCACGGATTGATCTTGCAGGCGCGTCAAGCTCTCAGTAATGGCAGTTGAGGCGGCTGTCCAGTCTCCCAAGGCTTGATAGGTGAGGGAAAGATAGGTGAGTAGCATCCCTTGATACGGGATATTACCTTGCTGTTGGGCCTGTTGTAGAGCCTGTTGCCAGACAGTTAGGGCGGCTTCAAACTGCTGCGCGGCATAATACCGATGACCTTGTTCGACTTGTTCAGCGAATGTTGAATTTAACAACGGAGCAACATTTTGACTGAATAAATGATGCTGATTCCATAAAATATCTTGATCGGCTGGAGAGGCGTTTGGAAAAGCCTTCTGACTCGATAAATTATCCTGACTTGATAAATTATCCTGACTGATTCGAGGAGCGATTTGATTGAATATATTGGCCGAACTCAAAAAAATGTTCTGATCCGATCGATCGGAATGGGTGAACCTTCCAAACGCCGGGGAGCAGTTCGAGGTGAGGGAGAGGCTCAACACCAGTCCAATGATCCCCAGCGCCAGAGAACGACTGAGTAAGCAGCGACGTAACTGTAGACGTAACGGTAGACACAACCGTGAATGTAGCTTCAAACGCAACTGCAAGCTTTGTGTCCACACCCCTAAGCCTAGAAATTGTCTCCAACCCTGCATGAACGGCTTTCCCAGGACGATCGACTTTCTCTGAGATCGTTGTCCTACCTGCTGTCCTACTTGCCGTCCTGCTTGGGGTCGTTGTCCTGCCATGGGAAGGGTACCGGCTAAAATGAGGGTTGGGCGTGAGGCGTGCAGCAGTCTAGCAGTGGAGCTTGGGCAATCGTCTCTAACCCCACTGCAGCCAGCAATTTAGACCACTGATCCGCCCAGGTTGAATCGGTTGGATCACGATGATGCCATGCCACCAAGGATGTGAGAGCATCATGCCAGATCCCTTGTTGCAGATAAATGGCCAAACGATCTGGTTCAGAGGCAGTAGACAGTTGGGTAGCTAGGGCCGCATCCGGCTCAATTCTTTGCACTCTTCCTTCAACAAACAAGTGTAGATCGTGAGCAGGGCGGCTCCCCATCATCGAAAATGCCCAGCGATAGATCTGTCCGGGCACCAGAGGTTGAGTCAATGGCACCCCGATAATGCCTGCCTCACCAGTCAGAGTCATGGATTGTAGCAATATCGGCTGCTGATTTTCATCAAGCAGAGCAAATTCGGCAGTGGCACCTGCATCCGGCTGGGCGGGAACATAAAACCAGAAAATCGGCTGCTGTTCGAGAGTTAAAGCCAACCAGGACTCGGATGCGACACTACAACCTGTTGCTTCTGATGACAGATCCTCTTGACCCGGTACCAAGGCGATCAGTTGGGCAGTACAGATATCCCGCGATCCTGCAGAAGTACGGCTGGGGGGTCTCCCTTCACTTTCAAAATGCCCCTGGGCATTCGATCGCCACGATGCGGAAGATTGACGAGAAATAAGCTGGAACGATCGAGAAGATTGCTGAGAAACAGGTTGGGAAGGATATTGATTGGATCTAGCCCAAGCAGGGAAAACAGACAGCAGGCCGGTTCCTAGAAGGCTGAGCAGAATAATAATTCTAATCTCAAGGGGTAATCCGAAAAGATGACTGTGAGCGATGGGATTGCCGATACGCTTGCAATTCATAGGGCAATGCAGGGGTAGATTAGCAGATCGGAAATTTGTCAGAGTCTCGCCTCGATTTTTGACTGCATCGTTCATGGTTCATCCTTCCACATTTTGCGATCTCATGACTATCATTATTCCTAGAATGATCATTCCTAGAACGGTTAATTTCTAGAACGGTTAATTTCTAGAACGATCGATCATCCTCCTGAGAGGCAAGCAGGGCAATTTTCTGAAACCACGAGCAGACTATGATGATCGACTCCGGATAGGCAAATGCGAATTAGCATGGGGCAAAGCCGACCACATTACCATACTGCCACTACTCAGCACTAGGGATAGAGAGGTTGATACAAAGGGTAACCACCAGCCTAATAGGAGCATTCCAAAACCGACCCCATACCATAGGACAATCAAGGCGGCGATCAGGATGGCGATCGTGCCCAATCCCATCAGCCCAGATGCAGCCCAGGACTGATCGATCGATCGCGAAGTCTCGTGATGGACTCCCTGCATCCTCCAGCCCAGTAGCCCCCCGATCCCGGCCCATAGCCCCATGAGTATCACCTCTCCCCACCGAGGTAAGCCTCGCAACAAGGGGCGTTCCTCTAATACGGCGTGAATAATTTGGCTCACCATTTGTGCCTGGACAATTACCCCTGGCATTCGAGCGGCAAAATTTCCCTGACTGTAGGGTGTAAAATGAGCATCCTTGTTATTGTCTACTCCAATCAAAATAATTCGATCGCGCACCCAATTCGCTAGTTGGGCATCCCATTCAGATTCCAACAGTGATGTTAAAGACAGTTGTTGCAGTTCTGCTTGACGATAATTCAATAACACTTGATAGCCTTTAGCTTCGTCTGGGTGAAGTTGATATCCTCCTGTATTACCCATTAGTTTCGGAAATACGATCTTTCCAATCTGGACTTTACCATCAGGAGTACGTTGCAAGAGAGATATAGCCTGTTTGCTTGGCGAAGCTGTGAGCTGTTGTTCAAGATATCGTAAGGCAACTTGTAAACTGAAGGATTGACTCGTCGGGCAAGCTGCTGCCGAAGTCATTCCCAGGAATTGCCGACGAATAATATAATGAGGATCAACTGGAATATCACTAAAGCCTAGCGCCTCTTCAGTCAGCCCTGGTGGAGCAGCAATACCGCTAGGACTTTCGGCGGTGGCACCAATTTCACAAGTGGCAATCAACGGTACTGTCTTTAACACCGATCGATCCAGAGAAAATTCAAAATCATGGAAAATATCTAAGCCAATCACACTGGGTTGATGGGGCAGCAGTTTGTGCAGCAGTTGAGCCAACGCTTGATCAGACAACGAACCTCGTCGGATCATACCGCGCTCATCTTGATACTGAATATCAGCCTCATCGACGGTAATGACTAAAATCCGATCATCGACCGATTCTGGTGGTCGTAGCCGCAGCCATTGATCGAAAACCTGAAGTTCCAGGGACTGAAACCATCCGAGGGATCGCATACCCGTCAGGACACTGGTGACGAAGAAACTAACCAGCATCAGCGTTTGCCAGGGAGGTAAGCGGCGGGGTGGGGCAGGTAGGACTACCGGAATGGGAGAGTCACCTGTCAAACTTATCCAAGTGGGCGGAACCACATTGGCCGCTTGGGAGAGGATGGGTAACCCACTGGCACCAGGAAATTCTTTTTCTAATCCTTGGAGCCGTTCTCTGGCTTCACGTACCGCCAAATGTAGAGGCGCACCGGCTGCAAAAGCATTCAGAAAATAGCATAGAAACCCTTGGGCAACCCGATCGGGTACAGGTTCACGCATGACGATCATTTGCGGCAGTTGTAAGTTTTCTAAAGCATGGATCAATCCCAATCCATCACAGGAGTTGAAAATGGCCAGTTGTAATCCTTGACTAATCGCTCGTTGGAGTCCATAACTCAATTCTGCGATCGTTAAACTATCTTGCGGATTGATCGCCAATCGTCCCGTCTCTCCAATGGTCTGGCTATGTCCAGCAAAAAATAAAATATGCCAAGGTTGTTCCCAAAGCTGATCATGTAACTGTTGCCGTTGAGGTTCCACTAAGAAGGTTACTTCGGCATCCGGCAACTGGTTTAACAAAGCCCGATCGGACTCCACATCAATGCCACAACTATGCCCCAGAATCGCCAGAATTCGGACTGGTTCGCCAGCAGGTTTAGCGAATTGGCGGGATCCCAGCGTAGACTTCGCAGGTAGCTGCCTGTTGCGCCGATCGCTGATCTGATCCCCTACCCTTCCCCTTGGCCGCAGAGATTCACTCAACACCGATCGTTCAAAGCTAGACGCACTCAACAACAGTTCCGATCGCGGAAATCGCTCCACTAAATCCCACCGATACCAGGGCAAATGGCGCACGAGCGGATCGGGACTGCGCAAGAGAATCCGGATGGAATCCTGCCGCTGTAATTCTTCCCGTAACCGCAGATCAAGCGTTCGGAAGGATTCAGTTCTCAGCCACTGGGTAAATTGCGTTCCGAGTTGCTGTCCCAGTTGACGGCAGTTTTCTAAGCGATTGATCGATCCACCATAAATAATTTCTTGAGGAATGATCCGAGCCGTGCCTGCCAATTCTCGATAGCTACGTCGCCACTGGTTTAAGACCGAGGCTAAATCCGGTTGAGCGGGCAAAGATCCCTGCCATTCTCCCTGGGGTCGTTCTCCCTCCCGACCAATTTCCAGAATGACCCGAAAACCCTGCTCTAAATCGCCATCTAGCCTTAAGGTGACTAACATTTCGCTCATGTGCAATCCGATCCAGCTTTGCTCTGTTTTGGATTTTTGCTCTATTTTCGATCGACCCAGCCCGCTAAATCACAAATGCCTCCGTCACCTGCTCTGCTGCTAAAATCAACCGCACCGCAAATTGTTCTCCGACTTCGCCCATAAATCGCAACTGGATCATTTCCGTTTGTCGAGACTGGGCCTGCATCACCACCGATCCAGTCGCATCCAAAATTAATACTTCCAACGCAGTCGGCAAATGGTCAACTCCAGGCGTGGGCGCAACTCGAACCCAAATCACCCGTTCATGGCTGCCAGTCGGCAAAACGCCCACAATCAAAATAATTGCTTCTGTCGGTTCTGTTCCCAAGACAAGCGGCTTAGCCCGATTTATTTCAGTGGCTGCGAACTGATCTGCCTCAGCAGATGCCAGATTAAAAGATGGAGTGAGGAGGGGATCGGGAGATAGATGAGAAGACAAATCAGGAGATAAATCAGGAGATAAATCAAGAGATAAATCAGGAGACGAGTTAAGTAATAGATCTGAAGTCTCTAATTCCGCTCCTCTCATGCTCCAAGCCGGGTGCTGTCCAGCCCAGAAAGGCTCGATCGCCTGCCAACCTGCTACAATGACCCCCTCCAACCAGCGATCCAACTGAGTCATTCCCCCCGCCAGAGATTGATCAGCCGCAGCAGATGTCCGATTCAGGTCACTGACCGACTCTACAAACTGGGGATTGACATAATCCAACAACTCATCCAGAGATCGAAGTGCTGTCAACGATACCTCAGAAGTCTGCACAGCAGGCACTACCCCTAGCAAAGTCGCCTCAGTTAAATCCGGATCGAACTGCACTGCCACATAGCCAATGCGATCCGACCAGACTTCAGCAGGCACATAACAGACCTGCGCTTGGGGCAACACAGGGCGACATTCCAGCTTACCGCGATCGGGAATCACCAAATCCGCCACATCAGCCAGACTTTGCATCACGGGGTTCCAACTGTCGCCCGCCGCCAGATCAGTAGCGATCCCCAACCAGGCTAAGTAATGGTGGACGGCTTGCACAGCCAAGGTATTCAGATAAACTTGCTTTGCCCGTTGCGGATTAGACTGCTGGATACGAAACTGCTCTGCAATCTGGTGTGCCTGGAGGGTGAGTGGCATGGTAAAGGTTGAATCATCGGTGCGGTTCATGATGCCCAATCTGCCTTCACTGGGGTTGATATAGGGGTTGATATTACAATAAATACTCTTTGAACTTGGGGGCAAACTTAACCAGACAGCGCTGATAAAATCCGCTCAGGGTCGGGATGGCAATCCCCAAATCAGCCGAAATCTCCTGCCAGGAAAATCCGGAGAGCCGTTTGATGGCCAGAGCCCGAAAATTAGCTTGAGGATGATGCGCGATATATGCACTTTGAAATAATCCCTCTGGATCTTCTTCCAACACCTGTTCAACTTCCTGAGATATGGAAGGCATCATTTGTGGGTTAACATCAGCCGGATTGTTGCGATCTAAATCTTCGAGCGTCAAATGCTGGACAGATTTAGGGTTCATTCCTTTATAAACCGTCGGCATTACATCACGACTGGCCTCCACAAAAAAACGTTTACTCAATAGAAAATTGGCCCATTGTAATACTTCTCCCCGTTCAATCCTATAGTCATCAATGCGATCACAAATATAGGCATAAAGCCGTTGCGTTGCCTCCGCATAAATGTCTTGATAGAAGCCTTGAAACTGTCCGGCTTGGGGGCGAGCCAACTGTTTTGATGTTTGGATCGCACTGATTAGCTTGGCCAACGCCCGCTGCCGTTCCCGACTTCGGGCAGGAGCCTGTTGAGCTGCAAGGGCGAGCTGTTTTAAGCGTTCGTCTAGGGGAGGCTGAGCTAAACGATCGTCTGATGAACTCATGATAGAAATCGGGATAGGAAGGAACCTCTGCCAACAACGGGGAAATTCAAGCGCTAATCCAGAAACCCCGCGCGACCCGTTGCATAGGCAGCACAGAGTTGCAAATCGTAGGTTCAAGGTTTCGAGGGACTGATTATATTCTCAGGCATGATGCTCAATTTTCAACCGATGGGTTGTTGGAAGTCCAGGTTTAAGCTAAATTTTGAGTCAGATCTGAGCTGCCGGAGAAGTCCGATTGTCAGTCCAGGAGTAAGTCCAGGAGTAAGTTCAGGGGTGAGTTCAGGGGTGAGTTCAGGAATAAGTCTAGGGGTGAGTCCAGTCAAAAATGCACCCACCCCATTACAATCCATCTAATCAAAACCCACTCAGCTACAACCGACTAGATATAGTTCACCTGGGCCGCTACGGCTGCAACATTGTTCGTGTTATTCACCAGTCCAACTAAATCAGTGCCCAAAATTCCATTATCCTTAAAAATTCCCACCCCAGTTCTGCCATCCACACCAGTAATTCCAAACGTGTAGGCAGCCGCACCATCCAGATAAATCCGATCGGCTCCACCAATGGCGAGATCGTTGATCAAGGCATAGTCATCAAAACCATGGTTCGCGTAGAGCACACTGTTCCCTGCTAAGTTGGTGAGATAGAACCGATCGCCTCCTGTACCGCCAATCAGCAGATCTTTCTCAAACCCATTCAACAGGCTAGAATCAGATCCCACTAACACATCATCGTTAGCCCCTCCATTCAGAGTGTCATTCCCGGCATTGCCATAGAGAAAATCATTCCCAGCATCACCTAAAAGAGAATCATTTCCTCCCCCTCCATATAAGTAATCCGTATTCTCTCCACCATAGAGTCGATCGCTGCCATCTTCACCATAGAGTCGATCGATCCCTAAACCACCATACAGTCGGTCATTGCCCAAACCGCCATAGATAATATCGTTACCACCTTGTCCCCAGACAGTATCATCACCTGACCAAGCATAGATGGTGTTAGAGAAATTGCTATCGACGTAGACATCATTGAAGAGGGTCAAATTAACAATTGCCATGATTGAAATGCTCCTTGGTAAGTTGTAAATCATGTGGTTTGTGAACCACTTCTGATCGGTTCTCAAGGAGCAGGGGGCAATTTTATGCAGTCTTTACAAAGCTTTACATTTAGGTTTCAAGGATCATAGTTTCCTGGAGAATCACCTGCTGCTCAGGAATGAAAATTAAATCACTTGCGCAATTTAATAGTTTGTACAGGCATAGCTCTGCTTCAGATAATTTCGGCAGCAATGAAAAGAGAGCAGTACTGAGTTCTCAGGCTACTGCTCAATCGATTGTCCCATTTCTAATTTGGATACACTTCAGTTCATTTAGATTGGGCCTGTCCATTGGCAAGCTCAGGAGAACGAGGAGCCAGAAAAATCTGCTTTAAGGCCAAATAGAGGAACGGCGGAATGGTCAGGGCATACCTTCTCCATAGCCTCCGAGGTTCTTGGATCAGACGATATAGCCACTCTAGACCATTCTCACGTGCCCAACGAGGTGCTCGTTTGTGAATTCCGGCATAAACGAGAAATGCACCCCCCAAACCAATCATGACTGCATTGATTTTATTCTGGTGCATCGCCATCCAGTGCTCCTGCTTTGGACAACCCAACGCGATCAAGACAATGCCTGCACCACTGGCATTAACCCGATCGATCAAAGCCTGATCCACCTCAATCGACTGACGGAAAGGTAAAGATTCCATGCCTGCGATCGACAACATAGGAAAATCCTTTCTCAGCTTTGCCTGCATTCGAGCTAACACATCTGGCTGTGGCCCCAGAAAATAGACACTCACGCCAGCCGATTGGGCTAGATTGCAAACACCCGTTAAAATATCT
The DNA here is from genome assembly GCA_025454395.1 of Elainella sp. Prado103. Classification (GTDB taxonomy): domain Bacteria; phylum Cyanobacteriota; class Cyanobacteriia; order Elainellales; family Elainellaceae; genus Elainella. The sequence goes on from JALOOM010000100.1 coordinate 15,834, forward strand.
AATCCAGCAACCCGATCTTGATTCTTGAACCCAAACAACCGAATCATCCAAACGAGCGGCATCCCATCCGGGGTCACAATGTCTGCTTTTCGCAAAACAGAACCAAAGTCACCATGCCAGTAGGCTTCCACCAACATATGCACGTTGGCAACACAAACAACTTTGCTTAAACGAGCTTTTGCCCAGTTGGCGATCGTCCCAATCTGAGCTTCAAACGGTAATGCCGTCACTGGAGACCCGATGATGCTGACAGTTGGCAAACTCACAACAACCCCCTTCATCGCTAAAACGCTCGGCTCGGCTTCCAAATAGGAATATAAGTAAACCAATACGGCTCAGCATAATGAGCGGGTGTTTAACATTGCGTATAGCTATCCCAGAAATCCCGTATACGTTGTATAACTTTATCAATTCCTCATAAAGAAATGATGGAAGTCAGGGTAAATGACCCGCAATGTACGGAGTGAACCTAGATTGATTTTAGGAGTTGCCATTGAAGGATAGAAGTAGAAGAACAACCTTTTATCAAGTCTCTATCAGGCACAGCAATCAAGTTAACCCGTCAAAATAGCCTGTTTTCAGGGTATCCCACTTGAAAACTCGGCAATGACATCACTTTTAGCCCTGAGCCAAAATTAGATTGATATCTCCCTGGCTTTCGATCGCAATCAACCCGATTCAATCGCTCTTTAAAGATCTGATGAATACTGTCACGTCATTCCCCAAAAATAGACATTAAATGCTATGTAAACCTACCAATGATGTAACATTTGTTCGCTAACCATGAGCTAGCTGACCCCTAGCCCTCAGGAACATTCATTGCCATTCTTGCCGGTCTAATTTCGGTAACATGGTTGACAGCATAGGCTGATTGACTGACAAATCTTTTCCCCTCATCCCTCAATCACTGCTCCCACTAGGGGCGAAGGGACTTCCAATCAAATCCTGGTTCGAAAGCCCCTCGCCCGCTCTGGGAGAGGGGTTGGGGTGTAGCTTGCTTCTGCGTAGCAGTGGGTAGTTTGAGTTTTGTCAGTTCAATGGATACTCGTTTAGATTCATACTCATCTTTGAGTTCAGCTCAAGTGTGGGTCTTAGTTTCATACCAGTCTTGGAATTCCGCAATCGTGCCAGCTAAGATGATGGACGGAATAACCTAGTGCTCAAGATCTGTAGGAAAGAGGTCTCGCCATGGCTGAAATGCTGGACAATACATTAGATCCACAGAATACGACAGAAGCTTATCAAGCAACTCAATACTTTTTGAGACGTAGGTTACCTCCTTCGCTCTATTACAAATTTCGAACTTTTTCTAGACAATATCCTTTACTTTTCCTACCATTTGCACGGTGGCGCTGGGAACGGTGGCGCAAGCGTTATTGCCCTGAGACTTCTGGGCCAGAACCTGCTGCACCTCAACCTTTAATGCCCGATTCAGAAATTGTGATCGAGGGATTTCCCAGAACGGCTAATACTTTTACCCATATTGCCTTTAAAATAGCGCAACCTCGACCGGTCAAAATTGCTCATCATACCCATGCAGCCGCTCAAGTGATTGCGGGTGCTCGCAAAGGTTTACCAACAATCGTCTTGATTCGTGCGCCTGAAGAAGCGGTCATTTCCTATTTGATTGGTGAGTTCGATCGAGAAATTACCATGCGGCAGGTTTTGCATGACTATATCGCTTTCTACAAGCCAATCCTGCCCTATCAAGATCGATTTGTGTTAGCCCCGTTTGAAGAAATCACCCAAGATTATGGCCAAATCATCCGGCGAGTGAATGAAAAGTTTGGGGCGAACTTTGCAGAGTTTGAGCATACTCCTGAGAATGTTCAGCAGTGCTTTGCCATGATCGATGAAGGCTATATGCAATCCTTCGGAACATTAAAAGAGACGGTAGTGAGTCGTCCATCTGAATCGCGGAAAAGCCAACAGGCTGCTTTGAAAGATGAATTTTATTCAGAGCCTCTGAAATCATTGCGTACACAAGCTTGTTCTATATACGAAACCCTGATGAACCAAGCGAAGCCAACTGTCCAATAGTCTTCCCAATCGTTTGTCCAATCGTTTGCCCAATAGCTCCCTCCTGCCATACTCCCTCCTACCACAAAGGGCGAAAGAACTTCCAGCCACAACCTTGGATCGAAGTCCTTTCGCTCACTCTGGGAGAGGGATTAGGGTGTGCTCGCTTCTGCGCAGCAATGGTAGGGGCGATTGTTGTTAGGCAATCAGGTAGAGCCTATGGCATGGATTAAACCTATTGCATGGAACAAGTTGAAGCAACCTGGGGCACCCTAGATGCTGAGTAGAGCGAGAAACCCCGATTATACTCATTACCAGTGGGTAGCTCTGCCTCGGTAAATAATGCAGTGATGCCATTTTGAGTCTCGCGCACGAAAATAGGATATTTTCGGTTACCAGTTCTTTCCCGTACCCCTGCAAACGAAGCATTGGCATCCACAACTTCGTACACAGATTCTGTTTCAGTGGCCCGCTTTCCAACGGAGTAAATAAAGGCACCCAAAATTTCGGTTTTGGCTCCGTTGAATATCCGTGCCTTTAAACCTTCTTTTTCGGTTTTCTGTCCTAGAACCCAGAGTGTACCGCCATTATTGACAATGTTAGAATCACCAGCTTGCTCAGTATTCAGTTGCCGGGCCCAGACTTGGGCTCGCGGATTTTCGATCGACAATCCTCCCGCCACACTATTTAGAAATAGCTTGCCAGATCCAGTCGCTTGGATCGAACCCGTTAAATTGGTGAGCCTGACTGTCCGACTAGAAGCATTTTCATAGCTAATGTTCGAGAAATTGAAGCCCTGAAACTGAACAAACTTAGAGCCTCGAGTATCGTCAATCACTTTAAAGCCCCCATCACCTCTCAATCGCGCAGGTGCAAAACCGAGAATGTGTTTAACACTGCCACGTACCTGCACAGTCCCATTAACGGTATACCAGTTTGGATCTTTCTTTGCGAGTCCAGGGAAATAAATGGTAGTCTTGCCACTCGCCGCTGCCGCATCAATCGCAGCCTGAATTGACGCTGTGTCATCCACATTATCACCCGGTACTGCCCCATAGTCTTTCACACTGATCCACTGTTCCGGCTTAGGATCATAGGTGAGTGGAAAATATTCAATCGGCAAGTTGAGAGAACGATCGGTATTACCGGCAAACTTTTTCGAGACTCCATGGGAACTATACTCCCCAATCTCTAGCGTATTGATCTTGTCATTCGAGTTGTTCGAGCCAGCTTCCTCTCGAAGAACCGTAGAAAATCCTTGACTGGTGATATTTCGTGCAAATAACAGATCACCATTCACGATCGCTGGTTGGGTGGGATCACTCCCCCGAAGTTGACCATTCACTAAGGTCAAAGTGGTGCGACCAAACAGTTGAGTCGGCTTTGTAAACACCGCAACCGGAGCATTTTCCACTCGGATCTGCTCAACTTGTAGAACTCCTTGTATGTGGTAGAGCCCATAGGAAGCTGCATCCTGAATGATTGCATTCGATACAGTTGCACTATTGGATCCTGCCGAGCGAATACCGATATCAAATCCGCGAATTTCGATATTTTGGATGAGGTGGGGCCCATTCAAATCAACCGCATTTAAATCAAGCCCGATCGCTCCTTGCCCAATAATGCGAACATTCTGTAGGATGCCCGTGTTATTGCTATAGAACTTAATGCCCACCGCACCAGGATTGTTACCCGTATCGATCGTAAAATTAATCATGAAGCGGTTGAAAAAGTCAGCACTGATATCACGCCAAGTTGTGCCATCCTCCGCATCCACTGCCCGAATGACGGCGCGGGTTGGCCGATTAGCATCCCGGAATTGGGGCAAATTATCATCTAGCTTCAGGACAACCCCATCTCGGCTTTGCCCGTAAAGGTGAGGCCCTGCTCGTAGGGGTGATCCATCAGCATTTTTAAACCGAATCTCCTGCGTAACTCGGTAAGTTCCATTAGGAAAATAGAGAGCTCGATTCGTTTGCCCTGCTTGATGGATCGCTTGCTGAATCGCAGCAGTATCATCGGTAATCCCATCCCCTTTTACCCCCAACTGCTTCACATTCAACATAATCGCGGGATCATTGGGCAAATTAATTTCAACGGCATCTTTCCACTGTTCTAGGGATTGCCCAGGGGTCGTCCACCGGGCTCGATTTTGACGATTCTGATCAGCGATTGGATCACCCGAATGATTTTGGACAAAACCGAATTGAGATACCGTCGCCGCATTATTTGTACTCTCACAACTGCGGGGAAAAAATTTCGATGAAGGTGAACGAAATGACGAACAAGCCGCCAAACTCAACATACCAAGAGAACAACATTGCCTCCAAAAAGTGTAGGAGCGTTTTAAGCTTCCATGAGGCTTCCCGGACTGGTGCAACAATCCAGCGCCGAACTGTTCAAGTAATCGCATCATGGCCGATCATCAATTATTTATTACTACACCAACAGGTTCTTGACAAGCAAACACACGTAAAACAGACAGATCAAACTAAAACACCTTAAGACATTCAGTTTAAGGCATTCAGTTTAAGGCATTCAGTTTGCGCAAGTTTGAATTGACTTCAAAGCCTATTGAACGACTGATGAAGCCAGGGCATGGTCAGGATGAATCACCGCCTGAGCTTGATGAGACATCCGATGTTCTTGCCACCGCAGTCCAATCAACATGGCGATCGAGAGCATATAACCAGGTTCTTCCATCTGAGAGAAAATCAATCCGGAAACAAAAATGCTCAACAGTAGCAATTTTGAAATATCATCCAAACAAAGGTGATGCCAAACTACGTAGGCCAGCCAGAGGTAAGCACCCAACCCAATGAACCCCAGATCACCCCAAATTCCAGCCCACCCGAAGAGAGGAGAAAACATACTGGATTGGCTGCCCAGCCAGCTTTCACCCACAGCCTGCCAGACTGCTCGACTGGCATCATGGCTTGTCGCACCCAATGGGTTGAGAAGTCCGGCATATTCCCGCAACATCCATCCCCCCAGTCGCCCAACCGTATGACCTGGGCCAAGACCAAAGAGACCATTCAAGACAGATTCGTAATAAGTAGGAATAATACGTAGAGAGGCAAATTTTAACCGCGTTGCTTCTCCCTCCGGCCCATAGAGTTCGGGACGAATCCAGGTGTTGAAAGATGCAAAGGCTTCGATATTCTGCATACACCAAAAGAAGCCATAGCCAAACACAATGCCACCTGCAACATATTGAATCGCTTTAGCGATATCTTTCAATTTAATTAAGACTAGGAGCAACCATGCGACACCCAAAAAGAGCAACACTTGTTTGCCATCCGCCGCTAGCATATGCGTAAATGCCGCCAGCATCACTAAGGCGCGGAAGTAAAGAGGAACATCTTTAGCCGTAAAAAAGTAGTAGATGCCGAAAGAGAGCGAAACGGAGGTGCCCACAACATGTCCTGCACCCGACAGGAAAAAAACACCCTGAATATTATCCGGCGGCTCCATTCCCGTTGGCTTCAAATCAAATCTCAAAATGTAGCGTTGAGCGATCGCTAAAAAAACATGAAAAAGGCAAAATCTGCGGATCCAGGTTTGGAACGAAGTAAAGCTTTTGGCAGAGAGCGGTAACCCCACTAGGGCGATCAGTAGAATAAACGGTTCACCCAACAGCAAAAAAGCGAGGACGGCATTGATCCCACCGGCATCATTGAGGAAAGCACTGGCCACGATCGCCGTCAGCAAGAAAAGTAACCCCACCAAAAGTTGCCAGACAATCTGAATTTGATGGCGATCTCTCACACGACTTTTAGTCAAAACCAGTGCTGCTGCAAAAGGCACTGTCGCAAAATGCAGAAAATTGATGGGTGCGGGTGCCCCGATCGTTTCGACCAAGCGAGGGAAAAAGGCAGTCGCAAATACCAAAATCACCAGGGTGGAGTTTTTTAAGAAGCCTGCTCTTTTCGGGATCGCTTTCGACATTGTCTCCATAAGCTATCTCAACCATGCCCTAATCAAACTAAAACCCAGTCAGATGGGGCAATAGGTTATTTGAGGGGGGACGGGGTTTTCTTCGGCAATGAACTATTACTATTACCTCGCTGTGACCCAGATCGCCACCGAAACATTCTGGCCCAATGGGTGGATCGCCAAAAGTAGAAAAAGATGAAACTCGCAATCACTGCAGTCAGATTCCATTTCACAGCATTTTTGAATAAAGCCCGCTGCTGATTATTACTCACGGTGGAACGCTCTTGACGAATTTGCGTCTTCGTTTCCGATAGGCTTTGTAATAATCGTTGCCTCGCTTCTTCAGATTCTCCTGGCGCTAAGGCTACTCCTTCGTTTTCTAAAAATGCTGCTACCTGTTGATCGGAAGCCTGCTGTAATTGGGTTTCCAGTTGAGTAATCTGATCCAGTTGTTGACTGACTGCATCACCTGACTGGGTAGTAACTTGCCGTTGCACTCTGACCGTGTTACTGGTGACCACAATAATCAGGAGCAGAAACAGCAGCGCGGATAGTAAACAAGTGTAGGAAAGCACCTTGAGGAAGATTTTTTCTAGCTTACCGCGCTGCTGCGCTTCGCCATACAGGATGAGAATCAGACTCAGCAGAGGAATGGGAATACTTTCTAAAATTGCACCTGCGGTTTCCAATTCCCACTGGGCATTCATGAGTTGCAACGGTAAAACGATATCTAAAAAATTTACGATCGCCAAAATGAATAGCCCATAGCCAACGACCCGAAAAATATTGGCTGAACTGATGGAAACGCCTGGATCAGAGGCAGAAAAAAGCGATTTCTTGGGGTTCATCATAGGATTGAGCAGGCAAAGGATTGAATTGAGAATAGCAGAATTAAAAACAGTCTCAAAAATCACTATTTTATAGATCGTAATTTGATGGATCGCAATTTGATGGCTCAATGGATCATCATTTCCTGGCTCACAGCGGCGGAAAATGCTCATCCCACCAACTAAACCAGGCAAACCAAGCATTTTCTAATATGGCACTAGATTCGGTTTCACTGTTTTGAATGGGTGTGGCGAAAAAAGACCACAAGCAACGCTCATCCTTCAGCGGCTCACCCAGTAACCAAGGCCCCAAGCGATGTCGCAAATCAGCAAAATTGCGATTCTGCTTAAATTCTCGAGCCGTCACCGTACTGCCACCATGGGGATTGATGCAGGAACCTAAATAAGCGGTTTGCTGATGGGTAAAGACGACATAGGAACCTATCCCATCTGCATAACGGGTGTCCAACTGCAACTGAGCCGACTTGGGCTCGATCCCCCCAAACGCTTTGAGGGCATGTTGCACCTCGCCATTGGGCTTCAGCACATAATAGGCTTGCACTTTTACCACCGCATCTCCCTGGGTCAGGGTATACCCGTGAGCCGCCATTTTCCTTTCTGAGTACTCAGGAACGGGTTGAGGCGGTGAAGCAACCGTGGGCAACAAAGCTCCCTGATTGTGGATGTGCCAACCTGTCAGGGGGACGATCGGGGGAAATTGGTAATCTGGAATGGTTCGAGCTTGATTAGGCCAGAGCACTACCTTGCCCAAAACCGCTAAGGTAGCCGCTGAAAGCGCGATCAGAGTAAAGCTACGCCAGGATTCCAAGTTTGCCTGCATTGATCTCATCCAGTGTTTGTCCAGCACTTTCACCAGGCTATGCCAATCCTTTTCAGCACCATTCTTAGCAATTAGTCCCTAGCTATATCTTTGCAGCAATGATTTAGGGTACTAATGATTTAGGGTACTAAGGAATCATCCAAATTTTCAGCATCTTCTAATGGGTCGCGATCGAGGCTCCCGGCTTCTAAAGTTTCCAGCCCCTCTAATTCCGAAAGTTCATCCTGTTCATCGGTTTGCTGCAATAGCCATAAGCAATACAGGCCAAACACTAAAACTGACAGCATCGAAAACAGGAGCGATCCATCTCCTTTATGCCAATATTCAAATGCCGTTTTGTCGGCGGAAGTAGACAGCACTGCCATCAGCGCTACCCGAAAACCATTGATGCAGAAAGCAATCAGAATGCCGACCAGCGGCACCAAAAATTGCTGCACCCGACTTAAGGGAAACAGGATCAAAAACAGGACGGACAATCCCAGTAGATGAAACATGTTCTCGACCCCAGAGCAACCGGAATAAACCTCGACCCCGCCATTCGGCAAAATCAGATTCATTCCTTGTCGCACCACATCAAATCCCAAATACCAGAGCACTAATGCTGAAAATTGGGCTGTCAGCGGTGAAGTATCGATGATCTCAGACAATGCGGCTGGCGGTGGAGCAAGAAATCCCAGGATGACAATCTCCTGCCAATGATGCTGAAAGCCTCTAAAACCCGATGTCACTAACCACAGCCCGATCGCAGCCAGCACAGGAAACACCCGTAAAAAGGGGTCATATCCAACCAGAAAGGCACTTTTCAGCAATAGGAAGCCGATCAGGAGCGCACCCACTCCCATCGACATCCGATCACTCTTCAGCCCTAAAGCCTGTCGTTTCGACCAGACCAACGATCCTACCGCAACCCAATAGAGAAGGCTGGTACCCATCAAATTGCCATCATTTGCCCGTGAAACCAGGGTTAAATGAATCGCAATCAGACCGGTAGCTAAAACCAATAGCAGAAATTTGTTTCTTTGCAACCGATCGGTCGAGAACGGGTCAGCTAATTTCATCACAACAGGTTTCAAGCGCCAACTTTAATTTCAGCGGATCTGGGGTAGATCGAAAAGGCAGATATAGAAAGAAGCTCCCCATAGCCATCAGAAGCTAGCTGCGGAGAACTGAATCAGCAGAGTGACAAAATCAGTTTCGAACGGTCGAACCGATCGATTGCATTGCCTATACAGGAGTGGCTTCTTGCTTTTGCTTCTTCTGTTGGCGCTTAGCAGCTTGCCGCTTCATGAGACCGCCTAGTCCCAAAGCCAACCCCGATCCGACGATCGTCATTGGTTCAGGTACACCGGCCAATGTGTAGCTGCCCGCCTCAGTCTGCCACTTGGACGCAAAATCGCTCAGGGTCACTCTGGAATAATTCTGACCAGATACCCCGAAGTTGCCTAACACCGAGAAGGTAAACCGATCGGTCATGCCAGACAGCAGCCCTTGGTTGATATTGCCACCACTACATCTGGGAACACCCGAAAGACAGATGTCGATATTCTTAAACCCACCCGTGAAGTTACCCGTACGATTCATGAGGGCATTGTCAAACACTGCACCAGCCGAATCTAGACTAATTCCTGTGGCATCAGGGCTGATTCCCATCCCCAGACTAATAATCGAGGATTGAAACGCAACATTCGTCAAGTTTTGGATAAAGACTTCTAAGGTTACCTTCGAGGCATCCAGTGCCTTCACCGTTAAAACTCCTTTACCGGAAATAAGCTGATCGTTCGCGTCGCGAATCCGGAAGTTCCAAGAAGTGGGATCCAGGGTTCGCCCAATGTCGTGCCTAGAGTCAAGGGTAATGTCGCGCGTATCGACCATGTTAGCGCCACCGACACCCCCATTGAAGGTGACGGTGTAAGCTTGGGCCGCTGAACCGATCGCCAACGAGGACAGCATCCCCCCAGCGACGGCCAATGAAGCAATCAGAGTTTTGGGTTTCATAGAAAATTTTCCGACCTTGAATTGAATTTGAGCGTTTGGACTGACGTAAATGAGAGAAACAAGCAGAACATGTATCTCAGCCGCATTTCAGGAACTTCCAATTGACCCAGGAGATAGCACCCAAACCTAAAAAAATCCTCTGCCGCTGCAAAGGGTATACCAATCAACTCGGATAGCCTAACCTTACCCTTAGCCCAGGTTAACTCTGCCTAAGCCTACTGACCTAACGTTCTTCACTGAGATGATTGAACTGTATAATTTGTCTGTTTTCAGATGAATTGGGCGCTTTTGCCCTAAATTTCATTGAAACTTCACGGAAAGAGGTCGGGAAGGTGTGATGAGACAGACGAAATGGGGAAATTAATTCGATGCGCTACAACTTGGCTCCGGCCGCTTGCAGGGCTAACCCATAGATTTCCATCAGGCGCTGATAGTTTTCGGGGGCTGTATATTTCGTTTCAAACTCCGATCGAGCCTGTTGCCGCATTTGGCTCATTTCATGGGGGTGACTGAGCAGCCATTGGACTTGTTCCGCCAGATCAGTCGCATTACCCGGTTGAAAATGTCGCCCAGTTTGACCTGGAGTCACCAGTTCAGCAATAGCACCAATATTCGCGGCGAGCACCGGCGTTCCCTTAGCAAAGGCTTCGATCGCCACTCGTCCAAAGGTTTCATACCACTCGGAGGGAAACACCAAAAATTGGGCCTCTCCCATTAACTCATACACGTCTGAGAGCGGTCTGCGCCCCAGCCATTCGATATTGGCACCCTGTTCGATCGCTGCTTGCACTTGAGGAGCTAGGGGCCCTTCCCCGACAATTCTTAACGGAATTTGCCCTGACAATTGCTGCCATGCCTTCAAAAGGGTTGGAATTCCTTTTTCAGGAGATAATCGTCCTACAAACAGGGCATAATTACCCTGACCTTGCCCTGGATTGGGTGCAGGATGTAAAAAGTTAGTTTTAAACTGGAATTTGTCAGCGGGCAGCCCTCCTGCCAACAGTTTTTTCAAGGCAAACTGGCTATAGGCAATGAACACATCTACGGCTCGATCCCAAGTACCCAACCAATCGTGAAATTTAACCATCGTGGCCACCGCCGCGCTGGCCGATCGGCTATTGCGATAGCATCCATGCAGCACTCCGGGAAACGGTACAGGCTTGCCTAGACAATCTTCACAAATCTGTCCGTCCCGAAAAAATAGCCCATTCGGACAAATCAATCGGTAATTGTGCAGGGTTTGCACGACGGCTACTCCTTCTGCTTTAGCGGCATGGTAGGCCGCTGGAGAAATCAACGGAAAGGTATTGTGAAAATGCACTACCTCTGGGCGATGATCGCGAATCACAGAACGAATCTCTTGATAAATTTCTCGATTCCAGAGGGTGGCTTGGGCTAAGGCCAACGTTCCCATGCCAGTCACTCGATCGTTGTGAACGGTGTATCTGCGAACCGGATGTCCGTAGGATTCAAGCAAATCTGACTCGGTAGCAAAAATCGTATCTTCGCCACCGAGTTGCTGATAGTGATTATGAACAGTAAGAATTCGCAGCATGAGTTTAGAATCCGCTTTTTATTGACTCTGCCCCAGTCAGTTGTGCTCACGCCGGAAGCACACAATCATCATGCAAGGTGTTATCGTCGATTAATTCCTGGTAAAAATCAGCAATATTCTGACCTTTGGCTTCCCAGTTGTAGTGCTGCTGCACCATCCGTTGTCCTGTCTCTCCTAAGCTCCGACGCAAATCCGGGTCATTCGCCAGACCATGGCAGTGGCTAAATCCTTCACCGCTTGTTCAGGCGTATGAGCGGGAACTTTGATTCCGGTTTCGCCAGTCACCTGCACTCCGGGCCCACCCAGATCTAGACAAAGGATCGGACGACCCGCTGCCATTCCCTCCAGACAAACCCAGCCCCCTGAGTCATGCAGGCTAGGATGTACCAAAACATGACATTCACCTAAGCGTTCTAACGTTTCCGTGCGGGGGAGCTTGCCCCAAAATTTCACCCGATCGCCTACACCGAGGTCTTGTGCCAACTGTTGCAGATTGGCCAGCTCTTTGCCCTCACCGACAATCCAATATTCCGCATCGGGTAATTTCGCCGCTGCAAAAGCTCGTATCCCTAAATGAAACCCTTTCCAGTGCAACAATCGTCCCATGCTGATGAATCGAACGGGGCTAGCAGGGGGCAGCGGGCAGTGGGAGAGCTGCTCAATTTCTTCGATCGGCAAACTGGCTTCCGGCACAATCTCCACCCGCTTGGCTCCCAGTTTTCGCACCCGGATCGCCGTATCCTCGGTCGTCACCCGCACCACTCGACTCCGCTGAGCCGTCATGCGAGTAAAGGGATCGAGTTCACCAACCCGATGGGCTAAGAATCGCAGCCATTCGTACAGCTTGGCTCGCCCGTTAAAATCTTGCCAGAACGGGGCAGGGGCTGCTTCTCCGCCTCCTACCGTGCCCCAGAGAAATGGGATCGGCAATAACGCAATAAAGCTAGGGGTCGAGTAGCGGACAAAGGTGACATGGGCCAGATCAAATTCAATCTGGCGATGTAATCGTCGTGCGACAAAGTAAGCCTGAACTTGCCAGAGGTAATAGTGCAAAACAAATGGAATCGATCCGAGCTGCCAAAATCCGCCGATGATCGGCAACGTGAAGTAAACAAAGTGGAGATTGGGATTGGGATGTTCTGCTAAAAATGCTTCGATCGCTGGACGGCCATCATCCGGTCTTGTTAAAACCCAGACTTCATGATGTTTACCCGCTTCACAAGCATAGGCAGATAGTAAAACTTTCATGGTTTACCTCACAGCGACCTTTTTGACATCCACAGCGTCATCCGGCAACGAGTCCATTTTTTCCAGAAAAGGAATCCATTGTTGAGCAATTCGATCGGGCCGATAGTCGTGACATCGTTCCTGTCCGAGTTGCCGAAAGTGTTGTAGCTGTTCAGGAGAACTGAGTAACTCAACCAGCGTGGCCGCAAGGTACTGCACATCCTGAGGTGGGATGAGTCGGCCATAGCGCCCGCTCTCTAACACGCTCCGAGGGCCGCCGCCGATCGCATCAGTCGCGACAATCGGTAGCCCACAGGTCATGGCTTCCACTAGCACTAAGCCAAATGGTTCTTCTTCAGAAGGCAAAACGAACAGATCAGCCTGCGCCATGTTACACCAGGGATTGCTCGTAAAACCGGGTAAGCTGACCCTGTCCGCTAAATTCAGAACCTGAATTTGACGGGTGAGATTTTCCCGTTCAGGCCCCTCGCCAAAGATGATCAAGCGACAGTCGAGCTGGGTGTTCACAAGCGCAAAAGCTTCGATCAACGCCGCAAAGTTTTTCTGTTTGGCCAATCGCCCCACACTCATCAACACAGGTTGCTCCTTGTGTTGCAGCCAGGCATGTTCGGGGGGAGCCTGACTGTAACGTTGAATCACTTCCAGGTTGACTGGGTTAGCCGTCGCGATCGTTCTTTCGGGTGGCATGGGAATGCGAATGGTATGCAGCAGGTCATCCAATACCGCCTGACTATTAGCATGTAATCCACTGGCTTGTGGGTAGAGCAACCGAGCCAAAAACGGCTGGAGTCGCTCTTTCCAGTCATGCTTGAGTTCCACATAGGCTTTATAGCTCATGGTGGAATGCTGACTGACAATCAGCCGGGTTCTACCTTTACCAGCTAGCCACCAGCCCAAAATCGCCGGAATGTTGATAAATGCAGAGACGGAAATCAAATAGGTTGGCTGGAGTTCACGAATCCGTCTTGCCAGATAAAAAGGCATCCAGCGCGATCGCTTTGCACCCAACGGCACTAATTTGACCCCGGCTGGAAATTGCACATGGGGATCAATGCCATCGGCAATATAGAAAACCGAGAGGTTGCGCAGTCCAGCTTGCCAAAACCCCTCCACCAGAGCGGCTGTGTAGTTGGTGAGCGATCCACCCCGTAAACCCCAAGTCAAAATTGCGATTGATTCTTGTTCTATGGCAGTCATTCGTGTTGGCTCACAGAGTGGGTTTGTTGCAATCGGGAAGGTTGGTGGATGGCAAAATGAACCACATCGGCCAAAAACTGAGCAGCAATAGTTGGAGTATGGGCTTGCATCAGTTGTTGGGCTCGATCGCCCATCTGAGCAGCTTGATCCGGATGATCAATGAACTGTTGCATCTGCCCAGCTAAAATTTCTGGCTGTTGCGGCTCAAACCGATAGCCATTCTCCCCATCCATCACCAATTCGGAGCTGCCGGCCCCCAATGAACATAACACGGGTTTACCCAGCAGCATGGCTTCCAACACCACCACACCCCAGGTGTCTTCAAAGGTCGGCAATACGAAAACATCAGCTTGCTGAAAATAGTGGCTCACTTGGTCATAGTCCACCCGACCCAGCCACTGCACGCAATCATTGAGGTGATAGGTCTGACTGAGGTCTTGCAGTTCTTGACGCTGTTCGCCATCTCCTACGACCAGTAAGGTGAATCGATCGTACCCGCGCTCCTTCAGAGACTGGCAGGCTTCTAGTAACACCCGTAGCCCTTTACGAGGCATAATCCGCCCGACAAATAGAAAAATCGGCCGGGTACAGTCTACAGAGAGGGGCAATTCGGAATCTACTGCGAGGGACTCGGCCGCCGGAATCTCATACGGCTGAGCAAACACTTTTGCTGGATCGGCTTGCAAAACTTCGATTAAATAATTTTTGCCGGACTGGCTGTTGCTGATCAGCGCATCTGCCCACTTCACCATGATCCGTCGCAGCAGTAACCGCTTCGGGGAATTGCGAAAATCGACCCCAGGAGCGCTACCTTCGTAGGCGATCACCACCTGCCAGCTCAGCAGCAGTTTGAGAGCCAACGCTAAAATCGTCCAGATTCCAAAAGAGTTCGAAAAAATCAACTGTGGGCGAAATTGCAGGAGCGATCGAACTACCCCCAAGGGCACTAAGGTCA
>JALOOM010000147.1 GCA_025454395.1 Elainella sp. Prado103
CCGTTGGTCTCTGAAGCTCTCTAAATTATCAGGATTGCCGCAAACGCACCAATGAGCAACACTACGGTAAGAGCAACCAATAAAATTTGCGATTTCCTCATAGGTCTTCCCATCATTTCTCAACAGCAGCATCAAAATTCGCTGTCGCTGATGAGCATCCTCACTCTCCCGGAGAGCATTTTGGAGGTTTTCTTGTTGGAGTGGACTGAGAAATTGGGGAACTGGCATTGGATTAAATCGATTATCTTCTAACCCCTATTTTATCTGATTTTGTGCATTCTAGATGATGGTCAGCTTACGATGGTCAGCTTATCAGCCCTTTTGCAAGAACTAATACCCGACGAATAGCAGTTCCAGATTCTAAGAAACCCTTTAAACAGGGAATCCTAAATTCAGTTGTTTAAACAGGGAATATAAATTTGATCATGACCGAAGAGCTTTCCATTGGATCACTCGTTGATCGCCGCTATCAAATTCAGCAAGTGATTGGCAAAGGTGGTTTTGGGCGCACCTACCTGGCCATTGATACCAAACAGTTCAACCATCCCTATGTGCTCAAAGAATTTGTGCCTACGGGCGATAGCGAATTTGTCCAACAAAAATCACGCGAATTTTTTCAGCAAGAAGCACAAACGCTCTATGATTTGTCCCATCCCCAGATCCCAAAATTTCATGCCTGGTTAGAAGAGGCAGGACGGCTCTTCATTGTGCAGGACTATGTAGAGGGCAAAACTTACTGGGATTTGTTGCAGGTTCGGCGATCGCAAAACCTACAGTTCACCGAAGCCGAAGTAACCCAATGGCTTCAAGATTTATTACCTGTTCTGGACTATATCCACTGTCGAAATATTGTTCATCGTGATATTTCGCCTGACAACATTCTGCTACCTGATGGCGCAACCAAGCCTGTTCTCATTGACTTTGGTGTTGTAAAACAGATCACCAACGAAGTCAAAACCATCATGGGTAGCAGCCTCACACCAGTTTCCCTCGTGGGTAAAGTGGGTTATGCGCCGTACGAACAACTCCGCATGGGGAAATGTTCTCCCAGCAGTGATCTCTATGCTCTAGGTGTCACTGCGGTTGTTCTCCTCACCGGGCAAGACGATCCAGGTATTTTGATGGATGCTAACCTCGAATGGCAGTGGCAATCCTTCGCAGTCATCAGCGATCGCCTGACTGCCATTCTCACAAAACTGTTGGCAGATAAACCTCAACAGCGGTATCAGTCTGCTCAGGCTGTTCTAAATGACCTTTCGACGGACTCCCCAATTCCGACCGCAGTGTTGCCCTCGAAGCAGGCTCAAGCCCCAGTTCCAACGGTCATGAGTCAGCCCTCGCCTCATCAGCCTTTAACAACCATGGCTCGAACTACGGTTATTGCTTCTACTCATCAACCTGCCTCTCCCAATGCACCGTCCTTGTTTCCCAAGTTTTCTGGTAAAGGAAAAGTACTCGCTCTAAGTACATTAAGTGTACTGCTCATAGGTGGAATTATGGTTGGAACACAATCCTCGCAGATTCCAGGGCTATGTCAGCAACTAGATAACTGCGCCAAGGATCAAAAAGCCCAGGAAGATTATCGCCAAGCTGTCGATCAGGCGATCGCAGCTCAAACTGATGTGCAAAATGCCAAAACACGCCAAGATTTAGAAACGGCTCGCGATCGCCTTAAAGCTTCAGTCGATCAGCTCAGTGCCATTCCGAGTGATACCAAAATTTATGCAGAGGCTCAGGAGTCATTGATACAGACCGCCGCAAACCTCACTAAAGCTCAAACTCGTCTCAATCAGGAAACAAATACCTCAAAGCTAATCAGTGAAGCGGAGAAAACTGCACAAACTGCGGAGCAAAAGATCAAGGCCAATCAAACCATTGATGCTTATCAAACCGCAATTGAAAAATGGCAGAAGGCGATCGCCACCCTAAAAAAGGTTCCCAAAAACAGCTTGGCCATCAGTCAGGCTAATACCTTGATTCAAACCTATCAGTCTAAAATCGGTAATGCGGATCAACAAATCAGTCGCTTAAGCCCTGTTGCGCCAGCAGCAATCGAGCCTGGAGCGATCGCGGTTGAACCCGACTACAGGTCAGAACCCTTCACAGAGCCAGCTTATGTTGCCCCACAACCTGCCTATATCCCACCGGAACCGACCTATATCGCTCCTCTAAGAGAAGAACCGCTCTGGGGTGGGGAGAATTCTGGTGGTTCTGGACAAACTACTCGAACATCGCCCCTTTGGTAGAAAGGGGGATCATGGAGGATGACCAGAGATGAAAAAGGGCGTGGAATCCACGCCCTTCAAGGTGATTTATAGAAACTTGGAGGCTGGATTGCACTTCCCCTAACGCCTTGCCCAAGAGATGTACCTGTTCTCAAAGCGGATCTTTCTGCCTCTGACGAATCCAACATACAACCAAATACGCAGTTGCGTGCAATATCAGAATGCACCAGCTCAACATTAAATTATGCCAGGTCGGTTCATAAGCTGAGATTGGCTCAAAAGGCATCGGAACAGTGACACCAGAGGAATTTAAAGCAGGGGGTGGCACCATAGCATTGACATCCACTAGTGATCCAAATGCCCCAACAGACCAACGGCTAATGGTCAGCCAGGATAAAGCAGTGGCCGCTCCCTTCAGCTTAAACAGCACCCCTGAGAAAATAATTTGAGGCAATAGAACGAGCGGTAATGTGCTGCTGGCCTGGTTTTCATTCTTTGCAAAGGCGGAAATCATCAACCCAAAGCTAAAGCTTGCAAATAATGTCAAAAATACTGTAATAAAAACACCTGCTTCCCAAGACAGGAGCTTAGGTTCGGGGGGTTGAAACCCGAATCTAATGACAATGGTAATGATTAAAGCTTGAATCGTCGCTAATCCCAAGCGATTTAAGACTTTAGAAGAAATATAGGGCAGCAAGCCTAAATTCACTAGACGCTCTCGTGCATAAATATGAGCTTCTTTGATAATTTCCTGAACCGACCCTGAAATGCCCACCCAAAGAGCCGCACAGGTGAAGACAAATAGAGCTTGTACGGCCAAGGGTGCCTGATCGACGGCTAAAGGAGCGATTTTTGCTAGAGGGGTTTTGTCGCTTAGGGTAAACGCAATCAGCAAAATACCGACGGGTGCAGTCAGTAGCGCAAAGAGAGTACTGAGGCGATCGCGACCCATCAGAACTAAGTTTCGCTGACTTAACAACCCCAGTTGATTGAAAGGAAGTGCTTTGCTGTTTGCCAGATGGAGCGAACCAAGAGGACGTTGTGCGTGAGCCGAAGTATTACCCGCACTTAAACAGGCTCTGATATAGGTCTGACAAAACGGTGAATTGGCGTATCGTTGTGCCCACTCAAAAGCGTTGCGTCTTACCGCATCTTCATCTTGCCCCTTATCCAAATCAACGTAAATATCGGAAAAATACTTTAAATCATCTGGCTTATGAAAGAATTGCAGCGCTTCCCTCGGTTGACCAAAATAGCACAGATAACCCCCTCGACCCATAAAGGCTACGCGATCGCACACTTCAATATTGCTCGTCGCATGGGTGACCAAAACAATCGTTCGCCCTTGATTGGCCAACTCTCTTAGCAGATGCATCATCTCCTTGTCTAACCCCGGATCAAGACCAGAGGTTGGCTCATCCAGAAAAAATAGCCAAGGATCAGCCAGTAATTCTATCGCAATAGAAACGCGCTTCAATTGTCCACCGCTCAGCCGATTGACGATCGAATCTTTTACATGGCTCAGCTTAACTTGCTCCAGTGCCTTGTTTACAACCTGCACCACCTGTGTATCTGGCGGTAGACGAAGCTTGCAGGCAAACGTTAGGACTTCGGTCACGGTTAGTTCCCGATGCATAATGTCTTGCTGAGGGACATAGCCAATTTGCGATCGATACACGTTGAAGTGTTCTTGCAAATTGTAGCCGTTCAAGAAAACATCCCCCTGGGTTGCGGGATCAGTGCCCAACAATGTTTTCATTAGCGTTGACTTACCTGCACCACTACCACCTACCAGTGCCACCAGTTGTCCAGGTTCAATGGGTAATGTAACCTGGTTGAGAATAACTTTTTTCCCAGACTTTTCAGTTACTTCACGAAATAAACCATGGGCATCCAGGCGAATCTGCTTCCCTTGATCAAATAACTCCAGAGTTTCAGCCTGAAATACCAGCGTAAAAGCCCCTAGACGAATGATATCTTGATCCTTAAGTCGAGCAGGAGATGTGATGCGCTGATGATTTACAAAGGTTCCATTCATGCTGGTATCTCGAATGAGATAACCCTTTGCATCCCGGTAGATCTCAGCATGAACCCAGGAAACCGTAGGTGCATCAAGCTGCATAGACTCGTAACGATGTTCATTGCTACGTCCTAGCTTGACCGGAAAATCCTTACAGCTTCTCAGATCAAGCCGTCGTCTTTGGTAGGGGTTCACTGTGGGCTGACTGGTTGTGGGATGCAGATACTGCACTAGAATTTGTGTGCGGGGGTCTTGCCCAATCTCAATTTGCACATTCCCCGATAACAATAGACCTTCTGTCCCCACGCGAGTTCGAGCAATGAATAGGCCATTACTACTCAGATGACCGCTGCCATCGCCATCGTAGATGCGGTAGTTTGATCCATGTCGTTGCAAAATTGCATGTCGTCGAGAGAGAGCCTCCCATCCCTGCTCAGGAATGTTAAAATCTGACCAAACCGGATCACGCCCAATTCGATAGAAATCTTGCTCCAAAGAAAATTTTAGAACTTGCTGACCTTGTTGAAGCACAAGATAGGGGCAACTCTCCAGGGCTGTTTTCTGAGGCGATGCTGTTTTCATAATCAAGGTCTTACCAATGTCCCATTGTGTCTATTAAGTCCTTATGCAAAAATCTTTACCAATTAAGGAATGGTGTAAAAGTCTAGGCAAAGTTAATCACATATTCCTCCCCAAAGCCTTTGATCACCTGTT
>JALOOM010000016.1 GCA_025454395.1 Elainella sp. Prado103
TGGAGCAGGTCAATCGATCTAGAGATGGGTTGACTGTGTTTGGGAGCGATCGAGGGTTGCCAGTTTATCGGGGTGGAGGTGGCACTCGTTAATTCTCTGATCTTATTCGTACTTAGCTTACAAGTTCACTGCCGATCGGGGCAGATTGTGCAGTGGATTGAGAGCTTACTTTCTTGCCTATATCTCTTACCTATATCTAATGCTTACTGGTATCAAATTTACATTCCCCAGCTAATTGTATTGCTTTTGACTATAAAACGAACCACCCACTTAACTTGATAGTTGCAGTCCCAAGAAGTCCCGTTAAATGCCTTTCGACTGTCTGCGGTAAACACAGTCAAGCAAAGTTCTGAAATGCTTTATTTAAGGGAATTGTAAGCTTTAAAAATTTAAGCTGGACTAAAATTGGACTAAATCTTGCAGGCTTTTTTGCTCAATGGCTCCCTGTCTGACTCTTCTATCCGGCTGGATTTTGGCCGCTTTCTCTCTCCAAAGACTTCACTAAACTGACCGATCGTTCCTCCATCCTGACACAATTTAAACCTGCTCAAGGTTAATTTTGACACCTGATTAGATGGCTATAACTCCTAAATTCGATCACTCTCACTTAGAAATAATTCGATGAAAGTAATTCGATGTAGCTCTCTAACCTGGGCTAAAATTCGTCTCATTTCTATTCTCGTCACCTTACCTTGAGTCTGATTAAAAGAGTGGCAATCTCATTTTTAGACTTAATTTGAGAGGATTGAGTCTTATATGAGACTTGACTTTCGTTGAGTAGAGTATCGTCCATTAATTGGTGTATAGTACATTTGTACTGTAACTTAAAAGCGCCATAACCTGAAAGCAGTAAAGCACTAAACTCAACTTCATTCCTGCCTGCTCATCTGCTGGTCTACTTGAGAAAGCATTGGCTGGGCTTAATCTCTAAAAAATTTAGTCTCGTATTGATAATATCGACCTCAAAATAAGACTTTCGATGAGAGGCTTGAGTCTTATATTGAGATGAAAAGGGTGCGCAAAATGGCTACTCAATTGATACAAAACCGGATCGAAGAGTTCCCCCCAATCCTGATGAATGCATTGCGATCTCTGGCTAATTCCCCTTTGGTGTTATGGCGAAATCTGGAATCAATGAGGAGAGTGCATCCTCGTTAGAACCTGACCAGAATTGCTGTTGATGGGTAGGTTTCGTCGTTGATTCTGCTGCGTTTTGCCGTCCTTCCTGTTTCTGCCACCGCTTTGCCAGAATTCTCTCTAACCGATCGCTATAGCTTATCAGCTCCACAGACCCTTTCTCTCGCAATGGCTTACCCCTTTGGCTGCCGCTCAATCCTGCGGCTCCCTTCCAATAGATCGCAATTGCTACGTTTAATGTTTGATTAGGCATGAATGGCTTGCCTTCCAGGTGCAAATCCAGTTTGGAAATGTCACACTCGCACTGGTCGCTACTCACTTGTTTGGCTGACCAATCTTCTAACCTCACCTGGTCAGGTTCAGACTAGGTACCAGCTAAACTCAATCAGGTTCGACTAAAGCGATCGTCAACATAAAATTTCTGTCGATCGATATCCCTGTTCGTAAAGTGTGCTGAAAAGAATTGTTGCCGCGCCAGTTCGACCATAAATTCGACCATAAATTCGACCATAAGTTCGACCATAAGTTCGACCATAAGTTCGACCATAAGTTCGACCATAAAGTTTTTGCTGGCTCAGTCATGGTGTCATTCATTTCGCAACGCTTCATGGTTGATCAGCTAATGGTCATCTGATCGATTTCTGTGATCGATCGTGAATGATCCAGCAGAAAGTCTATCTTCTGTTGGAGGTCATTGACGGGAACAAGATTTAGCTTAGCCATTAATGGTTGTGCTGAATTGAGACTTCTATTTTCTCATGATGATTCGTGAATCAATGCTTCTGAAACTTCGGACTGGTCTACGCTGCCAAATTGGGTTATCCCAGATGATTCGATGCAGTTTAGCCTTATGCTTATGTCTTCTTACACTAGAAATTACACTAAATTCTGCATTCGCCATGCCTTCAGTAGATATAGGAAGTAGCGATCGAGTCGCCCCAAGCTCCGTGCGAGATACAGCAACCGATCTATCCGATATCCCGAACCTCGAACAAATGGACTACAACAAATTTGAGGAATACTTTGGTGATGTGCCGAGCGATCACAAGCCACTCTTCAACCCGGATAGTCCTAGGGCAAATATCGAAAATAAATCCACAAAAACAGGCCAGGTCATTACGCCTAAAGATCTGATAGAAGATCGGTCAAAAGCCGCTCAGCAGGGCGATTAATCCTCCTACTATCCGACTCTAGAAACCCAATTTCGGCTTGACGTGATAAGCTAAGGGCAACTAGGAAAATTATTTTCGGCTGTGTAATTCGTCCAACCGGCGTCTCTCCGAATCTAACTCTCCACAACCGTTGATTTGGAGGCGATGGCTTATGTCTATTTTTGTCGGAAATTTGTCTTATCAGGCGACAGAAGAAGCGATCTCGGAAGTTTTCTCTGAATATGGCACGGTCAAACGGGTGCAAGTTCCCACCGATCGAGAAACTGGGCGGATGCGGGGATTTGCCTTCGTCGAAATGGAAACCGAAGCAGAAGAATCCTCTGCCATTGATGCCTTAGATGGGGCTGAATGGATGGGGCGTGACCTTAAAGTCAATAAAGCGAAGCCACGGGAAGACAGAAACTCCTCGCGGGGCGGTGGCGGATGGTCTAATGACCGCTCTTCTCGGCGTTATTAAGGGCTGCTTGTCCCTCTGGCTGAGGAATCAGGCTAAACAATTGAGTTGCTCTATGATTCATGATGATTCATGGGCAATTGATTTATCGTTAGCGCTCACATTGTCGTAGCTACTTGTCATACTTGCCTTGTCAAAACAGCTCGCTCCCTGCATGAGCGTTGTTTCACTATGCACGCTTTTCGCTTCAAGGTTCAAACCAGATTACAGTTTTAATTTTTATCGATGAGGAGTTCGGATGGCTCAAGTAATTCCCAATGAGAATGAAGGCATTGAATCAACCCTACGTCGCTTCAAACGTAAGGTTTCGATCGCTGGCATTTTCCCCGACATGAGAAAATATCGCCACTTTGAAACCCCGATCGAAAAGCGTAAGCGTAAAGCCCGTGCCAAGCAGAAACGGCGGCGCAAAAGTTTTTACTAGATAGTTTTTGCTCGATAGTTTTTGCTCGATAGCCTGTACAAGAGATTCAGCACCTGTTGAACTCCAGTACCTTTGCCATAGAGCATTCTACTGCGCTCCCCTGCCCAGGATTCTCAAGGAACGTGAACTAGACAGAGCCACGCCAGAATTCATGCAGGAGAGCCGGGGCTACCTCACTTCCAACCCCAGATAATAAGTTGGGTCAATTGGCTGCAATAGGGCTTTAGTGGCTCCGGTTACGGCAGCGTTTTTAGTACTTCTGCTAACAGTCCGATCAGTTCCTCAATTTGAGCCTTGGTGATAATCAGCGGTGGTGACAGTGCAATGATGTCCGCTGTAGTGCGAATGAGCAAGCCTCGCTCATAACAGCGCAGAAAACACTCAAAAGCCCGTGCTCCCGGCTTGCCAGGAATGCCAGCTAGCTCAATTCCCGCCACTAAACCCAGATTACGAATATCAATCACATGGGGTAATTCTCGCAGAGAATGCACGGCCGCTTCCCAATCCTCAGCGAGGGAATTCGCCCGATCGAATAACCCTTCTTGTTCGTAGATATCCAGAGTCGCGAGCCCGGCCGCACAAGCTAATGGATGCCCCGAATAGGTGTAGCCGTGGAAGAGCTCGATCCCAGGGTTTGCATTTTGCATGAATGTCTCGTAGATATCCTGTCGGACGAGCACTGCCCCCATCGGTACGGTTCCATTTGTGATTCCTTTGGCGATCGTGATCAGGTCAGGAACAACCCCAAAATAATCGGCAGCAAAGCCCGTCCCTAAACGGCCAAAGCCGGTAATCACTTCATCGAAGATCAGTAAAATCCCATACTGGTCACAAATGGCGCGGAGACGTTCGAGATAACCCTGAGGGGGAATCAACACACCTGTTGACCCGGCGACGGGTTCCACAATCACCGCTGCAATGTTAGAAGCATCATGTAAAGCTACGATTCGCTCCAATTCATCGGCTAAATGGGCTCCCCACTGCGGCTGCTTGCGGCTAAAGGCGTTCTGCTCCAGATTGTGGGTGTGCGGGAGATGATCCACCCCGGTGAGTAAGCTACCGTAGAACTTGCGGTTTGGCCCAATCCCACCCACTGAAATGCCGCCAAATCCCACCCCATGGTATCCTCGTTCTCGTCCGATCAATCGTTGTCGGGTGCCTTCTCCCTTGGCTCGGTGATAGGCGATCGCGATCTTGAGAGCCGAGTCCACCGCTTCTGAGCCAGAATTGGCAAAAAAGACATGGTTTAAATCCCTCGGTGCCATGTTCGCCAACCGAGTGGCCAACTGAAAAGCTCCTGGATGTCCCATTTGAAACGCCGGTGCATAATCCATCGTGGCAACCTGCTGGTGGATTGCCTCCACAATTGCGGCTCGACAATGCCCTGCATTCACACACCAGAGCCCCGCTGTGCCATCCAGGACTTGCCGCCCGTCGATCGTGGTATAGTGCATATCTTTAGCCGCCACAAACAGTCGAGGCTGCTCCTTAAACTGTCGATTGGCGGTAAAGGGCATCCAAAAGGCTTCAAGATCAGCACGAGAGAGCGATGAAATAGGTTGCGCCGTCGGGTGAGTCAGGTCTTGCATAACAGATGAGCCAGGTCTTGAACAAAATTCTCGATCGAAAAAGCAATAGGCTCGACATCCCACTCAGGATAGTCGCATAGGAGCCGATTCTTCTTCATAATCACCCTATCGCTGTCCATTCAACAAACTTTTAAGATAAAACTCAATGTTGATATGGCGATCCGGCTTTAATTTTATTTAGTTATAGTCCTGTTATTGAACGTTAGATTAACGCATGACTGCTACTCTTGCTCTGATTGCCCATGATCGCCACCGGGAAGATTTGGTGAATCTCGTTCGTCAATATCAACCTGTCTTTGGGCGGTACCAAATTCTGGCAGCTCAACAAACCGCCGATCGACTGCAAGCCACGACTAATTTAGCAGTTCGCCCCTTGCTGGCAGAAGGGTTAGGTGGGGAAGTTCAGATTGCCACTGAGGTGAGTTTGGGCAATGTTGCGGTAGTCATTCTGTTGATGGATGCTGCCCTGATCGGGAACCCAACCGTGCAAGCCCTGATTCAAATCTGCACCTTGTACAATGTGCCAATAGCGACCAACTTAGCGACAGCTCTTAATATTGTCGAAAGCTTGGCTCGCAGTCGGGTGGCTCATTTGATTTTCAATCCGGTGTCTGGACAGGGCAACGCCGAGCAAGATTTAGCCCTGATTCAGCGATTACTGGATCCCCACTTGTATCTGGAAGTTCATCAAACCACGGAAGATAAATGCGCTGAGGAACTGGCTGAAAAGGCAATCGCTGCCAATGCCGATATGGTGATCGCGTCGGGTGGAGATGGCACTGTTTCAGCGGTGGCGGGTCAGCTCATTGGCACCAGGATCCCCCTCGGAATCTTACCCCGGGGTACTGCCAATGCTTTTGCCTCGGCTTTGGGCATTCCGACGACGTTGACTCCCATTCGGGGAGCCTGTCAGGTCATTCTGGCTGGTAAAACCCGTCAGGTGGATGCAGCTTTCTGCAATGGATTGCCGATGGTGTTGCTGGCCGGAATTGGACTGGAGGCGGAAGTGATCGATCGGGCTGATCGAGAAGCCAAGGATCGCTGGGGGGCGCTGGCTTATTTGATGGCAGGCTGGCAACAACTTGATGAACAGACCCTGTTTGAAACTGAAATTGAAATGGACGGTCGGATCGAACGATTTCAAGCGGGTGCGCTCACGATCGCGAATGCCGCTCCGGCGACTTCTGTCTTGGCACAGGGGGTGGGTCAGGTGATTTTTGATGATGGGTTGTTAGATGTGACGATCGCTAGTGCCAGTACCAAACTGGAAGCGCTTCGTACCGTGACTCAGCTCCTGGGCTCAGCCTTGATCCGCCCGATCGAAAATCCCAATGTGGTGCATTTTGGCGCAAAGCAGCTAAAAGTAACGGCGACACCGCCGCAAAAAGTGGTAGTCGATGGTGAAATTATCGGCACAACGCCTGTAGAAGTGGAATGCATCCCTTCCGGTCTGACCGTATTTGTGCCCTAATTGCGCTCTAATTTGCGCTCTAACTTGTAGCCTAATTTGTACCCTAGGGAATTTCTGGGATAGCCAGGGATGGGCAGATCGATCAAATTGATACTGGAGGCGATCCAGCTTGCAGTATGATTTGGAGCAAATAGAATGATCGATTCTCACCCCCTTGGAGAGCGCAGGTGTGCCAAAGCAATTAAGGCAAACGATAAACGGGCGAAGGATGGCAGGGCTGGCGGTATGGCAAATGCCGACCGTTATTCTTGGCGTGATCGAGCTGGTTGCTCAACCTGTTCTGGCTAAATCTTTTGATCTGATCAAATCCGTAGCGTTGGAATCGACTCCAACAGAACTATACCCAACAGAATTACACCCAACAGAATTACACCCAACAGAATTACGCCCAACAGAATCGATCAAACCAGAGGTATGGGAATCGTTTGGAGTAGAAGCTATTACCCTTCAACCCAGCCCTTTGGATCCATCGGCTTTCACCTCTGCTTTCACCTCATCAACACCCACTGAAATAGCCACTGCAATAGCCACTGATCGCCCCGATCGAACTCAACAAGCTCAACAATTACCGCGCCTCACGCCTCCCTTAGTCGAACCCGACCTGCCCGACCAACCGTTACCGCAACTGCCGCCGCCGGAAGAACTCCTCCCCCCGCCCCCGACACCCCCGACACCCCCATCGCCAGAAGTACCCGCTACCTTGTTCGTACGCCGCTTTGAAGTAGTCGGAAGTACGGTCTTCAGCGAGGCAGAACTGGCAGAAGTGACTGCTCCCTTTACCAATCGCGAACTCACTTTTGCGGAACTTTTGCAAGCCCGATCGGCCGTTACCCAACTCTATATCGATCGCGGCTATATCACCTCGGGGGCGCTGATCCCACCCCAGACGATCGAAGCTGATGTCGTCAAAATTCAAGTGATCGAGGGCAGTTTAGAGGCAATTAATGTCACGGGGTTGCGGCGGTTACGCCCTGGCTACGTGCGCAGTCGCTTAGCCTTGGTGGGGCAAACTCCCATCAATCAAAATCGCTTGCTCGAAGGGTTACAACTGCTTCAGCTCGATCCACTGATTCAGAGTATTTCCGCTGATCTACAGGCAGGCACGCAGCCAGGAACAAGCGTGTTGCAAGTGGCTGTCCAGGAAGCAGATAGTTTTAATATTCAACTTGAAGCTAACAATAATCGATCGCCTAGTGTTGGAACTTTTCGCCGCCGCATCCAGTTTGATCAAGCCAATCTGCTGGGGTTTGGGGATGGCCTTAGCGTAGACTATGCCAACACCGATGGCAGTAATGAGGTCAACCTCAGTTATATCTTTCCGATCAATCCCCGCAACGGTACCCTGCAATTTTCCACAGGGCGGGCGAACAGTGAGGTGATTAAACCACCGTTCGATCGAGCGAACATCACAACTCCCTCTCGTTACTATGAATTTACCTATCGCCAACCCATTCATCAAACCCCGTCGGAAGAGTTCACGTTAGGCATTACGGCTTCCCGGCAAGAAAGCCAAACCCAGGTTGATGGTGAGGGTTTTCCCCTATCAGTCGATGCCGATGCTGACGGAGAGACTCGGGTTTCGGCTCTGCGATTTTTCCAGGAATGGACAGAACGCAGTAGCCAGCATGTGTTTGCCGTTCGTTCCCAATTCAGCCTCGGAGTTGATTGGCTAGATGCCACAGTGAGTGATGATACTCCGGATAGTCGCTTTTTGGCTTGGCGGGGTCAGGGACAATGGGTACGTCTGTTTGCGCCGGATTTATTGCTGCTTGTGCGCACGGATATGCAGCTTGCGGATAGTCCGCTTGTTTCGCTAGAGCAATTTGGGATTGGGGGCTTTCAAACGGTTCGAGGGTATGGACAAGATGAGATTCTCTCGAATAATGGGGCTTTATTTTCTACAGAATTGCGGCTACCGATCCTGCGAGTGCCTGAAGTGGAGGGCGTTTTACAAATGACTCCCTTTATCGATTTTGGTACTGCCTGGAATAATCCCGATCTCGATTTAGATCCCAGTACCCTGGTGGGGATCGGGTTTGGGTTGCTCTGGCAACAGCGTGACTTTTCGGCCCGTTTGGATTGGGGCATTCCCCTAATTCCGGTGGCAGGTGATAACTTGACCTGGCAGGAAAATGGGATTTATTTTTCTCTAATTTATACGCCGTTTTAGCCTTCAGTTTTGGTCTTCAGTTTGAGTCTTCCGGTCGAGCCTGATTCCCTGTTACATCCATCGGGCTATCCAACAGAGCCCCCCTTGCTTTTAGCTTAATTCGCTCGCTATCTTCCAGCCCATCATTTTGACCAAAGCGGGCTCCCTTAATGAGCACCGCATTCAAATCCACCCGATGCACAACGGTGCCGTTCAGGATCGCTTCGCGAAAATCAGCCCCGCTCAGATCCGCATCACTCAGATTGGCCTGGCTCAATTTAGCGCGACTCAAGTTGGCCCAACTTAAATTTGCCCAACTCAGATTGGCGCGGCTCAGCCGGGCCCAACTCAAGTTGGCGGCACTCAGGTTCGATCGATGCAGTTCGGCTTCCCGCAGATCGGCTCCGCTCAAGTTAACATCGCTCAGATCGGCTCCGCTCAAGTTGGCTCCCCGCAGCACTGCTTCCTGGAGGTCGGCATCGCTTAAATCCACACCTCGCAGATCGGCTCCGCTTAAATCGGCTCCTCGCAGCACTGCCTCCCGTAAACTGGCTTGCCGCAGATTGGCCTGGATCAAATTCGCATCTCGCAAATCGACCCGATTCAAATTCGATCGGCTTAAATCAGTTTCACTCAGATCGGCATGGCTCAAATCCACCTTGCTTAACAGGGCCCATAAAATAAACACCATATTCGGATTTGCCCAGAGCAACACCGATCGATCGGACTTCGGCACTACCACCATGGCCCAAATCAGGGTCGCCCAAATCAGCACTAACCCCATCAAAATCACATTTTTCAAACTGGATTGCACCCCGATGGTCTGGGGATGAGTTTCACGCAGATTGATCCAGACCAGAATCGTCCAGATCAAATTAGCCCAGATCAAAATCACACCGACAAACCGAGCTTCTGGGAGGGAAATCCACAAAAGCGTTGCCCAAGCGAAGGTTGCCCATAACAACAGGGTGCCAATCAGATCCACCCGCCCCAGGTTTGCTCCCCGTAAATTCGCTCCCTTGAAGCTTTTGTGTCCTCGCCAGAGACTGAAACGGGTTCGTACACCCGGAAAAAAACTGAAACGACTCCCTCGTCTCGACCCAGTCGATCGGGGTAAAGGTGGTTTACGGGGCGGTGGCAAGGTCATCAATTTATCCTGGTCTCTGCTGAAAAGAAACCCCTGCAAAGGTCTAATCTTAATGAATATCCAGTTGAGAAGTCCACTGATCCGCCAATTCTGCCAAGTTCAACCGCCGCACTTGCTAAACTATGAGTGTGTAACCTAATGTAACGAAGCCAGGTAAACCGATGGAGTGGCAAGAAATTTACGGCAACTGGGTCTTAGTACCCACCCGTCCGATTGGCATTATTCACTTTTTGGGAGGGGCGTTTGTCGCCACTGCACCTCAGGTTACCTATCGCAGCCTATTAGAGCATCTCGCGGCTGAAGGGTATGCGATCGTGGCAACCCCCTTCGTTAATACGCTCGATCACACCACGATCGCCCAGCGTGTGATGCGGATGTCTAACCTGGCGTTGGATTATTTAACCACTGATATTCTCCAACAGTATTCTTTGCCTATCTATGGTGTGGGGCACAGCATGGGTTGCAAGCTGCATTTATTAATTGGTAGTTTGTTTCCTCAAGAACGAGCTGGTAATATTTTGATTTCGTTTAATAATTATCCTGCTCGACGTTCTATTCCCATGGTTGAACAGGTGATGCAGTTCTCCAGGTTAACATCCCAACTGGCCGCTCAATTCAATTCACCACTGCCACCCCAATTTGCGGCTGCCTTTGATGTTGAATTCACTCCTTCGCCGGAGGAAACCAATCGGCTCGTCTTAGAAAACTACCAGGTGCCGCGCAATCTCCTCATCAAGTTCAGGAATGACGAAATCGATCAAACCCGATCGCTCCATGGTGTCCTGCTCGATCGATTTCCTCGGCTCACCAGTGTCGAGATCCTGTCAGGCAATCACCTGACTCCACTGGGACAAGAAGTCAATTGGCAGGCAGGTAAGGAATTTTCTCCCTTTGATGCGATCGGGCAATTTTTCAAACAAGAGGTTTACCGCGATCTGAATCACCTTAAGCTCACCCTATCGCGCTGGTTGAATCCATTAGCATCTTTGCGATAAAGTCACCGACTCGCTCAACCCAGGTTTAACCCAGGCTTAACCCATAATATTGCTGAAGAAATCGATCGTTTCCCGCAAAGCTACAATAAACGCATCAATTTCCTCATGGGTATTGTAGAAGTAAAGACTGGCACGAGCAGTTGCTGATACGCCCAGATAGCGGTGTAAGGGCTGCGTGCAGTGGTGCCCGGTGCGGATGGCAATTCCCTCTTGATCCAGCAGAGCCGACAGATCATTAGGATGAACGGCACCGCTGGTGAATGCTGCCAGAGCCGCCCGATTGCTAGCCGTTGTGTTGGGCTTTGGCCCGTAAATTTTGACTTCTGGCACCTGTGCTAGCTTCTCAAACAAATGTAAGGTTAATTCCTGCTCGTAGGCATGAATTTGATCCATGCCAACGCTGGTCAGGTAATCCACCGCTGCCCCCAAGGCGATCGCTTCCCCAATTGCTGGCGTGCCCGCTTCAAACTTGTGCGGTAACTCGGCATAGGTGGAATGATCGAGGAAGACATCCGCAATCATTTCTCCCCCTCCCAAAAAGGGCGGCATCGCTTGCAGCAAGGCGAGTTTCCCGTAGAGAAACCCAATTCCAGTCGGGGCACACATTTTATGCCCCGAAGCCACTAGCCAGTCGCAGTCTAATGCTTGCACATCGATCGGCATATGAGGCACACTCTGGCAAGCATCCAGGAGCACCTTGGCTCCATAACGATGGGCAATCTCAATGATTTCTACGACTGGGTTGACGCAGCCTAAGGTATTCGAGACATGTACCACCGATACCAGCTTTGTTTTGTCAGAAACCAGCGAAGCATACTGATCGAGATCAAATTCCTGGGTTTCCGTCAACTCCACAAACTTCAGTACTGCCCCTGTGCGTTGAGCGACCAACTGCCATGGCACCAAGTTACTGTGGTGTTCCATCACCGTCAGGATAATTTCATCGCCCGGTTGCAGCGTATTCATCCCCCAGGCATAAGCGACCAAGTTAATGGCCTCGCTGGCATTGCGGGTGTAAACAATCTCGTTGCGACTGGCTGCATTGACAAAGGCCGCCACCTTATCCCGCGCTGCTTCATAGACCTCGGTAGCCTTGGCACTCAGTGCATGAACTCCTCGGTGAACATTAGCGTTGAATCCTTGGTAATAGTCTTGTAACGCCTGAAGCACCGCCGTTGGTTTTTGGGAAGTCGCCGCATTGTCCAGATAAACCAATGGCTTGCCATTCACATCCTGAGCCAGAATGGGAAAATCGGCTCGGACTTTAGCGGACAGGGTGCGTTCTTGAGTGAAGGTCATAGCGGAGTCAAGGAATGAAGGATGCGAGAAGTCAGCGATCGAACCAGAAAATCAAGTTGATTAGGATTGCGCCACTTGAGCCATCAGGGTTTGCCGCAAAGAGTCGATCGGCACTTGCGCCA
Organism: Elainella sp. Prado103; assembly: GCA_025454395.1. Taxonomy (GTDB): domain Bacteria; phylum Cyanobacteriota; class Cyanobacteriia; order Elainellales; family Elainellaceae; genus Elainella. The sequence goes on from JALOOM010000016.1 coordinate 11,960, forward strand.
ATACCTCATAGGCAAAGGCATTCACTAACAGCTTGCGAGCACTCTGGGTATCAATCCCCCGGCTTTGCAAGTAAAAAATTTCGTCAGTTTCTAGTTGGCCTACCGTGGCCCCATGGGTACATTTCACATTATCGGCTACAATTTCCAACTGCGGCTTGGTATCGACTCTGGCTTTTGGCGACAGCAACAAATTGCGATTTAACTGCCCAGCATCAGTCATCTGAGCTGCTTGTGGTACGTATACTTTGCCATTAAACACAGCATGTCCCCGATCGTCCACAATACATTTGTGTAACTGGCGAGTCATACCGTAGGGCTTGGTCAGGGCGATCGTACTGTGGGTATCGCTAACCTGATCTTGCTGCGCTACCGTTAAACCATTCAGCACCGTTTCAGTTTGTTCGCCGGTTTGGTAAATTTCGAGATGATGCCGCGAGAGTTGTGCCCCCAAATCGATCGTATTGCAGGTGTAGTGGGAGGTGCGCGCTTGGGAAACGGCCGTTTTGCCAATTTGGAAAGCCGTCCCACTATGACGCTGCACGCGGGTATGATTCAGCCGCGCATTCTCTGCCAGCCAGATCTCAGTCACCCCATTTTCCAAATAGGCAGTCTCACCGATCGTCACATGATCTTCCAGGATGGTTAAGGCGCTATTGGCAGCCAAAATCACCAGGCTGCGGGGTTGAATCAGGGTAGGCTGGGGTGCAGTAGCAATAAATAACAGATGAATCGGAGTGTCAATTTCAGCATTTTTGCTAACTTGAACAATCGCCGCATCGGTTAACCCAGCCGTATTTAAAGCCGTGAACACCTCTTCAGCCCCAGCCTGTTTACCCAGGTAAGGCAGAATGGCAGGGGTCTCAGCTTCTGGCAACTCGCTGAGGCTGCCGATCGTTAACCCTGCTGGCAGATTGGCAACGCTAGACAATTGTGGGGCGTATTGTCCATTCACAAAGGTCAAGCGGTGAGGCACATCCGGCAAGGCAAAGGTGGCAAGATTGGTAGTGGTCAAACGATCCGCTAAGCTCGCAGACTCGGTTGCCCCGATCGATAAATTCAGCAGATCCGCCAAATCCGTAAATCGCCATTCCTCGTCCCTTGTAGAGGGAAAATGTTGCTCTTGTACCCGTACGACGGCGTGATCGCGAAGCTCTTGCAGCCAAATCCGATCGATCGGTTCAGCTTGGGCCAATCTCAGCAGGCAGGCTAAATAGTCGGCTCTTGCTTGGGCTGAGGTTGATCGAGCTGATTCACCGATTGATTCACCAATCGATTCATTGATTGATTCAGCCGCTGTATGAATCGTAGGATCGCCAGGAGAAACCTGAATACTCATGATGCGACTGCCTCCGCTTCTAGCACCCAGTCATAACCGCGCTCCTCTAATTCCAGCGCCAGCTCCTTACCGCCTGTCCGCAAAATTCGCCCGTTAGCCATCACATGCACATAGTCGGGCACAATGTAGTCTAACAAGCGCTGATAGTGGGTAATCACCAGCATGGCGTTTTGCGCAGTCGAGAGTTGATTCACCCCGTTCGCCACAATCCGCAGGGCATCAATATCCAGTCCAGAATCGGTTTCATCTAGAATTGCCAGCTTAGGGTCAAGGATGGCCATTTGCAGGATTTCGTTGCGCTTCTTCTCACCCCCAGAAAATCCCTCGTTGACGCTACGGTTCAGAAAGGCCGGATCCATTTTCACAACATCCAGCTTTTCCTGCACCAAATCATCAAAATCGAAGGCATCCAGCTCTTCCAAGCCTTGATGTTTCCGTTTCGAGTTGTAAGCGACCCGCAAAAAGTCCAGGTTGCTGACCCCCGGAATTTCCAGTGGATATTGAAAAGCTAAAAAGACCCCCGATCGAGCCCGATCTTCTGGCTCTAACTCCAGCAGATTTTGCCCCAGGTAAGCCACCTCGCCGCCCGTGACTTCATAGTCCGGATGACCAGACAACACCTTTGAAAAAGTGCTTTTGCCCGATCCATTCGGCCCCATGATCGCGTGAATTTCTCCGGCCTTAATCTCCAGGTTCATCCCTTTCAGGATCGGTGTATCATCCACACTGGCTGTGAGATCCTTCACCGCTAAAATCACATCACTGTTTTCAATAATCACCCGATCGTTCTCCCTTCTGCGTTCCAACCCTCTCGTTCCGTTTTCATCGCTGCTGCGTCCGTTGGACTGTACAGTGTCTTGTAGACCAATGCACCCATCCACGGATTAACCAGCTCTCTAACCCACGCTACCTTCCAGCTTCAAAGCCAAGAGCTTGTCTGCCTCCACTGCAAATTCCATCGGTAGTTGGTTAAACACATCCCGACAAAAACCACTGATCATCATGGCGATCGCATCTTCCATTGAAATGCCCCGCTGCGCAAAATAGAAGAGTTGATCTTCCCCAATCTTGGAGGTAGAAGCCTCATGCTCGACCTTGGCCGTATTGTTCTGTACTTGAATGTAGGGGAAGGTGTTTGCTCCTGCGCGATCACCGATGAGCATCGAATCACATTGGGAATAGTTACGGGCTCCAGCCGCTTTCGGGCCAATTTTCACTAAGCCACGATAGCTATTTTCTGAATGACCAGCCGAAATCCCTTTTGATACGATCGTGCTGCGTGTGTTCTTGCCAATATGCACCATCTTTGTGCCGGTATCGGCTTGCTGACGGTTGTTGGTCAGTGCCACTGAGTAAAATTCTCCAACCGAATTATCACCCACTAATACGCAACTTGGATATTTCCAAGTAATTGCCGATCCGGTTTCCACTTGCGTCCAGGAAATTTTTGAGTTTTTGCCCTGACACAAGCCCCGCTTTGTCACAAAGTTGTAGATTCCGCCTTTCCCGTCTGCATCTCCCGCGTACCAATTCTGCACGGTCGAATATTTAATATCTGCATCATCTAAAGCAACCAGTTCGACTACAGCAGCATGAAGTTGGTTGCTGTCATACATCGGTGCTGTACAGCCTTCTAAATAGCTGACCGAACTTCCTTCTTCGGCCACAATCAAGGTTCGTTCAAACTGTCCTGATTCACCGTTATTGATCCGGAAATAGGTAGACAATTCCATCGGGCACTTCACACCCTTGGGAATGAACACAAATGATCCATCACTAAATACGGCAGAGTTGAGGGCGGCAAAATAATTGTCTGCAACCGGCACCACACTACCCAGATACTTTTGCACCAAGTCAGGATGCTCTTGCAAGGCTTCTGAGATTGGGCAGAAGATCACCCCATGTTCAGCCAGCTTTTCCTTAAAGGTCGTCGCCACCGAGACACTATCAAAAATGGCATCCACTGCCACGTTGCTGAGGCGCTTTTGCTCTGAAAGCGGAATCCCTAATTTCTCAAATGTTTCCAGTAGCGTTGGATCGACCTCGTCCAGGCTTTTTTTCTTCTCCTGAACTTTAGGGGCCGAATAGTAAACAATGCTCTGGTAATCGATCGGCGGATAGCCTACCTCTGCCCAATTGGGCTCAGCCATCTTCAACCACTGGCGATAAGCCTTGAGGCGAAACTCTAACATGAATTCCGGCTCATTCTTTTTGGCAGAGATGAGGCGAACCACATCTTCACTTAACCCTGCTGGGATCGTGTCTGACTCAATCTCAGTCACGAAGCCATACTTATAAGGTTGGTTAACCAGAGACTTGACCGAAGTTGACATAACGTTCTCTCAGAGGTGTGGTGTTCAGAGGTGTGGTGTAAGGATTCAGAGCAATTTAGGACAGCGTTCTCAGCTATATCCGGCCCATAAACCAGAGCTATCCAGAGTCCATTCAAATCAACCGTTCAAATCAACCGTTCAAGTCAGTCGTTCAAATTGGACTCAAGTGGCCCCGGTCGGGCCGATTCTAAGCTTGATTCGTCACCGATCGAATTTGCTCGATCGAAATCTCCTGCTGCTCACCTGCAAAGTCATTGTCAGGAGTGAGAAACAACATACAGTGGCATTCTTTGCGCTCTCGCATCGGCACACAGGGGCAGTTCCAATAGGCTGCTGCCGCCTCAGCCTGTTTATCTTCATAGTGGCGGCAAGGGCAAAGCGGTGCCCCCAACTCATCCTTATGCTTTGCCAGACCTTCAATGACGACCGCCGTAACACCGGGATCAATACAGAAATAGGTATCTGTGCGCTTGGCATACTGTTCTGCGAAATTTCGCATCGCTTCCAAGTGCTTATCCGTAGCTTGGGTTGGGTTTGTGGTTGTGTCCATGGGATCGGGGCGACAGAACAATCAAATAGCTCGTATAATTAAAACAACTTACTTGTTGCTTAAGTCCATTGTAAAGCACTTTAACAACAAAAAAGTTGCCAAAGTCAATTTTAGGTCTGAATGGATCCGTTTTTTCCTTGAAGTTTTGTGACTTTTGGGAGCTAAGGCGGGTTCTGGTTTGATGGCAAGAGGTCAGTCGATGGTTAATGTATTGACTATCGATTTGACTGTTGGAAGATCTTGTTGGGAAATCTGGTAAATCAATGACAGCTACGCAGCACCCTTCCACGAAGCAAGACATTCTCAATTACCTGCTCAAGCAGAGTAAAGCCACTGCCCAAGAGTTGGCAGAGAGTCTGGATATTAGTCCGCAAGCCACCCGTCGCCATCTGAAAGACTTGCAAGAAGAAGGCTTGATCGAGCATGAAGTAGTACGGGTGGGGATGGGTCGTCCCAATTATTTCTACAGGCTCAGTTCGGCTGGGCGGGCTCAGTTCCCCGGTCGCTACGATGATTTTGCCGTGTCGCTGTTAGGCACTCTGGCCGACAGCATCGACAAAAAGCAGTTTAACGACATTTTGCGAAAACAATGGGAGCGGAAAGCCCAAGAATATCGCGATCGGGTTGGCACGGGCTCCTTGGCCGATCGAGTGGCTCGCTTGGTTGAACTGCGCCAAGCTGAGGGGTATATGGCAGAGTATCACCCGATCGAAGCTGAGAATGGATTGCCTCGCTACATCATCACAGAATATAACTGCGCCATCTCTCATATCGCCGAAACCTTCCCGACGGTTTGCGGTCATGAACTCGAAATGTTCACGATCGCTTTAGAAGGCTGTCAAGTGGAACGCACTCACTGGATGGTTGGCGGCGAACATCAGTGTGGTTACCTCGTTCGAGAACACCCTTAATTTCAGTTATTCTCTGAACATTCTGCCTGGAACATTCTGCCCTATCTTGCCCTATGTCCGATTTCCAGTTGCCCGAATTCCTCACCTATGATGAGGTGGTAGAGGTTGATAAAGCCCTCCTGACTGCTCAGGATAAGTTTCTGACGCGGGTTTCGCTCTATTCACTGCGGGTGCTCAAACAAATTGCTGCGACCGAACAACGGCCGATCGCCCAAATCGACGAGATGCAAATCGCCCACTGGATCGGTCAAGATCCCACCTTGAAGCAGGCGATTGGTACCGACGATACCTTCTTGTTGTTTTTCACCCGGATTGTTCTGTCATCCCTGCAACCGCTCCAACAGGTGGCTGAGACAACGGCTACTCCGATCGATCAACTATCGATTCAGCAAGTTGTGGGTTGGTTTGAGCACCGAGCCAAAAGCCGATTCCAAACCGAACCCTCTTCAAATAACTGACAAAGCGATCGAGTCATTTCTCCAGGGGTTGCTTGATTCAATTAAGACAAGGAGCCCTCAAGGCAAGGGTCGATCAAGATAACGGCGACTCAAAAACAGGTTGGCGCGGTTCCAAGCGGAAAATATCTTCCAGTTCGCTTCGATCGCTCGGATGTCCATCCACCATCAGCGAATGAGTTAACCCCGCAGGTAAGCCATGGCCGTCTTCAGGCGATTGCTTGAAATAGATCTGGGCAATATCTGCTGGCAGGGCGATTTCAAGCTGCCGATAACTGTCCGCCAACTCGGCTTCAACTTCCTGGGGCGAAATCAGTTCTCCTTCGGCTTGCAGGTAGGCCGAAATGCGGGGCGCACTCCAGTGAAAGGTTTGGGCCATCAATACCACAAATCGTTGCCGAGGCGAGAGGCGATCGAGGGCCTGTTCCACAAAACACCAGAATGGCGGTGAAGCAGCCGATAACGAGTAATTAATTTCCTCTACCGGCGGTAACTCCACTCGATTGATGCAAAGAGCCGTTACCTGAATCAGCCAGCTCTGCAAGGAGAAGTTGGGGTGATGTGCCAGTTGGCTCGCCATATCCAGTCCACCCAGCTCATAATAAAGATGCCTCCAAGTCACGGCAAATAGATAGTTCGCCTGAGTTCTAGATCGGACTGAATGCTGAATTAAGGAGTAGACGATCGGACTATAGCGGCAGAACAGGGCGACAAAATAGCGGCCGCTATCAGGATTCTGCTGGAACAAAGCTAACAAGTCCCGATCGCTCTGATGGTGCAAGTCTTGGATCAGGGCGTGATTGCATTCAGGAAAAGAAGGGATGTGCATAGGTGCTCGAAACCATGAAAAACGAAGCTAGAACGGGTTACTCCATCAAACCACTCAACCTGGCGACAACTGCCAAGTAGCGACAGTCGGCGATAGTTTGCGACAATGGGCAACAGTAATTAGACAACAGGCATGGCGATAGATGAATTTAGTCCCCAATCATACTGACAAGTCCTAAAAGTGGCCTATCTTCCCTCGAATTGATCCCAAGTCTGAACCGCTCCTCATCTCGAACCGCTCCTCATCTCAAGCGGAATCTCAAGCGGATCATCGCTCAGGATCCCTTGCATCTCAGCCTCGCTGATTCCATCGATCGACCACGCAAAGCAATCAATTTCTAATCTTTAACATCAGTCTGATTCAGGGTCAGCACTCCCATGCCGCTGATATTAACGCAATCCCGAACGCAATCCCGAACGCAATCCCGGCAAGCTCCTAGCCATCCCTGTTGAGTGGGAGCGGCGCAGGTTGCTTAAGCCGACCTTATGCCAATCAGTAGATTTTCTTGTGATCTGCTGGGCGATGAGGCAATCCCCGCAACGGTATACTATTGCTGAAGGCTAGCGAAAAAACTTCACAAAAACTCAGTGCGCCGGCCCCACTGTTCACTCAGCTCACTCAGCTCAGCAAAACCCATGAGTCCAGGAATTGATCTGCAAGCCAGCTTTATTGAACTACTCGAAGGATTCGGCCTGACGCACGGCGTGGCTAAAGCCATCTGGATCCCTCTGCCCATGTTGATTATTGTCGGTGCGGTAACCGTGCTGGCACTGGTTTCCACTTGGCTAGAGCGGAAAGTGTCTGCGGCTGCCCAACAGCGCATTGGCCCAGAGTACATGGGCCCCTTTGGGCTGCTGGTGCCCGTGGCCGATGTGGTGAAACTGCTGTTTAAAGAAAATATCTCGCCCGTCAATACAGATCCACTCTTATTTGCCGTGGCTCCGCTGCTGGTGTTCATCCCCATCTTCCTCTCGTTTTTGATTGTGCCTTTCGGGCAAAACCTGGTGATCACCGATCTCAATATTGGCGTGTTCCTCTGGATTTCTCTATCCAGCATCGCGCCGATCGGGCTATTGATGGCCGGGTATTCCTCTAATAACAAATATTCTTTGCTGGGTGGGTTGCGAGCCGCCGCTCAATCGATTAGCTACGAAATTCCCTTAGCTTTATCGGTCTTGGCGGTTGTGATGATGTCTAACTCCCTCAGCACGATCGAGATTGTCCAACAACAGGCAGACTATGGCATCTTGAGTTGGAACGTCTGGCGACAACCGATCGGTTTCATCATCTTTTGGATCGCTGCCCTGGCTGAATGCGAACGGATGCCCTTCGACTTGCCTGAAGCGGAAGAAGAATTGGTGGCAGGTTACCAAACCGAATACAGCGCTGTGAAATTTATGCTGTTCTATGCTGGTTCCTATGCCAACCTGGTACTGTCTGCTTTGCTAGTGGCGGTGCTCTATCTGGGAGGGTGGGAGTTTCCGATCCCAGTCAGTTTGATCGCGGGTTGGCTAGGGATTAGTGAATCTACCCCTTGGCTTCAGGTCTTAACCGGCAGCTTGGGGATTGTGATGACCCTGTTTAAGGCTTACCTGTTGCTGTTTGTGGCTATTTTGCTCCGCTGGACGGTGCCCCGGGTGCGGATTGACCAGTTGCTAGACTTGGGCTGGAAATTCCTGCTGCCGGTTTCGCTGGTCAACCTACTCTTAACCGCAGGCTTGAAGCTCGCCTTTCCCGTTGCCTTTGGTGGCTAATCCTGTCAGTTTGGCTTGAGCTGAGCCGCATCAGGGCGTTCTGGTTTAGATTGAAAGTGGATTGGCCTGTGGTTTGATAGTTGTGATTTGGTATTCTCCCCTGTCCTTCAGCCGATCGAGCGAGACACACCATGCTGAAATTTTTGAAGCAAGTTAGCGACTACACAAAAGAAGCAGTGCAAGCTGCCAAGTATATTGGTCAGGGTCTTTCGGTGACCTTTGATCACATGCATCGTCGCCCCGTTACGGTGCAATACCCCTACGAAAAGTTGATTCCTTCTGAGCGCTTCCGCGGCCGGATTCACTTTGAGTTTGACAAGTGTATTTCCTGTGAAGTTTGCGTCCGGGTTTGCCCGATCAACCTGCCAGTGGTGGATTGGGAATTTAACAAGGAGACCAAGAAGAAAAAACTGAATCACTACAGCATCGATTTCGGAGTTTGCATCTTCTGTGGCAACTGCGTGGAATATTGCCCCACCAACTGTCTCTCCATGACGGAAGAATATGAACTGGCAACCTACGATCGGCATGAGCTGAACTACGATAACGTGGCCCTTGGCCGCTTACCCTACAGCGTCATCCATTCTGACCCTATGGTGCAGCCCATCCGAGAATTCGCTTACTTACCCAAAGGGGTGCTTTCGGGACACGACTTACCGGCTGGATCGCGTCGAGCAGGCAAACTACCGGAAGACATTTTGGCGGAAATGGAAGCTTCGGAAGCGAAAAAATAGCAGCTCTTGCAGGTCAATTTTGCTCCTTCATTAGCTCTCCTGGCTTGAAACGGGCAACTCTGACTGACCATGCCAGAATCGACATTCGGATTACGCAGATATTCGGAGAATAAGATTGTGAATTTAGCGGATGGGGTTCAGCTTGTTTCCTTTTTGGTGCTGGCAGCCATGATGATTGGGGCAGCGATCGGTGTTGTGCTGCTCTCTAATATTGTCTATTCAGCTTTCCTGCTTGCATTGGTCTTTATCAGCATGTCGGGCATGTATATCTTGCTGAATGCTGGGTTTGTGGCGGCTGCCCAAATTTTGATTTACGTGGGAGCCGTCAACGTGTTGATCCTGTTCGGGATCATGTTGGTCAATAAGCGCCAAGATTTTGTACCGCTGAAAAATGCCTGGATTAGTCAGGTTGCGACGGCTGGGGTTTGCCTGGGTCTTTTCGCCCTATTGTCTACGATGGTGCTGGCGACTCCTTGGGCGATCTCAAGCCTGACTCCGATCGGGGATGAAGCCATTATCGAGATTGGTAAACACTTCTTCAGTGACTACTTGCTGCCTTTTGAGTTGGCTTCCATCCTGCTGCTGATGGCTCTGATTGGAGCAATCGTTCTGGCGCGTCGAGACTACCTGCCTGATGAGATTCTGGGTCGCGATCGTCCGTCGGAGCAACCCTCTGCTCTCACCTTGCCTGAGCGTCCCCGCGAGTTAATCTCTGGTGGCAAGTAGCTGTATCTTCCCGATATATCTTCCCGATCGGGTTTTTTGACAATCGATTGACTACTACTCAACGGTGGGACAATCAGCGCTTTCCAACCCTATTGTCTGCTCTTCGTCATTCAAATTAGCTACTCGCCATGCAACTTCAGTATTTTCTTCTTTTGGCAGCCGCTCTCTTCTGTATCGGCATCTATGGACTGGTGACCAGCCGCAATGCGATTCGCGTCCTGATGTCGATTGAGTTGTTACTCAACTCTGTGAACTTGAACCTGATGGCATTTTCCAATTTCTTAGATCCGCAAGGAATTCGAGGTCAAGTGTTTGCTGTCTTTGTCATTACCATTGCGGCGGCTGAGGCGGCTGTTGGGTTGGCGATCGTCCTTTCCATTTACCGCAACCGCGATACGGTAGATATGGAGCAGTTTAATCTCCTGAAGTGGTAGGTATTTCTCATTTGAGTCGATGAGTTGATTGAGTCGATGTGGACTTAAACCAAGTCATTATTAGCTACAAAGCAGGCGATCTCTTTAGCCATAAACGAGCTGAAGAATGTGCTAGCCAATTAGAGCAGCGGGGTTGTCGAGTCATGGTCGGTCCGAGTGGGCCCAAAGACAACCCCTATCCTGTTTTTTTGGCTTCCGTGCAGGGATCGATCGATCTGGCGATTGTCTTAGGGGGAGATGGTACGGCCCTGGCCGCAGCTCGCCAACTGGCTCCCGAAGGCATTCCTATCTTAGCGATCAATGTCGGTGGTCATCTTGGTTTCTTGACCGAATCGGCCGATGTGTTGCATCATGCCGAGCAGGTTTGGGATCGCCTCTTGGCAGATCGGTTCGCGGTGCAGCGTCGGATGATGTTGCGAGCCATGACGTTTGAAGGCAACCGCACAAATCTGGAACCGATGAGTGACACCTATTACGCCCTCAACGAAATGTGCGTGAAACCTGCCTCAGCCGATCGGATGATCACTTCCTTTCTAGAAATGGAAATTGATGGTGAGGTGATTGATCAATACCAGGGAGATGGGTTACTGGTTGCTACTCCAACGGGTTCCACCTGCTATACCCTGGCGGCTGGTGGCCCGATCGTTCATCCGGGGATGGATGCTTTAATTGTCACGCCCATTTGTCCTTTAAGCTTGTCCAGTCGTCCGATTGTACTCCCCGCCGGATCCGTAGTCAGTATCTGGCCGCTGGTCGATCGAGAGTTAAACACCAAACTCTGGATGGACGGGGTCTTAGCAACCCCAATTTGGCCCGGTCAGCGCGTGGATATCCGCATGGCAGAACGAGCCGCAGAATTTATTTTGCTTAGAGAAAACTATTCCTATTATCAAACCCTGCGCGAAAAACTCCAATGGGCCGGGGCTTTGATCCATTACAGCAATCACCATCGCAATTAATTTAACCCAGCCCCTTCTCAGTTGATTAATTCTTGTGTTACCATCAACTACGGTGTGCAGGTGATATGCTTCCGAGGTAAACTTCTTGAGACAGGTATCTCAAAGCTTGACCTACTAAGGTTGATTTACCAAGGCTGGTTTCGCAGGGCATACATCAAGGGTCGCTAGCTCAGCGGTAGAGCACTCGGCTTTTAACCGATTGGTCCTGGGTTCGAATCCCAGGCGACCCATTTTTGAGAAATCACGCTTTACGCTAGCCAAGTGCTGGCTAAGCTAAGCAGATTGAACGCCTAAGTCTGCCAGAATTTCTTGGGCGACCGCCTCGCCAGATTCGCAGGCTCCGTTCATATATCCTTGGGAGCCTAAAGAGCAATGTTCCCCGGCAAACCACAGATTGCCGACCCGCTCTGCTTCACTGCCACCGATCGTAGTCCATTGCCCTGGTAAATAGCAGGAATAGGAGCCCAAAGCGTAGGGTTCGCTGGCCCAGACCGATCGCAGCGCTTGACCTTGCGACACCTGGTTGATGCCGGGAAAGATGGCATCTAGCTGTCGGGTTAAATCAGCCGCATGAAACTCTGGTGTGTTCAGTCCCAGTTGTAGGCCTTGTTTGCCACCCCGTAGATCGGTGACCCATCCCCCCGGCCCCGGAGCATAACGGGCACTTTCCCAGGTGTTCTGAAAATCCTGATCGGTGTAGATGCTGATTGTGCAACCATAACGAGTCCGCCAGATCCGCTCCCGGTATGGGACTGCTAGCTTAGAGCAAGTGCCATAGCCCAATGTATCGATCGCCAACCGCTTGATTGGGGGCAACTCAACCGCAAGTTCGACCTGTCGCAACACAGTAAAGGGGACGGTAACCACGATCCGATCGTAAGTTCGTTCCAGACTGGTACTTTCCCGCCGCAAACTGACCCGATAGCGCTGATCATCCGTCACTCGGAGCGATTCCAGCACTGTGCCAAACTCGATCGCGTCTGCTAGTTGAGCGGCCAACCGTTTGGGAATCTGGTCATTGCCACCGATAACGTGATAGCGTTCGTCGCTGACTCCATAGGTGCTCCATTTGCCCACTTCTGCCCCAATCAAAAACAGCATATTCAGGCAAGACTGCTCCTCTGCATCTCGCCCGAATTCGGTGATGTAGGCAACTCGCACTAACTGGTCAATCATTGGACTGACCGGAGCCTCAGCCAAATATGCGGCTAAAGAAAGCCGATCGAGCCTCTGAGCTTCGGGGCTAGGCTGGTGATACGTGATATCCCGCGTGCGCAATGGCTGTAGGTCGCGGTTGATCTGATGGGCTAAAGGGGCAAATTCCTCAATGACCTTGGTTTCGCTGATGCGTTGTCCCTGGAAATAGAGAATCTCTCGCTCTAGCCCAGCATCGGCTTGTCGTAAATCGGCTAATTCCAGCCCGAGTTCTGCTGCCAGGGATCGCACCGCCGTATGCCGCGAGTCGATAAATTCTCCCCCCAGTTCCACTGTGCCGGTTTCCCCCGCTGCATTGATCACGCTGACCAGTCGCCCCCCCACCCGTTGGCTGGCTTCCACGATCGCTACCGGAACCCCAGCTTGTCGCAATCGATAGGCCGTGGTCAACCCAGCGACTCCTGCGCCAACAATGAGCACTGGCGAATCACTGGCAGAACCCACCGTTTGACGAGAGACGCTAGCAGCTATTTGGGGAGGAAGCATCGATCGCGCCATCGATCGCGGTATCCCACCACTGATACCCATCAGCCCCACCGTAGATAACCCTTGCAACACCTGGCGTCGAGAGAGCTGCCACTCATCGCTCACTTCCAGCAGGGGTATGGGTGTCTGGGCAGAGAGTTCAGCAATCTGGTAAGCACGGCGTAAGAGCCGCATTAAAGAAGTTCGAGCCATACAAATTGAGCCAGGGGTTGAAGAAAGAGTTGAGGTCAGAAGAAGCTAAGGGCACTGCAAAACCTGCGATCGTTGCGCCCCTCGTTCTAGTACCTTACTGGTACCTTACTGGTACCTTACTTATAGTTGTACCTTGTCCCGTTTGAGTTGCGGTATCCTGGAAATCTGATCCCTAACCGATCAGCAAAAGAGGATGGCTCATGCCCTGGTTTGTCAAAATAGAGACTGGCATTGTTGATAAAGCAATCTTTGACCAGTTCGTACCGGCCCACAAAGAATATGTTCAAGGTTTGATTCAAGCTGGATATCAGGCTAAGACGGGCTACTGGCGTGAGCGGGGCGGTGGGATGATGCTTTTTCAAGCGCCCGATCGACAGACCGCAGAGCAAATTGTGCAGCAAGATCCCCTCATTCGTCATCGCTGTGTCGATTATGTTTTGCACGAATGGTGTGTCGTCATGGAATAGGATCCAGGTTCATCAAAATTCAATTTCTTAGATGGGATCAGGCATGAGTGACTCAGGAGACGGCTACAAAATTGTGGCAGACAACCGGCAAGCCCGGTTTGAATACGAAATTTTAGAAACCTATGAAGCAGGGGTGGCACTCCGGGGTACGGAAGTCAAATCGATCCGCCAAGGTAAAGTGAATCTCCGAGACGGCTTTGCCCTGATTCGCGATGGCGAAGCCTGGTTGCACAATGTGCATATTTCTCCCCATGAAACCGCGAGCCAAGTGTTTAACCATGATCCACGCCGCACTCGCAAACTGTTGCTCCATAGCCAAGAAATTCGCAAATTAATCGGACAGGTGGAACAAAAAGGGTTGACCTTGGTGCCGCTCAAAATGTATCTCAAACGCGGTTGGGTGAAATTGACGGTGGCTCTTGTTCGGGGTAAAAAACTGCATGACAAACGTGAAGATCTCAAACGTCGGCAAAGCGATCGAGAAATTCAGCGTGTCCTGAAAAATTACTAATTGGCTTCTTGTCTCCCAATCCACCTGTTTGCGTCGCTGAACTGACGATTAGTACCGTTTTTGTTACGAAATATTGCAATTATAAGGGCGATCGTTTAACATATTGTTACACGAGCTTGGAATCATCCACCGTTCAGGGGCGTTTAGAGTGGGGGGTCTGCTCTCAACTGCCAGGATGTTCAGGTATCGGGTTATCTCCTCCCAACACAGCGAGTTTGGCCAGCCAATTGGCTGGCCTTTGTTTATATATCCCTGCTCATGCACAGTTGGGACTCTACGCTTTCCGTCCTATGATTGACGGCAGCCATGATCAAGCCAAGATAAAATCTTCACTGAAAATCAGAGTTCTAGCCTAGCTCTTGACCCAACAGCGTGATACCTTAATGGATGGCGTAAGCATTCTTCTTCGATTCAAAACGCAGCGATTCTCAGTTTCCCTTGTTTCGATATTGAGAAGGATTGAACTATTCGTTTTATTATGTAGGTTTTGCATTTCACCCGATCGGATGGCAGTTGCAAGACCAAAGGTTGTGTTAAGCAATCTCTTTATTAAAGGTGCATTCCTCAGTAGTGTTGTCAAAAACCATACTCCTAAGATTGCCCAGAGCATTTCTCAATTCGTCACACGGTTGATTAATGTCTTTGTATTGGTCGTGAAATTGTATTCCGGTGATCTTCTTTTGATATAGTTTCTTATCGAGCCTCTGGAGGTATCCGTTTCCATGTCTATTCGTCTTTATGTAGGCAACTTGCCAAAAGATTTAGAGCGTCAAGAACTAGAAGCAGTGTTTGCTGAATTCGATAGTTCTGTTTCCACTAAGGTCATTACCGATCGCAAAACAGGTAAATGTCGCGGTTTTGGTTTTGTCACAGTTAAGAGTGAAGAGCAAGCCAATGAACTAATCGAAAAATTCAATGGTTACCAACTGAAAGATAGTCAACTCAAAATTGAAGTCGCTCAGCCCCGCAGCAAGGGTAAAGAGGAAGGCGAGCCGGTCGCGGCAGCCCCTAGCAGTGGCTCCAGCAAGCGTAACAGCAGCAAGGGCGGTAATAAATCTCGCAAGACGACGGTGAGCAGCGATCCAGAGTCGGTTCAACCCGATCCACGTTGGGCTCAGGAACTTGAGAAGCTCAAGCAACTGCTAGCAGCCCAAACGGCTAGCTCGTAGTCCGAGTGGATTTGGCGGTTCTGTGATAGGACGCTGATAGACTCTCACGAGATACGAATATCTGCCTTGAGGCCTTGGGTAGAGCCGATCGGATTTGAAGAAAACTTCTTTGATCGATCGGTCTCTGCCCTTAGTTTGTTTTAGGCTCGTTTTAAGCTGGTTCTAGGCTTGATCGATCAACCTCGATCAACTGGCATACCAATTAGCTTCAGCACCAAACCAATTAGCTTCAGCACCAATTAGCTTCAGCACCCAATAGTATCTACTTGCCCGTTCTAGTCGATTTGCTCTAACGGTTGATTCAGTAATCGCCTGATTCCCTGCAGCAATGCTTCGGGATGGATCGGCTGTTGCAGCACATCATCTGCTCCGGCACGTTTCCAATCTGTTTGCCTCGCTTGAATCACCTTATTAGGCAGCAGCGCTAAAACTTTCAGGTTTTTAGTGACGGGGTTGCGTCGCAATTGCTGAATAAAATAACTGCCATCTAGATCGGGTAGCCAAACATTGACGATTACAGCCGCCGGTGACAAAACCTCAAGTTGATGCACGGCTGCTGAGCCTTCCAGCACCCAGACAACCTGATAGCCAGCCGCCAATAGGAGATCGCAAATCACGCTCGCGACTTCCTCTTCCGGTTCGATTAAAACAATGCGGCGTTGAGCGAGATCGGCTGATGATGTCAGGATTGGCCGCTGTTCGCCTAACCTCTCTAAGGGGTGCGTCGGCAACTTCACAGTAAAAACCGATCCCACCCCAGCGGTAGATTCTACCTCAATCCAGCCCTGATGCAGTTCAACCAACTGTTTGGTTAAGGCTAACCCTAGCCCCGTGCCTTGATACTCCCGATGATAGCCGGAGTCAAGCTGTTGAAATTTCTGAAACAGCAACGGCAATTGGCGTTCGGGAATCCCGATCCCCGTATCTTTGACTTGAAAAATAGCCAGCTCCTGCTGGGCAAACACCCGCAGCACCACCCGCCCGCCTTCCGGGGTAAATTTAATCGCATTACTCAGCAAATTAGACAAAATCTGGCGTACCCGTCGCGGATCAGCCACAAATTGATCACGAGCTGGATCGATATGCAAATCTAGCTCCAATTCAACTTCTTGAATCGCTGCTTGCCCTTCAAATGCCTTCAGAGTTTGGTGGGCCAATCGGGACAAAGAAAACTCCTGGAGACTCAGCATCATTCGCCCAGACTCAGCCTGAGATAAATCGAGGATGTCGTTGATGAGGGCTAACAAATGTTCGCCACTTTCATGGATGAGTTGCAAAAAGTTTTGTTGTCGATCGTTCAAAACATCCTTTGACCAGCGTTGTAATGTGGCTGACATGCCGATGATGCAGGCCAGGGGAGTGCGCAACTCATGACTAACGGCCGCCAAAAAATCACTCTTGGCTCGGTTGGCAGATTGGGCCGTCAGCATGGCATCATGCAGGGCTTGAGTGCGTTCCACCACTCGCATCTCCAAGGTTTGCTTTTGCTGCTGAAGCTCGCCATACAACTGAGACTGACTGATCGCGATCGCTAAATTTTCGGCAATTTGCTGGAGAAAGCGGCGTTCGTTATCCTGCCATTGGCGAGGTTGATGGCATTCATGGGCAATCAACAACCCCCAGAGCCGATCGGGCAATCGGATTGGCGCGATCAGTTTGGCTCGCACCTGGGCTTGGCGCAAAAACTCTAATAGACAAGGCACATCCTGATAACGCTGCTCCACATCTTCGATCGCATCTGCAATCTCCAGTGTTTGCCAGTTGGCCTCGCGTAACTCCTGCATAAAGCAGTAAGCATCCGAAACATGCATCACACTTGGAATCATTTTCGTGGCTCTGGCTTCGTAGATTACAGAACCATATTGCGTGACCAGGTTAACAGCAGAAGTAATATCAGAGCTAATATCAGATGAATGGAACTGCTCCGAATCGACTAAATGGATTAAGGGTGTTGAAATGTCAAGTTGGTAGATGACTAAGCGATCGACCTGTAAAAATTGCCGCACATGCTCCACAGCGGTTTTCAAAATTTTGGGCAGCTCTAAACTTTGACGAATTTGAGTCGTGACCTGATTCAACAATTGCTCTTGAGCAAGTTGCTGTCGTAGAGCTGTTTCAGTTAACTGACAATGGGCGGAGGTGCTGAGTAAAGCTGCGAGTTGCAAGATGAATTGGCTTTGTAAAACGGGATCCGTCTGTCCGAGCTGGGATTGCAACTGCTGAACCGAGAATGGCATTGAGGCGCGATCAAATGGCTGATCGTTCTGAGCAAACTTCTGAGCAAGCTGTTGAATGAATTGCTCAATAACGGCGGGTGTAAACGTCAGTTCGGTTCGATAGAGTGTTCCCGCTTGGAGGGGATGACCTTGCAATAAGGCAGTGAATCGTGGCGACACCACTAACACAAACCGCTGTTCACCGATGGCTTTTGAAGGGATTTCGGTTGTCGTGCGATCGGTTGTTGTGCGATCGGTTGTTGTGCGATCGGTTGTCGTGCGATCGGCTTCAGTGACAACAGTTGCTTCAAGTTCAAGAGCTGTTTGCCTCAAGAGCTGTTGGAACTGGTTGAAAGTGTCTGCCGAAAGCAATTGTCCTAACGGTTGTCCTAACGGTGAGGAATCAGCAGTGCCTAGCGTTTCGCCCATGCCAATCTTTAAAAATCCTTGCAGCTAGAGATTGAAGTGAAGCTTTAACCCAGAATCAGCGCTAGAACAACGAAGCTTTCTGCCAAAAATCCTCAAACCGAATCGCTCAATTTAGATGCCTGAGTCCAACTTTGTTAACATGCTCCTTTATGAATTTTCAAACAATATCACTTCTTTTGATCCGATTTTGTGGAATTTCTCAGTAAATCTTGCTCGATAAATCTTTCTTAATTCTGGCAATCTCAATTCTGGCAATCTCAATTCTGGCAATCTCAATTCTGGCAATCTCAATTCTGGCAATTCAGTGATGGAAGTAGCACATCCATAAATCTGCCAAGATGTCCTACAATCTGAATCGGAATTGTCTTGCGAATTCGTCTGCATTCTAAACTAAGCCTGAATTCGTACTTAATTCGCACTCAATTCGCACTCATCTGAACTTAAACGACTTTGGACAGAAGATTTAGTACCCCTTTAAGCACCCTTTTAAAAAATTAGACAAGAATTATGGTATCCGCCCCAAACTTTGCTCCTAGCTTAGCCTCTCAACTCGTCAATCGTATTCTATCGATTAAACCCCTAGCCGATCTGGCTAAGCATCAAGCCCGATCGATGATGATTAAGCGAGCCGAGTCGATCGGAGTCTATTGGCGGCAGGAAGTTGCTGATTTGCAGTCTCGTGCCAGTGAGCAAGCCTTCTCGCCAGTTTGGGAGGAAACGTTACAGAAAATTCAGTCTCCCGATCTGGTCTACCCTGACTATTACGTCACCTCCTTTCATGCCTATGAGCAAGGGAACTTAAGTTGGGAGGCGGCGATGGAAGTTGAAGTCGCAGCCCATGCAGTTCATGCACGGATTTGGCAGGATGCTGGGGCTCAAGGCGATGCGATGTTACGACAAAGTTTTCATCAGGTGTTGCAAACCCAAATCAGTGATCCTCCCCAAGCGATTTTGGATTTGGGCTGTAGTGTTGGCATGAGCACCTTTGCCCTCCAGGAGATTTATCCTCAGGCTCATCTGACTGGAGTTGATCTATCTCCCTATTTTCTGGCTGTAGCGAAATATCGATCGGAACAACGACAACAACCCGTAACCTGGCTCCATGCGGCGGCTGAGTCCACTGGATTGCCAGATGCCTCATTTGATCTGGTTTCGGCCCATCTGCTATTTCACGAGCTACCTCAAACGGCGGCGATCGACATTCTACGAGAAGCGCGGCGGGTTTTGCGTCCTGGCGGACATTTGGCCATTATGGATATGAATCCTCAATCAGAAATTTATGCCAAAATGCCGCCCTACATTTTGACTCTCCTGAAGAGTACAGAACCTTACCTCGATCAGTATTTCGGCTTAGATCTCTCCCAGTCGATCCAGAAGGCAGGCTTCCAGCCACCCGTGATCACCTGTAATAGCCCCCGCCATCGCACGATCGTTGCAGCGGTTCGGGAATAGTTTTGGAATCACTCCATCCGAGGGTTGAGGACTTATTCAGGAGAAAATCGCCAGTTCAACGGGTTGGTAGGCGCTTGGGCAACCGTACCAGAACTAGCGTCCCTTCTCCTTCGGTACTCTCGATCGTCATGTCACCTTGATGTAACTCGACATACGCCCGCACGATCGCCAACCCCAACCCTGTTCCTTCAATTTTGTCTACGTTAGTGCCTCGGAAGAACGGCTGGCAGAGCTTCAGTTGGTCGCTGGGTGGGATGCCGATCCCCCAATCCTGGACAGAGAAATAGAGATGGTTTTCATCTCCCCGCAACTGCACATCAATTTTGCCACCTGCCGGAGAAAACTTTACTCCATTGGCAATCAAATTCACCACAATGGGATGCAGCAGATCCCGATCGCCCCAAACCCCTTTGAGGTTGCCGCGAATACTCAAAATAATTTCGTGCTGATTGCCGATCAGTTGACGTTGTTCTTCAACCAAATCAGCGACAAACTCTAATAGATTAAAGGGCAAAGGATTCACCTTCATTTTGCCCAGTTCTAACTTTTCCAGCACCAGGAGATCGTCTGCCAACCGGGTCATTAAACGGGCCTTGTCCTCGATCGTGCTGAGAAAGTGTTGCTGTTGAGTGCCACTTAACTGCTGGAGGTTGAGCTTTAGGGTAGAGGCGGCAGCCAAAATGGTGGTGAGTAAACGACGATATTCATGGGAGACAGTAGCCACCATCTGAGACTTCCAGACACTGAGCTGCTTAGACTGTTCAACGGCTGCCTGCATCTGCTGAAATTGCTCAGCTTGTTGAAGTGCCATCCCCAACTGAGTCACTAATGCCTGTAACAAAGTGACTTCATCGGTGTGCCAGGGACGATCGCGGTTACCATTCTGTGCAACCAAAATGCCCCAGAGCCAGGGAGATTCACCCTGAGTAAATTGGATGGGCAAGACAATTTGTCCTGAGGAACAACATGCCAACTCCGCCAGATCGGTATGGATCGTTTGGGGTTGTTGGGGGAGGTGATCAAGCGGGAGACTGTTATGTCCGGACTCTGCAACTTTCTGCCAGTGGGTAGCTTGAGTGAGCGAAGGTGTAGCTCGATGGAGGGATGGCGAACTGGTAAGAGAGGTCGTAGCAGGCTCGATCGCCGGTTCTAGGGCAAAATGACGGAACGCATCAATCGCCCCATTCGTCTTTGCCTCCTGCTCAGCGGACGCACCCTGATCGGGGAGAAGTTGATAGATGGCTACTCGATCGCATTCCAACAACTGATAAATTTCTGTGGTGGCGGTTTCCAAAACCTGCCCTCGATCCAATGATTGCCACATGTGGAGCGCAACAGTGCAAACATAACGTTGCCGCCGCTCCACCCGATCGTGCTGCCTCTGCGACTGCCAATGTTGGATCGCACTGCGAACTTTCGATTGCAGCATATCGGCTTGAAGGTGTTGCTTGGCTAGATAGTCTTGTGCTCCCATCTTGAGGGCTTGAACAGCCACCTCCTCCGCTCCAAATCCTGTCAGCAAAATGACTGGCACTGGGTGAGACTGATGCCGTTGCAGCAATTCCAGAAATTCCAGCCCGTTCATGCTCGGCAGACAAAAATCGAGTAGGATCGCGTCACAATGTTGCGCTTGACAGAGTGATAGCCCTCGCTCTGCCGAATCTGCCTCTAAAATTTCATAGGCTTGATGTGGATCCTGAGATAAATAGCGACGGCAAACTTCCCGATCCTCGGCACAATCATCCACAATCAGCAGCGTGCAGGATGTTCCCATAGCCTCCAAGGAGCAATCACTCCCTCGCCAATTTGAGCAAAAATCAGTTTTTAATTAGAGGTTTATCCTGAAATCAAGCAGGGTTTTAACCAAAGATTTAAACGATCGTCAACTCCACCCTAGAAAAATCTAACCTTTCCTTCCAATTTGCCTTTCCTTTTGTACTTTGGCTGCCGATCCGCCAATCACTTCTAAACGGCTGCTGACCCACTGCTGCCGATCAAGCATTAGATCAAGGTTACTAACCTCACTCCTAGACCTAACTGCCAATTCACTTGATGATTTGGAGCCCATTGTGTCCACTGGCGGTTTTCAGTTCGTTCCAATTGCTAATCCGAGGGTTGATGCCTTGTAGAGCCGGAGATGGCTCATATTCTGCTAGCCTACTCAATACCCGTTACGAGTTGATTTAGCTTGACTGGTTAGCTTTGCTGGGTTAGCTGTTCCATTAGACTCAATTCACCTGAATTCAGCTCAATTGATCAAGTGGGAGGAGTATTTGCTTCTAACCAATACTCAACAAAGGCTTGCACCGTTTTCTGCAGATCTTGGGAACTCACTGGCTTCACTAAATACCCATTGGCCCCTTTTCGATAACAAAATTCAATGTCCTTTGGGTTGGAAGAAGTTGTAAACACCACGATCGGGATTTCTTTGAAGCACTGATCCTGCTTGAGTTGCTCTAACACATCTCGCCCATCGGTACCAGGCAGATTTAAATCCAGCAAAATAACTGATGGTCGCGGTGCAATGCCTGGATCTTGGTAATCTCCCACTCGATGCAAGAAATCCAATACGGAATCTCCATCAGGACAGCGATAGATCGGATTTGAAACCTGCATACGCTGCATTAACCGTTGCAGAGTTACGAAATCCTCATCACTGTCTTCGGCAATCAATAAAGGTTCGCAAACTCCTGGCAGCATTCAAAATTTATAAAGTTTTATGAAAAAAGTTAATTTATTATATCATTCCTTAGAGCCTACTGGAAGATTACTGGTAAAGACTAGATAGCTGGAAAGACTAGATAGCTGGAAAGACTAGATAAAAGGTCGCTCCTGTGCCGTAGGTTGATTCAACCCAAATCTGTCCCCCGTGCCGTTCCATAATTTTCTGGGCGATCGTTAAACCGGCCCCCGTGCCGCCGCCATACATGGTTTGAGGATACAGGCGTTTGAATAAGCGGAAAATGGTGCTCCAATGCCGCTCTCGAATTCCGATCCCATTGTCACGGATGTATACCACGGCGGCGATGGCTAGAGTTTCTAATTGGGTGGATACCGTTTGAGGTAGACCCTGGGGTAAATTTTCCGGCTCGATTGTGCCAATTTCAACCCAAGGATTGTCCTTGTCATTATATTTATCGGCATTGCTCAACAAGTTGCTAAACACTTCACTCAGCAACATCGGATCTCCGTGGATGATGGGTAGAGATTGAGGGCAACGCACTTCTAACTTCGACTCAGGGTGGCTCATGCGAAATAGGGTGATCACTTGTTCGAATAGTTCGTTCAGATCGATCGCCTGTTGATGAAGGGCAGACTGCCCCAACTGCGAGAACTTCATCAGCACATCGATCAAAGCTTCCATGCGTTGGGTCAGGTTAATTAAAGTCTGGAGCCGATCCAAGCCCGCTTCATCCAGCACTTCAGCATAGTCTTCAATTAAAAAAGTGGCATAGTTGTGGATGCCCCGCAGCGGCTCTTTCAGATCATGGGACGCAGCATAGGCAAAAGATTCTAGCTCACGATTGCTCCGTTCTAATTCCCGATTGATGCGAGTCAACTCGTCTGCTCGATTCAGCACGATCCCCACAATCGCATTCCGCAAATCTAAGGCATTGTCGAGTTCGATCGACTGCCAAGCGGGTGCCGTAAACTGGACGGTTTCTTGCCATTGGGCAAACGAATGTCGGGGAGACAAGGGCACCGCACCTTCGGGTTCAGCCAAACTCGTCGGATCACCCGCCCAAGTGATGGTTTGCAACACTTCTGGCCGAAACCACACAATGTAGTAGCGCCGGAGTTGGGAGATCCGCAACAGCAATACACCCGTCGCGACCGATCGCAATGCAACCGCCGCTTCATATTGTTTCGGTAACTGATGAGTGTGAAACAGCGAGTTCACAATTTGCGGTTCGGCCCACTGGATTAAGGATGAAATGGCATCGATCGGAGGTGTTGCTCCAACGAGAGAAATTTCATCATCCAGGCAAATGGCCGCCCCGGTAGCATTCACCAAATCCAGAATGCGCGGGGCCGGATAAATGAGGGCCGATCGTAAATCGGTCGCTTGAGCGATCGACTCCACAAACTCCGATTGCAACGATTTCAGCCGCCTGACTGCCTCTAACTCTTCATCACTGATCTTGTGAACGAGTTCTGCGGCGATTAGTTGACTGAGCAGTTCACAGAGGGCCCGAATCGGCATGGGAATTTCTTTGGGGCTGCCATGGTGACAGGAAATTAACCCCCAAAGCTGCTGATCCTGAACTAAGGCCAATACCAGGAGCGCTGCCACTCCCATATTCTGGTGATAGGCGACGCAGCAGGGATCGGTGCCCCGCAGCATAATAAACCGTAGATCAATTACTGGCAGCCCAATTGCTGGCAGCCCAATTGCTGGTAGTGATGGAGCATCCTGCTCCGGCGTAGCTTCGTTCAGTAAGATCTCATTGCCGGTTGCATCTTGATCGGCGCTGGCCAAAGCGGTGTGATCCATGAGACGGTGATCCGTGAGCAGTTCCACCCCTCTGGCAGTCAGATCGGGCAGATAGCGCAGCAACCCTTGAGCATAGAGCTGTCTGGGTAAGGCAGGAATATCGGTAGCGGGATAGTGTAACCCCAAATAGGTCGGCAAGTCAGGCCGTTTTGCTTCGGCAATAACTTCCCCATCGGCATGATCGTCAAATCGGTAAACCATCACTCGATCGAAGCCCGTGAGCGATCGAATTTCCGAGACAGCAGCTTGTAAAAATGCTTCTACCTGTCTAATCGGGCGTATACGAGCCATGGCACTGTGGGACTGGCCAATCCACTGCACCGCCGTTGTAGGATTTGCTGCGCGCTCCAATTCTAAAATAATTAAGGAATTCTGATGATGAACTCGGCAGTCTACAACCAGTTGAGTGGGCTTCTGGAGCCTGAGCGCGTAAATATAGCGATCGTTGGTCTGAATCTGCTGTTGAAACAGGTTGAGTGAGGTTGAATCTAAAAAATCTATTAAGGATTGCCCCAGCCAGTCCGCAGCGGGAACGTTAAAATAGGCGGATACATTTTCGCTGATTTGTAAAATCTTCAGGTTTGGTTCGGCTACGACCAGCAAAACTCCATGGGGCTGAAGTAATTTCGTCATTTGATCAGGTTTACTGGGGTAACCCATCAACGCTTCGCCTGCAACAACGTTTTTCGCTTCATGCTCAGATCCGCTCATACTTCAGAGTTGCTTATATAGAGTTGCTTATATAGAGTTGCCTAGTAGGGTAGGGTCTTACCTGGAACGCTCTGATTGATCCCGCTTCACAGCTTGCATACTTCACAGCTTGCATACTTCACAGCTTATGCGCTCCCAGAATCGAAGCAACTGGAGATCGGGAAAGCAATTCTACGTCTACCTTATAGTTTGTTCGCATCTTGCAACCAGGGGAAAGCGGCTGGATACCTGGATCTCTTGAAAATGTTGAATTAAGTAAAGGACTATTACTCTCTGTTAATTCTGGTAGCTTTTCGTTCCGGCCATCTTTCCTGAATCTAAAGAAAATGTTAAATTTTTCTAAACGCACAGATGGAGCGGCTTTGATGGAATCTTCGATGCTACGGCTAGTTTGGAACGTGATCGATGAAACACAGAGCGGCGAGTTGCTGGCGCTCCCAGATATTGCTCTTGTGAAATTGCTGCTGCAACGCATCTCCCGAAGAGTGCTCTTGAGTGGAGAAGAAATCTGTACCATCTATGAGTACATCAGCAAGCGCACCCGGCTGATTCGAGATATTGCTGAATCCCGATCAGTCTAAGATTCAAGGTTGGTAATTGAGTATTGCCCACGGCTAAAACGCTATGTTTCTTCAGCAAAAGTGGCAGGCTAGGCGTGGTTGACTATCACCGAGTGAGTACATAGTGAGTACATCATGATTCAACTGATTCCACCAAAACCATTTCAGCCCGGCCACAATCAGCCCAATCCCAATCAGCCCAATCCCAATCAACCCAACCCCAATCAACCGGGACACAGTCCACCCACTCATCACTTGTCCCATCCCCATCCCCCGATGCCGAAATCGGCCAGTCTGAGGACTATACCCCTTGAGCCGGAGGAAACCCACAGAATTCAGCGGCTCGATCGGGGTCGAGTAGTGGTTTTCATTGATGGAGCCAGTCTGTTTTATGCGGCCATGCAGATGGAAATTGAGGTAGATTACCATCGCTTGTTGGGCTGCCTCATGAGTGGAGGGCGATTAGTCCATGCTCATTTCTATACGGGAGTTGACCCTGCCAATGAGAAACAAAAGGGTTTTCTCTATTGGATGCAGTGTAATGGCTACCGCGTCGTTGCCAAAGAGTTAGTTCAGTCTACAACTGGCAGTGCCAAAAAGGTCAGCTTGAATGTAGAAATTGCGGTCGATCTGGTCAGGCTTTCCCCTTACTGTGACACGATGATCTTGGTGAGTGGGGATGGCGATCTCACTTGTGCCCTTGATTTCGTCACTTACCAGGGCGTGCAAACTGAAGTGGTGGGATTACGCTCCATGACCAGCGAAAACCTCATCAATGTTGCCGACTACTACACAGATCTGTCCACCATCAAGCAGGATATCCAGAAGCGATCGATGCCTGCTCATCTGTAGCCACCCCGGCTGTCCCCTGCCTTATCCGGACATTTCACTAAACATGTCACAATACAAGGTACATGTCACAATATAAGGTAAAGATTTGTAAATTGACAGCATGACTGCCTCTACACCTTTACCACCCGATCGACCTTTAACTCCGGTTTTCGAGTCTACGCCTGGCCTGCCAGCTCCTCAATTTTGGCAATGGCAGGGTTATTCGATCTGCTATCAAACTCAGGGCAGTGAAGGAGTTGCGATCGTTTTAGTCCATGGGTTTGGGGCCTCCTGGCAACATTGGCGCAAAAATATCCCCGAACTAGCTACGATCGGTCGGGTCTACGCGATCGACTTAATTGGCTTTGGTGGATCGGCAAAACCAGCACCCGGACAGCCACTGAATTACACCTTTGAAACCTGGGGGCAGCAAATTGTAGATTTCTGCCGCGAGGTGGTTGGCTCGCCTGCGATTCTGGTGGGCAATTCGGTCGGTTGTATTGCGGCCATGCAAGCGGCTGTGATCGCCCCTGAGTGGGTTGTGAAAGTGGCTTTACTCAACTGTTCACTACGACTGCTGCACGATCGTCGTCGGGCAGAATTGCCCTGGTTTCGTCGTCTTGGGGCTCCGGTGTTGCAGAACCTGTTAGCGCTACGACCGATCGGGCATGGCTTTTTTAAGCTGCTGGCTCAGCCCAAAACGGTGCGTAAAATTTTGCTGCAAGCCTACTGTGATCCTACTGCCGTGACGGATGAACTGGTAAATGTGCTGATGGTTCCGGCTGCTGATCCGGGAGCGGCAGATGTCTTTTTAGCATTTACCCGCTATTCCCAGGGCCCCCTTCCAGAGGATTTACTGGCGATTTTACCTTGTCCAGCTTTGCTGATTTGGGGAGAAGCTGATCCTTGGGAGCCGGTGGAATTGGGGCGTAAACTTGCAACCTTTGCTGCCGTCGAGCGGTTTGTTGGGCTCCCTGGTGTCGGCCATTGTCCCCAAGATGAGGCTCCTACTCAGGTCAATGCCCTGCTCAAAGACTGGATTTTTCCAACCGCCGCTCCCCGTTAGACGTTACAATCTGTAACCGAAACTTGTCTCGCACAGGAACTAATACTTATGCCATTAGCAGTTGGAGATCTTGCCCCTGGGTTTACGGTTAAAGATACCCAGGGCAATCTGGTCAATCTCTCTGATTTTGCTGAAAAAACCGTCGTGCTCTATTTTTACCCGAAGGATGACACTCCGGGTTGCACCAAAGAAGCTTGCAGCTTTCGGGATTCCTATGCCGAGTATCAAGGCAAAGATATTGTGGTGCTGGGGGTCAGTATGGATGATGAAGCCTCTCACCAGCAGTTCACGACAAAATTCAATCTGCCGTTCCCCTTGCTAGCAGACACAGATGGCGCGATTACTAAAGCCTACGATGTGGATGGTGGCGGCTATGCCAAACGGGTTACCTATGTGATCGATGGTTCTGGCAAAATTAGCCAGGTTTACACCTCAATCAAAACAGACACCCATGCTAGCGATATCCTCGCGGCTTTAGGAATCTAGAGATTTGAGGATCGATTCAGCGTGAATTCAGCATCAACGTCGGTAGGTGGGCAGATGTCCACCTTTTTTCTATTAATAACCTCTTTTTCTCCACCTGGCATCTTGGCGGTTTTCTCAGTCAGTCTCAGGCTATCTTTTCCTTAAATCCCATTTCTGCCACCTGGTATCGCGAGACTATCGCAGCAGCATGGTGATCTTTTAGCCATCTTGGGCAACTCTAATGAAGTAGGGCACGATCGGCTGGGTTGAGCTGGGATTTACGGATTCAACAGGTTCGATTCAAAGTTCATTCATTCCTATTCATCCATTACAGGCACTATGCGAGTTCTTGTCACCGGAGTTGCTGGGTTTATTGGCTATCACCTGGCCCAACGTTTATTGGCAGAAGGGATTGAGGTTTATGGAATCGACAACCTCAATGAGTACTACGATGTTGGACTCAAGAAAGCCCGCTTGAATCAGCTTCAGCCCTATGCCGGGTTCACATTTGAGTATTTAGATTTGAGCGATCGTGCTGGGATGGTGAATCTGTTTGCAGCGCAATCGTTTGACTGTGTGGTGAATCTGGCGGCTCAAGCGGGGGTGCGCTATTCTCTCACCAATCCCCATGTCTATGTCGATAGTAATCTGACGGGCTTTGTCAACCTGCTGGAGGGATGCCGGTCTCAGCAGGTACAACATTTGGTTTATGCCTCATCCAGCTCGGTTTATGGGGTGAATCCTAAAGTTCCCTTTGCCACCAGCGATAATGTAGACCACCCGATCTCGCTCTATGCAGCGACCAAAAAGGCAAACGAGCTGATGGCATTTACCTATAGTCATCTCTATCAAATTCCCACCACAGGCTTGCGCTTTTTCACGGTCTACGGGCCTTGGGGGCGGCCCGATATGGCTTACTTCAAGTTTGTGAAAGCGATCGAATCAGGTCAGCCGATCGAGGTCTTCAACCATGGGGATATGAAACGCGATTTCACCTATGTGGATGATGTGATCGAAGGAGTCGTGCGAGTGATGCACCGCCCCCCTACTGGCTCTGAGTCGGTTGCTTCGGTTGCGATCGAGGCAGCTCCTTACAAGCTTTATAACATCGGCAACAACCAGCCAGTCACCTTGGCTCGCTTTATTGAAGTGATTGAAACGGCATTGGGCAAATCGGCCATTCAGACTTTGCTACCCATGCAGCCCGGAGATGTGCCTATTACCTATGCGGATGTGGACGATTTAATGCGAGATGTAGGCTTTCGACCTAGCACATCGATTGAGAGCGGGATTGCTCGATTTGTCGATTGGTATCGCGAATACTATGGCAAGCAAGCAGAAGAATGAATGATCAAGCACCCCTGATGAGTCTGAATCTTGATCTTGAGTCGGAATCTTGACTGTCGGAATCTTGAGTCTGAACCTTAACGACCTGCGACTAATTGCCTGTGACTAATTGCCTGTGACTAATTGCCTGCGACTAATTGCCTGTGACTAATTGCCTGTGACTAATTGCCTGCGATTGATTGCCTGTGACTAATTGCCTACGATTGATTGCCTGTGATTGATTGCCTGCGATTGATTGCCTGTGATTGATTGCCTGTGACTAATTGCCTGTGACTAATTGCCTGTGACTAATTGCCTGTGACTAATTGCCTGCGATTGATTGCCTGCGATTGATTGCCTGCGATTGATTGCCTGCGATTATTCTCTGCGCATCTGCCTCCAGCTTGCCAGATTGCGTTGGGCGGTAGCATAGGCGGCTGAGTTGGGTGGAATGCGTTCGGCGATTGTGATTGCGTCTGGTAGATTGCTAGCAGACTGGGCTTCGGCGATCTGCAAAATTTGGTAGCTCCATTGATCGATCATTCGATCGGCTTCGGCATAGGCAGGGCTACTGCTGGCGATCTGGCTGGCGATTTCGATCGCAGCGCCTAACATTGCCGGAGTGCCCATCTTGGCGGCGTTGTAAGCCTGTTGCAGTTGATCTTGCCCTTGAAATTGGCTCTGCCACTGCTGAATTTCGGCTTGGGCGGTCTCATAGAGCGATCGACTGGCTCCGATTTGTTCTGCCACCGAGATCGCCTCAGCAATATTGCCCTGTCTCGCGAGCTGGCGGGCTTGCTCCAGATAGGGTTGATCTTGCCACTCCTCTAGTTGTTGTGACCACCGCTCAATATCTGCTTGGGCTTCAGTAGATAAGACGCGACCGGAACCAATCTGCCGAGCCATCGTGATCGCTCCGGCTAAATCTCCGGCATTGGCAAGCTGACGGGCTTGATCGAGTTGCGGCTGATCTTGAGAGCGCTGAATTTGACTCGTCCACTGATCGATGCGACGACTGGCTTGATCATAAAGAGCACGACCAGGGCTAATGCGGCTAGCTTCATTGATCGCTGCTTGCAGGTCACCTAAATTCGCGTATTGCTCAGCTTGATCCAGATAGGGTTGATCTTCCGAAGTTTGAATCTGGGATCGCCAGCGATCGATTTCGGCTTCGGCTTCTTCCTGGCGAGGACGACCAAACGAAATCCGCTGAGCTTCGGCAATGGCTGCTCGCAGATCTCCGGCAGTGCCTGCTTGGGCAATCTGTCTGGCCCGATCCAGGATCGCCACATCTTGAATTTCCAACTGCCAGCGGCTGATCAACTGTTGGGCTTGTCCATAAAGAGGCCGATCGGGCTTAATCCGCTGAGCTGCCACGATCGCCGCTTCCAGATCGGCCACAGTGCCCCCCCAAGCTTGAGATTGGGACTCTGCAATTAAATTAAAATCTCGGACTTCTTCTTGCAGATTGGCCTTCTCTGGGATCTGTTCAGCGATCTTCAGGGCTTCATTGTAATCCCGCCGATCCAGGGCCGCCTCAGCCAGATCCAACATGCTGCGACCAACATCGGCAATCATCAACTGGGCTTTGGCATGTAGATAGCTTTTGGGCTGAATCTCTTCTACTAATTTCAAAGCCGCGAGGAGATTGGATAATCCTCCTTGTTCCATCAGCCCTTTTGCTTTATCTAACTTGTTGCTATCCTGCCGCGTCTCGGTGATCAGCGTGTTCAGTTCACGATATTTTGTCGTCTCCCAATATTCATTGCCCACCTCCAACAGTTGAGTGGCAATTTGAAAAGCCTGCCGTAGCTTCTGCGCTTTCAGGGCATCTTCTGCTTGGCGGTAAATGTCGGATGCTTTGTCCCAAATGGTTTGCCACTGGGTGATCCGATCCTCGACTAAGCCATGAGCAGTGGTATCTTTGGGAATGCTGCGAGCCATCTCGATCGCTTTGTCCAGATCGCCTGCGTGAAAGGTTTCTTCTCCCAGAGTGAGAATTTCTTGCGACCAAGCTTCAATGTTGCGGTTAATTTCGGGGCGGAGGGGATGATCGTCAGGTAAGGCGTTTACCAAGCTAATTGCCCGCAGTAGATCGCGAGTGGTGCGTTTTTCGGCGGCCAACTGAGCGCAATACATCCGCAAGGAGGCAGAAGCAGTTGGCCAAAAAATGGCGGGACAATTTGGCAGTGAAGGTAGACGGAATAAGGCAGTTGCCGACAATATCCCTAAGCCACTAAAAGCAATAGTCAGGGTAATAGCCCAAAACTGCCAGCTTCGGGGTAGCCGCATACGCTGGAATAGAGTGGATTGCAGCCGACGAGGAGTAGCACGAATCGATCGAGTCGGCTCGGTGGCTTCTGCCGTCATCAGATCTGCCCGACAGTCCGCCCGATAGTCCGCCCGATAGTCTGTCACCCCTTGAATGGGTGCCCCACGAGACTGGCTCGGGTGCGGTAATCTCGAATTTGGTTGAAACCGATCGGGTTCAGAAGCTCGATCGGGTGTGCCGTGATTGCCGGTCATACCTTACCCCATTCCAGTGCAGTCACCTGAGTTCTACTTGCAGCGATGCCCTATCATAGAACCGATCGGCTACATGACCCATGGCTAAGCATCAATAATTACCAAGCCGTCACCTGCCGAGCATGAATAATAGCTGACATCCTACCCCTCAATTTTAGAAAGCGCCAGATCTTTGTGCCAGATAGCAGACCATCCCGATCTGATTTAGCTGCTTAATTCCCTCAACGCTCCACCAAGCCAACCCTGAAATCGTTGTGCTTGCCTGGGGGACGGGGCATCAACGCCCACCACTTGGTAGGCTTTGGGTCGTGGTTCACCTAAAGTGACGGAGTAGGTGCGCAGCTCATCTTGATGAAAGACGGTAACAGCGATGGTATGTCCAGAGGCATAATGTTTGAGGCGATCGTTGAGCTGACTGGCTTTCACTTTGAACTGATCAATAGCTAACAACTCATCCTCTGGATCGATTCCAGCCTGCTGGGCAGGTGAACCCGCTTCCACAAACCGCACAACCTCGCGCCCCTGCTCCGAATGGAGGGTGAGCCCTAAAAATGGAGGCTGACCCGTCGTGTCAGGAACGACTTTCAGACCAAAAGGCTCCAGATATTGATCAAACGGCAGTTCGGCCGTGGTATGCAAACAGTGTCGGAAAAACTCGGATAGATCCTGATCGGCGACGGTTTCAATTACCTGTTGAAGCTGTTCTGGCGTAAACCCAATTTCGGGTTGCCCAAATTGCTGCCATAGTAATCGCAACACATCATCCAGCGATCGCTGGTTGTCAAACTTCGCCCGAATCAACAGATCAAGCAGCAAAGACACCATTTCACCTTTGAGGTAATAGGAAATTTGGTTGTTATCGCTATTGTTATCCCGTCGATAGAGCTTGATCCAAGCATCAAAACTGGATTCGCTGAGGGTTTGTACCTGTCGGCCCGGAGTCGTCAGGAAACGAGTCATCTCCTTACTGAGGTTTTGAAGATAGATGCGTGCATCGTAAATGCCCGCTCGAAGCGGTAGCAATAGATCGTAATAGCTGGTGGTGCCTTCGCTAAACCAGAGAGAAGGCGTATAGTTCTCAGCATCATAGTCAAACGCTTCCAAGGCTTTGGGGCGGATCCGCTTCACATTCCATAAATGGAAAAACTCATGGGCAACAAGCTGCATGAATCGGTGATACCCCTCGTCGGTTTGAAAGCCAAAGCGAGGATAGATTAAGGCACAGGAATTTTTATGTTCTAAGCCCCCATAGCCGTTGGGAGTTAAATGCAAAATGAAGAGGTAGCGATCGTAAGGTAGACCCTGGAAGATGGCGGCTTCGGTTTCAATAATTCTCTGGGTATCAGCGACAATTCGGGCCAGATCTGCATTCCCCTGTCCCCAAACGACCCACTGGTGTGGCACCCCTAGCGCTTCAAAGGTTTGTAGTTGATGCTGTCCAATTTCGAAGGGTGAATCCACTAACGTATCAAAGTCAGGAGACTCGTAGGTTGGATCGGTTCCTGTGACCTGGGGGAGGGTAGTGGCAACCTGCCATTGCTCAGGGGGAACGATCGTGACTCGGATCGGCTGCTGCTCAAAGCCTGGAATGTAGAAGAACAACGCAGCACCATTAAAAAAGGCATGGCTGGTATCCAGGTGGTTAGTGCGCACGGTTAACTCGTTAGCAAACACCCGATAGAACAGGGTCAGCTTGGACTGGCCATCGGTCTGAATCTGCCAGTGATTTTTGCCAACTTTCTGCCAGACTAAATTGTGATCGACCTGAAAATCTTGTACATGTCGCGCATACTCTCGCACCAGATAGGAACCCGGTGTCCAGACCGGCATTTTAAGATCCAAGTGGGATTGTTCCCAGCCCTCAATCTCTAGGGTCACCTCAAATAAGTGGGATTGCGGTTGGGGCATTGCCACTTGGTAATGTAGGCTGAGGCGAGTTTGAGTTGCCAAAGCGGCATGAACCTGGGTCACTTCTGTCATATGCGAACCTTTTGGAGAGAGATTAGTTTCGCCCAGCCAGATGGGCCAACTGTTTCATGTGCAGGAGGTAAATTGCCTCCCGAGACGGTATGACTCGAATCCAACCCTTGCTGCTCAGCTTTTCCATAATCTTGGTGGTTTCGTCTAGCCCAATGTCACTCAGATTGGCGAGGTCTTGGAAGGGGATATTGAAAATTTCCATGCCATACTCGGTTTGCACCCCATAGTTCTCTCCTAGCCCCACCAACGTATTGACCAGCTTGATCACAGATGGCTGGGTTCGCAACTGAAACCGATAGTTGGTTTGCCGCAGCCGTCGAACCATGAGCTGTAACATCCGGTGATGTAGCTGAGAATCTCGGAAAAGGGTTTGAATGAAGCGCTGAGCCGAGATGCTAAACAGCCTCACATCCGAGAGGGCAACGACATCGGTCGATCGAGGTGACTCATCTAAAATCGCCATCTCACCAAAAAAATCACCTTTCCCTAAAATTGCCAGGGTGATTACTCCATCACCGGCATGACGGCGGACTTTGACCCAACCAGATTCAATGAAATAAACGGCGTTGCCCCAGGCATCTTCCATTAAAACTGCCCGATCTGCCGGATACTCATGTTCAACCGCCACGGAAAGGAGCCAGTCTACTGTTTCGGGGCTGGCTGCATTGAAGAGGGGAAACAGTTCACTAAAGGTCACAGTCTGCATGAAATGGTTTCAAAAGAAAAAGCTAAACTCTTGCTTGGCATTCTGACTTTAGCGGTTGCTCACTCGTTTAAGAGCAGGATGGACTGAAACAAGAAACCCCTGATCGCTCCAGTCTAAGGGGGAGGGGCTTGGAAAAGCATCAATAGCGTATTCTCTCATAGTACCCAGAAAGGATCGATTAGATGACAAGCCTCCCAAAAATCACGGAGTCCTTCTATTCAAATGGCTACCATGGTTTTTAGAAATTAACTCAGTTCTGACCTTGTCTGCATCTGACCTTGTCTGTATCTGACCTTGTCTGCATCTGACCTTGTCTGCACCTGACCTTGTCTGCACCTGACGCTGTCCTGATTGACTGACCAATCTTTTCCCCTCATCCCTAAATCCCTTCTCCCACTAGGGGCGAAGGGACTTGCAATCAAATCCTGGTTCGAAAGCCCTCGCCCGCTCTGGGAGAGGGGGTGGGGTGTAGCTTGCTTCTGCGTAGCAGTGGGTAGTTTGAGTTTTGTCAGTCAATCAGGACGCTGTCTGTATCTGACCTTGTCTGTATCTGACCCTGTCTGGAATCGACTCCTCGATCCCATGGCAGACAAGCAATGACTGATCAGTAACTACCGACCAGCACTTACCGACAAGCAGTGAGGTTAGGGGTTAACCGTTCTAAAATTTGCCCTAGTACTAGCGCTGTCCAATCTACATCAGCCAGCGTGGTTTCTCGTCCGAGGGTGAGTCGAATCCCAGATTTGGCAGCCCGATCGCTATAACCCATGGCTTTCAGGGTACTGCTCGGTAGCAATTTGCCACTGCTACAGGCAGAGCCCGAACTAATGCCGATGCCGGCTAAATTCATCTGGCGCACCAACGTTTTGCCACTCAGTTGATCGCCATCCCCACAGCGCAGATAAAAACTGACATGGTGAGGGAGCCGATGGACTCGATCGCCAGTCACTTCCAAACGATCGCAGCCTCTCAATTGTTCAAACAACCGATCTCGTAAGGTTTGTAACCGAAGTGCTTCGGTGGTTACTTCCTGAGCAGCCAACTCGGCTGCTAGCCCAAATCCAGCAATCGCAGCGACAGGTTGAGTGCCTGACCGGAGCTGAAATTCTTGACCTCCACCTAAAATCAACGGTACCAGTTCTACTCCAGGACGCACATAGAGTGCTCCTACCCCCTGTGGGCCGTAGAGTTTGTGACTCGAAAGTGACAGGAGATCAACCGGCAACCGCTGAACATCGATCGGCAATCGACCAGCCACCTGTACGGCATCGGTATGAAAAATTGCCCCATGGGCTTGGGTTATTTGCCCCAACAAATCGATCGGTTGCAGGGTGCCAACTTCACTTTGACCATAGATGATCGACACCAGAACCGTATTGGATCGCAGTGCAACTTTGAGATCGATTGGATCTACGCGCCCTTGGGCATTGACGGGTAAGCGGGTTACTTGCCAGCCGCGCTGTTCTAGATAACGGACGGGTTCAGCGATCGCCGAGTGTTCTACGCTGGAAATAATCAGATGCTGGGGAGTAGGGTAGCGGTTTGTGATGCCAAAAATGGCGTAGTTATCGGACTCAGTGCCGCCGGACGTAAACACGATCGAGTCAGATTCTGCGTTCAGCAGCTCAGCAACTTGCAGACGAGCAACTTCCAGTCGTGTTGCGGCCCGTTCTCCCCATTGGTGCAGACTCGAAGGATTGCCCCATTGCTCTGTGAGGACGATTTGCATCAAGGCGTTAACTTCCGAACGAGTCGGTGTGGTTGCACTATGGTCTAGATAAATTTGCATAGTCATGAGCCGATCAGTCTTAAGAGCATTACCACATTCCATCTCAGGCTATCATGTGCCGATTGGTGACCTGTACTGGTTGGTGACCTGTGCCAATTGGCGGCCTATGCCGGTTGCCGAGTGGCTTCAGCTACTTCGGAAACACAGGAGTGGTGCGATCCTGGGTATCAGACTCGCTATCATCATCCTCTCCATGAGACTGCCCCGTGATTTGGGTCGGCACCATGGGCATGTCAGGGCGAGGGTGGCTCATCTTAGAGGCAGGCAGGGTCTCCGATAATTCTCGGAAGGCGGCTTCACCCATCCGAATTTGAATATTGGGGCCCGATCGCGCTAAACGAATAATAGAACCGTCTGTAATTGTGGTTTGGGTGATGCGTTTGCCATTGAGATAGGTGCCGTTGGTACCGAGATTAACCACTTCCCATTCCAAGCCGACACGACGCAATTCCACATGCCGTCGAGAAACAACCGCACTATACAGAATGACTTGATTCTCAGTCGATCGCCCAATTCGAATCACGGACTCATTCGGAAAAGTCCAGACTTGAACTGGAACTTGTTTGATCGGGTGTAAAAGGGAAAGGATAATCACACAGGTCAGCGCAAATGAAAAAGTCAGTCACCAGAAAAGGCGGAGTAAATTCACCAGGCGACAGGTTATTAGCTCCTTTATATCCTATGTTGTCTCGTGGCTAACCAGAACCATTAATCAGGAAATTTGGAACAAAAAGGTTACTTTATCTCCTTTTCCTAACGCAATCCGATCGCCTGGACGCAAGCGGTGTCGATTTCCACTGGGTAGGGGTGAATTGTTGATATAGGTGCCGTTTGAACTCCCCACATCCTCAATATAATAAATATCGCCTTCAATTCGAATATCCGCGTGAATTCGCGAGACGATCTCCGAATGGGGAAAGCCAGAAACATCCACATCCGGTGGAATTCGATCGTTGGGTTTACCGATGTGAATGACCGCTAAATTGACCGGCAGTTCGACCAGCGTGTTGGTTTGCACATGCAGGAGCCGAGCCACTTGAGTTTGCAGTTGCGTTTGCGAGTTCGTTGGAACGGCCGCCATCGCAGTGGCAACACTGGGGGAAGACTCAGGAATGACTGCGATTGATGGGGTTGATGAGACTAGGCTGGGGTCAGGTGCGTCTGGCACTGGCAAGCTGACGCTGCCAACCAACGGGTCAGGCTGAATGAGAGGTTCGGGAGCCGCCAGATCGGGTAAATCAAACCCAGATGCCATGGCGAAGTCTGGAGAGATGGGAGCAGAAAGATGGGATCTCTCCACCTCAGCACCCGACTGGTGGGCTTGCAAATTAAAACCACATTGCCCACAGAAGCTGGCATCGGCTTGAATAGATGCGCCACAACTAGGACAATTCATCATCATGGGTAGGGGGGTATAACATGCTTCGCACTGAACTGCTGCCTCTGGGTTTTGATGATTACAATTTGGACAAACGATCATGCGACCTTCCCTTAACACTCGCCTGTGGTGTGACAGCGCACCCGGAGGGGCAAAAGTTTCGCTTCCATCATACACCTAACCGTTGATTCGACTAATCGCCGATCCCATTGGCTAAGTTTTTCCCAGCGGCTTGATCCAAAAGCCACCAGAGTTCACCTTGAGGTTGAATCAGGCGGGCCGGATAGGTGGCTGCATCGGCTTCTGGGGCAAAAATCTCTGCCAGGGCAGGTTGCTTGCTGGCTCCTGCCACCATAAACAGAACGCAGCGGGCTTGATTGATCAAAGGCGCGGTGAAGGTCAGGCGCGGTTGCCCATCTTTGTTGCCGACCGTGACTAGCCGATCGGTGACTGTGAGCGCTGGAGTATGGGGAAAGAGAGAAGCCGTATGTCCGTCATCCCCCATCCCTAATAAAACCACATCAAAACAAGGGAAGATTCCGGGCTGAATCTGAAAAAACTGCTGAAGTTCTTGTTCATGTCGATCGGCAGCAGCTTGAGGATCGGCAGCATCCGTGCGCATTGGGTGAATGTTGGCGGCCGGGATGGCGATCCGATCCAACCAAGCGGCTCGAGCCATACCTTCATTGCTATCGGGATGATCAGGCGGCACATAGCGTTCATCTCCCCAGAACACATGTACCTGAGCCCAAGGCAAATCTTGTTGGGCTAAGGCCTCGTATAACGGTTTTGGTGTGCTCCCGCCGGATAAAGCGATCGTACATTGTCCCCGCTCAGTGATCGCATTTTGCAGTTGCTCAACTACTAAAAATAACGATCGATCGATCAAAGCTGCTCGATCGGGTAAAACTTCAATATGCTGTCCCATAAATTCAACTCCAGACTGGAAGATGGATTAAACAAGCTGGCTGCTGTGCCCCGAATCTAATTTTATGTATCTGGTATCACGCTCACTCTAATCCTGTATCACTCTAGGCAATTCGCTTCCCAGTCGCCAAAATAAACCAGGATTCTTTAACGATTGCGACCAAAATCCATAACAGGTAACCCTGAATTCTCTGAACCAGTCCCTGAACCAGTCCCTGAACCAGTCCCTGAACCAGAGAATATTCTGTTGTATTCTGCTGCCCCTGGGGCATTCTGTAATTTGAGCCACCTTGTTTGGGTAATCTGGGGTAACCCACTGAAGCTGATTGACTGACAAATCTTTTCCCCTCATCCCTCAATCCCTTCTCCCACTAGAGGCGAAGGGACTTGCAATCAAATCCTGGTTCGAAAGCCCCTCGCCCGCTCTGGGAGAGGGGTTAGGGTGTAGCTTGCTTCTGCGTAGCAGTGGGTAGTT
>JALOOM010000101.1 GCA_025454395.1 Elainella sp. Prado103
AGGCACAATTAACTGGGTTACGTGGGGATTCCACCCCATTACTGACTCAAAGTGATAAGATAGGGTATCATTTGCTACCTGTCGATGGATGGGTGTTACAGACTAGCTAGTCTTCCTATCTATACTTTGCAGGGAGTGCGTGTTCAGTACTGGTTCAGGGTGCCAAAGATGAGCTGTGTTGATTTATGTCTTAATTGTGCTCCATATTCGTAATTTCACGGTTTTGATGGAGGCAATGAAGATCCACTGATTCAGCCTATCAGCTTAACTGATCAAGTCAGCCCTGCTAGCCAGAGCAACTCTGCTGGCAACCCGGCACGATCCAACAATATTCCTATCAATCCCATTTTCTTGATCCCTCGAGTGAGACTTCAGGTTGTCTTGGTATGGCAAATCGGAATGACTTAGCGGCGTATACCTCCTCATTGGTCAATATGAGCGAAGACACGGAGTTACAGGAACGCTTGCGACTCTATCAGGTGTTTTCTAAGCTTTACACTCATCACCGTGGGCTGCTTGATGAGATTCTCGATTTGGAGTCTAGCAGTGCGCCAGTCAGGGTCACTCTCCCTTATATTCAGGGTTTTATCTCGGATGGCCAGAGCTATTTGGTGACCAATCTGATGCAGGGGAAAACGCAAGCGCTGAGCCAACCGCAGCAAATTTGGACAATTGGACGGGATCCCCGTCGATCCCAGATTGCGGTACAAGATATTCGCCTATCTCGCTGTCATGCGGCGGTGCGTTATATGGAGGGACAAGGGTTTTATCTGATCGACTTAGAAAGCCGTAATCAATCGTTTGTCAATGGTGAACCTGTACGCCAAACGCTGCTCAAAGAAGGGGATCAAGTGCGTTTGGGCAGCATAGTATTTACATTCTTTCTCTGTGGTTCAACTTGTTCCCTAGAGCCATTACCGCCAGAAACCTTAGAGCGAATTGCTCAATGCCAGCAAATGACGGAGCGGCTTCAAGATCATCGACGTGACAAATTGGATATTCAAGAAACCGAGATTGAGGAAGATAATATCCCGACTCTCGATCTCTATCACGATACATCGAAGTTTCTCCGTTCAATCGCGCCTGATTAGCAGGTGCAATCGGCAGCCCGATCGCTCTCCAGATTTCTCCAGATTGCCCCTCCAGATCTCAAATGATTGGGTGGCAATTACTGGATAGCAACCACTAAGTAGCAATCACTGCATAGAACAGTGCTCTGCTTTTGCGGATTCCCTGTAGAGAGATCAGATTGAAAACGCTTGAACCTGATACAATAACGGGGTTGTTCTTGATTCACCCTCCTTCAATCTTTGAGTCAATCTGTCGATCTGCCTAAAGTTGACGAATTTTTGCAGGAATTAGCAGCGATCCAACAAACCGGATCAAAGTTAATTGCCCTGTTGGGTTCACGTCACGTCCCCATTACCCATCAACATCTCATCGAGTTGATGAGCTACGCGCTGGTGCTGTCGGGCAACCATATTCTTACTTCTGGTGCAACCGGTACTAATTCTGCTGCCATTCGCGGCGCAATGCGTGCTGATCCAAATTTGCTGACGGTAATTTTGCCGCAAAGTTTGGAACGGCAACCCCGTGAATCCCGCGAGCAACTTGAGCAGGTGATTCATTTGGTTGAAAACCCGGAAAACGATACTTTGTCGTTGGCGGAAGCGAGTGCCATTTGTAATCAGGAGATCATCTCCCGCTGTCAACAGCTCATTTGCTTTGCATTCCATGATAGTCACACTTTACTGAAAACCTGTGCTGAGGCAGAGGAGCAGCGTAAGGTCGTGACTTTGTTCTACTTTGATTAGGTTTGACTGAGCCGATTCTGATCGAGCTGATAAATCCATGATGTCTCTTCCAGTTTCGACCCTATTGATCGCTGCCATTCCGGCTGCATCCGTATTAGTCTACTTGCCTTTTTTGGTGGTCGCTTACGGGCGCGTTCAAGTGGGCTACGATGTGGCGCGGCCACGGGCTTTGTTTGATAAGCTGCCGGGCTACGCACAACGGGCAACTTGGGCCCACCAGAATTCGTTTGAAGCGTTCATGCTGTTTGCGGCGGCGGCATTGATGGCGTATGTTACTCAGGTCAACTCATCTACAGCAATTCTGGCGATCACGGCTCACTTGGCAGCGCGGTTATTCTTTTCAATCTTCTACATTCTGAATATTCCCGTACTGCGATCGCTCATGTTTGGGATTGGCTCAGCGGGGACAGTTACCCTCATGATTCTCAGTCTGCAACAA
Organism: Elainella sp. Prado103; assembly: GCA_025454395.1. Lineage (GTDB taxonomy): Bacteria > Cyanobacteriota > Cyanobacteriia > Elainellales > Elainellaceae > Elainella. Next base: position 2,254 of record JALOOM010000101.1, read on the forward strand.
CTGACTTGAAAGATCAGCAACCTGAGTCTAGATCAGCCTGGAATGCCATGAGTTTGGTGATCGTGGGGGTAAAAATTCGATAAACTTTGAGACTGAACCCTAACTGAGTCCCATTTATTTCTTCAGCTCAAAACGTTTATTTATCCTCGATTAACACATGGCTTCTGCTTTTTCATTTGATGTTGTCAGTGATTTCGACCGGCAGGAATTGGTAAACGCGATCGACCAAACCGTGCGTGAGATTGGTAGTCGCTATGATTTGAAAGATACCAAGACAACGCTGGAACTGGGTGAAGCGGTGATTACGGTTAATACCGATAGTGAATTCACCCTGCAAGCGATTCATACAATCTTGCAAACCAAAGCCGCCAAGCGAAATCTGTCGCTGAAAATTTTCGACTACGGTAAGGTAGATTCTGCCAGCGGTGGGCGGGTCAGACAGGAAATTAAGCTGCAAAAGGGGATTAGTGCTGAACTGGCTAAGCAGCTTTCCAAACTGATCCGCGATGAGTTTAAGAAAGTGCAGGCATCGATTCAAGGTGATGCTGTGCGAGTTTCTGCAAAGTCAAAAGATGATTTGCAACTGGTGATCCAGCGACTGCGCCAAGAAGATTACCCAGTTGATCTGCAATTCACCAACTATCGCTAATTGGCTGCCGCACTGGCTTTTGTTTTGAGCCTCTTATGTCATGCAGTTTAATCTTCTCAATTCCAGCGAGCTGACTGACTTCAGTTGATTGGGAGTTGATTGGGAATGGATCCATTCGTGGCATGATATTGAATGAGTCATCTCAGTCTCGATCATCCGATGGGGCAACGAAGAAGGATTAGGGGATAGAACCAGAACGGACTTCACCGTACGATTTGGCATCCTCAGCATTTGCATTAATAAGGCTCGAAATTTACTCAGCCGCTTCACCTTTATCCTTCCCAGATTGACCGGTTAGTCGAGTGGGGACTCGCTGTGTTGACTTCACGTAAAACATCCGATAACTGAGGACGCTTTCAAGGAGAACCATGTTTAAGAAATGCATCTGGCTTGTTGCGGTCACGGTATTCCTGGCTTTTCAAGCGTTTACTGGAACTGCGATCGCTGCTGAACTGGATGAGTCCATCCGCACCGTGGCGCTGAATGAAAAGGGGGACACGATCACCCTCAGCTTGGAGCAAGTCTCTGAAGGAAAGCGCTTGTTTAACTATGCTTGTGGTCAGTGCCATGTGGGTGGGATCACGAAAACTGATCCGAACGTTGGGTTGGATCCGCAGACCCTAGCGCTGGCTACTCCTCGTCGCGATAACCTGGAAGCCCTGGTGGAATACATGCATGACCCTTTGACTTACGATGGTGCAGAATCGATCGCCGAACTTCACCCCAGCACCCAAAGTACCGATATTTTCCCCAAAATGCGGAACCTGACTGAAGATGATTTGGTGGCGATCGGTGGGCATATTCTACTGCAACCGAAGGTCGTGGGTTCCAAGTGGGGCGGTGGAAAGATCTATTACTAAGTGCTAGGCTGCCATGTTTGTTCAGGGGTTTTTAGCGGTTGGATGTCGTTGGCTCATGAGTTGGCTACTGATCGGTTGGGTGATCGGTTGGTCATGGTTTGCCGTGCCTTTGCCAGCCGTTGCAGAAGTTGATCTATATGTGCGGCGATATCTGGATGTCCAGGAACCCGTTCCGTTAAAACTCGATCAGCAAGGACAGACCCGCTTGTTTTCAGCCACTGATCTGACAGCAGGCAAGCGCTTTTTTGAAGAGAACTGTAAAAACTGTCATGTGGGTGGTTCAACTTTGCCGGATCCAACGGTGCCCCTATCGTTATCTGCCTTGCAAGGTGCAATGCCTCCCCGTGACACCATTTCAATGCTGGTTGCTTTTTTGCGGCAGCCGATGACCTATGACGGCAGTGAGGAAACCTATTTCTGTCGGCAGGTTCCAGAGAGCTGGCTCTCACAATCGGAAGCCGAAAATGTAGCTGCTTTTATCTTGCGATCGGCTCAGAAAGCCCCAGGTTGGGGAAATACTACCTTTTGAGTAACGGACAACGTTCAAGAAAGGGAAGTATTCGAGATAAACTTTTTAGTGAGAATGAATTTAACTGAATCTCCGAGGTATTCCATGAAACGACTCTCTGCTATCTCGCGGAGTTTAGGGCTCGCCCTCTGCGCAATGGTGCTCGTGATCGGCAGTTTCTTCCTGTCAGCTTCTCCGGCTGCGGCTGATACTGTCACGGTCAAAATGGGCGCTGACAGCGGCATGTTGGCATTTGAACCTTCTACGGTGACGATCAAAGCTGGTGACACCGTGAAATGGGTGAACAATAAGCTACCTCCCCACAACATCATCTTTGAAGGGGATGCTGCCAACAAGTCTCATGACCAGTTGATGTTCTCTCCGGGTGAATCCTATGAGGCAACATTTGAGGCTCCTGGTACCTACAGCTACTACTGCTCTCCGCACCGGGGTGCTGGTATGACGGGTAAAGTTGTAGTTCAGTAGTGCTCCTGCAAATTTGTGGACTTTTCGGCTTGTAGCTAAGCCCTCGAACCGCAAGAAAATTGCGATTGAAGCGGGTCAGTGTTGAGTAAATTCGATCCAGGTTGATACCTTGATTGGTGGAACTCTAGCACTTACCCGCTTCAAGTTTTGAGCGCATGAATTGTTCTGGGAGCATGAATTGTTCTGGGCGCATGAATGAATTAGGATATTGTTCCTCAGAGCCCAATCATGTCAGCTTTTGCCTGCTTCAGATCGGGTTTATCTGCTTGCAGCTTGCCATGAAGCATTTGGGATAGACCGATTGACAAAGCCTCACACTCCGCCTATTCTTTAGTACAAATGTATTTATGGCTGACTGGTTATGAATGAAGCAGAAAATTCCGGAGAGTTGATGCGGGATGGGATGCTAGAGGCAATGGAAGGGAGTCGATTAAATCGGCTGGGCTTGGCAGGGTTTTCGTTAATTGAAGGAGAGTTGCCGATCGCCACTGCTCTGGAATTGGCCGTGTTGACGTTTGTGCATCATCGCTATCGTGATGTCTCCCAGTGGCGAGTCCAACAAATCTATAGCTTTACACTCGCAGGGATTTTTCAGCGTACCTATGTTGAAGCTTGGGGAACTGCTGAACCCATCCGATTCACCCCCGAAGAAGCGATTATGATCGCGGGGCAATTGAGTCAACAGGATTGCTGGGACTGGTAAACTTGCAATTCGTTGCCTGTCTCAGGGCTGATGGAGTGCTGCTTTTTTCTAGAACGGTTACAGTATCGTCATAACAGCAGCAAGAGGGATTACGAAACTGTATCACACCGAATCCCCGAAATCGTGGAATTTGTAGTAGTCAGAGAACCAGCGGGCTGCCAAGCCGGCGACCCCAGGGCAGGCGATTAAGATCCCCCATCAGTAAGACGCAAAGCTGCTCTCAATCGAGTACTCTCCCCTTAAAATCAATTTTATTGGTTTGCTATCAATTGCATTACTCACAGTTGAGGACAGCTTGTGGTTCCAATTCGCGATGATAATCCAACCCGGACAACTGCTTATGTCACTTATGCTCTGATCATCCTCAATGTACTGGTATTTATTTATGAAGCTAGCCTGATGGGCCCAAGACTGGAATCATTTTTCGATACTTGGGCGATCGTTCCAGCCGAGCTAACGGCTAGTTTGGCAGGAAGTCCTCGCTATTCAGTAGCAGCAGAATCTATTACCTTGATCACCTCCCAGTTTTTACATGGTGGTTTGCTTCATTTGGGGGGGAACATGCTCTATCTGTGGATTTTCGGTAATAATGTCGAAGATGAGATGGGACACACGCGGTTTTTGATCTTTTATTTGCTGTGTGGAGTCTTAGCGGGCTTAGCTCAATATGTGTTTGCAGCAGGCTCAGCGGTGCCTTCTCTAGGAGCAAGTGGAGCGATCGCGGGCGTGATGGGAGCTTATATTCTGCGATATCCGCAAGCCAGGATTGTGGCATTAATTCCAATTTTCATTATCTTTTTTACGTTTCGTGTCCCGGCGCTGTTATTCCTCGGCTTCTGGTTTGTGCAACAGGCATTTTATGGCTTGGCTAGCCTGGGTGCTCCAGCCAATATTGGTATGGAAAGTGGTGGAATCGCCTACTGGGCCCATGCAGGCGGGTTTATCTTCGGGGCTGTTTTGGGGCCAATTTTTGGACTCTTTTCTACCACGGGGAATCAACCTGTTGCAGGAGACGGGCTGAGTCAAGAGGAGACGGGCTGAGTTAAGTCATCCCAATTCCATCCGGACGATAGAAGCAAAGTTTTGGTGGACAGAGATTTGCGATCACGACTGTGCTGACTTCTAACCTGTCCAGATCGATCCGGCGAATGACATGGTTGTTGGTATCTGCGACAAACAACCAATGCCCGGCTACCGTCAATCCATTGGGTTCATAAAATTGAGCTATTTTGCTGGAACCATCCTGCCAACCCGCTACACCGCTGCCTGCAATGCTCTGACAGATTCCTGTTTTTGGATTGAGGCGTTTAATTTTGTGATTGTAAGTATCTGCGATCCATACCAACCCATGAGCCGCTGTGATCCCTAAACAGTGCTGAAGTCGAACGGACTCCCCTCGCCCATCTCGATTCCCAAACCCAAACAGTTGACCACTGCCACAGAGAGTTCGCACTTCTGGGGTACTATCTAGTTCGATACTCCGAATAGAACTACTTTCACTATCCGCCACAAACAGTTGATTTGCCTGGAGTGCTAATCCACTAGGCTGAGCAAAGGCCGCCAGGGTTGCATCGCCATCCATGCAACCTTCAGCCCCTGTGCCAACCAATGTACCGATCTGCCCATCGATCAAATCAAGCCCCCAAATTTGATGCATTCCGGCCATGGCGATCAGCAAAAAATGGCGAAACAGTTGCAGATCCCAAGGAGAATTCAGGGCAACTTCTCTGGCTTTGCCCCCATGGGGATGGATATTCTGACTCTGTTGTCCAACCCCGGCGATCGTTTCAACGGTTTGTTCTACTAAATCCAGCTTACGAATGGCATGATTGTTGCTGTCAGCCACATACAGAACTTGATGGGATCGATCGAATGCCATGCCCTGAGGAGCCGAAAATTCAGCTTCATCGAACTGTCCATCCCACAGCCCTGGCGTGCCAACCCCAACAATATGGCGCAATTGCCCAGATAACGTCGTGATGACAATACGGTGATGCCCTGTGTCAGCAATGAACAGCCGATCCGTATCGAGATCTGCCAGCACTTTGCCTGGAAATGACAAGGGGCGATCGGCAAGCTGAGGGGACATACTCCAAGCCAACGGTTGAGGCTCTAAGGTTCCTTTCACGTCATGTTTCTGGATAAGTTTGGCAATCAAATCATCTAGAAACTCCCGTTTGCCTTCTCCAGACACATAACCCACAACATAACCTTGTGGATCGATCACCATGATCGTCGGCCAAGCTTTCACAACATATTGTTGCCAAATCTGAAAATCCCGATCGATCAGGACAGGATGATGAATGTCATGTCGCAAGATGGACTGACGGACTGGATCAATACCTTTTTCGTGATCAAACTTGGCGGAATGGATGCCAATCACAGTTAAGTGCTCAGGATACTTGGCTTCCAGGTAGCGCAGATCCGGCAGAATATGCAGGCAGTTAATGCAGCCATAAGTCCAGAAATCAAGCAAAACGACCCGTCCGCGCAGGCTCTTTAAGGACAGAGGCTGATCGGTATTGAGCCAGGAAAAATCCTGAGGGAGTTCTGGAGCCCGGATACAAGCCATAGTTGAGGTGGGAGTGAGAGGATAGTTTAAACGCGCCACCAAGCGACGGCTCAGGTCAATCGACCCAGAGCGCAGCAAAGGCAGTGCGGTATGACTCTGCTTAGAATTTTAGCGTCTGGCGACAATCCAGATAGGAGGCAGCTCAATGGGGCAGGGAATCTCGATCCGGGCTGCAGGAATGCAAAATCTTTAGCCTCTGGATCACATTTTTTCGATCGAACGCTCTATTCTGATAAAACTCTGATAAAACATTTGAGTGCTGTTTGAGTGAGCGTCAGTCGATCGATGAAAGCAGTTTTAATGACCGCGATTGGTAAGCCAGAAGTTTTACAGGTTCAGGAGGTTCCCCTACCGAGTCTGGTACAGGAGAGCCAGATCCTGGTGCATCTCAAGGCTACCGGAGTCAATCCGATCGATACAAAAATCCGCCAGCGCGGGCTGTTTTACCCCAACGCCTTGCCCGCCATTTTAGGCTGTGATGGGGCAGGCATTGTCGAAGCAGTAGGTACTGCGGTGCAGAAATTTGAAGTGGGTGATGAAGTCTATTTCTGTCATGGTGGATTAGGCAACGATCCGGGTACCTATGCCGAATTTGCCCTGATTGACGAACATTTTGCCGCCCGTAAACCCAAATCCCTCAGCTTTGTGGAGGCTGCGGCGGCTCCTTTAGTTCTAATTACGGCCTGGGAAGCACTTTACGATCGAGGTCGATTAGAGGCGGGTCGGCGGGTTTTCATCCATGCCGGGGCCGGTGGAGTGGGGCATGTCGCCATTCAGTTGGCGAAATTGGCAGGGGCAACGGTTTGTACAACCGTCAGTTCAGCCGAGAAAGCGGCACTTGTGCAACAACTAGGGGCTGATCAAGTCATTTTCTATCGCCAAACGGATGTGGTTCAAGCGGTTTTAGATTGGACAAATGGAGAAGGGGTTGATCTAACCTTCGATACGATCGGTGGAGCTGCCTTATCCCAATCCTTCGCCGCCACTGCGGTGTATGGTGATGTGGTCACCCTATTGGCTCCTGATCCGCAGACGGATTGGAAAACAGCTCGGGATCGCAACTTGCGCCTGAGTTATGAACTGATGTTGACTCCTATGCTTAAAGGGATGGTGAAAGCTCAACAGGAGCAAACCAAGATCTTGCAGCAGTGTGCTCGCCTCTTTGATCAAGGTCAACTGAAGATGCAGATCCAACAAATTTTGCCTTTAGGCGAAGCAGCGCAGGCCCATACGATTCTGGAACAAGGATCGGTGATGGGAAAATTGGTTTTAGCGGGCTAATGTGAGGGGATTTGATCTAGACAATTTATATGAGGTGAGTGAGATGATCTAGCAGCAATCGGTTGCGTGATTCGATTTTTGCCTTTAGGCGAAGCAGCGCAGTGATCTGCGGGGTGATCTGTGTGTAATCTGCAATGATCACCAGGAGGCATTCCTGACTTTCGTACTTTCTGCCCTCAGATTTCTGGAATTCTGCCCATTGCGCTGGAACTTCGGTTGCTTAAAATAATTCAAGAGAGCTAGCGATACGGATATTTTAGGCAACGTTTTAGGTCGTTATGATTACTGTGTTTGATCCACTGTCCGCCAAGCTGTGGCCGTGGTTGCTGCGTGCTGCAACGGTCAGTAGCCTCTCCGCCGGGGCAATTCTACTTGGACTTGTACCCAATGTACGATCTGTTGCGCTTGATCTCAAGTCGTTTGATCTCAATTTTGATATAACGGCCTATGCCCAAGCGGTATCTGAACAGGAAATTCAAAGTTATGCTCGTTCTGTCTTAGCCATTGAACCCATTCGCATCAATGCTTACGACCAAATTCAACAAATTACTGGTTCATCGGATGTGCCCGCAGTAGCCTGCCACCGGCCGAGTAGTTTGAGTAACTTACCAGAAAATATCCGCGATATTGCCATCGACTATTGCAATCAGGCGATCGCGATAGTCGAACGTAATAGCTTGACGATTTCTCGCTTTAACCAAATTACGGTTGCCCATCAGTCCAATCGCAATCTGTTTGAGCGCATTCAACGAGAAATCAATCGGATCCAGGCTGGTGGTTAGAAAATGACTTCAGAAGCTTGCTGGTAGCTGATAGGGCGGTCGCGATTGACTGGAATCAAAAGTGGATGATATCTCAGGGTGACATCTAAAGTGAAATCATGGATATAGAAAAATAATTCTCTTGGCAAATAATTCTGGGATAGCCAGATCTGCGATCGAAGATCTGGGGTGGCTGCTCTTTGAGAGCCGATCGGTGTAATCAGATGTTCAGTAGGATAGAAACAGCAGTTTACCCAACATTCTGATGCCAAGAATTAATCCGTTTACCCTACAGATGCAAATTACCCGCATGTTCGATCAAGGGCAATCCTTCTTTGCCCTCACTCGTGTGCAAGATTGGCTGCGCGAGCATCACGAAGATCCCAACGCTTACGATATTTCCTTTATTCAACAACCAGCCCCTCCTGGATCGGGACAAGTGATGGTGATCGAAATCGGATTACAGCGACGTGATGGACAACCTGTTGATACCTGGCTATTGGAGGAAGTGAATCGCTGGGGTGGTTAAAAACTTGCACCGAGAGGTGCCCAAAGTTAAGACTTCAAAATCAATCCTTAAAAGTCAAATCAATCCTTAAAAGTCAAAGTAAATGTAAGGCGGCGTTTCATTCGGAGCCAATAACCAGGCTGCGAACAAGCAGATCGGCACCAACCAGATCTTAATCGTCCAGGCTAACTGAAGCTTCAGCCCTCGATTCATGCCGTAGGCAATACCCATCCCCAGCATGACCATGCCGATCAGCCCGACGAGATGCAGCCGATCGATCTGCAAACCCTCGACATACACCTTCTGGGCAAATTGGATATCAGCCACTTGTCCAAACCAGCGTTGAAACACGAGCCCGGAATCCCGTAAGTTAGGCAGCCGAAAGAAAACCCAGCTTGTAAACACCATGCTCTGGGTGAACAGCCAAGCCAGCAGGATCCCCAGCGGTGTCTGCCACCATTGTTGAAGTGATGGCGATCGATCGGTGATTGCCACCATGAGGCGATGGATCACCAATGCACAACCATGTAGCCCTCCCCAGACCAGAAATCCCCAGGCTGCCCCATGCCAAATTCCGGCGATCAGCATGACAATCATCAGGTTGCAGCAGGTACGCACCAATCCCTGCCGAGAACCCCCTAAAGGAAAATACAAGTAGTTGCGAAGCCAATCGCCGAGCGTGATGTGCCAACGCCTCCAGAAATCAGCAATATTCGCTGCGAAGTAAGGAAAGTCGAAGTTTTGAGGGAGTTCAATGCCTAGTAGCATGGCACCACCTCTAGCAACATCGACATAGCCACTAAAATCCAGGTAGAGCTGCAGCCCGTAGGCCAAGGTGGCTAACCATAGATCGCCACTGCCGGCCCGTTCCACATTCCCGAAGATCAAATTCACCACAGTGCCTAAGTGATCGGCTAACAGCAGCTTCTTGACGGCTCCACAAGCAATCAACCAAAGTCCCTCTACCACTTGGCTAGAAGCAGGGGGCTGCAAGGTTTGAATCTGGGCTGCAAAGGGATGGAAGCGGGTGATCGGTCCAGAAATCAACTTTGGAAAAAACAGCTTATAACTAAAAAATTTCAGCAAACTGTGGGTTGCTGGGGCTCCTCGATAGACATCCACGAGGTAGGCGATGCACTCAAAACTGAAGAAGCTGATACCTAATGGAGCGATCACCTGATCACGGATCCAATCTGCTGATTCTTGAGTTTCAGCCCATCCAAATCCGCCGATCGATTCCAAAAGGAAAGGCACGTACTTGAATCCCAGGAGTAGTAAAACATTCAAGCTAATGCCAACAATCAATAGCCAGAGTTTGCGCTGGCTCCAATCTTGTTCAGCCGACTCCCAATCCCGTGCTCGCCAATCCATGGGTGTAGCGATCGCTTGCCCTAAATAAAAAGTCAGCAGCGTGATCACGAGGAGCAACGGAACATACTGAATTTGTAGTGAACTATAAAACACCAAACTGGCAATCACCAAAATCCAGAGCCGCAGGGATCGCTGCTCTACTGCCCAGAATAGACCTAGTGTGCTGAGCAGAAATAAGCCGTAGGTGATGGAGAGCAATGACATAGTGGGGATGTCAAGAGGGGTGTCAAGAGAAAAAGGAGGTTGATGAGGCGGTTGAACGGCTGGGTTGCGGGTTGGTCACGCCTCGAGACAAGTTATATCTCAGACAGGCTATATCTCAGACAGGCTATGTCTCAGATAGAGGGGGTCGATCGGTAGGAGCAGTCCGCTGTGGGATCAAGCTTGCAGCCGATCGGTTGAACTGTTGAGCCGCACAAAGTGAGCAGGCCGACCAGCGAATCAGCTCTCCTTCGGGGGTAGGAGCATGACAGACTGGGCAAAGGGGCAACTGCTGAGATTGAAGTCGAACCGCTCTGGCCCAATTCCGAAAGGCAGTTTGCGGATCGCGGGCAATCGACTGGTGCGATCGGGGCAGATGGTTGCGAGCAATCCGACTGGGATGTTCCCGCCATAGGATAACTGTTTCTGAGGAATTCTCAACCCCACTGGGCAAAAAATTTGCTTGCCACTGCCCAGTTGAGAAGCGGATATCTTTCAAATGGAGTGGTAGCTTGGCATTCAGCTTGTCTAAAATTCGATGACGCTCAAACGCCAAGTTTTGCGCCCAAACGGCGCTAGAAGTAGCCACTTGCAGCACCTGCCTTTGGATGCCTACGGGACGAGTTTGAGCAGCGACAGTTTCGCCGACGACCTCACTCCAACTAGCCAGCAACTGCTGAAATCGCTGCCGATCGCGCCAACTGTCTTGAGTCGAGATTGCATTAAGCAAGTGAGGCAGAGATTGAAAACTCATAGCGGGAGAAAAATAGTTGCCGGAGAATTGAGAAAAATTGACTGGTGGAAAAATTGACTGGTGGAAAATTGATGTTTTACTTTAACCATGGATTAAACTGTCAGCAACTCTTGCAGGAATTTTCTGAGAAACCGGGCTGTTTTTCAAAAATTCGTTATTATTACCTATCAGAGTTGTAGTCGCAAAAGTGCTATCCGCTACTGATAGCGTGGGATAAGTAAATTGGCTAGAGAAACTCTATATGTAGCGAAGCGATCGCAAAGTGCTGAATCATTCAGGCAAGATGAAGCTGAACCAGATGTTAAGTTTTGTCAGACCTGGTTTAATTTCATTGCTTTAAACATTTTTTGACCCCGATTTTTGACCCCGGTTTGACATCATTTCTCTTTCTGAGAGCAGGAGTTGCTGAAATGCGCCGACCATCCTCGATCGAACCTTTTACCCCCTCCTCTACAGTAACGCTGCACCCGATTTTGCAGGCGGCGTTAGACAATTTGGACGTGAAAGTGGAAGAAGAGTTGGCTCGCTACCGGCGACAACGTCGCTACCCTACTCCGATCGATCGCCAGTGGCACTCTCAAGCATCACAGTCTCAGCACCTCAAGTCTCAGCACCTCAAGTCTCAGCACCTCAAGTCTCAGACTCGCACCTTAACTTTGCCGACGACGGACTCTGCCTTGGGAATTTTGGATCACAGTATTCAACGACCGACCCTGCGATCTTCTATTTATGAGCCGTCTTACGAACCGTCTTATGAACCTTCTCAAGATCAGTCCGGTAATTCAGCTCCAGCCGAGATATCTAGATTTGTGCCTGAGATTGCGATGGAGCAGGGGTGGGACTACAACGAACCGATGCTTGGCCATGGGGGGGATCATCGACTGGATAGCGCAGCGGCTGAATTGCCCGATGCACAACCTATTCTCAGTTATGGTGATTACGCGGATCTATCGGCCTATGCACCCAACCTTACATTACAAAAGCTGATGCATCAGGAGATGGCATCGCAAACGGCATCTGGTTACTTTGCTTCTTCCGAGGAACTCTTACGGAGTATTGCTGATGAAGAGGATCTGCGAACAGAATTGCAGGCTGAGCCAGCCTCTCCCTCCCGCTTCAATTCGCTCTTAACGCCTCTAGGGCTAGGTTCCATGGTGCTCTTGTTGCTCTCTAGCACGATGTTAGGGTATGTGGTCATGAATCCTGACGTGATTCCATTTGCCACTCACCCGGAGTCCGCAGCTCCCTCTGCTGCTGATGCTGAGCCAGCCGCCGATCGCACTACTCCCACCCCCGACCTATCCGCTGAGGAATTTGTTGATCTCGATCTCGATACACTCAGTACGATTCCGCGCAAGTCAACCACTACCTCGCAAAAGCCAGCAGCGGCGGATACTACAAAGTCAAAAAGTGCCAATTCCAATAATGCTGTAGCGCGATCGAATCACAATCGAACTGCTGTCGCTCCAACGCGGTCAGCTAGCACTGAGTCTACTGAGTCTGCTGAGCAACCTTTACCAACGGTGATGCCAGCTCCTCAGCCTAGCTTCTCGACCGTGGTGGTTTCTGCTGAGCCTCCCAGCGCTCCGGTGGTTGAACCAGAGCCAGCCTACACTTCGCCGGAGCCAGTGCCAGTTGAATCAGAGCCAATCAGTACCGCTCCACCGACTGAAGTGGAAGTTCCTGCTCCAGCCCCAACAGTTGCGGCCATCACTGAATCTACCAGTCCAACAGCAGCAAGCAATCATTATTACTATGTTGTCACCGACTACAGTGGCGATCCCAGTTTGCAAGCAGCCCGCGATGTTGTGCCTGATGCCTACGTCCGTAACTTGCCAGAAGCGGGGGCGAAAGTCCAATTTGGAGCATTTCAGGATGAAATTAAAGCTCAGGAAATGCTGCAACAATTGCAGGATCAAGGAATTTCGGCCGAAGTCTATCGTCCTGAGTAGCAGCCAGAAAGCGTTGCAGGGATAGTTTTGAATAGATCGGCGGTTGTAGCGATCTAGCGCCTACTTGACATGACAAACCCCTAAAATTGAATTAGATAAACACAGTGACTCAGATCTCAAATATCTCAAATACAGTGGTTGGATAAATACAGTGGTTGGATAAATACAGTGGTTGGATAGAGTCCCAAGTAGGTATCAGTTGTTGATCCTCGATTGTGTGATCCTCGATTGAAAGATGAATGCTGATCGTGATCGATCAAAGATGTTTGATGAAATTCCTGACTTACTCAAAACGATCGATATTTTAGAAGGTTTAGAAGGACTGATGGATGCTGCTGCTTCTCCAGAGATTGAGGAGATTCTGCAAACCGCCTGGCTCAAAATCAGTCAAACCTTTCCGGAAGATTTTCAGGAAGCAACTCACCTTGATGCGGGTGCTGAAGGGTTAAGACGCTATCTGAGAGTCAAAGCCTTTTTTATGGATCCAACGGCAAATCCGATCGATCCAGAAGAGTTAAAGACTTACTATCGCCACCATGCTGAGCCAGTAGATGAGCAGACGGACTTTTTCTTTCCTGAAGAATAAACTTTACTCAAGTAATTCTGGCTGCAAATTATCCAGGCAAATCCTGTTGCAGTCAAAATTCCGCGGTCGAAATTCCATCAGTCCAAAATTTGATTCAGTTCTAATTGATCAGTTCTAAAAATCCTAAATCCTGTCCTGACTTTGCCTATTCCCGTTCGGACTCGGCTGATTTTGAAGATTCGGGGATGGGGTCGGACTCAACTATCGGTGCAGAAAGCGTTGATAGATCGGGTAATGCCGTTGGCGAGGATGGACTGCTAAGAGGCGCTGCCACCCCTGTTAGGGGAGTCGTACCTAAATGATGGGTCTCTGAATCATCAGGATCTGAACTATCGACAGGAGCCGGATCTGCATCAGCAGACTCATCTGTATAGCTTGCTGGATCCGGACTGGCTGGATCCGCCTTGCTCACTGCTTGCTCAATGAGGGGCGGACTCATGGGTGCCGAATGAGCGGGAACAGGGGACTCGACCGGATCAACTTCCAGATGAGCAGCTTGTAGAATGCTGGGTTCTGGCGTGGTTGTACCTTGATTGACTGGTTCAACTAACTCGATCTCAACGGTTTCTGGTTGGAGCGCTTCCACTTCCAGATCTGCCGAGCTAGGGGCGGGTTGGGGAATCGACTTTGGCTGAGCTGCAGGGGACGGCAGCACAAGTGTTTGAGCTGTTTCCCGGTTGGTTTCGAGGGGCATAGCAGTTGCCGCCGATTCTTTGAGAGTGAGGGGAATTTTGATAGGAGTGGCTTTGGGTTTAACTTCCAGCATCTGCCACCGTTTGATTAAATACAGTGTCAAAGATGCACTCAGATAGAACGCGCTTCCACCCAAGACAAAATCCAACGTGTAAGTTACCAAAGCATCTAAGGTTTCCATTAGTCGATCCTCCTACTCTTCACTCCTACTGAATTCAGTGATCGAGGCTCGGTTGCGATCACTGCCCTACTGGTTAGGGTATCGGAAATTCATCGCAAAATGTAGTCTACCCAACAGTTGCTTCAAGATCTGATAAATTCTATCCGTCCTGACTGCAAACCGATCCTGGTCAGATTTGGAGCAAGATCGCAGCTTGAACCTGAGCAACTACTTCGTTCACGGATATCTCAAATGGTCTTTGGGGTCAATGAATAAGGCAAAAAGCGCCCCCCGAAGGAGACGCTTTCATTCAATTCATCAATGAGCTAATCAGTGAGTCGCAACTCAGCCGATGATTAACCGTTGATTGCAGGCG
>JALOOM010000102.1 GCA_025454395.1 Elainella sp. Prado103
GACCTCTACTGGTTAACCGGCAATATTCAAGCCGCGATCCACTGTCATAAACAAGCACAGGCGATCGGAATTGCCTATGGCATTGTCGATCTAGAGTTGGTGTCTTTATTTAATCTAGGACTATGTCAAATTGATTTGTGGGAGTTGGAGGCAGCATTTCAACTCTTTGAAACCGTCAATCAACGAGCAACCGCCACCGAACATCACATGTTTGCTGTTGGTTCCTGGTTTTGTTTGGCCTGGCTCCACTCTGAGCAGGGTCATATAGAGATGGCTAAACAGTTGATTGAGCAAGTCTCTGAGCAGTTTCAAGCAATCAGTTTAAGCGCTTGGAGCCGCTGTTACAGTCTGCTCTTTTTGGGACTTGCGGCCAAGAATATTGGTGAATTCCCCAACGCAAAACGTCTCTATGAGTGGGCACAAGATTTCGCAGAACGGAGCCAATATCCTCAGGTCAAAGCCAGAGCCCTCAGCGGTTTAGCTGAGCTTTGCCGTCAGCAACAAGACTTGCAGAGTGCAATTGCCAATTTGTTAAGCGCCAAACAGTTACTCGATCGACTAGAGGCGAGAACCGATCTGGCGGAAGTTCACTATCAGTTGGCCTTAACCTATCACCTTTTGCAAGATGTTGCTGCCAGTCAAACCCATTTGCAGTGTGCTATCGACCTATTTCAGCAAATTCAGGCTCCTAGACAGGTCGAACGGATGCAGCAAACCCTGCGAGTACTGAGATAAATCACTGGGGCAAGCAAGCAGAGGAATTGAGCTTGGCAAGATCAATCAGAATGGGAGATAAGTTGTAGACCGTTCAGCAAGTGATGAAGCTCGGACGGTAATGCAAGGGGCGATCAAACTTAAGTAATGATGAATCCAGATGGCTACGAAACTGAGTGTTCCGCATATTGTCACCACCATTGCTGCCAAATTTGAAGCAGAAGGATTGACGCAAAAGTTCTTTAAACTGCGACCATTCAGCACGATCGATGGAAGTGGATTATTGGATTTGAGCGATCAAAACTGTTTGGTCTTGGAGTTTGTTACACCCTATGAAGACTTTCCTAACGTGTATCGAGCCCCAGCTTATCGAATGCTGGTAATTTTCAGTCTTTATAAAGAACAGCAATTTGCGCCAACCCTACAAAATACGCTCAGTCGGCTCAGTTATCGAGACAATATTGATCGGATTATTTTGTGGTCTACGGTAGAGATTGATCATGACATTTTGCAACTTTTAAAAGACAGAAAAGTGGATGTCATCTTTGTTGAGATCCCTAGTAAAGATGAGATTCTGAAAACTCGATCGATTAATCATTTTATTCCAATTGAAGGGAGCGATCTCACCTATTCCATGATGGTGAATGTGATTGCAGAACGACTGATCAAACGATTGCGAAAATTATTTCATTTAGTGTTGTCTGAAATTGCCGCTCCGATCTATGAACAATCCTATGGTCGCTCTAAAATTGCAACCCATGAGTTCATGGAATATGAGAGTGAGAAGCTGAATCGACTGGTTAAAAAACTGAAGCACCAGTCTCAAAATGGTATCGCGATCGATGTCGGTTGTGGCACGGGTCGGCATAGTTTCACATTAGCTCGTCACTTTGAAAATGTTTATGCCTACGATTTCTCCCCCAACATGATCGAGGAGGCCAATCGATTGCGACAAATACAGCAACTTTTTAATGTCATCTTTTTAGTCAATGATTTTGAGTATGAAAAATTGATGGATGAACGGCAGTTTTATGGGCAGTGTGATCTGGTGGTTGCCAGCTTTGGTATGGGTAGTTTTGTCGAAGATACGAACTCAATGTTGCGCCGATTTTATGATTGGCTTAAACCGGGTGGTTATATTTTTCTATCTTTCTATAATGCAAATTCCATTACCCTAAATGTCACACCGAACTGGCGAGATTCGGCCCTTTCAGCCCAGATTGATCGAGATAGCAGTTCGTTAGAAGTGACGCTGACTCCGAAGACTCGCTTCAATGTGTTTTGCAAACTTTTTGATGAAGGTGTAGAAGGAGAAATCAACCGTATCTTTACGATCGATGCAGTCACAACTTATCCCATGATCATGGCATTGTTACCCAACAACCTATTGGAGAATGAATTTGCCCATGCGTCTTTTGTCTCAGCCGATAAAACGTTAGCAGAACATCGAGAAGGACGGAATGGTTACTATACGATTGTCATCGCTCATAAAGATGCCCAAAGCACCACAGGACATCAGAATGTGATGCGAATTTTGCAGGAGTTTTCGGCTGAATACGAAGTGTTAGAACATGAGCCGGTGCTGTCGATGCCTGATGTCCGGCAGGCGGTACCGAGTTTGAGCGAAGTACCCAAATGTCTGCTTAAAACCATTTTGATTGCTCATCGGGATCAGGAAGCCTATGTGGCGATCGTACTACCGTCTGAGAAGCGCCTCGACATGCAGCAGGTGGCAGATTTACTCCAGGTGAATCGCTATCACATCCACTTCGCCCGCGAGAAAGAAATCCTGCAAATTGGCTTTCCGCTGGGTGGAATCGCGCCCTTTGGGTTTGAGCCAACTATTCCGATGCAATGTTTTATCGATACAGCAATTGTGAGCCACCGTTGTAAATGGCTCTATATGGGGATCGGCGACAATCGCAAGACCCTCAAAATTCGCAAACAAGACTTCCTGCGGATCACAGCCGAGTATCGCCGCATCGATTTCTAATCAAATTCTAATCAAAGTGGGTTCCCATCAAATACATCCCGACCAGATTGATCGCGTCCAGATTGATCGCGTCCAGATTGATCGCGTCCAGATCGATCCCGTCCAGAAATAAATAGGATTTGGCAATCAGAATCGAAAGAATCTGACGAAAGAATTTTGAGAAAATAGTTCAAAATTACTGAATACGATCGTATTAAAGTGCGGCTGTACTGCTATCTTTAGATCATTCGATCGATCAATCAGGTGGTTCATGCAGTGATCGATGTACTGATCAGCATACCGATCGATGTACCGATCCATACCAATCGATACCGATCCACGCCACCGATCCATGCCGATCCACGCCGATCGATGTACTGATCAACATACCGATCGATGTACCGATCCATGCAGTGATCCATGCAGTGATCCATGCATTAGTCTATGCAGCGATCCCTTCCGGAATAGATCAAGTGATCTACTTTTGTCCTCCACCTCCCTCTACCTGACATTGCCTCATATCTTTCAGTGATTGCGATTTTGTGATTCCACTTCAGTTGACTCTCAAAAACTTCCTCAGCTATCGAGAAGCCACCCTCGACTTTCGGGGGCTGCATGTGGCCTGCATTTGTGGGGCTAATGGAGCGGGTAAATCTTCGCTGCTAGAGGCGATCGCCTGGGTAATTTGGGGGGAGAGTCGGGCCTTGACCGAAGATGATGTGATTCATCTCGGAGCCATGGAGGTCAGTGTAGATTTTATCTTCCAGTGTCGGCAGCAAACTTACCGCATTCTCCGATCGCGCCACCGAGGTCAGGTGAGTTCTCTAGAATTTCAGGTGCAAACTCCCACAGGCTTTCGATCGTTGACGGAGCGAGGCATTCGGGCAACTCAGCAGTTGATTTTGCAACACCTGAAGTTAGATTATGAAACCTTCATCAATTCGGCCTATCTGCGGCAGGGGCGAGCGGATGAATTCATGTTGAAACGGCCGAGTGAGCGGAAGCAAATTCTGGCCGATCTACTCAAGCTCGATCAATATGATCAACTGGCAGAACAGGCGAAAGAGCAAGCTCGCCAACTGAAAGCTGAGATGATGGTGCTAGAACGCACAATCGCTGGGATCGCCGCCCAACTTCAGCAAGAGCCTGATCTGATCGCTGAACAAGCCCAACTGGAAGACCGATTGCAAACCCTACAAGTCTTACAGCAACAAGAAACCGAGCAACTCCAAGCGCTACAGATTCAGCAGCAACAACGGCAGTCCTGGCAGCAGCAGCTTAAACTTCAGCAGCAGCAACAGCAACAGTTAACTCAGGATGACCAGCGACTCCAGCAAGAACTCCACAGCGCCCAGCAGCAACAGCAGCAATTAGCAGCCGTTCTATCGGAAGCTGAGGATATCACCCAGCAATATCTGGCATTTCAGACCTGGCAACGGCAGGAAGAGGGGTTAGCGGCTAAGTTTCAGATTCACCAAACCCTGCAAGCCGAACGTCAGCAGTTGAAGCAGCAGCAGGTAGAACAGGTGCAGCACCTAAAAGATCAGTTTCGCCAGACCCAAACCCAGCAGGAATGGTTACTCCAACAGCAGCAAGAAATTCAGCAAACCCTGGCCAAGGTAGAGGAGGTCGAAACCGGGCTGGAACATTTGCGACAGTCTCGATCGCGCCTGAGTGAGCTCGATCAAATCCAAATGCAGGTGGTTCCTCTGGTGCAACGGCGGCAGCAAGTGCAAACCCAGATCGATCGCCAGCAGGCTCGCCTCACCGCCCGCTTAGAAGAACTCCAGCTTTTGCAACGCCAGCTTGAGTCCCATCAACAAACCCAGCCCCAGCTCCAGCAGGCAGTTGGGACAATCACAACCCAAATTGACTATCTGGAACAACGACGGCTCTATCAGCAGCAAGTCCGCGAAAAAGGGGTTGAGCGCCGCACCTTTATGGAACGTTTACAGGAGCAACAGCGCAAATGTGAACGCGAGTTAGCCGAACTTGATCACAAACTGCTGATGCTACGACAGGAGGCTGAATTAACCCCTGAGTCTGAATTGTCTCGATCGAACGGAGCATGGGAAACGCTGAATCAAGCGATCGGTCAGCCGTCTACCGATCCAGACGATCGCCCACATCCGCAACCCATTTCCCTGCTTGCGCCCCGATCGAGCCCTCCCCAGTCCAGTCCCACCCTTGCCCCAGCCTATCCCCCTTGCCCCCTCTGCCATCGTCCGCTAGATGAACACCACTGGCAGGTCGTGATGGATCATCATCAGCAGGAGAAACAAGAGATTCAACGCCAACTCTGGGTGATTCGGGAGCAATTGACCACCTCCGATCGAGAAATTCGAGTGTTGCGCCAGGAATATCGAGAGGTTGAACAAGAGCTCTCTCGGTATGGTGCGGTTTTAGAGCAGCGGGGTAAACTCCAGGAACAGTTGCAGGGTGTGCTACAAGGGCAGCAGCGGCTCCAGCAGGTGATCGAGGAACAAGCCGAACTAACCCGATCGCTCCAACAGGGAGATTATGCAGTGGATCTGCATGAAGAATTGCGGTTACTCGATCACAGTTTGCAGCAACTACGCTACGACGATCGTGATCATGCCTTAGTGCGCGGCCAGGTCGATCGCTGGCGGTGGGCCGAAATTAAAGCGGCTGAAATTCGTCAGGCCCAACGCAAACAAGCCCAGTTTGCCGAGCAACAGCCCCAGCTTCAGCAGCAAATTGCCGATCTAACTCAGCAATTAGCCCAGTTGAAAACCTCGCCCTTGCAACAACGCCTTGACCAGCTCGATCGCCAAATTTTGGAACTCAACTACGACCTCGATTACCATACTGAGCTGCGGCAAACCCTGCGCCGGGGACAGACGATTCCTCCACGCTATCAAGCGTTACTCCAGGCACAACAGCAATATCCTCTCGTGCTTGAGCAAATTCAGGCTCGCCATCAAC
Source organism: Elainella sp. Prado103 (assembly GCA_025454395.1). GTDB lineage: Bacteria > Cyanobacteriota > Cyanobacteriia > Elainellales > Elainellaceae > Elainella. Next base: position 5,633 of record JALOOM010000102.1, read on the forward strand.
TCCGCCAGGATCGTTGCCAAGTCATCGATCAGATGCAGGCACAGATAGCTGCCTTAACAGCGCAATTGAACCAAACCCCCGATCCAGTCGTAGCCCTTCAGCAAATTCAACAACAGATCTACCATCGACGGGAGCAGTTGGATGAACACTGGTCTCAAGTGGGGCGGCTTCAGCAACAAATTCAACATTTAGCCGACCTCCGGACTCAACAAACTGAATTGACTACTCAACTGCAAGCCATCCGTCATCAGCAGCGGGTCTATCAAGAACTTGCCCAGGCTTTCGGCAAAAACGGCATTCAGGCTTTGATGATTGAGAATGTGTTGCCCCAATTGGAAGCCGAAACGAATCACATTCTGGGGCGGCTGAGTGCCAATCAGATGCACATTCAGTTTGTCACCCAGCGAGCCAGTCGCAAATCCGCCAATCCCAAACTGATCGATACCCTGGACATCTTGATCAGCGATATGCAGGGCACCCGTCCCTACGAAACCTATTCTGGCGGCGAAGCTTTTCGGGTCAATTTTGCGATTCGGCTGGCCTTAGCCAGACTCTTAGCCCAGCGATCGGGGCTAGCACTCCAGTTGCTGATCATTGATGAAGGGTTTGGGACGCAAGATGATGCTGGCTGCGATCGGTTGATCGGAGCGATCAATGCCATTGCCTCTGACTTCTCTTGTATCCTCACAGTCACCCACATTCCCCACCTGAAGGAAGCGTTTCAAACCCGGATTGAAGTGTGCAAAACCGAACAGGGATCGCAGCTATGCCTGTCGGCTTGATGGGCGCATCGTTAGCTTGAGCCAGAGCAGGGTGATCCCGGCAAAATACTTAACCTGAAATGATGAAGACAGAACGATGCCATCAAAGGCTGAAACCGTCAGACTCTCAGAGGCGAGCAAATCCTTGAAGTTTCCGGAACAGTTGACCACCGAAGTGCGTTAAGTTTATAGACTGGTAACTTGGGCTCAGCAGGGGGGCGGTCAATCCTGGGGCAATGGCTCTCATTTCCGGGTTCATCCTTCTGCCCTCTGCCGCCCCTCGTCCCTCCAGTTGTCAGGTTTTGCAGTCAAGTTGGGCAGTCTACAGAATGAATTTGATCAGGTCGAGGCACAAAATCGTGAAAGGTATTGGCAAGCTGCAACCCAGCGATCATCAGAACAATATGCGATTGCGCTGGCGTAAGCAACCGGAACTATCCGGCTTTCCACCAGCCCCGTTCGGTTCCACTAGGCAGTGGATGCGGGCAGAAATGCAGGCAGAAGCAGGCGATCGGACGATCAATCCTGTAATCGCTCGATCATCTGTCGCAGTGCAACCCCTAACCGATCCAACCACCATGCAGTGGGTTTCCAGCCGTTCTCTGGATTTTTGCCTATTGGCAGTCTGTTCTTGTATGCTGGCTGTGCTCTGTCATCAGTCGGTGCCCGTTTCGATCGCCACCGCCCCTGCATCTGGACTAACTGCGGCTGCCAGCTCACCCATGCAGCTCGATCTCACCCTCAAAGCGGGTTTGTATACCACAGGGCAGCAAAAAGGGTCGCAACTCGAAGAAGAAGACTAAATCTCGATCTAAACGGGAGCCGATTCAACTCTGAAAAAAGCGCTTGAAAAAGCCCGCGATCGACGCAGGCTGTACTCAAGGGGTGTTTTTTCTGGGGTGGCTTCAATCCAGGTGATTCAGCAGGCGATTTAACGCAGAAAGCTGTTGATTAACCATAGGATGAAGAAAGTGACCAACGCGGCAAACGACTCCCCGCCCAATGAAATCTGCCGAAGCTGCGGTAGGATCCAGTTGGCAACTTGTAACCCAATCAGAACCCCCAAAACCAGTCCGACCAAAGTTAATAGCAGCGCCCGACCAAATTTCTGCTCCTTGCGATTTAAGAAATAGAGGCTACAGCCCACACCCAGGGCTAAGCCAACGGCTGGAGTCGTCAGGCTCAACAAGCCCAAGGCCAGAAAAATGCCGCCTGGTAACAAAATGTCAGCTCGACTCGGCGTATCAATGAACCGTTGTAACCAGTCAGGCGTTTGTTTAGATGGAACCGGTGCAAACTCAGGCGGAGGCTCAACGACTCTCTCCGGAAACCGGATCCGATCGGGCACTTTGATTTTGCCCTCCAGCCGTAGCCGTAACCGCTCGCCTAAGATGGCATCATAGGCGGCCTCAATGGCTTCCACCTGCTTGCGATCACCGGCATGAGCCTCGACGAGCCGGTTGCGAGCCTCCTGAATTTCGTCAAACGTTGCAGTTTCTTCCAGCCCAAGCTGCTCGTATGGATTTTTTTCGCTCATCTCCAACCTCCAGAAGACTCCCTCTGCATAATTCGATTATGATCGGCATAAGAAAATCTAGGAATATCAGTCGGCACCAAATTTCACCGACCCATAGGTTTGCCCCAATGACGTTCCTGATCAAAGTGACTACCCAGTCGAGTTACTTTGCTAGCCGAGTGACTTTCCTAGCCAACAGTGTAACCGCCTGTTGTAGCTTCACAAATAAAATTGATGGGAGAATGATGATCTGTAGTACAACTGATGCAAAACTCCCAAGCTATTGCCAGGCAAGTCGATGTCAAGCTAATAAAGAAAAGGCTAGCAAGACCAGACTCATACAAGTCAGGCAGCTTTGCTGCCCAATTTGGACTGATAGCTGTTTCAATAACCGTTTGCTGCGTTAAGTGTATATATTATTGTGAATCCAATCATGGCTAAGATAGTGACCCAGGCAGAATTTTTCACTTAGCTTTAACAATTAGCTGGAACAGTTAGCCTTAATCATAAGTTGCCAAGTCGCCCCCTCTATCCACGCACACTAACTATCGCTAAGGTATCGCTATGGCCGCCGCCAAGATTCTTGTTGTTGATGACGACCCCGCAATCCGCACGTTGATCCATCGTTTTCTCTCCAAGCAGAATTATCAGCTAGAGTCTGCCGAGGATGGGAAGAGTGCGCTAGCGGTTTTTGAGCAGTTCAACCCAGATTTAGTCATTCTGGATGTCAACCTGCCAGATGCAACAGGATACAACCTTTGCCAGGAAATGCAAAGCCGCACAGGTGTCTTTGTGCTGATGTTGACCAGCCGCACCGATGAAGCCGATAAAATTCGCGGTTTTTCCCAGGGTGCCGATGATTACCTGACCAAGCCTTTTAGCCTTGGTGAATTGGAGGTGCGGGTTGGGGCCATTTTGAAACGGCAGCGTCCTGTCACGACCGCAGAACAGCAATGCCTCACTTTTGATGGACTGGTGATCGATCCAGTTCAACGCAAAGTGTCGCTCAATGGCGATCAAATTATGCTGACAGCGCTAGAGTTCGATTTACTCCATTTCTTAGCCAGCCATCCAGGACGAGTCTGGCGGCGGGCTGAGCTAATTCAGAAGGTCTGGGACTACGAATATGTTGGCGATCAGAGAGTCGTTGATGTTCACATCGGGCAGATTCGCAAAAAGATCGAAATTGACACTTCTCAGCCTGCTCTGATCCAGACAGTACGGGGGGTTGGCTATAAGTTTGAAGCACCTGATAACGAGGTCGAGCCCTAGTTCGTTAGTGGTTGCCCTTGACTGAGGCACCCCCAGTGCTGCCGCTTGGATCGCTCAACGCTTGCGTTTTGCTTAACTACCGTCTAAAACACATAAGGACTGAAGCGCAAAATCCTGAAACGCGAAATCCTGAAATGAATATGCCTGAAACGCAAAAGGACTTACCCTCACAGAATAGGCAAGTCCTTTCTTCATATTCGTTTTTTGAAGAGTATTGATCAATTGGTGGCTCAATCGATCGATCAACTGACCGAACACTCATGCAGCAATCGATCGATTGACACCTATTCCACAACAGGCGGCTCTTCGCAGGCTCAGGAACTAAAGCGAGGCAACCTAAACAGGCAACCTAAACAGACAACCTAACCCCATCAGGCAGCCCAGCGCTGACCCACGACTTCGGCCAGGTCAACCACCCGCTGGCTATATCCCCACTCGTTGTCATACCAAGCAACCACTTTCACCATGTCGCCCCCCATCACCATCGTCAGGCTGGCATCGATAATGGAGGATTCATCGGTTCCTCGGTAGTCGCAGGAAACAAGTTCCAAGTCGCTGTAAGCCAGAATCCCCTTCAAAGGACCTTCGGCCGCATGTCTTAGTGCATCATTGACTTGCTCTACGATCGTCGGTTTTTCAACTTGAACCACCAAATCAACGATCGACACGTTAGGGGTCGGAACCCGTAAGGCGATGCCATTCAGTTTGCCTTGTAGAGCAGGCAACACCAAAGCGACTGCCTTCGCAGCTCCAGTCGTGGTTGGCACAATATTCAGAGCAGCAGCGCGAGCCCGACGTAAATCCCGGTGGCTGGCATCTAGCAACCGCTGGTCGCCGGTATAGCTGTGGGTGGTTGTCATGGTGCCTTTGATAATGCCGAAGCTTTCATGTAGCACTTTGGCGATCGGGGCCAGACAGTTGGTCGTACAGCTCGCGTTGCTGATGATAGTGTGCTTGTTATGATCGTAGTCATGGTGGTTAACACCGACGACAAACGTACCATCATCATTCTTGCCTGGCGCAGTGATCAACACTTTCTTCGCACCAGCTTCCAGATGCTTAGAAGCACCTTCGCGGGAAGTGAAAACCCCAGTTGATTCAATAATTAGATCGACATCCCAAGCGCCCCAAGGTAAGTTGAGGGGGTTCCGATCGGAGGTACATTTGATTGTCTTACCGTTAACGGTGATCGTATTATCATCAGCACTGATATCGGCATCGAACTTGCCCAGCATCGAATCGTACCGCAAGAGATGAGCGTTCGTTCTGGGGTCTGAAGTATCGTTGATTGCAACGACTTCAAAACTGCTCGATGGTCGGGTCGCCCAGCACCGTAAAAAATTGCGACCAATTCGTCCGAACCCGTTAATCGCTACTCTAATCACTGCGTCTCGCCCTCTGTTGTAATACTGAATAGGTACTAATACTCCCCATGATACCCCGGAAGGGTATGCCTCTCAAGCATCAGTTTACAGCTTCGGGATCACCCTCTCACATTCCTTTTAAATACAAAGTGAATTCAGTTTCAATTCAGCTACTTGGCTGCTGATTGCTTCGGGAAATCGGGATCAACAGGAGTCGATCGAGCAGTTGGAAGGCAAACAAGGAGCAACTGGGATCGAGATAGCGCTGCCTGCTGGAGATCCATCTAGCAACTAGCAACCCTACAAGCCTACAAGATTCACCTAGGGTGATGGAGTGGCCGGGGTATTGATTCAGAGCCCCCCTCACACTGGGGAACCTGATTGACTGACAAAACTCAAACTCCCCACTGCTGCGCAGAAGCAAGTGACACCCCAACCCCTCTCCCAGGGCGGACGAGGGGCTTTCGAACCAGGATTTGGTTGGAAGTCCCTTTGCCCCTAGTGGGAGAAGGGATTGAGGGAGGAGGGGAAAAGATGGGTCAGTCAATCAGCAGGGGAACCATATAAGGGATTCTGCTCTAAATAAAGTCGGACAGGTTCAGGAACCCAATCACGAATGGATCGGCCTTGCTGACAATAGCTACGAATCAAACTAGAAGACAGATCGATCGTGGGCATATCCAGAACCTGCCACTGGATATTGACAGATTGAGCGTGAAACCACTGGGCGATCGGTTCACATTGGGCGGTGGCGATCACTAAAGGGGAGTGATCGGTCAGCTTTGTTGTCCCCCTGGGCGTGACGGCTGGAGTAGCATGACAATTGAGCCCAGCTATTCGACGGGGAGCAATTAGCCAGCGACAAGTTCGGGCGAGTTCTATCTGACCCAACCAATGAGGTAGCATTTGAAACTGATCAACTCCAGTAATCCAAGCCCACTCCGCAGCAGGATGGAGCTGTTGCAAGTTCCGTAAAGTCTCGATCCCATAGGAAATCTGCCGATCGCGTTCAACGGTGGAAACCCCGAAATGAGGCTGTTCCGCAACCGCAAGATGGATCATTGCTAGCCGATGGGGATAGCTGAGCCTCAAACGGGGAGAGGATTTGTGAGGCGGTTGATAACTGGGTACCCAAAGAATCAGATCCAATTGAGCTTGATCCAAAGCCGCTTCTGCAATGCGCAAATGCCCCCAATGCACTGGATCAAAAGCACCGCCAAAGATGGCAATTTTTTTCATGGTCAGCAATTTAGGTTGCTTTCCGGAATCCAGAATCTCGCTGATGTATCTAAGCTGCTATAGCCTAACAGGTATTTCAGCCAAGATGCCGTTGTGTTCCCAACCCTCAGGGTCGGTCTGTCTCCAGGGGTCGGTCTGCCTCCAGGGGTCGGTCTAGCCTTTTCCCGTCCCAGTTAGCCGATTCAGCAAATCACCTGAGACAAAATCCGCTGTTTGACGCTGGCTGAACCCCAAGGAAATGTCATAAGCCTTTTACAGGCATAGGGAAAGCTTGAGCTTAATCAAAATGAATCACAATCTAGGATTTATCAGATGAATTCGGTAGAATCCTAGCAATTTCAGTCTTCCGATCAAAAGATTGCTGAAAAAGTAGTCCTAGAATTGGAATACTGGGTAAGATGAACCATCCGTGACAGCAGTTTTGCGATCCATTCTCAATGACTTTGAAGATGGAAAATATATCGCACAAAAAGCAATTCTTGCTATGATATCGCGTGATGTTTGGTGTGGTGTGGTGTGTGTTAAGGAGCGATAATGCTGAATTCCGTCGATTTCAGCGGGAGACCCTTTCATTTCATCGGTGTGGGTGGAATTGGAATGTCGGCTCTCGCTTATGTGCTCACTAAGCGTAAAATCCCTGTATTTGGCTCTGATCTTTGTCTTAATCATATTACGCAGCGTCTTCAAGACAATGGAGTCCATATTTTTTGGAGCCAAGATGCAGCCAACTTGAGCGCTTTTCAAACCCGCTCAACGGTAAAATTAGCTGCTGCTGAATTCGATCGGACGGATGTGGACGGCATTCCATTACCTACCAGTCCCCCCTCGGATTCCTTAGACACACCCGGTCTGCTTCCCCAGGTCATTTGCTCGACAGCAATTAACTCCTCGAATGCTGAATATCAGGCGGCACTGGAGTTAGGATGCCCTATCTTTCATCGATCGGATGTTCTGGCCGCCTTAATTCGAGAAACCGATGGGATCGCAGTAGCGGGTACCCATGGTAAGACCACCACCAGCAGTATGATCGGCTACCTGTTGCTGCAAGCGGGGCTCGATCCAACCATTGTAGTTGGGGGTGAAGTCAGTGCTTGGGAAGGGAATGCTCGGGTTGGGCAGTCCACCTACCTCGTGGCTGAAGCCGATGAATCGGACGGCTCGCTCGTCAAGTTTTCGCCCAAGATTGGGGTAATCACCAACATAGAGTTAGATCATCCCGATCATTACGCTTCACTGTCGGATGTGATTCACACGTTCCGCACCTTTGCTGGACAATGTGAAACCTTGGTGGGCTGCATCGATAGCCCTGAGGTTAAGCAGCTATTTTCAACGCTGACCCAACCCCTAACCACTTACAGCCTATCACAGACCTTAGGGGCAGATTACTCGGTCGATCGGGTGAAATATGGAGCCACAGGAACCGTGGCTCGAGTTTGGGAGCGAGGCGTAGAACTGGGTGAGCTACACCTTCATTTGTTAGGAACTCATAACTTAAGCAATGCTCTAGCCGCAGTCGCAGTTGGGCGGCTCCTAGGGCTGGAGTTTAGCCAGATCGCTGATGGGTTAGCTGGCTTTTCTGGGGCAAGACGACGCTTCGAACAGCGAGGCGAAGCCAATCAAATTCGCTTTGTCGATGATTATGCCCATCACCCTAGTGAGATTCAGGTCACTTTAGCAGCGGCAAAATTGCAGGTAGAGGATGCATCAACCCCCTATCAGCGGGTGGTGGCCGTTTTTCAACCGCACCGCTATAGCCGAACAGCGACCTTTATGGAAGAATTTGCTCAGTCGTTTGGTGATGCCAACTTGGTGATTACCACAGAAATTTATAGTGCGGGAGAACCCAACTCAGGTCAGACTTCTGGACAGCAATTGGCTGATGTGATCGCCCAACATCACTCCCAAGTGGTGTTCCAATCGACTCTCCCAGAAGTCGCAGCATATTTGATGGAAACTCTCATGCCCGGAGACTTGGTTCTATTTTTAGGAGCGGGCAACCTCAACCGGATCATCCCTGATCTGGTGGCGTTTTATCAGCAGGCGGAACAAAGTCGATCGGAGCTTTATTGTGGCTCGACCTGAGCATGATGCCTCATGTTTAAGCACTTGGTGCTAGCGGGATTAGGCTTCCCACCCTGCCCATTCCATCTCTATCATTTCACATCATCATGACTCTCTCGCAAGATTCGCCAAGCATTCATCCTCCTACTGTCAAAGCCCCGAAATCATTGCTGATTGAGGCTGGGCAGTCCTGGTTTACCCCCATCGGTCGCCAGCCCCAGTCCTTTCGCTTACCCGGAACCGATTGTCTGATTAAGCCCCAAGTTCCCCTTTCTACCCTGACTTCCTTTAAAGTGGGTGGCCCAGCCGAGCTTTATGTGGCTCCTCGGTCAACCACCGATCTACAAGCCAGCCTAGACTGGGCTAACACGCGGGATTTGCCCGTCACTCTGCTTGGGGCAGGTAGCAATCTCTTGGTCAGCGATCGAGGCTTACCGGGGTTAGTGATTTGTACTCGTCACTTGCGCTCAAGCCACTTTGATGAAGCCACGGGGCAAGTGACTGCCGCTGCCGGTGAACCGATCGCACGATTGGCCTGGCGCGCGGCTGAACGGGGCTGGCGTGGACTGGAATGGGCCGTCGGGATTCCCGGTACCGTTGGTGGGGCAGTGGTGATGAATGCAGGAGCCCATCACGCTTGTGCAGCCGATATTTTAGTGGATGTTCAAGTCGTGTCGATCGACGGTCACGAATCCTTCTTAAAACCCAACCACCTGGCATTCGGCTATCGCACTTCCATGCTGCAGCACTGCTATCCCACGACTCCGCAAGTGCTCCAATTGGTGTCTCAGGCAACTTTTCAACTCCAGCCTGGGAGTGAGCCAGCGGCGGTACTTGCTGAAACCACCACCCATATGAAGCAGCGCCAAACCAGCCAGCCCTATAACCTACCGAGCTGTGGTAGCGTCTTTCGCAATCCAGAGGTTTATAAGGCAGGCTGGTTGATCGAGCAAGCCGGTTTAAAAGGCTACCAGATTGGAGGGGCACAAATTGCTCAACGTCATGCCAACTTCATTTTGAACTGCGGTGGGGCAACGGCTAGTGACATTTTTCAATTGATCCGTCACATTCAACAACAAGTTGAACAGCGCTGGTCACTCATTTTAGAACCAGAAGTAAAAATGTTAGGGGAATTTCAGCATGTTTAAGCTGGGAAAAGGCTAGGGGCTCTGGTAATCGTCGAAAGGGATATATCGGAACTGCCATCGGAACTGCCATCGGAACTGCCATCGGAACTGCTATCGAAGCTGTCATCGAAGCTGTCATCGATCGGTGAATCCTGTTACATTCCCACATAAGAAGAATCTGTCGTTCTGTAGCGATCGTTGTTAAGATAACAGTCGAACACACTCAGCAAAACGTTATGTCAAAACAAGGACAAGGCTTCGGCTTCGGGTTAGGCAAAATGAAAGAGCTAACCGAGGCTTTCAAAAAGGCGCAGCAGGTGCAAGAAGGCGCAAAGAAGCTGCAAGAAGAATTGGAAATCATGGAGATTGAAGGTGAATCTGGCGGCGGCTTGGTGAAGGTTGTGCTCAGTGGCAACCAAGAGCCTCGTCGGGTCGAGATCTCCGAAGATGCAGCGAAAGAGGGCGCGGAAGTCCTGTCCGATTTAGTCACTGCTGCCATGAAAGATGCCTACAACAAATCCACAGCGACCATGCGTCAGCGGATGGAAGAATTGACGGAAGGACTCAATCTTCCCGGTCTATAGCCTGAATCTACCGATCGGTTGCGGTCACTTGAGTGACGAGGTTTGAAACAATTCATTTGAAATCATTCATTTGAAAAATTTCTAGAGAACTGCGAGAAGGGGGCTAAGTTGCCTCCTTTTTTGTTGCTGATTGAACGAGGTGCAATACAACTGGAGTTTAGACTAAGCGCAGATGAAAGAGGTTGAAAAGGAGCAGCCCAGGAACAACAGAGGACTGCTCCTGGCATTCTGAGAAAAGAACCACCAATCCTCAGAAGATGCCGCTATGAATGCTGACAAATTGCTTGCATTTCGTCAAACTGCCTACGAGTGTTTGGGACGTGCCCATGATGCAATGTTTGAGTTGGGCGATGCGATCTTAAGCAGCCCGAGGGTGAACAGCTTTGCAGAACTCAGTTGTAGTCCGTTGTTTCGACGGCAGTGGTCGAATCTGTACGAAGCGTTGCAGGATAGCCGTCCCCAACGACGCAAGCTGATGCGACTGTATGTTGAGCAGATGCACCCCGGAGAGCGCCCGGTGATTGCAGGCGACCACACGATCTGGGCAAGACCCTTTGCGGTGACGTTGCAGGAGCGCGAGTGCATCCCAGTTTTGTAAGACTCATGTTGAGAATTGCCCATTGAGGTAGGCACACCGTTGTTTTAGCCCCTGCGGGACGTTATCTTTGTCCCCCTGCGCCTTTGTCCCCCTGCGCCCCCGATATCTTGATTCGTCGCCCAATTGGTCTAACGCTCGATTCGATTGCACCGGAACCAATGGGGATGCCTTCGGCTTGATAGTAGCCATAATTAACAATCCGCTGTTGATGCTTGTTCAGGTAGCCAACGAAAGTCGTCACCTGCTCATGGTGCCAATCCTCAAACTGTGTA
>JALOOM010000017.1 GCA_025454395.1 Elainella sp. Prado103
TCGAGCGAAAGCCTCAGAAACTGAAAGCGAGTTAGACCTAAAGAATGATCGAACAAATGTCAGCCTGTCCTAAAAATTGAGGATAATATCCAGTAATCGCCACTCATATTTGAGATGGGTTCATGCTTAGTTCTGGGTCATCCACGCCAAAACGCAGTCGCCTTCTGACCTGGTGGGATTCGCTCTCGTCGCTATCCCGATTTTTGTTGATCGCGCTGGCTGCTCCTTTGACGGTGCTAAATGTCTGGGCGTTCTCCACCATTTTTAGCTACTTCAAGTCCCTCTTAGTGGTGCTGTTGGTAGCTGCCCTATTGTCCTTTCTGCTCAACTATCCGGTGAATTGGCTGGAACGGAATGGACTCAGACGGGGACAGTCCGCGATTTTGGTATTTCTGGCGGCCATTTTGTGTTTGTCTTTTTTAGGAGTCACCTTATTGCCGTTGGCGATCGGGCAGGCTCAACAGTTGGTAGCGCGGTTGCCAGAATGGTTTGACTCTGGGCAGCGGCAGTTGATGATGCTGAACGAGCGGATTGATGTGTTTGGGTTGCCCATTAGCCTGGATGGCGTGATCGCTCAAATTAACGATCGCCTCAAAGCTCAGCTACAGACGATCGCTGGTCGGGCCCTCAACCTGAGCTTGAACCTGGCCGTGTTCACGGTCTCCAAACTGTTAGATGTCATCTTAATTACGATTTCTACCCTCTATTTGTTGCAACATGGTCGAGACGTGTGGGAAAGCTTGATCGGGTGGTTGCCTGACCAAGTGCAGCAGCCCTTCTCCAAAACACTGCGATCGAGTTTTCAAAACTATTTTCTGGGACAAATTATCTCGGCCACCTGTATGGCTTCAGGGTTAATTTCGGTCTTTTTACTGCTGAAAGTGCCCTTCGGGTTGCTGTTTGGTCTCACGATCGGGCTGATGGCTTTGGTGCCATTTGGCGGAACGGCGGGCATTATTCTGATTACCTTACTGGTGGCTCTGCGAGATATCGGGTTGGCTTTGCAAGTATTGGCGGCATCACTGATTGTGCAGCAGATTGTTGAAAATGGAGTGGCACCGAGGGTTTTAGGCAGTGTCACCGGGCTAAACCCGTTTTGGGTGTTTGTATCGTTGCTGGCCGGGGCCCGCGTGGGAGGGCTATTGGGGGTGGTGGTGGCCGTTCCGACTGCGGTCGTAGTCAAAGAAGCCTTAGTGGCTGTACGATCGACCCGTAAAGGTGATGAGGCAGAACTCGAAGAAGGAGCCGGAGTCCGACTGGTAGAAACCGGGATGGATCGCACCAATGACCCACCCAGCCCGGAACGACGCGCCGCTAAGCCGATTCCTAAACCGAATTAATCGCAACTGACTTCCAGATTTCTGCGCTGAAGCCTAAGCATGATGTCCGATCGCCCAACCCTGACGGTGCCCGAACTGGTGGAGATTATGCAGGTGGTGATGCGAGTCGGTGTGTTGATGTTGCAAAGTGGCACTGTCAGTTTTCGGGTGGAACAGGCGATGCAGCGAGTGGCGATCGGGCTGGGAGCAGAGCGATTAGATGCCTATGTGACGCTGACTGGTGTGACAGCTTCAATTCACTGTGGTCATTACCACTATACGCAAATTGCTCGTGTCACTCGTCTGGGGGTAGATATGAGTCGGCTCAGTGCGGTGGAATACCTCACCTTGTATATTCCTGGAACCGCTACGCCTGCTGATCTCTGTCGGCAGCTCGACAAAATTGAACAGGGGGCTCCCCCCTATTCTGCCAATCTGGTGATCCTGGCGGTGGGGATCGCCTGTGGTGCTTTTGCGTTGCTGAGTGGCGGCAAGGGGAGTGATGGTTTAGCAGCGGCGATCAGTGCCGGACTGGGATTAGGACTACGGCTCCAGCTCCAGCAACGACGACTGAATGGGATCGCCGTGACTGTGATTTGTTCGGCAGTAGCCACGATCATTTGCTATAGCATGATGCAAGGGTTGGCGCTGTTGCAGGTGCGATCGCCTTTGCCCCAAGCGGGTTTTCTGTCTGCTGTCCTGTTTCAGGTGCCTGGAATGTTGCTAGTGACGGCTTCACTCGATCTGGTGCGGTTAGATCTGATGTCAGGGATGGCGCGAGTCATCTATGCCTTGATTCAGCTTTTTAGTGTGGCGATCGGGATTTTGATCGTGATGGCCTTTGTTGATTTTTCCATTCTCTAAATATGTCTTATCTCTTAGCATTCCTGCAATCAGACTTTCTGCGCACTGGGCTACTGAGTTTTATTGCCACTTTGGGATTTGCGCTCCTCTATCAGGTGCCTCGACGAGCTTTACTCATCTGTGCCACGATCGGGATGGCAGGCTACTTGCTGCGGTGGTGTTTGATGCAATGGGGAATCGATTGGGTCGCCGCGACATTTTGTGGAGCATTGTTCGTGGGATTGGTGGGTACGCTGCCCGCTCGCCGCTTACAATTGCCACTCGTGCTATTCGCCATCACAGGGATTATTTGTATGGTGCCTGGCATTTCTGCCTATAAAGTGTTGGTGTATTTCAATCAGGGAGATGTGATGGGTGGACTTCGCAGTGCGATCGAAACAGGCTTCGGGGTAGGAGCTTTGGTCAGCGGCATTGGTGCAGCTCGCATCATCACCGATTCAGAATGGGGCTTTGAAGATTCTTAATTGCTCAAAAGTTCAGCCTTTATTTGGGTCAATTGGTCTTTTCAAGGTTGCCTCTACTGTTCTGTCTATTCTCTCCAGACTGGCTGGCTCAGGGTTCCCACGATAACCCCAGAAAATCGATCGCTGCTTCTACCCGAGAATCATATTTCGTCGCAAACTCTTCAAACCAGGCTGCTTCACTGGTGTTGGCATCCAGGGTTCTGAGCCAAGTTTGAGCTTGCTGCATCACTTTCATGCGATGTTGCTGACGCAGGGCTGGCTGCTGGGACGCTGCGATCGTCTCTGGTTGGTGCTGCTGCCATTGCGGTTGATTCGGCTCGGCATAAAGCTGCTGGATCTCCGCTAGCAGTCGATCGGTGGAGTTCGGTGAGTTCGGTGAGTTCGGTGAGTCCGGTGAGTCCGGTGAGCTAAGTGAATCACCAGGTAGTATGTTATTTGAATGACTTTCTAAATGGATGGTTGGATGATTTTCTGAATACTTTTCTGAATAACTTTCTGAATGATTGCTTGGATCGATCGATGAATAATTTTTTGTCTGTTTTGGGAGCTGATTGGTTGATTGATTGGGAGGCTGCTTAACCGGACTCAGGCGATTTTCCGGAGAATGCAGCAAGGCTGAAAATTGTGGATTGGTGACTGGACTGGTCGGCTGAACAGGCGTAGTCCCCTCGGCTGAACTAGAAGCAGATGGATAGGCTTGATCAAGCTGATCCAACTCAGAGAGCAGTTGATCGATCGAATTGGCTGTCGTCTTGAGGTCAGGATGAGAGGAAGCGTTGGTTTGGGGAGTCGCCATTGGTGTTGCAAGGGGGGCAGGAGGTGAGGACTGAATCTGGGAGAGCAGTTGATCGATCGGATCAGGTTTCATGGTTTCTCGACTCTAGGACTACATGACTACTCCCCCAAGCAATGAGTATGACCTGGGGACAGGTTAATCGCGGATCGCGTTGAGCAACACTTCCGACAAACTCATCTCTTCCATATCATCCATGGTTAAAGTGTCACAAATGTCGAACTTGGCCCCAACTCCTTGCAGTTGATCATCCAGTGCTTTCAGAAACTTGCTTGCGCCCGGATCGGAGCCGACTTGGATGATCGATAAACCCAATTCCTCATCCCGTTCCATCTGCCGGGTCGCGTTGATGATCACTTCCATAACGGCTCGTCGATCGTCCGGTTCGCCATCGGTAATCACCACAATGGTTTCGCCGCCTGCTTTGGTTTGTCCGGCTGCTTTACGCTGAAAGTATTGGTTCATCGCATCCTGGAGCACGCTGGCTAAATTGGTGGTGCCTGCCGGATCGTTTTCCACAAAAATTTGTTCTACTTTGGCAGCCGTCACGTTTTCGTAGCGTCGGAAGCGACCAGAGAAAGTATAGACCGTCATGCCGTCTGGATCGAACTGTTCACATTTGCGGGCCAGGGCCAGGGTCGATTCTTGCACTTCTTGCCAGCGAGTTCTGCCACCCCGTTGGTCGGGGGTAGACATACTGCCGCTTTTGTCAATAATGAGGGTATAGTCCCGATCGTTCACCGAAAAGCCTCCGTCGGTATAGTGTAGGTAAGTGTGTTGTGATTGACAGCGTGATCTTGAACCCTAGTGTTCCCAATGAACCAGGATCCCAATAGATCTACTACACTGCCAACCAGCGCAACTCCGGCTAGACTTCTGGCTAGACTTCTGGCTAGGGCGATCGATGGGGTAGGGCTTGGGGAAATCGCTGCGCCAAGGCTGGCAATAACGGGCAGGGCGATCGACCCTCCAGATTTTCGGGTTTGCTCCAGCTAAAAGGAGCTTGACGAGCGGCTGACATCCAAAGTAAGCGGCGAGCCCGTGTCATGGCGACATAGAGTAAGCGGTATTCTTCAGCCAGTTTCAGGTCAGATGCCCGTTGCCAAGCAGTGGCTGGATCGGGAATTTCTGGTTCACCATGTACTTGGGATCGAATCTGGACTCGGGCCACTTCTGCGAGGTTAAAGTCTCCCAGAAACTGACTTTGCGGCAATACTCGCAAGGAGCCTGGTAGCACTTGCTCATGCAAAAACGGGATGAAGACGAAATCCCAATCGAGCCCTTTGGCTTTGTGCATGGTGATGATCGTGAGTTGTCCGGGTCGGATATAGCGGGAGTCGGGGTCATCGGTTTCGATCGGTTCAAATCGTTCCGATCGCACAATCTCGTGAAGCACCTCTAACGTCGCTGCCATGGAAGATTGTCCTGCCGTTTGTTGGCTGATCCGATGGGCAAGTTTATCGGCGGTTGCTAATTCTGCCTGGTCGAACTGTAGGGTGAGGGCAATGAAGGGAATCAACTGATAGTGAGGCAATTCCAACCGGGCTCGCAGCAATCCGGTACAGTAGCGACGGGCTTGCCAGACCGATTCCGATTGGGGTGGGTCGATCGGGCTGGGGTAGAGAAATTGTTCGGGTAGGCTAATCAGCGCATTCAGATCCTGGGGTGGAATTAACTGACGCTGTACCAGCAATTGCAGCAAGCCTTTCAGGGAATCGGGTGAATGGGGGCGATCGAGAAATTGCAGCACGGCCAGCACTTCTGAGGGCAGATGGGAATGGCGATCATCTTCGCCCACGTCAAAAATGGCAATGCCTAACGCGCCCAAATCTACCTCCAAGTCATATTGCTGGGGATGGCGCAGGCGATCAGTAATGAAACGACCTTGGCGATTTTCTCGCACCAGAATGGCGGCTCGGGCTTCCGGTTCGCGGCTCAGCAAGTCTGCCACCCGTTGGGCGATCAGCTCGATCGATCGGTACACATCTGGCGGAAAGCGAATTTCTAAACCGTTGCCCTCCGGATCGGGGTTGGCATCCGGCTGGGGGTCGTAGCGGGGGACAGGACGAATCAACTGATGTCGAAACGGAGCCGATCCAGCTTTGCCATAGCGATCGTTGACCCAGGTGAGGGCAAAATTAGCAGCCTCCATGATCGCCAGACTACTCCGACCCGCCTGATCCATTTCAGCAAGCCGATCGGACTGGGCACACTGTTGACAAAACTCGGCGAAAAAGAGTGGATCCGCGGGAGTGAAAGTAGAGTTAATTGCCTGGTTGGGATCCCCCACTCGGACAAGATTCAAAGATGAACGACTCCCTGTACCTACTGCGATCGGATCCGTTGTCGCCTTACCGGGATCGGCCGCTAGAATCTCCAACAATCGGGTTTGTAGCGGTGAAGAATCTTGAGCTTCATCTTCAAACACAGCGAAAATTTGCGATTGCCAAAACTGCCGCACCTTGTCATCCTGCAGCACCTGCAACGCTGCCAAAATCATGTCGTCATAGTCGATGAAGCCGCGCTGTTGCAGTAAGGCTTGGTAGCGCTCGTAGAGTCCTGCTCCGATCGCCAGTACCTCATACGGGCTCCCCCGGTGCTGTCCAGAATAGGGTTCAGAATAGGGTTCAGAACGGGTCTGTGATGCGACTTGTTGAGCCAGTTGCCACACGGCATCTGGTTGCAAGCCTGAACTTTTAGCTTCATGAATAATCGTGTCGGCTAACTCTGGCAGAATTTCGGTGCGCAGAACCGCTTGGCGGCGCAATCGTTCGGTTTCTTCGCCATCAAACTGCCGTCCCTCCAGAAGTTGCTGATAAGTTTGAGGGTAGGCGGCGATCCATTGCTCCACACTGGTGCGAATGAGCCGATTACTCTGATTGGGCGAAATTAAGGTCAGGCGTTCTAAGTCTAATCCCGATAGTTGGGGATGGCGAGTCGCAATATGAAGCGCTAAACCATGCAGAGTATGCACCATAAACCCCTGGGAGGGCACCGCCAGATCCCGGAGATACTGGCGAATTTTAGTTTTGAGGTTGGCGACGGCCGATCGGGTAAAGGTGACCAGCAGTAGCTGAGATGAATCGAGCGAGGTAGCAGCCTGATCCTCCCAAGCTGCTAGTTGAACCTGTTGGAGATAGCGCTGGGTGAGCAGGATGGCTGAGGCGATCGCCATACCGGTAGATTTCCCCGACCCTGGAACGGCCGAAACCGCTAAAATGCCCTGCTGCCAATCGGCGATCCGTCGCTGCCCCGGACGTAAGCTCTGCCGCAGTTGTTCAAGCAATTGCACTTGGGCCGGTGTAACGGAAGCAAGATGGATTGACATTTGTAACCTTCAATCGAAATACTTTGTTTCAGGCCTGAGTATCTTTACCGATCACTTCAGGCGCATGTTCCTGATCCCAGCAGATGCTCCATCAGTTCAAAATTGGAACATCTGTACTGACTAAATCATTTCCCATCTTAGCGGATCTGAAATTTGCGCAGATCTCGATTTGCCAGGGTGTGATTTTGCCAGGGTGTGATTTTGCCAGGGTGTGATTTTGATCAAGGTTGCTTTCTGTTATTTCCGCTGAAGTGATAATGCCATCCCCCTTACCCGATCGATCGGAGTCTCAGTCTAATGGATCTGTTCCGGCAACCCCATCTTCTAGGGATCGGGCGAATGATCAAGGATTGAAAGATCAGGACTCTGAAAATCAAGGATTGAAAGATCAGGACTCTGAAAATCAAGGATTGAAAGGTCAAGCCTCTGAGGATCGGGCATCTACCGATCGGGCGTGGAAAACCCTCCGATCCCATTTTCTGCCCCGCTGGATTGGGATCGCGACCCTAATTTTGCTGATTGCCAGTTCTTTGCGGCATCTGATGCTGATGTCTACAGCATTTGATCTGGGCATTTACGATCAGGTCGCTTACCTGATGAGCCGAGGCATGGCTCCGATTTCCTCCTTCCTCGGCTTTCACCACATGGGGAACCATACCGCCTACACCTTTTATCTGATGGCGATCCCCTATGCGATTTATCCATCGGTCTATTGGCTCTTGGGGATTCAGGCTCTGTGTTTGGCGTTGGGAGCCTGGCCGACCTGGTTACTGGCTCGACAAGCAGGTTTATCCCCCGCCTTATCCAGTGCGATGGCGGCGGTTTATTTGCTGCACCCGCTGATTTTCAATGTCAACATGTTTGACTTCCATCCCGAAGTCATGGGGATCTGGGCCTTGCTTCTGTCGATTTGGCTGGCCCGCGAGAATCGCAAGCTGGGGTTTGTGATCGCTCTCCTCTTTGTCTTGGGTTGTCGAGATGGGTTATCGGTGGTGATCGCGCCGATGGGGCTGTGGTTGCTGCTGTTTGAAAAGCGACGATTTTGCGGCATATTTGCCTTAGTGGCTGGTGTGGCCTGGTTTCTGCTGGCGACTCAATGGATTATTCCAACCCTGAGTGGCACTGAAGCAGCGGCTGTGGGTCGATATGAGGCTCTAGGCGGTGATTCGGTACTGGAAGTAGCGATCAATCTATTCCTCAAGCCCGGAATTGTCCTGAGTAAGGTGTTCGCCCTGCGAGCGTGGCAATATTATGCCTTGCTGCTGCTGCCGTTCATTTGGGGGCTGTCGCCGCGCCATCTGGCTCCCCTACTCAGCATTTTGCCCCTGGTTTTGCTGAATGTGCTCTCCAAAAACAATGCCCAGCGCGATCTCGTGCATCAATATTCGCTGCCCATGTTGCCCTTCTTGCTGACGGCTGTGATCGATGCCCTGGCGCACGGAAGAGGGTTCATTCAACAACGCCGCTGGATTGTGGTTTGGGCGATCGTGATGTTTGTTGCGTTGGCGAAGTACGGGCGGTATTACCCAGAATATGCGCAAAATTTGGATACCTGGCAGGCCAGCCGCGAAGCCATGGCCTTGATTCCTCGCCATGAGGGAGGTGTGATCACGGATAACTGGCATGGAGCCCACTTGAGTCAGCGCTCCCAGATCACCCTATTGCGAGGGAATCGCACCTTTCAAGCAGATTTACCCCAGTCAGACTATGTGCTGATCAATCTGCGGAATCCCTGGAAAGGGGATGATGAGCTGGTGAATCGGATGTTTGCCCGCTTCAAACGCCGCCCGGATTTACAAATTGCCTATGAGCGTGATGGGGTTTACCTGTTTACCCGTCGATCCCAGCCGCCTGCAACGGGAGCCAAACCATGATAGGATGCCGCTGCAAGTAGCTGGAGACGGCGGATCAGGGTAATCAGATAGAATCCATCAGTAGGATTGTGGGAGTGAAACAACTGCGGCAGTTTTCGGAGCGAGTTTTGAATCATCGCCCCACTTGGCGATCGATCGCCTTCTGGTTCGGACTCAGTTGCGCCTTGGCAATTCTGTATGGGCTGTGGGTTTGGCAGCAGGCGTTTAGTGCTGAGTTCGTGATTCAAGATGATGCTCGCCAGCATGTGTTTTGGATGCAGCGATTTCTCGATCGATCGCTCTTCCCGCAGGATTTGATCGCCGATTACTTTCAGTCGGTGGCTCCGATCGGCTACACCTGGCTTTATCAGATGGCGGCTGGGCTGGGGATTCATCCTTTGCTGATGAGTAAATTGCTACCCATGGTTTTGGGGCTGCTGACCACCATTGCCTGTTTTGGTGTGGTTTTGCAGTTTTTCCCGATACCCGCCGCCGCTTTTGTGGCTTCGCTGCTGCTGAATCAGGTGCTGTGGATGCAGGATGATTTGGTCTCTGCTACACCACGGGCCTTTATCTATCCCCTGTTTGTGAGCTTCTGTTATTTTTTGTTGCGTCGATCGCTGGTGCCTTGTGTGGGGTTAATTCTGCTGCAAGGCTGGTTTTATCCCCAAAGTGTCTTCCTGTCCTCTGGGTTGTTGCTGGTTCAGGTAATCCAGTGGCAAGGTGGACGACCCCGTCTTTCCCGATCGTCCGATGATTATTGGTTTTGTGGCATTGGTTTAGTGGCAGCAGTCGCGGTGATGTTGCCCTACGCTTTGGAAATTTCGGAGTTTGGGCCAGTGATTACCCGAATGGAGGCGCAGCAAATGCCGGAATTCCAGCGGGGCGGGCGATCGGACTTCTTCACCGAGAATGCCTGGAAATTTTGGGTGGAGGGGCTACGCAGTGGGTTATTACCCTACATTTCGCGGTTGCCCGAATTACTGTATGTGGCATTTTTGTTGCCTGTCATGCTGCGGTTTCGCCGAGTGTTTCCTCTAACCCGCTACCTCCAGCCTGCGATCATCCTCATTCCCCAACTGTTGGCAGTTTCGTTATTCTGGTTTTTGGTGGCTCATGTCTTGCTGTTTCGGCTTCATCTGCCTAGCCGCTATACCCAGCATAGTTTACGGCTGATCCTCTGTTGGGCGGCGGGTCTAGCAATTGTGATCGGGCTGGATGGATTACGACGTTGGGCGATCCGCACGGGCAATCGGGCTAAAGGAGTCACGGCTAAAGGAGTCACGATCACGATTTTTGGCTTAGTTGCCGCTGCATTACTGTTTTATCCGAGCTACACGCCTGAGTTTCCCCGCACGGGTTACTTTGTTGGCACTCAGCCCGATCTCTATGCTTTTTTATCCCGTCAACCGACCCAGACTTTAGTTGCTTCCCTCTCGGAAGAAGCCAATAATTTGCCCAGTTTCACGCAGCGATCGGTGTTTGTGGCCCAGGAGTATGCCATTCCTTACCACATGGGTTATTACCGGCCATTTCAACAGCGAGCCATTGATTTAATCGAAGCGCAATACAGTCCTAACTTACCGAAGTTAAAACGGTTTATTCGGGCGACGGGCAGCGATTTCTGGTTGCTCGATCGGGATGCCTTTACGCCGGAATATGTGAAAAAGAGCTGGTTTCGCCAATATCCGCAAGCTGCCCAACCCGCAGAACGCAGCCTCAGAGCTGGACGACGACCGGCATTAGCCCAGATGATTCGTCCCTGCGCTGTCGCCCAAAACTCGGAGTTTATTTTGTTAGATGCGGCTTGCATTCTCGATCAGCCCAACCAGCGCCAACCGTCACAACCGTAATGAGTAGCCGTTTTATATCCCATTTTATATCCCGTGGGTTGTCCCGATTATTAGGGTTTCGTCCTTCCCTGGGCTTGGCGATCATTCTATTCCTGGGGCTGGCACTGCGACTCTGGCATTTAGACTCGAAACCGCTCTGGTTGGACGAGGTACTGACGGCATTATTTACGATGGGTCGCAGTTATCAAGATGTGCCCCTGGATCAGTTTTTTCCCCTTTCAGCGTTAGATCGCGTGTTTACCGTGCAGCCTGGTTTGAGTTGTCCGGAGATCACCCATCGGCTCGCGACCGAGTCTGTTCACCCACCGTTGTTTTTCTGTTTGGTTTATGGCTGGCTGGATTGGCTGCAACCCGAAAACTGGGTTTGGGGCATCCGGATGCTGCCAGTGTTGTTTGGAGTGGCAGGCGTGGCTGCTATCTATCGCCTTAATCGAATCGCTTTTTCGCGTCGATCGGGGTTGGCGGCCGCTGGGTTAATGGCAGTTTCCCCGTTTGCAGTCTACTTGTCTCAGGAAGCTCGCCACTACACGCTCCCGATGCTGCTAATCACCCTCTCCCTGACGGCGTTGGTGCAGATGCAGCAGGATATTCTGCATCAGAAACCGAGAGTGGCGATCTGGCTAAGCTGGATTGTTCTTAACCTGATCGGGCTCTATACTCACTATTTTTGCCTGTTGGCCTGGATTGCCCAGGTGGCGGCTTTGAGTGGCTGGATGGTGCGGCAAGTTCAATCCCTTCGACTCCGAGATGGGCTGACCTGGCTAGCGGCTAACTTCGGGGTGGCGATCGGCTATCTGCCCTGGCTTCCGACTCTCATGAACCATTTCAGTCGCCCCGAAACCGATTGGTTGATTCCCTACAAACCCGATTGGCTCGATCGCGTAGAGCCGCTGTACCGCACGTTAGTCGGTTGGACGCTAATGGTGATCGCCCTACCCGTCGAAGAACAACCAGAGCCGTTGGTGATTGGGCTAGGGGTGCTGATGCTAGGTTTTATGATCTGGCTGGGCTGGCAGTTAGCACGGGGATGGCGCGATCGATGGCAGCAGGCTGACTCTCGTTCGGGACTGGTATTGATTGCCAGCTTCACTGGCTGGATTGTGCTGCAATTTTTTGCGATCATCTATCTCCTCGACAAAGACTTAACGGTGGTTCCCCGCTATCACTTCATTTACTATCCGGCGGTTTGCGCTTTGTTGGGTGCCTGTTTGGTGCCAGTCCAGCCCAGTTCCGGGGCACCGATTCAAAAACTGGTTCGATCGCCGTTGACTTGGGTATTGCTAGCCGGTGTGATCAGCAGTTTCTGTGTAGTCAATGGGCTCGTGTTTCAAAAGTCCTACTTCCCCGATCGGGTGGCTGCTCAGCTCGCATTTGACTCCAGCCAACCACTGGCCGTAGTGATGACCTATCGATCGCCGCAGGAAGTGGCATTGGGGTTGAGTTTTGCCCTGGAATTACAAAAATATGAGGAGCGGGCGATCCGGTTTGCTTTCCTCGATCGCTCCAGTGGCTACCAGCAAGCCTGGGATGCCCTCAAACAAATACCCCAACCCCTGATGCCGCCCCTGAATCTGTGGATCTTTGCCTCACCCGGAATGCGCACCAAAGACTATCCTCAGCGGCTCACGCTCCTGGCACCTCCGACGGAAGAAACTCGTCCCCGAATGCGCTGTTTGGTCGATCCCGATCGGTTCGACCGCGTGGGCTTCCCGTATCAACTATTTCGCTGTCAGCCGATCAAACGCCAAAACTAATGGCATATCCAAACTCATTGCAGACCAGAACTCATTGCATACCAAAACTCATTCAATTCTAAAACTAAGAGAGCAGCCTACCATTGACCCGGCGCTGCTCTGGTGACGTAACTTCCTGTTCGATCAGCCTAGCGGCTCCAGCCCCGCGGCTCGCAATTGCTCTGCCAATCGATCGGCCCGATCGCGTTCCTGCTCAGCTCGTTGGCGTTCCTGCTCAGCTCGTTGGCGTTCCTGCTCAGCTCGTTGGTGTTCCTGCTCAGCTCGTTGGCGTTCCTGCTCGATCTGTTCTGTTCCCCAGGGCAATAACTCACCCTGTGGGTTCCACCAGCGGAGCCAGTAGCCCGTCCGTCCAGCTCGACTTCCTTGCCAGACTCCTAGCGCTAAATCAATTTCAGGTAGCCAATAATGCTGATGGGCATCTGGCGGCTGCAATTGGTAATGTCCGGATGCATCAAGGCGATAAACTTCTAGAACGCCGCCATCAGGCTCAAAGATGACATATACCGGCACTTTCAGCACATGTTCATAAAAGAACCATTTGCCTGGTGGGTAAGTGGGCTTATTGGAATACTCACTCCCTTCCGTGTCAGAGAGAAATTCCATCACGATCGATAGCATTTCTCCTTGCAGTTGGGGTGTATAGCTGCGTTTCACCTCATCTCGCGGCACTCGGATGAATGGGACATAGGCCCAGTCGGGTGCTTTTACCACAATCCGATCGTTTAAGGTCGCACAAATCCCGTAGTTGGTGGGTGTGAGGGTGGTTGCTGATAGCTTGTTGGCGAGTTCCAAGCTTTCGGTTAGGGCAGCAGCGATCGACGGCTGATTAATGTTATCCACAGGGTCATCATCTAAAACAAAGTCGTCAGGCAGTTTTTCCCATCTGACCTTGAAGGAGACAGGGCTGATGGTCATTGGCTTTCCTCGCGTGAGTGGTCACTGGAGATGGATGTATTCTGGCACGCTTACTTCTCTCTTTGCTATATCTGCTCGATGGGTTTGATCGATCGGACTTGATCGATCGGACTTGATCGATCGGACTTGATTTGTTCAGTTTGACTGAATTTGATTCGTTCAGTATTGTGACTCGTGAGCATCCACTATCGGATAACCCTATGCAGGAGAATATTCTTTAATGTGTAGGTAGAAAAGGTGTAGGTGAAAAATGTGTAGGTAAAATCGGATTTCTTGATGAATCTGTCTGCTCCCTATTGTCGATCGAACCTGTCTTTCCCTGCAATGCTTGGGGCTAGAACTGTTCTCCTGCCATGAATCTGGGCATTCTAAATCAGCCCGACCTTCGCAACTTATAGACCCCCGACCCATGACGACCCCCCATCCCCTTGAGCGCTATTTACAAGCATTGGATCGATTGGAGCCAACGTTTGAGCTGAAATCCAATCGAACATTCAATCAAGTATTTAATCAAGTCTCTAGTCAAGCCTCTGGACAAGCCTCTGGACAAGCATTAGATTCATCCCCTATCTGCTGGTCAAACCGGCTATCTCAGGCGGCATTAGAGCGGCTCCAGGCAACGACTCAATCGACGCATTGGGAAGAACCAGAAACGGCGCTTGATATTAACAACATTGCGGTGATGGCTTTGCTGGATGCCGAACAAGCCTCAGAGCCGATGCTTCGGAGTATGACGATCGAGATGGCGATCGAAGCCTTGTCTCAAGGTGCCCGGATTGGTCATCCTCTCTGCATTGCGCATTTAGCCATGGTGCATAGTTTGATGGGTGAGGCTGACACAGCTTTTCAGCTTGCGTTTCAGGGATTGATTGAAAATTTACAGCCAGCTTATCAAGCCGAATCCCTCCCGATCGGTCTGGTGTATTTGCCAGCTAACTCCCAAAGCCAAGTGACGCGATCGGAAACATTGCATCAGGTTTTAGAAGCGGCAGATGGCTACCACCAAGCACTCCAAATTTTTGCCGCCGTTTTGTGTCAAATCCAGCTAGTATTCTATAACCCCAGTGGCCAGCGCTTTCTGCAAGTTGCCCTTCAGCTCCATCCGAATGCGATCGGGCTCAATCTGAAGCAGGGGATTGCCAATCTGCTGAACCAACAATGGGAAGGGCTGCTCCATTTGCATCAGGCTCAAGCGATGGCTCCCCAATCGGCTTTACTGGTACAAGCCCTTTATTTGGCTTATCGATCGCTCCAGCCCGATCTGGCAGCCGCTTGGTGGCAATATGGGCAAACCTGTGCGGCGGCGGCTCCCACTTCTGCCGATTGGCAATGGCTACAACTTCCAGCCGATGCTCCTTTCACCTATCTGAAGTTGGGTTCGCTACCGATCGCCGTTGAACCCAGCTTGCGCAGTATTGTCACCAGCGTTTTGCTCGCAGAAGGGGACTGGTTTGAAGCTGAAATGGAATTATGGCGCGATCAACTTCAGTCTGGTATGACGGTGATTGATGTTGGCGCGAATGTGGGTGTATATACCTTCAGTGCGGCTCAACGGGTAGGATCCAGCGGTTGTGTGATTGCGGTGGAACCCTTTTCAGGTTGTGTGCGATGTTTGGAGGAAACAAAACGCCTGAACCAATTGGATTGGGTAACGATCCGGGCCGGAGCTGCCAGTGATTGCCAGGGGACGGCGAGACTCGCGTTACGGTCTGCGAGCGAACTGAATGAATTGGTGACGGCTGATCAACCGATCGAAGGGGAATTTGAAGAAGTGCCTTGTTTCCCACTGGATAGCCTGATTGACTCGATCGGTATGACCCAACTGGACTGGTTAAAAATTGATGCAGAAGGGCATGAAATGCAAGTATTGCAAGGGAGTGAGCGGCTATTAACTGAATTCCAACCTGCGATCCTGTACGAAAATATTGCCGGAGCCAGTGCTAGCAATACCCCTGTTGCGGTTTATCTACAATCGAAAGGCTATCGGCTATTTCGCTATCAGCCCTACCTGAAAAACCTGATTCCGGTAAATTCCCTCGAAGATCTGCGGCAGAGTCTGAATGTGATCGCTCTACCGGCCGATCGCTGCCCGTCGGATTAATTAACCGTTACTTATGAAGCTCGCGAACTGCTGGCTCCATGTCCGATAAGCTTGTTCCAACTGGCGAGTCAATTGGCGAGCATTCCAGAGCGGAGCGGTTTGACGAGATTTTTGCAGTTGCCAAGCGATTTGGTCGCGCAGGGTTGCATCTATGCCAAATCGCACTCCCCATGCTACATATTCAGGATCATTCCAAGCAATTCCAGCCGTGATTCCCACATTGATTAACATGGTGTAGCTGTTGCGTGCCGCAAATTGTTGTCCAACTTGGGTGATGATCGGGATCCCCATCCACAATGTTTCCAGCGTGGTGGTGGCTCCATTGTAGGGAAAGGTGTCGAGGACGACATCGGCTAGGCTTAAATTGGCGCGATGGGTTTCTTCGTTAGCAGTGGGCGGCAAAAACCGGAGTCGATCGCCCGTCACGCCTTCAGCCTCAGCAATCTGCAAAAACATCTTCTGCATGGCAGTTTCGCTCCCTAGCCCCTTAATCAGGAAATAACTGTTGGGCACTTGCTTGAGAATCTGCATCTGGAGTCGAATATTGCCTGGATTGCGCTTCTGTCCCGTTTGAGCGCTAAAATAAACGATCGCATCATCGGGTATGTCTAAATCCCTTCTTTTTAAGTTGGGAACACCTACTTCAAACCCATCAACCGCAATGTAAGTCTGCGGTAATCGCCAAATGGTTTCCTGATAATATTCTTGTGCATTTTCCGGTAATACATAGGGATCGGCAATAAAGTAGTCAATAGTGGGAATTCCGGATGCATCCAGCCCTAGCCAGGTTGCTTGAATGGGAGCAGGTTTGAGAGCCATTACCTGGCAGGTGACATCCATTGTTAAGCTGTCTAAATCAATCAGGATGTCGATCCCATCTTGCTGAATTAGGCGAGCAATCTCCAGGGCATCAGCACCGCAGAGCCGAGACTGAGTAGCATTTTGGGCAAACCAACGCTCACCAAATGAGCTGAGTTGTGTCTCCATGACAAAGTAGGCATAGACTTCAAATTGGCTGCGATCGAAATGCTCGAAAACCCAGCGGCAGAGCCAACCTACGGAATGTCGGCGAAAACAGTGACAGATATAACCAATTCGTAGTTTCGATCGATCTGAGACTCTGAGGGAGTAATTTAGTGAATAATTTTTAATATGTTTCTGAGTAAATCTTTTCAAATTATCTGCATAAACTTGAGCGAGCCGATTTTGAAGATGACGAGTTCGAATCGGTGTATCTGAAAAGTACGGATAGGAAAACATAGTGCTACAGAGCAGTAACGGGCTGAGTAAAGTGTCGTCACCGATATTGGGTGCTGCCAACCACTGATTGAGCCGCTCCGTTAACTGATCTAAAGCCCCTACGGCTGCGTTCCACCGTCCTGCCATCCGTAAATTGGCGCGTACTAACAAGGCGGCACTTAAAATCTTGTCTGGTAGCTGGGCGATCGAATCCGCCATGCATCGATCATATTGTTCCGCCATCATTAAGCCGAGTTCATACTGACCGGAATCCTGGTACCAACGACTGAGGCTGCCAATCACATCCGGCTGATTCGGCCAGATTTGCAGACAGAGTTCGCCATACTGACAAGCCAAGTCATAGCGCCCCTGCACCGTCGCCCAATAATTTCCTAAGGACAAGAGCCGATCGATCCAATCCTGCTGCTCGGTTGCGGTTAAGGTTGATAGAACGGGCAAACTAACGGCTGTGTAATCGATCGCTGCCGGATGATCGGGCATTTTGTCCCACAGTTGGGAGAGCAGGGTCAAAATTGCAGTCCGAATTGCGGTGAGTTCGATCGGCGATAAGGACTGCATCTGGGTCACGATGCCCCAATCCTTGAGAATACTAGGATCAAACGGTTGCGTCAGCCAGTGCAGTGAAACCAACGGCAACAGGTTCTTCATCCCTTCCAGCGTCCATTCTGCCGGTACTAACTGGCGGATATGCTGCCGAATTAACCAGGCTGTTTCCCACTGCTGGCGATCGGATTGCGCCTGGGCTGCCGCATCAAGACACTTCAACAAATCCGCTGTCCAGGCTGCCATCTGAGCCTCCGCCTGCGGCTCTCCCGCTACTTCGGTAAACGGGGTCATCCAGGTAAACTGAGCTTCTGTTTCCTGCCCATGGAGTAAGTACGCCAAGCCCAACTGCCAATATGCCTCCCAGCACTGTGGATCGGCTGCAAGAATTTGTTCATACCCCTCGATCGCCAAAGTGTAGTTTTGGTCTGTCATCTGGCTCTGGGCAAGCTGGAGATCCGATCGATCGGGAGAAGAGGGAGTCATGAGAAGGAGGTAAATCAGAAGTGATGAGATCAGAGTGATGAGATCAGAGTGATGAGATCAGAGATGGGAATAATTGAGCTGAAATGATAGTGACATCAATGATAGTGACATCAAAAGAGTTCAGTTAGAATCTCTGTAAATCTGCCACATTTGGCGGTAAGCTGCTTCCAACGATCGGGTGAATTCAGCGGTATTCCACAGTGGGGCAGATCGACGTGCTTGCCGGAGTTGAGTCGCAACCTGCTGACGGAGTGCTAGATCGGTGCCGAGTCGAATACCCCATTCAATATACTCGCGATCGTTCCAGGCAATTCCAGTAGTCACTCCTACATTCATCAACATAGTGTAACTGTTACGAGCAACAAACTGTTGACCAACTTTCGTAACAATCGGGATCCCCATCCACAGCGTTTCTAAGGTTGTGGTGGCTCCATTGTAGGGGAAGGTGTCGAGCACCACATCAGCCAGACTTAAATTGGCGCGATGGGTGACTTCATTCGGATCACGCTCCAAAAAACGGAGGCGATCGAAGGAAATACCGACTTCTGCGGCCAGTTCGGCACAGGCAGTTTGCAATGATGCTTCATCTGCTAAGCCTTTCAGCAACAAATAGCTATGGGGAACTGCTTGTAAAATTTGCAGTTGCAAACGCAGGGTGTCTGGATGACGTTTTCGACCATCTTGAGCGCTAAAATAGACGATTCCATCTCTAGGAATATTCAATTCCTCACGCCTGCGAGTCGGAATTCCTACCTCAAATCCGTCCACGGCAATGTAGGTGTGCGGTAATCGCCAGATTTGCTCTGCATAGTAGGACTGAGCATGGTCGGGCAGCACATAGGGATCGGCTAAAAAGTAATCGATTGCAGGCAAGCCAGAGGCATCACATCCTAGCCAAGAGACCTGGATCGGGGCGGGTTTAAGCGCCATAACACGGCAGGTTTCGGTGTAGGTAATGCTATCTAGATCGACCAGAATATCAATTTTGTCTTGCTGAATCTGTTGTGCAACTCGTGTCCAGTAAGTGTCAGCAAACTGCACCGATCGCGTCACGGGTTGAACAAACCAACGATCGGTAAAGGTGCTGATTTCAGGAACATGGAGATGATAGGTATAAATATCAAATTGATCTCGATCGTGGTATTGCATCAGCCAACGAGCTAGCCAACCCACTGAGTGCTGGATCATGTAGCGAGCCAGATAACCCACTCTGAGCTTTCTAGAAGTAGACTCAAGATGGGATTGAAATAAAGGTGCGACCAGACCATGGTGATACTGAGCTTGAAAACAAATATCAGTTTGGAGGAGTTGGGCTAACTGATTGTGAGATAAACGATAATCGATGGGTTGATCATGTAAATAATAGGGATAGAATCCACAAAAGCTGAGGAGAGCCGGTTTTAAAGGATGATCGGGAGCAGGCTGATAGGTTGCTACCAGTTCATTGATCAGAGCTTTCTGCTGTTCAAAGAATTGCCTTACTTCCGTCCAGCCCCCACTCACTTTCAGGAGTCGCAGGCAGAGAAACCCGATCGCCATCAGCCGCGCTTCTAGATTCCGGCAAGCTTCCAGATAGCGTCGAGCAGTTGTCACGGCTTCCTCATAACGCCGCAGTGTCTCATATTGGACAGACAGCAACTTCAGGAGGTCAGGCGAATCAGACTCATAGCGTAAACAAATTTCGACTAAATAGGCAATCAAACCAGCATCGCTGCGTCTGCTGCGTCGATCGAGTGCTTCAGCTTCATCTGTGAGGACTGCCACGATCAAAGCCGGATCCGCCACCTGGGTTAAGACCGCCTCAGTGAATGACTGGGCTTCTGGCAGAGGGAAATGGTGCGACAGTAATGTCATGGCAGTTTGTAACGCCAGGGCTGCATCCCAGTTGGGTCGATCGGGCGAGGCTAGGAGTTGATCGATCAGCCCATCCTGAAGCCATGCTGGATCGAAGCGATTGAGCGGCACCGCCAGCCGGATTAAATGCAGCCGGTTGTTGATCTGATCCGGCACAATTTCCTGAAGATGGAGCCGAATCAACCAGGCGGAAGCGTCTGCGCCGATCGCCTCCTGACGGATCGCCTCCTGATCGAGTAATGTGGCTAAGGAGAGGGTTTCAATCAAGTTCACCCGATCGGGCTGGGTCTGCTCGGGCCGGGTCTGCTCCTGCTCGAAAACTGCCATCGCCCAAGTCATCTGTGCGGCCGCTTCCTGTTCCGTCAGAAGATAGGCTAAGCCCAGATGCCAATAGTGGCTCAATTCCTCTGGTTCTAACTCGATCAACTGCTCATAGAGCTGACCTGCCTCAATGTAATGACCGGCTTGCCAGAGGTTAATGGCTGCTTGTTGGAGAGGATGCATGGGTTTGCTTTGACACAAGTTGCTTCTGCATAAATTTCTGGACTGGCAGCGACTCAGTTTCAGCTTAGGAGTGAAAATCAAGTAACTGGCGAAATTTAAGGCGAAATTTAAGATGCAGTGATTGGAATGAATTCTTGTTCTTTCAGTTTAGCCAATGACGATCAGCAATTTGTCGATTCCAGCAAAATAACGCAGAATAATTGGCCATGCACTCCAACCGGGAGTATCGATCCGTTGGATGGTTCAAAAGCCAAGCACCCAAACCAAGTGGACGAAAATATGCGCTAAAATCTGTCAGGTTCGACGTATCGAGCAATTAATCGAGGGATTGGATCGAAGGATTAGATCGAAGGATTGGATCGAAGGATTAGATCGAGGGCATCGCAATCGATCGGTCAAACGGGCGATCGGGTGGTCAAACTAGGCAGTCAAACTGGATAGTCAAACTGGATAGTCAAACTGGATAGTCAAACTGGGCAGGCAAACCGGGCAGTAAACCTATGACGAAATTTGTATTTGTAACAGGCGGCGTTGTTTCGAGTATTGGCAAGGGGATTGTGGCAGCGAGTTTGGGACGGTTGCTGAAGTCGCGTGACTACTCAGTGTCAATCCTGAAGCTTGATCCTTACATTAACGTTGATCCAGGAACGATGAGCCCGTTTCAGCATGGGGAAGTGTTTGTCACCCGCGATGGAGCTGAAACTGACCTGGATTTAGGACATTACGAACGATTTACCGACACTTCTATGTCGCGGCTCAACAGCGTGACTACGGGATCGATCTATCAGGCGGTGTTGAACAAAGAGCGGCGCGGTGACTATATGGGTGGCACGGTACAGGTGATCCCCCACATCACGAACGAAATTAAAGAACGTATCTTACGGGTGGCAAAAGACACTAATCCCGATGTGGTGATCATTGAAATTGGCGGCACCGTAGGTGATATTGAATCCCTGCCCTTTTTGGAGGCGATCCGGCAATTTCGCAAAGATGTGGGCGGGCGCAAAAATGTGATCTACGCCCATGTGACTTTGGTGCCCTGGATTCCTTCGGCAGGAGAAATGAAAACCAAGCCCACGCAGCATTCGGTTAAAGAGCTACGATCGATCGGCATCCAGCCGGATATTTTGGTTTGCCGCTGCGATCGACCATTGCCACCAGGCTTAAAAGACAAGATGTCGGAGTTTTGTGATGTTTCACCGGAATGTGTGATTACCTCTCAAGATGCCAGCAGCATTTACGAAGTGCCTCTCAATTTGGAACAGGAAGGCTTAGCCCATCAAGTTTTAGAACTGCTGCAACTGGAACAACGCCAGCCTGACTTAAGTGAATGGCAAACGCTAGTCGATCGGCTACATCATCCAGAACGTACCGTGGAAATTGCGATCGTTGGCAAATATGTCCGTCTCAGTGATGCCTATCTATCGGTAGTGGAATCTCTACGTCATGCGGCTATTTCCTGTAATGCTGAGTTGCGCCTACGTTGGGTGAACTCCGAAGATATTGATGCAACAACGGTGGATCGATTACTCGGTGGTGTACAGGGTATTGTCGTACCGGGTGGGTTTGGCCCACGCGGAATTGATGGTAAAGTGATGGCGATCGAATACGCTCGTACTCAAAAAATTCCTTTCCTGGGACTGTGTTTGGGGATGCAATGTGCGGTGATCGAATGGGCGCGTCATGTGGCTCATCTCGAAAATGCCAACAGTACAGAATTTGATCCTGACTGCCAGAATCCAGTGATTGCACTCCTACCGGAACAGCAGGATGTGGTCGATTTGGGTGGCACCATGCGCTTGGGAATCTATGCTTGCCGCGTCACGCCGGATACCCTGGCCGATCGGTTATATGGAGAAGCCGTAGTCTATGAGCGTCATCGCCACCGCTATGAATTCAATAATGCGTATCGTAATCTGTTCTTGGAGTCGGGCTATCAAATCAGCGGCATTTCTCCGGATGGTCGATTGGTAGAAATGATCGAGTTTCCAGGTCATCCTTTCTTTATTGCCACCCAGGCTCATCCTGAATTTCAGTCTAGCCCTAGCAAGCCCCATCCCCTGTTTTATGGATTGATGCAGGCAGCCGTTGGGAATGACCTGAGTCAACTAGGATCGATCGAATCGTCCAACCAATCGATCGATCCGGCGATCGAATTGAGTGAGGTGTAGGGTCGATCGAAGCTCGAAATCAGTGCCCGAAATCAGTGCCCGAAATCAGTGCCCGAAATCAGTGCCCGAAATCAGTCAACTGGATCAACCCAGTACTCCTGCTGATTCTGTAGTGGTTGAGCCTGTAGTGGTTGAGCCTGTAGATGTAGTTTTGGTTTGACTGTAATTTCTCATCACTCTTGCTTGACGGCATCTCCGGAAGAGTGTTGGAGCGAAACCTGATCTAAGAGTTGGAAGATTGTGTGAGTGCCTTGTTGCCAAGTGGCGTTGCAGGTCTCGAACATGCGGGTTTGTTCGGGTGAAAGTTGCTCTTGGCTGGCGAGCCAGAAGCAGGTGCTCCATCAATAGCTCAAGTGCCAAGAACCCAGTTGTACTTTTATTAAACCTATTTCGAGTTATATTCGAGAATGACTGGAATCAGCCATTGCTCAATCTCCTGAAGGTAAGCTGTTAGACCTGTATTTCCACCTCTTCGCCGTAGAAGCTCTAGACTGGGTTCTTCCCAACATTGCTGTTCTCGTAGCTTATTGCTACCTGTAAGTTCTTCAAGCACTACTTTAGGATTCCGAATCCGTTCAGGTTCTTCCCAAGAGTTAGAACGTAATCTGTGTGACTCCTCGCAAGGATCAAAATTCAATTGGTTCTTAATATTCTCTAAAATTTGCCTTTCTTCTGGATCAGATGGAACAAAGCCATTTAAAACCCAAGCTTCCCGCATTCGATCAGCCGTACCAATGATAATCTCTAATTTAGGTTGTCGATCAATATGTTCTGCACGGGCTTGCTCAATACCTTCTCTTCGCTCAGGTTGATTATCTAAATCCCGAATTAAGAGAACTGCTCCAACTTGTCGGATCTTTTTAAGCTGAAGAAGTCTTATTAGATTCAAAATTTTCATTGTTGCTGCACCATCAGCTTTCAATGCTCCGCTTCTGCTATGCCCCAAAAACTTTGGAACAGGCAGACCTGACTCCTTAGCACTCTGCATGATACTGTTGATATCTTTCCAGCATGAATGCTCAGTTCCTACCTCCAATCCGCTCCATCGAAATAAGCTTTGTAAAAGCTCAGGCTCTAACCAATCTACTTTTTCTACGAGTACACGCTCAGCTAATTTAGTGGCAGTTTGTGCATCCGCACTACTTTCAACAATTACAACAAACTCAAGCATTTACCTCTCCAGCAACCACCCAATCTTCTCCCTCCGCATCCCAAAACTCACCAGTGGTCAAAGTTTGTTTTGCCCATTCCACATCAGGATGCTCGTCTAATCGTTTAGAACTGGTGAATCCTGAGTTCGTATTACTCAATACATGAACTTGGGATGGAGTAAGCTCATCTACGATATAAGGAGAGTGTGTAGAAAAGATAATTTGCAGATTTCTATTAGATTGAATGATCTCCTTAAAAACAGTAATTAATTCCCGCTGCGCTTTTGGATGAAGCCCTTGCTCTACATCATCTAGCAATACTAAATTTGGTTGCTTAGGATTCATTAACACAGCCAGCAATCCCAGAGTTAACATTGTCCCTTCACTAATAGCATGAGCAGGAATACGCTCACCCGTATTCATATCTAGTACAATCTCTTGTCCAGCAATTTCCTGGCTTTCTTCATAGGAAATAGATTTTCCATCAACTTCAATTAAACGTTGCCGATTGATCATAACTTTGGCACGTCTTACTCCTACTTTTTGAACCCCTGGAACAATCCGCTGCAACATTTCCTGTAAGGATTGGAAATTATCCGGGGCTTCATCACGAAGATAGTCTAATGTAGGTGCCAACCCTGAACCATCAAATTCAACTCGCGGAGTAATTGCCTCACTATAAGCTGCTTTTGCGAGATTGGTAGCTACTAGCTTGAGATGAACCGCAAATCTCAACGCTTGAGGTATTGGATATGAAACAGTACTCAACGAAGCGTCCCAACCTTCTGCTTGTCCTGCATCCTGATCGACACTCCATAATGCTTTTGGAAACCATTTGTTCTCTTGCTGTTGCTGAAACTTATAGGAGGCTTCCCAAGTTTTGTGGTTATTCTGATATCCCCAGAAACCACTTCCACTAACAGACACATGATTTTGTCCAACTGTGGCAATAAATTCAGGTGATCTTTGATATCTGAAGATGTTTTTAAACTGGGAATCTGCAAGCCGACTCAGATAATGCAACGCTTGCAAAACAGATGTTTTTCCAGAACTGTTTTGTCCTACCAGTGCATGTAAGCGCGAACCGTCTAGATTAAGCTGTGTGGATCGATGACTTTTAAAGTTATAAAGTTCGACCTTTTTAAGCATTGATTTTTTACTACCTCTTGCGAAGATTATTCTTGGATCTTATTAGGTGGAAGTCCTCCTGGGCTTTTATCATAAATATCCATAAAATTATAGACCTCCATAATACTCTACGCTATGGGGACTGACAGGCAAGCTTCAGGTCGTGCTTCACCCAAGATTAAGCGGCATCCCAACCGTGTAATTAGCCAGATACAGCAGGTGACTCAGCGGTTGCCTGACAGCGATCGATTTTTCACTTGTTGGTACAGCTACTCTTGCTTTTTACTTCTCTCTGAATTGTATTTATGCTCTTGAGTTGGTGTGTTCTCTCGAGCTTGCTTGTTCGCTTGAAGCTAGGTCAGAACTTGAAGCTAAGTCAGAACTTGAAGCTAAGTCAGAACTAAAATATAAAATCCAACTACTCAAAGAGAAATTGCCAGATCCATGTAGAGAAAATGAAGGAAAGTTGAGAAAGTGGTGGAAAACTCATGGTCAATCTTGGGTAGAGAAATTTCGGATAGTGATGATCGAACATCGCACATCGGCCATGATTGGCAGTTTTCTGAAGAACAAAAAGAACTCTTACGGCAATACCATGGTGCAAATAAGCTACTGGTCGATTGTCTGAATAGCGATTGTTATATTAGTCGAACAGTAAGAGAGGAAATTGAAAATACTTTGCTGTTGCCGATCTCATCTATCTGATCACTCCTCTCCTGATGCCAGAATTCAACCGACAGGCGAGTTAGATGACGTTGAAAGACTCGTAGCGTGAATATTCTGACTGTTAGTAGGCAAGATGTCTACTCTACGTTTGTGCATCTGGCTGCTTTGCGTGGGTATGCTAACTGCAAGTAGTCCAGCAGCCTGCTCTGTGGTTGATCTTGAATTTCAACGAGAGCCTGATCTCACCGCATCCATGCCTCAGACTTCCGCTACACTGAAGTCAGATAGGCATAGCTGCAATGGTGAACACGATCCATCCTTCCGCCAATCCCCTCACCGACACCTGGGTGACCGCCACTTGGGAAGAGTTTTCGATCGTGGTTAGCCGTCCAGAATTTGAGCAGGCGCGCTGTTACTACGATGCCGGATGGATGAGGATCGAAACCATGCCGATCGATTTTGCCCATGGACGAGATAACGCCCTGTTGGCAGCGGCTGTGAGTTTATATGGCACCTTGAAAAATATCCCCTTCTTGTCGATCACCAACGGCAGCTTTCGCAAAACCGGCGAGCGAGAATGCCAGCCTGATTTAGCTTTTTACATCGGCGACACCTTGCCCAACATCCCTCGTAGCAATAGTCTCGTCGATATCGATCGTTACGGATCGCCAACCCTGGTGATTGAGATCGCTTCCACCACCTTGAGCGACGATTTAGGACAAAAACGCCTGCTATACGAGCGGTTGGGTGTAGCAGAATATTGGGTCGTGCAGGTGGAAGCCGCTACCGTGATCGCCTTTACGATCGTCGATCGAGGCAGTCGGCAGATTTCCGTTTCAACCGTCTTACCTGGGCTGACGCTAACGACGATCGAGTCCGCATTACAGCGTAGCCAAACGGAAGATGATGGTGCAGTGACTCGCTGGCTCCTACAGCAGTTCCAATAAGGCGTAGGGCAGGTATCTTGACTGTAAGCAGGCAAGCTCTACTCAGCCCAAAAACTGCTTAGCCCGAAAACTGCTTAGCCCGAAAACTTCATTAGCCCGAAAACTGTTGTCTGAACTGCCGGATCGCCTGACTACTGCTCTGCTGATAGGCGATCGATCGGTATTCCTGCACCAGAGACGGAAGCTGGAGATCGGGAAAATAGCGGCTGACGGATGTTAAACGGTAAGCGTCATCTTCTAGCCTGTACAGGTTCAGCGCTTCTGCCTTAAACATCCAGACTTCTGGTACTCGGTAGGGTAAATAATCGTTGACGTTACTGTAGTTGGTTACGTCAATTTCCAAAATCAGATCGGGCGGCGGATCCACCTGCCAGTCGATCCGTTTTTTGCCTCGAACCTGCTCTAGATGATCGATATAAAAACAGTAGTCAGGTTCGATGCCGCCTGACTCTGGCAAGGTCATCGTGATCGGCGTAAACGCATCATATTCCAGTCCTTTCACATCCAGCAGAACCTTGATCAGATCCGCTAAAAAACTGGCATCTTTGCCATGCTCCGGTAACGGCGACATCAGCCACATTTCTCCTCGGCAATACTTGATTCGCGGCACTGAGCGATCGCCCCGCTGCTGAGCTACCGCCTGATATTCCTGCCAAGTGGCTGGTACCCGAATGACGGTTCCGGCCGGCAGATCGATCTGGCTGGGGGAAATCAGGATGAGCATGGCGAAAATATGGCTTCAGGTGTCAGATAGCTTGCCTCCATTGTAAGGTCTCAGCTTCTCGAAGATATCTGCGATACAATCGAAGCACGATCGATTCAGCAGCAACGCCAGCGTCAGCTTGTAGCGGAGCCATCCCATGACTCAAGCCAAAGCCAAATTCGCCTCATTTGCAGAATACTTAGCCTACAGCGATCAAGCTGCGATCGAAGGTCGCTATGAATTGATTGCAGGAGAATTAGTTGAATTGCCACCCGAATCGAGATTGAATAGTACCATTGCTGTGCGTATTCTGCTTGCCCTCGCTGCTATTGGTATCCCGATTGAACTCCTGCATCCTGGTAAATGTGAAGTCCAAGTTCCAATCTTGCAGCCCAAGGACGCGGCGAATCGGTTTCCGGATCTGGTGGTGCTACGATCGGAACACCTAGAATTGACTCAGCGCAGGCTGACGATTACCCTGGATATGCCGCCCCCTCGCCTAGTGGTTGAAGTCGTGAGTCCAGGAAAGACCAATCGCGATCGAGATTATATTCACAAACGCGCTCAGTATGCAGCGATCGGCGTTGCAGAATATTGGCTGATCGATCCAGAAATGCAAACGGTGATGGTGCTGAAACTCGATCGTGAAGCTGATCAAGAACTTGGAATCTATAGCGGTGCAGAGATTATCACCTCGATCGAGTTTCCGGAGCTGAAACTGTCGGCTGCACAGATTTTTGCTGAAAATTGATACAGCGCTAGGGCAGAAATTGACAAAGCCAAAGTGTTTTATACCATCGCTCAGAAGGGCACGATCGATCGCAGTTCGAGCCGCTTGAGCGTTTGGGGATGGGTGAACTCTAGCATTTTGGCGTGGAGGTAGAGCCGATCGGTTATGCCTGCTGTGCTGTAGAGTTGATCGCCCCAGATCGGGTTGTGGAGCCCTTGGGGTGCGGCGGCATGGAGGCGGAGTTGGTGGGTGCGGCCGGTGATCGGCATGAACGTGACCCGTGCGTGATCTCCGGCCGTTGAGAGCCGTTGGAAATAGGTTTGGCTGGGTTTGCCAGCGGGATCAATGCAGCGTTTGGGTCGATCGAGCGGATCTACGCCGATTGGTAAATCGATCCAGCCTGACGATGGGCAGATGGTTGTGGTCAGCAGGGCTTCGTATTGTTTGGTGACCGATCGCTGCTGAAAGGATTGGCTGAGTTGTTGGTGGGTGAGCGGATCCTTAGCCACCATCAAAATGCCGGAGGTGTCCTGGTCTAATCGGTGAACTGGCTTTAGCGTCTTGCCCCACTGCGACCACAGCCGACTCAACACGCTATCCTGGCGATCGGCATAGCGCCCCGGTACCGACAGCAATCCAGCGGGTTTATCGATCGCGATCAGCCAGTCATCTTCGTAGAGGATCGGGAGATCGGAGGCAGGCGCGATCGGGATGGCAGGCAGACCTGACAGCAGGAATCCCATTAAGGGCTGGCAGCGTTCAGCACAAGCTCCATAGAATTCGCCCGGTCGTCTTCCAAGCGTGTCATGATCCTGATCACCCCACCAAAACTCCGCCATCGCAAGTGGTTTGAGCTGGTGAGTGGCGGCATAGTGCAGCAGTTTGGGGGCGCAGCAGTCGCCCGTGCCGGTAGGAAAGTGGCTGCCAATCTGAGTTAGAGAAACCGATTGCCCTGCGAAATTGGTGAACTGGTAAGCAGCATTGAGCTGGTGTTGCAACGATCGAGAAATTGCCTTGCGGCGCTGTTTTAAGATCCGGATCCGATCGTCGGCTTGCTGAATCATTTGGCTGAAAGGTTGCAGGGCTTGATCACGCTCCTGTTTGAATCGGCGCTGCTGAATGCCTGCCCAGCGGCTCTGATCGTCCAGTTGAGCTAGCGCTTGAACCAATGTCTCTCCGGTTAAGGTTTGAACGTACTGCTGTCGCATCTGTTGGCGTTGGCATTTTTGTAGCTGATGTGTTTGTCTAAGCTGCTGCCAGCGTTGGTTGAATTGGTCTGAAAGGTGTTGATACTGCTGTCGTTCTGGAGTGGTTTGCAGCGTTATGATTTCTTGTTTGATCGCGTCTAGCTGAGCGATCGTTTCGGCTTCAATCAAGGCAATGGTATCCCGACCCTCAATGGGTGGCACCCAACCCTCTAGCCGATCGCAGCCGTTGAGCAACCCTGAAAAGGCCTTGAGCACCTGAATCTGACCGAGGTGATCTTCTGCTAGCAGTACCCCATACATTTTGCCTTCCCGTTGGTAGAGCGGATCGGCGGCCAAGCCCTGCATGAGTTGGTGAGCTACCGCCTCTGCCAGTGCTGTGCGAGGTAATCTCAGCCATTGTCCCGTTTGCCGACATTGCCCTTCATACCAGTAGCTGGGAGCACGATCGATCACGGGAACCTGGTCAAAAACCTCAGGTAGCGTCTGTAGGAGCGACTGAACAGATAACATCGGGATGGCCAAGCAACTCAATTTGATCCTAAAGCTTGGCTGCCGGTTTGAGTACTCCTTGATGCCGTAGCCAGAAAACCGCCATTAAAGCGATCAGGAGTCCTGGCAGTGCCACGTAATTGACCGCTACCCAACCCATTTCACTGAGCAAGCGACCGGAAAGGAAAGCCGCGATCGCCACACAGGTAAACATCAAAAAATCGTGAGCGGCTTGAGTGCTGGCTTTTTCGGCTGGCGTATAGACCTGCGTTAACAAGGTGGTTGCGCCGACGAACATAAAGTTCCAGCCGATCCCCAATAGGGTCAGTGCGATTAAAAAATAAGCTACTCCAGTACCGGCAAGGTTAGTGACAATACAAAGAAAATTAAGAATAATGCCACAGGTAATAATAGTGAGTACGCCAAACCGGGCAATCAAGAAGCCTGTGAAAAGCGAGGGGGTAAACATGCCTAATACATGCCATTGAATCACGGTTGCGGCATGGTGAAAGGGGTGAGGTACGGACACCATCGCCAGAGGGGTCGCAGTCATCAACAGCACCATGACGCTGTAGCCCACCATGCTGCAAACGGCAGCAGCGATAAAAATAGGTTGCTGCATAATGGTCGTGATCGATCGTCCAGTTTGGCTAATTTCCTGGCTCGATAGGGGTGGAATGTTGACTCCTTGTAAAAAAATGAGCGTGATCAGTTGGAGTAGAACGATCGGTACCAATGATCCTGCAAACATTGCCGTCGGCAGCCAGTCTTTGCCCCAATTCGCCAGATTGGGCCCGAGTAAAGCAGCTACAATTCCGCCTGCTACGACTAACGAAATGGCTTGAGCCCGAAATGCCGGATCGGCAGCATCGGCGGCGGCAAAACGATAAAAGCCAGCGAATCCATTGAAAATGCCGAAGAGAATTGTAGCGAGACAGAATAAAGGAAAATTACCGATCCAAACAGCGAGAACGCCCAAACCTGCTCCTACCATGCCAATGATTGTGCCCAGCAGAAACCCTGTTCGCCGCCCGACACGTTGCATGAATAAAGAGGCCGGAATCGTAGTTAACATGACTGCAACCTGCAGAAATGCGATCGGTAACGTTGCCAGGGATGAATCGGTGGACAGACGATCACCAATTAAGGCTGCAACGGTGAACAGTGCGGTAATACTGGTCATTGAGAGGGCTTGACAGATAACTAAAAGTGCAACATTTTTTTTCGCTGGCTGCATCATGGCGGTACAGAAGGGTGGGGAATGGGAAAAAAAGACCGGATCGAAAAAAGATCGAAAAAGGATCGGATCGAAAAAAAGATGATGCGCTATATCGTAACGTGCTCTGCCTCTTTTCAGCCGCTGACTGAGGCGATTGGTGCTCGCTACCTGTAGAACGGGGCAGCAGGCTCCACCAGTGGATGGAACGATCGGTCTGCCGATGGAGTGATGGATCAAACGCAATAATCCTGTAAGGTGCGATCGATGGGATCGGTTCAGGCTGACTATGAGAAATAATCATCTCAATGAAACCACTCTGAAACCACTCTGAAACCACTCTGAAACCATTGATGAATACATAAATTAGGAGAAATTGAAATGGATATTTCGCAAATTAAACCCCATTTGAGGGTTCATGCTGAAGGAGAAGGGGGCATGGATGGAGTGACTGGAACCCATATCGGAACCGTCGATCAGGTCGATCGGGGTGGATATATCAAACTGACGAAAAGCGATTCCGAGGACAAGCAGCCCCATTGGTTTCCGATCGACTGGGTCAAGTCGGTCGATGAACAAGCCGTCTATTTGAATAAAACGGTTGAAGCAGTAAAGTCTGGACTCATGCAAGAGTTGCCGACTGCGGATGGGCAAGCTCAACCGTCTAATGATTGGGTGTCAGGGGCAGGGGTAGATTAGAAGATTCGTGACCCAACGGATCCCTTGATGGTGGCTTGCCGAAGTGCCTGTACAGTGTCGATGATGATTTGTGCCGATTGATCGATCTCTTCTCTTGTTGTGAAACGGCTGATGCCAATCCGTAATGAAGCAGCAGCTAAAGCAGGCGATCGACCGATTGCAGTGAGCACATGGGAAGGGGCAGCTTTGCCCGTACTGCAAGCCGAGCCGGAAGAAACTGCCATCGTGGGTTGTAGCCCCAACATTAGGGCTGCTCCATCAATAC
This sequence comes from Elainella sp. Prado103, assembly GCA_025454395.1. GTDB lineage: Bacteria > Cyanobacteriota > Cyanobacteriia > Elainellales > Elainellaceae > Elainella. Next base: position 31,265 of record JALOOM010000017.1, read on the forward strand.
CAGGAATGCTGACATTTAGATTGTTGACTAATCGCTGGGTGGGATCACCATTCAATTGAATGCCCTCGATCGCCTGTAACTGCTGCCAGAGTCGATCGCGTAGGGTTTGGATGCGCTCCGTTTCTGAGGCAAGGGTAGCTAAACTCAGCTCCACGGCTTTGGCAAACCCGACGATTTGGGGAGTATACAGTGTACCGGATCGCAACCCCCGTTCTTGTCCACCCCCATGCAGTTGGGCTGCGAGCTGCACCCGTGGATTTTTGCGCCTCACGTAAAGGGCTCCAATGCCTTTAGCACCATAGATTTTATGGGCCGTCAGAGACATCAAATCAATTTGCATGGCTGCCACATCTAATGGAATTTTGCCGATCGCTTGGGCAGCATCTGTGTGGAAGAACACCCCATGACGATGGCAGATTGCCCCAATTTGGGCCAGCGGCTGAATCACCCCGATCTCGTTATTGGCTGCCATCACAGAAACCAATAAGGTATCGGGGCGGATGGCTTGTGCCAATTGAGCGAGATTCACCAGCCCCGTTGCCGTAACGGGTAAGAGGGTGGTTTCAAAGCCCAAGGTTTGTAAATAGGCGTAGGGATCAAGAACGGCCCGATGTTCAGTCACCACGGTAATCAGGTGTCGTCCTTTCGCGCAATAGGCTTCGGCAACTCCTTTAATCGCCAAATTGTTTGCCTCAGTGGCACCACTCGTAAACACAATTTCCTGGGGATCTGCGTTGATTGCGGCAGCTAAACTTTCTCTTGCTTGCTGTACGGCGGCTTCTGCTTCCCAACCATAGACATGCCCTCCACTGGCTGGATTGCCAAATTGCTCCGTAAAATAGGGCAACATGGCTGCTAAAACCTGGGGATCCACTGGAGTGGTCGCATGGGCATCAAGGTAAATGGGGCGATGGCGCATGGTGCTTTTTAATTCTATTGTGCTTCTTGATTCTGTAGTTGTGCTTCAAAGATAGGCTCAAAGTGCGATCGATGCCTGCCCCCGATTACGATATAGCCGTATAATTTGGTTGATTTCGCCAGCCAAATATTAAAGTTCGGTTTCTCGACTTGTCTGGAAGTCCATTCCTTGCGTACACTGTAGCTTTGGCTACATCGCTGGAACCCGTTTGGGCAGCAATCCTATCGGGCAGCAATCCTATACCGTTAATCAGTTCTGATCAATCAGATCAAGATTGGGAATGCAGGTAGCACTAAGACTTGGGATCAAAATCTCAGTACTGGATGCTGCTTTTAAGGATAAGATGCTCCATCGCAATGAAATCGTAGTCTGATTGCTAGGCTAGTCCTGAGATCTAGTTCCTGATAGTGAAGTAAGTTAGACAGTGGTTGTTCCATAAGTGGTTGTCCCATAAGTGGTTGTCCCATAAGTGGTTGCCCCAATTGATTAGACCCTAACTCAAGACCAGGGATGAATCTGCCATGAATCGGTGTGTCGCAATGTTGATTGAAGTGAAGGGAACGTGATCTGCATATCTAACCTCTATTCTTTCAATTTAAGTCAAAGCTTGAAAAAGCAACGGTGGTTATGGCTGGCTTTGCTGTCAACCCAGGTCGTGCTGTTTAGTTCATTATCGACCTCTGCTGTTCCCAGTGATATCCCTGTTCGGGTCAATCGCTGGCTGGCTATCGAATCGCTGGAGGGAAATGTGACTTTCCTCACTCGCTCTGCTTCGCGTTCAGCCCGCTTGGGGGATCGATTACAGACTGTGGGAGATGGGGTAGTCACCGCGACTAGCTCTGAAGCGACATTAGAAGTTGATACCCAAATTGGCAGCATTGAGGTTGCAGAGCAGACTAGCGTTAAGGTGCGAGCCTTGGAAGTGACCGCAAATGATGGGCGAGTAACCCGACTCCAAGTCGATCGAGGCCGAGTACGGCTGCAAGTGCGCCCTTTCAGCAATCCTGAATCAGAGTTGGAAATCGAGACTCCGGCCGGAATTACAGGGGTGCGGGGTACCGATTTCGGGGTCAATGTAGATGCTAATGGCAAGATGGGAGTTGCCACCCTGGAGGGAAATGTCCTGACCAGTGCTCAAGGGGAAAACGTCGAAGTCCCGGCTGGGTTTCAAAATGTCACAATCCCAGGTGAGCCCCCTTTAGAACCCATTCCGTTTACGAATGAACCTCGGTTAGACTATCAAGTTGATCGAGTGATTCGTCGGGGGATCCGGCGGGTCGTTTTCAATGGGCAGGTTGATCCGACCAGTTCGGTGACAATTAAAGGGGAACCGCAGACAATTGATCGAGATGGTCGGTTTCAGATCGTGTTTCCAGCGCCATCCAGGCTACGACTGTCAGTGACGGTGACTACTGCTTTAGGGAAAACACAAACCTATGACTTGCAACTTCTCTAGCTGGAAGCAGCGACTCCTACCGGGCGGGTGTTCTGCCTTGGGGGTGTTGCTGTTGTTCAAGATAGGAATGTTGACACCGCTCGAACATTTGGGTTATCAGGCGTTGTTTCACCTGAGGGGTGAGCGAGTTTGGGACGATCGAATTGTTTTAGTGGCGATCGATGATGCCAGTCTCACGAAAATTGGTCGGTTTCCCTGGCCACGCCAGCAGTATGTGCAGCTTTTGCAGACGCTAGAACGATCGCGCTCCAATATGGTCGTTTTTGATCTCTTATTCTCGGAAGCGAGTGAGGATGATCCGGATCTCGCGGAAGCGATGAGTCAGCATGGCAAAGTAATTCTGGCTCAGGCCTGGGATAGTGAAGGAACCCCTCTCGTGCCGGTTTCGGTATTGCAGCAAAGTGCGATCGGCATCGGGCATATTTTGGCCCAACAGGACAATGACGGCATTGTGCGGCAGGTGATGCCTCAAGTTCACCAGGTGCCGGCCTTAGCAATGACTACGATTCAAGCCTACCGGCTGCTGAAGGCAGAGGTGCCGCTTCCTGATTTGCAGGCTCCCCTGTGGGCTAACTGGGTCGGTCAGACGACCTCGTTGCCCCACTACTCTTTTGCTGATGTGGTTCAGGGTAAGGTTAACCCAGCCGTTTTTAACGACAAGATTGTGCTAGTGGGTGTGACCGCCACTGGGCTAGATCCGCTAGTCAGCCCGTTCGATCGGAACCCACCGACGAGTAGCGTCATTCTCCATGCGGTGTTAATTCAAAATTTGCTGCAACAGTCTACGCTTCAGCCTTGGATAAGGGAAATCATGGCGGGAGTGCTCCTGCTGGGCGGGCCCGTCCTAAGCTGGTTTCTTGGGGGGCGGGGTTGGTTAAAGCAAGTCGCGGTTGTCAGTGGTTTGTGGGCATTCTGGGTGATTTTTAGCGTGGGCTTGCTCAATGCCAATATCTTGGTACCTCTGGTGGCACCCCTACTACTATTTTTAGTGACGGGAAGTGCGACTGGCATCTCCGATCGATTGCGAGAATCTGCGGTGTTGCGCCACCAGATTCAGGGCATTCAGCAGGAAGAAGCCCTCAAGGAAGAATTCTTACGCACTGCATCCCACGAACTGCGAGCCCCAGTTGCTAATATTCAGAGTGCGATCAGCTTGTTGCGGATGACTGATTCCGAGTCCGATCGGGAAGAATATCTGCAAATTTTGGAGGAAGAATGTCAGCAAGAATTTGCCATCATCAATGATCTGCTCGACTTTCAGCGGCTGAGTGTCCAGGCAGCGAAGGCAGAGTATGAAACTCAAAATCTACATGAATGGTTGCTAGAAGTGGCTGCCCCTTTCTCTATGCGGGCCAAGACCAGTCAGCAAACCTTGCATTTGAGGGCGGATCCACCTGATGCGATTCTTACCCTAGATTGGCTAAGCCTGCATCGCATTTTGGCTGAACTCCTAAACAACGCCTGTAAATACACCCCGAACCAAGGGTTGATTCAGGTAGAGGCAGAGGTGATGGGTGCCCATCTCACCTGTCGGGTCAGTAATTCGGGAGTGGTGTTACCCGAAAGTGAATTAGAGAAGCTATTTCAACCGTTTTATCGCAATGTTGAAGTGGATCATCGGCAACAAGGTGGAACGGGTTTAGGGCTGGCGATCGTGAAGCGGTTGACGGAGCAATTGCAGGGTGAAGTCCAAGTGAATCAATGGCAGGATCAATTGGTGTTTACAGTGCGTCTACCGATCCCACAAGAATGTACTGCCCTGGAAGGATTATTATGAGGGGCTATCCCAAGTCTGAGCTTTCGGCATAGGCATCAGGTGCTGTCACGACACTCAGACCGGGCGCATCCGGGAAGTGACTCTCCTCAAATTGCCCAAGATTACCCAAGAAGGAATCCGATTGGGTAAAATACTCTTTGCTGCCAAATTTTTACTCGTTTTCCTATGCCAAATTCCGATCGCAAACCGCTGCTGTTAGATTTTGAAAAGCCATTGGCAGAGCTTGATGCTCGGATTTCGCAGATTCGAGAATTGGCTGAAGAAAACGATGTGGATGTGACGGATCAAATCTGCCAGCTTGAGTCCCGGGCGACCCAACTCCGGCAGGAAATTTTTGGCAGCCTCACGCCTGCTCAGCGGCTGCAAGTGGCGCGTCATCCTCGCCGACCCAGCACCTTAGATTATGTGCAAGCGATCACCGATGATTGGATCGAACTACATGGGGATCGCAGCACTGGGAACGATGATTTGGCATTAGTAGGAGGGCTGGCGCGTTTAGAAGGCCGTCCTGTCATGATCTTGGGACACCAAAAGGGGCGCGACACTAAAGATAATATTCGACGTAATTTTGGGATGGCCTCTCCGGGTGGCTATCGCAAGGCGATGCGGTTGATGGAACATGCCAACCGATTTGGGATGCCAATCGTGACCTTTATTGATACCTGTGGTGCGAATCCGGGAGCCGAAGCGGAACGATTAGGACAGGGAGAAGCGATCGCCTATAACCTGCGCGAAATGTTTCGGTTAGAAGTGCCGATTCTCTGTACGGTGATCGGCGAAGGGGGATCCGGCGGGGCTCTGGGGATCGGAGTGGGCGATCGACTTTTGATGTTTGAGCACTCGGTTTACATGGTGGCCAGCCCAGAAGCTTGTGCGGCAATTCTCTGGCGAGATGCAGGCAAAGCGCCTCAAGCGGCTGAAGCGCTAAAGATCACAGCAACCGATCTATTACAACTTGGCTTAGTCGATCAAATTTTGCCCGAACCTGTGGGTGGAGCCCATTCCAACCCATTACAAACGGCTGCCACCTTGAAGCAGGCCCTCCTAGACAATCTGGCTGTGCTCACCCAAATGACCCGCCAACAGTTGAAAGAAGAGCGCTATCAAAAATTTAGAAAGATGGGAGTCTACACTCAACTAGCTGGATAGATGTAGCAGCCAAGCCGACTCTAGTTTCATTGAGATTTTTCAATTATAAAAAGTGTAAAAACCTATAATTCGTAATTGCTACAACCACTACAAAAAAGAAGACTCCGGCTGGACGGTGCTATAATCTTTGTAGCAACATTTTTTTACATTTTTCTCATCCTCTTACTTTCTGGCTAGTGGTTTGATGGGAGCGCTTTGTAAGTCAATGGCATGTCTGAGTGCTGTAAATACTATGGGCGCTTTGCTTTAATGCGATGTCGTTGTGTCAGTCTGATATCACAAGGCATTCCATGGTCGGGTTTAATAACTTCGAATTGGTGGGCTTGATTCATTGCATATACTTTTGCACTTTTTGCAACCAAAATATCAGCCCAATTTCTAGGCTGGGTACTTTGTCTGAACGGTTGACAGCCCCTGCTTAACCAACTATGAGATTTTGACTACGCTTTTGTCCCCTTTGAGTCTGGCAAACCCTGGAAGAATTGCATGACTTCTATCATTCCTCACCGTGTTCTGATCACGGGTGCAAGTCGCGGCATTGGTCAGGCGACTGCCCTTGCTTTTGCGAAATTGGGTGTCAATTTAGTGCTTGTGAGCCGATCGCAGACTGACCTGGATCAGGTTGCCGCCGCCGCTGCTGATTTAGGGGTGGAGGTACAAACACAAGTGCTTGATCTGGCCATAGTCGATCAAGTGAAATCTCGCATTGAGACCTTGGTAGACCAGTTTCCGGTGGATATTCTGGTGAATAATGCCGGGATGGCCTACACCAATCCTTTATCCGAAACTCAATTATCGGCTTGGCAACAGGTACTGAATCTCAATCTGACCAGTGTGTTCCAATGTATTCAAGCGGTTCTCCCAAGTATGCGCGATCGGCAACAGGGAACCATTATCAATATTGCCTCAATTGCAGGCTATCAGGCGTTCCCAGGGTGGGGAGCTTACAACGTGAGTAAAGCAGGCTTAATTGCTCTGTCAAAAACCCTGGCGGCGGAAGAACGACCTCACGGCATCCGTGTGGTTACGGTTTGTCCCGGTTCGGTGAATACTCCCCTATGGGAAACCGATACGGTGCAGGCTGACTTTGATCGCACTCGCATGTTAACGCCAGAGACAGTGGCGCAATCCATTGTGCATGCTGCCTTGTTGCCTCTGGGGGCGGTGATCGAAGAAATGACGGTGATGCCTAGTGCTGGTGCATTTTAAGGCTGTCATCGGCTGGTTTGAATTGTTTTCTGGAGATTTCATCCATTTACTTATGACTATTGCTTCTTCCAACGGAATTAACGGCACCTCATCACCCGCAGCGAAAGAGGGCGATTCAAGTATGGATCCCAATCTGCTGAATCGTATGTCTGTACGTCCCGATCGCTCGACGATTCAAGGACGAGAAGCGAAACCCCACCCGGTTCCTGATCATGCGAATGAGGATATGATCGATGCAGTGCGTACCATGCTGGTGAGTGTCGGCGAAGACCCAGAGCGGGAGGGTCTACTGAAAACCCCCAAGCGGGTGGCTGAAGCCATGCGGTTTTTGACCAGTGGTTACAATCAATCGCTGGAAACCTTAATCAATGGTGCGATTTTTGATGAAGGGCACAACGAAATGGTGTTGGTGCGCGACATTGATTTCTTCAGCCTTTGTGAACATCACATGCTCCCCTTCATGGGCAAAGCTCATGTCGCCTATATTCCGAATCAAAAGGTCGTGGGCTTGAGTAAGTTGGCACGCATTGTTGAGATGTATTCTCGGCGGCTGCAAGTACAGGAGCGTCTAACTCGTCAAGTCGCTGAAGCGATTCAAGAAATTCTTGAGCCGAAAGGTGTTGCAGTGGTCATGGAAGCCACCCACATGTGCATGGCAATGCGAGGTGTGCAAAAGCCGGGTTCCTGGACCGTCACGAGTGCCATGTTAGGTGTGTTTCAGGAAGACTCTAAGACCCGCGAAGAATTCCTGAGCTTAACTCGCCATCGCCCTGCTTTCTTCTAGTCGTGGCATCACGAATGTCCTTCCATTGTCTTTCAGTGATTGATGTCTTTGATGAATGTTGCTGAATGAAAAGGTGAATTTTGGCGTAAGTTGCAACCTTGCCATTCTTCTCGACCTTGTGAGCTTGGGGACTCGAAAAAATTTGAAGTTTCCAAACTTGCAGAGGCAGGATGTTCACGATACTCCCATTCAGCCATGCTTGCTCATTGTCCGATCTAGGCTGGCTACTCTTCAGGGTTCCTTGGGGATCCTGAAGAATAACTCGTGCATGACTGCATTCTTGCGGCTGCTTGGCTGGAACTGCTGCCTCTCAGGTGGAATGAATCGGAATTCTGAGAAGGAAATGTAGGGACGATCCATTCGCGATTTGAATTGCGACGATCGCCCCTACCGGCTCTGGGAAACTTGTCATTTGCTCATTGCAGCGCCGAATGAAGCAAAGCTGGCTCTCAAAGGCTGATTCTAACCAATGCTGTTGACCGATCCAGCATGAGGGGTGAGAATGACCGACTAGAAACCGACTAGAAACCGACTAGAAACTGAACGCTAGGGGGTAGCCAATTCGACGAAATTGAGGGGCAGTTCGTTCGCTCTTATACTTTAGTCCCATCTTGATAAACTTATCGATCGATCGATCGTGATTTCCGTAAAGATTTGAATAATAAATTACCCACAATAAATGGCTATGAGCCAGGTTGAGAGGCGCGATCGAGCTAACGAATTGGCTTGACCAGAATTGGCCTGATCAGGATTGGCTGGATCGAAGGCTGAGGAATTGTGAAATTCCAAACAGGTTTTGCCGCTTCTATGGTGGTTTCGGAAGCCTGAATGATAACCTTAAGGAATTATTAAGATCCATGATGTCTTTTGTTCTAGCCTAATAACCAGCTAAATGTGCTGGTTTTCCCCATGAGTGCGACTGCCGATCCGCTACGAACTTTCTCGCCATTCACTGCTCAATTAACCCTGGAGCAGCTAGATTCGTTCTATCAAGAAATCCAGTCTGTGATTCTGTCGCGCCAAAACCCCATCAGTGGGCTGCTACCGGCGAGTACAGCCATCACTACCCACGGCAACTACACCGATGCCTGGGTGCGGGACAATATCTATAGCATCTTGGCTGTTTGGGGACTGGCTTTAGCTTATCGCAAGCGAGATGAGCATCAGGGGCGCACCTATGAGCTAGAACATAGCGTGGTGAAATTGATGCGGGGCTTGTTGTTTGCCATGATGCGGCAGTCCCATAAAGTCGAGGCATTTAAGCATACCCAGTCTCCTCTGGATGCCCTGCACGCGAAGTACGATACCAGTACGGGAGATGTGGTGGTCGGGGATGATGGTTGGGGACATTTACAGTTGGATGCGACCTCGCTGTATCTGCTGATGTTGGCGCAGATGACGGCTTCTGGCTTGCAAATTATTTTTACGATCGATGAAGTCAACTTTATCCAAAATCTGGTTTATTACATTGGTCGCGCCTATCGCACACCCGATTATGGGATTTGGGAGCGGGGCAACAAAATTAACCATGGTAATCCGGAATTAAATGCTAGCTCAGTTGGGATCGCCAAAGCTGCACTGGAAGCCATTCATGGGCTGAATTTATTTGGTGTGCAGGGTGGGCAGGCTTCGGTGGTGCATGTGTTACCAGACGAGATTGCCCGTACCCGAATTACGCTGGAATCTCTATTACCGCGTGAATCGGCCTCCAAAGAAGTGGATGCAGCAGTGCTGGCAGTGATTGGCTTTCCAGCGTTTGCGATCGATGATCCGGCTCTAGTAGAGCGCACCCGCAACAAAATTGTGGAGATGTTGCAAGGTCACTATGGCTGCAAGCGATTTCTGCGAGATGGACACCAAACGGCGATCGAAGATGTGACTCGGTTGCACTATGAACCTCTGGAACTGAAGCAGTTTGAGCATATTGAATGTGAATGGCCGTTATTCTTCACCTATTTACTGTTGGATGCCCTGTTTCGGGGTGATGTATCTCAGGCAGAAGCGTATGATCAACGCCTGCAAGCGCTATTGGTGGAGCAGGATGGGCTGAAACTGCTGCCAGAGCTATATTACGTGCCTGCCGATCGACTTGAAGCGGAGCGCTCCCAACCCCACAGTCAACCTCGACTACCCAACGAAAATTTGCCGCTGGTATGGGCTCAAAGCCTCTATATACTGGGGCGATTACTGAAATCGGGTTTGCTGTCTCCTGGTGATATTGACCCGTTAGGGCGGCATCAGCGATCGACCCATCTGCGCCAACCCCTGGTGCAAATTGCCCTCTTAGCAGAAGATGAATCTCTACAGGCTGATCTGGCTACCTATGGGATCGAAACCCAGACTCCGACTCAGGTGGCTCCGATTCAGATTCGTCAGGCTGGCGAACTAACCGCGATCTACCACCAGATTGGTCGTAATGACAAGCTGCATCTCACTGGCAGACCGATTCGGCGGTTGCGTAGTCTCACCACCTCTCGTCTGTTTCGGATTCGAGGCGAAGTGGTTGCTTTTTTACCGGCTTTTCTCGATCAACAGCAGTTTTATTTGACCCTGGATTACCACTTTTGGGTGGCGCAAATTCAAGCAGAGTTGGCCTATATTCAGCGGCACTGGGATCAGTTGGGGCGGCCCACGATGACTTTGCTGCTGACCCATGCCATGTTTGAAATTCAGCCGGGAATCCCAGAGGACAGGGGAATTGAACGATCGCCACTGCTGAAACTGCTGAAAGATTTGCGAGAGGGGCACTGCAATGGTGTGGCGGTGAAGTTGGGGCATCTCAATCAGTTTTTGCTGACAGCAGGGATCGAACGCATTGATTTTGTGCATGACTTTGAGTTTCGCCAAGAATCCATGCAAGATGCGGCACCAGCAGCCTACTACTTGACTTTTTACGCCGATCGCAATCTACCTTTAACGAATACGCAAGAGTTTCTGCTGTCTTACGAAACGAATATTCCACGGTTATTGGATCGGTTGCGTCATTCTACCAATCTCTATGAGCAGGTTGATTTACTGGAAACCCTGAGTCAACTGGTGGGTTTGGAGTTTGATACCCGGTTGGGGCCACAACCCGTTTCGATCGCTGATTTGCTGAATGAGGTCTATGGCAAAGCCAGTCAACTTCATCTCTGGGCGATCATTCGTCGCACGGCCGGACTACTCAACAAAACCGATATCGGTTTGTCCGATGCGGTGACCGATATTTTGGTACGGGGTAAACAGATCGCTGTTGGTAAAGCTTACAGTGAAGCTTCGCTCATTACCGCTCCGATGGCCACCGATGAAATTCTGGAAAAGATTTGTACTTTTTGCAGTAATGACATCCGTGATCGCCCCCTCACTCAGGAAATTTTGATCTACCTCAGTGTGTTGATCAAAACCGATCCAGATTTGTTTAATGGCTTGTTGACGCTACGGGTGGGTTATCTAATTTTGCTGATCGCGAGCGGGTTAGCCCGTGAACTGGGCTTAACTCAAGATGAAGCCTATGAACGCTTGATGCAGATGAGTCCATTTGAGGTGAAGCAGCATCTAGCCCATGTACTTGCTGGGTACGATCGCCTCGATCAAACGCTGTTTCGCCAGGAGTCACTCCATGTTCGTCAGCAATCCCAGGCTGCGATTGAGTGGGTCGTTGCTCCTCAGTCCCAAATGGCGAGCTTGATCGATCCAGGTGAGGCGATGAGGGATGCTCCCTTCGCTCAAAAGGATCAGTTGGCTCAAAAGGATCAGTTGCATCCCACTGTGGATCCCAACGGAGATCGAGAGAGTCAACTGCAAGGAGCAGCTTCTTCATCTCCAGGTTGGTGGCAGCAACGACAACGAGATGGGGCACTGAACCGCGTCCCGAAAGGATTTTATCCCCAAGTTTGGCGATTACTTCAGCATTGTAAGGGGTTGGTGATTGGCGATAAGCTCGATCGCCGCAATCGTTTAGATAGTGAACTGTTGCTAGCAGAAACGACCCCAGGTGAAAAAAACTTTGCTCTGCAAGTGGAACATTTGCTGAACAAAATGCAAGCTCCTGAATATCGGCAGGTCAACATTGAAGCCTTAATGGAGTTAGCCACGATCGTTGAACGCAATCCCGCCCTCTATATTGAAGAATATATTGTGCTAGATGTATTGATTGGTCATGCCGTGCGGTTAGCCTGGCTTGATCATGCCAATCATCAACCGCGTCTCTACGATCAGCAAAAAGGCATGGCTTGGCGATCATTCTACGAAATGACCCCCTATGATTGTGCGATCTATATTGCTAAAGCCCTCCGATTCCTGATGGAGTTGGCCCATGATAGTGTGCAGTCTGCCACCGATCGGGTGCTACAGGTCGATCCATTCGGATCCTCAGCCGATCGGTAGTGGAGTTTCGGGTTGAGGCTCTGGGCAGTGAGCGGGTAATCCGTCGTTCGGTAAAAGTTTGCTCGGTAATAGTTGGTTGAGTCGCTCGTCGGTAAAGTCATGGATCACGAGAGAAGCGCCAAGCGGATAGAGCACTTCTGGAGCATGGGTCGAGGCGATACCGATCGTCAAAATGCCAGCCGCCACTGCTGATTGCAGTCCAGAGGGTGAGTCCTCGAAGGCAATAGCTTCGCTAGGTTGAATCTGCAAGCGACGGAGGGCTTCCTGGTAGGGGAAGGGATGGGGTTTGCCATAGGGTAGATCATCACTAATCACCACCGTGGCTAATCGCGATTCCAGGTGGAGTGATCGCAGCATAAACCAGGCATTCTCGCGGGGGGCATTGGTGACGACCGCCAATGGCAAACCCTGTTGCTCCGCCCAACTGATCCACTCTAATAGTCCTGGCATGGGTACGAGTTGTCCGGCTTGGCGACGAAATTCTGCTTCTTTGTGATCAGCAAACTCTAGGTGCTGATCGCGGCTGAGTTGGGGTAGCAGATCGGCCAAGATATCGGGGTTCAATCGACCGCTAATTCTAGCCTTGTAAAAGGGGCGATCGATTTCTAGTCCGTAATCCCGCAGAAAATCTTGCCAAATTCGAAAATGGAGGGAGTCTGTTTCAACGATGGTGCCATCCAGGTCGAGCAGAAGGGCTTTCAGCATGAGCGGTGTTTGATAAGACAGAAATCTATCAGAGAAAAATTGCTCGATCCATTGCTTGAGTCTAGCAGAGACAAGCTTGATTCCAGGGTCTATCCGAAGGTGGAACCGTTCCAGCCCCACAGATACCCCTTGGCATCCGCAAATTCAATATAGGTGCGGTTGAGGGGAACTCCCAGCGAAGCATTGATCTGCTGACAAAAATCCTGGCTCATCGCCTGGGTTTGAGCTGAACTCAGACTGCCAATGCTTTTGATTTCGATATAGCAGACTGGATCGGTGGTACCGCCAAAAGTCATGGCGATGTCGGGCTCCAAGGCTGTCATAACATAGGATTCTGGTTTGCCGGTATGTTTGGCCAGGCTAGCAGAAAGTTGTTTGAGCAATGACTCGACAGAAGAGCGATCGGACAGGGATACGGAAGTCTGAACCTTGATTAGAGGCATGATTTTCTCCAATTTGCTAGCTCAATTGCCATAACGGGATGGATGCAATTCCATTAACCGCCATACTGCCAGCCTGTACTTTCGAGCAGTAGTGGATCGCCTTCCCGATGGATCCCAGCGGCTACCACTTCGCCAACAAAAACGGTGTGATCGCCCTGCTCGACTGATCCGACCACGCGACATTCCACATAGCCCAACGCATCTTTGATAATTGGGCAACCCGTTTCACCGAGATAAAACTCGACCTCTTCAAACTTGTTCCCGACTCGACGCTGTGGCTTAAAGAATTTTTGGGCCAACTCTTTTTGTCCAGCTTCTAGGACGCTCAACGCAAAAACTTGACTAGATTGGATCATGGCGTGGGAGCCAGAACTCCGATTAACGCAATTGACGACGAGGGGGGGCTGGAAAGAACCCTGCATCACCCAACTTGCGGTAAAACCGTTGACCTCATCGCCGTCTTTGACTCCACAGATGTAAAGCCCATGGGGAATTTTGCGGAGGATTGTCTTTTTTGCCTGTTCGTCTAGCAAGAGTCTAAGTTCCTTACGGTGCTACATCGTTCAGTGTACTGTGTCTCCGAAGTGTTTGAAAAATTAAGGAATGATGAATTTCGTAATCATTTGAGTTAACAATCAAGCAATCTGAATCAAATCGGGATAGAGAGTCAGCAGTTGCTGGCGTGACAAACTGTCAGCAGGATCTTGAGGAGTCCAGATCAGCTCGAAAATTAACAGGTAGGCAGGGGTGATCCCACCCAATCGTTTTAAGAGGTTTTGTAATTCTTCAGCGGCATAAATTTCCTGAGTGAGAGGGCGATCGTCAGCCGTACCCAATAATAAAGTCACCACAATGTAACTGGCAGGATCAGCATCTGCATCCACCACTAGCTGCTGGCGCTGGATCTGTCCCCCGACGTTCACCAAGGTTTCTGCACTGAGCTTGCTGCGAGACTGAATTGAGAACTGTTCGAAAACTCGCGCAGCTTCCTGTCGGCTCTCTACTGTTTGAGACAATATTCTGGCATGTGTCCAGTTTTCCGGCGATCGTAACAAAGCCAGAACGGTTTCTTGTAGCAGGCGGGCTAATCCCTCCGGGGTATTCAGATTAGCTTTCAAGCTCAGTGCCGTCAAGGCTTCCTGAATGTAGCGAGCTTGCGCTAATAAGGCGACCTGAAGCTGAGTGACAGTGACAATATCATTGGTAATTTCATTGGTGACAGCCGATCGGCTAGTTTGATGGCTCGATCGACCTTGCCGCAGGTAAGCGCTGATCACCGGCAAAACTGAGATGCCGCAGACGAGTACTAAGACTAAGAACAGGCTGTCACCAGAACTGGAAGTGCCATAGCCATAGGGATCGACGGGATAGGATTGGGGCGGTACCACAATCACGGGTGGTCTGCGATAGGAGCCAGGAAAATAACCCGGTTGGGAAGGATAGTAAGGCCGACTATTTGAACGATCATTGGGACGAGAATAGTCGTAGGGACTGCTGTAATTGTCGCTAGGATAGCTGCTGGGGGGAGCAGGGCTGGTCGGTCGATCGAACGATCCACCGCGGGTGCGGCCACCCGACTGGGCCCAAGCAGAACTGCCAGAAATCAGATCCCAGGATAATAAGCCGATCCCACCCTGAATGACGGTGATGACTAAACCGATCGCTACCAGAAAGTTACCGGACTGTTGGAACTGTTTCACCGATGCTGCCCAAACTCAGCCACGCCAAACTTAGCATATGTCCTGAAATGGCGGGCTCCTAGATCAGACTGATTTAACCTATAGACTGATCTAACCCTGTTGATTGGGCGACCTTAAACCTGGGCGACCTTAAACCTGGGCGACCTTAAACCTGGGCAACCGAAACGGCACTGACATCAATATTGCGATCGAACAACACCCTGGGTCGCAGCAAAATCCGAAATAGGAGCAACAGAGATTGCAATTCTCCTGGTGTATGGCGATCTTTCCACTGTCCGGGTCGGCAGAACAGCAATTCAATCAACTGGCGTTGCTGACTGAGTTGCAGGGAATCGAACAGGATTCGTACGGTGGGAAACTCTCCGCTAAAGCCCGTTTGTACGGCTCGTCCCTGAATAGAAAGCTGGTATTCCAAAATATCAAGTCGGATTAGCACGATCGCTTCAGGAGAGAGGCTAGGAAAGCCAGTTTCGGTCAGTGCCACTTCTGCACCAATTTCCGACAGCATGGTGGTTGTCCCCCAAAAGGTGCGCTCAGGTTGGCCGGTGGGAGAGAGGAGGTTCAACTGTACTGTACGTCGCAGGTTAAACCATTCATAGGGACTGGGACGAGGCACATCGAGCAGAATCAGCAGTGCGATCCCAATCATGATCAGGTTATAGCTACTCCAAATCCACCCTAAGCCAATCCCTTTGGCCTGCATCGCCACTTCGGGGGGAACGGTGTCCATCCAGGCTCCTTTCAACATACAGAGGCCAAAATTGACCCACAAACTGACTGCCGTAACACCAAACAAAATCAGCAATGGCCAGGCAAGATGCCAGTTAAACGAGTAGCGATCGCTGGCAGTCCCTTTAGGAGTCACTTTGAAGCCACGCGAAAAAGGGTTCAGCATCACTTGGATGACAGTCACAGCCAGTGGGAAACAGAGTACCAGTGAGTAAATATCTGATAGCAAAGCAGAGCGCGATCGATAGTTGAGCCAGGAGAAGACGGCAAGCTGTACCAGGTAGTAGGGCAAAAAGAAGTAGAGCAGTTCGGAGGCAGTAGCACGCAGCGGGATCACACCCAGAAATGAGTAAGCCAGTGGCATCAACAAAAAGCCGACGCGGGAGATGCTAGTAAACCAATGCAGTAGTCCTTCAAAGTGGGCCAACCGCTGGAGCAAATTAAGACCGCGAATGGTGAGCGGGTTAGATTTGATAAAAAAGGCTTGCAGGGTGCCTCTAGCCCAGCGCAGGCGTTGCACCGCATGGGCCGCAATGTTTTCGGCCGCAAGACCAGCACTGAGTTTCTCGTCTAGATAGATTAATCGATAGCCCTGTGCCGAAAGGCGAATCCCTGTGAAGTAGTCTTCACTGAGCGAATCAGTGACAAAGCCGCCCATGGCTTCTAAAGCACTCCGCCGCACAACAAAGGAGGTACCTGAACAGATGACGCTACCTGCTCCATCGCGAATGGGTTGGATCTGCCGATAAAACACCTCTTCTTCGGGGGTAAGCACATCCTCCAAGCCCAAATTTCGAGCGATCGGGTCTGAGTTATAAAAGCTTTGTGGCGTTTGAACCAGGGCAACTTGAGGGTCTTGAAAAAATCCAACGGTGCGGGTGAGAAAATTGGTTGTAGGGACAAAATCAGCATCGAACACCACAATGAGATCACCGTGAGTTTGATGGATCGCATGATTTAAATTGCCAGCTTTGGCAAACCGATTATCCGGACGAGTCAGGTAGGCGCATCCTAGCTCTTCTGCCAGAGTGCGGATTTCAGGCCGTTTGGTATCGTCTAGCAAATAAATCTGTTTGGGCTCATACTCGATCGCCTGACAGCCAATGACAGTCCGCCGCAAGATAAAAGCGGGTTCATTATAGGTGGGAATCAAAATATCGACGCTGGGACGATAGCGCCCTTCCTCCACATCCATCGCTAGCCAGTCTGCTTCTCGCCGTCGATCCCGCACTCGCAGCATCAAAAAAAGTTGGATCGTACTGCTGACTAACATCAATAATTCCAGGAAAAGCAGCCCAATACTGAATACGCCATTTAAAGGAGTAGTCAGGTTGAGGGTTGAGAGCGATCGCCACAGCAAATATCGAACTGTCAAAGCCAGGAGAATCCCAACCACCACAAACCGCGACCAGGCTTGTGGACGAGGCGAAACCTGCATCACAACCAAAACAGTCAAAAATAAAATGACAGTCGGAAAGATCAAATAAGTACCCGCAATCATTGGTACTTCCAACCACAAGGGTGGATTGTTTTGCAACTGATTAAGCTGGCTAAAAATGCGGCTAATGGTACCTTGACCGGCAAACCAAGCAGCCACCACTGCGCCGGATAAGGCAACAACCCCAAGCAGGACGAGGGTTGCAACCTGAGGCCGAAAAAGTGGGCTACTTTGCGGAGTGGCTGTTGTCTGAGGAATTGAGGTGGTCATTGCGGCATCCTTGTTGCGATGGCTCGACTAATCATCTTCAGATTTTGGAGATAGAGGTGTGGCTTGGACAACAGTATGCTTCAACATGCTTCACACTTTGGAGTTGCCTCGACAGCAATCCTCTGGGCAGCAAATTTATGGCAAAGGAACTCCCTAGTCGATCGATAGTTTCCGTCTCTAAAAGTTCCCATCTGTGGAATGATTTTTTGCTGTACTCCAGTGGATCGCTGGTCAAGCTGTCCTGAAAGATTACCTGGTTGCTCGAAGGGCTAGCTCAAAATTGCCTGAGAAAATTGCAAAAATGTTCTGAAAACGCGATCAGTAATTTCTCAGCGTAAAATCATCTCAGCTATCTTTCAGGGTGATAGATTGCTGTCACTCCAATACCGAATTTTTACTGTTCCGATCAGGGATTCCTGAAGGGGTTTGATGCATGAACACCATAGATATGACACGGCTGATCCATCCAGCGCTTGCGGTCGCGTTTGTGTTTCCCTGTATTGGGATCGTCGTTTACTACGCTTGGCAAACTCGTCAGCGGCGCTTACAACTCAAAGATGGCAACAAAAGCAAAATCGCTCCAACAGCGGGTGTTGAGCATCTCAAGCTAGGACAATGGCTTTCAAACATGGTGGTCGGACTATCATTGATTGGACTGGCACATCCCATCTTTACAAAAATGGCAGCGAGACAAGTTTGGAGCGAGGATAGCTTTCGAGCTTGGTTTGTGGTGCTAATATTCCTTGCCACGATCGCTTCACTCGTAATCTTGAATCGGGCTCGAACCAAGCTTTGGCGGGGAGTGTTTGCCACTTTAACCGGCATGGGATTAGTTTTACTTGGCTGCCAGCCTGAGGTGTTTCGTCGAGGTTATGAGTGGTATGTCTCTCACTACTACTACGGTATGACAGCCGCGCTGCTGATGGTTTTTTCGCTGGCGATTTTCCCAGATATTTACCAGGATCGTACTAATCGCTGGCGCGCAGTTCATGTTGTACTCAATTGTTTCGCAGTGCTGCTATTCATTGGGCAAGGATTTACTGGTAGCCGTGACTTGCTGGAAATTCCGTTAAGTTGGCAGGAGACACATCTCTATAAGTGTGATTTTGCTAATCAAGTCTGTCCTCCTTAAATTTGACAATCTGGGTTTGGCTGTGACTCTAGTTTTGAATTTTGAGAGCAGATCCCACGGCTGCGAATTTCTGGCATGAGCCTAGTAGTCGGTGTCGCAGAAAATGGTATGAGCAGTGAAAAGCTAGTACTGTTTGGTTGTTTTAGCACAACAGTTGAGTCATCAGCCAAAATGAGTCATTAACGACTCAACTGATGGTGAAACGCTCGATCAACTGTTATCGACTAAACAAAAGTCGAGTCAGTTTGTTGAATTAAGTGATGGTCTTTGAAACCAGCTTAAGCTTTACCCAGCCAGTCTCTACGGATTTCCCGCAATTTCTTCCAGAAGTGATATTGACAGTGAGAGTAAGAGGTTGCTATCTTAGTAAAGCGGCGGTGAGGCGCGAGCGAAGCGAGAGCGAAGCGAGTGATTTAGCGTCGCATCGAA
>JALOOM010000018.1 GCA_025454395.1 Elainella sp. Prado103
ACTTGCAACACATCGGCATAGGCTGCAATTTCAGCAATTTGTGAGATGGCCATCACCTCGGTAATCACCGGCATCCCCGATCGCTGACGAACCGCAGCCAGGATTTTCAGTCCTTCTAGCCCCAGTCCTTGGAAGTCATAAGGAGAAGTACGGGGTTTGTAAACTCCACCTCGCAAAGCCTGGACTGGAGCCAGCGCTAGCCGACTGGCTACTGCTGCCATTTGAGCGGCGCTTTCTACGGCACAAGGACCACCCACAATCAATAAATCCTTGCCACCGACTGTGACGCGATCGGACAAATGAATGATGGTTTGATGCTGGGGCTGAGTCTTGAGGGTTAGTTTTGCTTTCTGCATGGGATGAATTGGGTAAGGTAAAGAACAAAAAAGGCAAGTCGGGAAGGCAAAGTGGGATCGCGTCCATTAAAAAACCCGGTTCCTAGTTGGATCCGGGTTGCATCGTCAAGATGACCATTTCACCCGGAAATTGTCTTCCAAAAATAAAAACCAAAAGGCCAGCGAGTGAAGTGAGTCATGGTCGATAGAGCTTGTAGTAAGGTGAACTAGATGGGCTGGGTGAACTAGATGGGCTGGGTGAACTAGATGGGCTGGGTGAACTAGATGGGCTGGGTGAACTAGATGGGCTGGGTGAACTAGATGGTACTGGTCGAAGTCGTTATTCAGGAATCATGCTGAAACAGGTTGCCTTCAAAAACAAAAACCGCAGATTTGACTCTGCGGTTCACCAGGTTCCATCACAAAAATGGACTCACTCCCGGTGAACCACTGTAAAGAACCAAAAGTAAAAAGATGCTTGGAAAGACATAAAAATTCGTCGGAAAACAGAAAAACTGAACTGGGCGAGCTACAGAAAGCTTCTCAAACTTTCTGATTCATTCATGTTTTGTTACTGCCAACCTTAACAAACAGTCCAGAAATTAGTCAACCCCCAAACTAGACTGATCTGAGTGGCACTGTCTCAGTTCTGAGTGGCACTCTCAGCGAAACCGTCTCAGTAGCATCGCCTCAGTCAGCCCCGCTCAGTCGCCCTGCTCTTCAGTATCAGCCGCTCAGTCAGCCCCGCTCACTAGCACTCTCTGATTGAGATGGGGATACTGCCAGGCAATCCCATCAAATTTGATGTCAACCGTCCGATCGTCAACGCTATCGCACCAGGTCTATCCATTCAGCTCTCTGTACACCGAGGTAAATTCATGGGTGATACTGAGAATGACATCAACTACGGCATCGGTAATGATACGGAGATTGAAAATCATATTTAAAACGAAAACCCCCAAACAGGTTTTGTTTGAGGGCTGGAGTTCCTGAAAATCGTCACTAGCGATAATGATGCCAAGAAGACAAAAAAATTACAAGGGGGGTAAGACCCTTTACTAAAAAATGAAGCTAGGATGAAGCGAAACGGAGATTTTATGAAGGATGTATTTTAAGGCTCCAGAATGCTGATTCCAGCCCGATCGAGAATTTGTGGAATCAAATCTTCTCGCTTTACGGCCATGAGATGAACGCCTTGGCAGAGTTGTCGCGCCATCTGGACTTGCTCGGCGGCAATCTGTATGCCCTCATCCAGCGGATTTGCTGCTCGCTCTAATCGATCGATGATATCTTGCGGAATCTGCACACCAGGGACATTGCGGTTGATAAATTGGGCATTTTTAGCCGACTTTAATAGAAAAATCCCTGCCAAAATCGGACGATTGCAACCGGCTGCAATCTGGGTCATAAACTTTTCTAGCCGATCAAAATCCGAGACGAGCTGGCTCTGGAAAAACTGAGCACCGGCTGCTACTTTGCGCTCAAATCGTCGCTGTAGTCCTGACCAACTGCCCGACTGTGGGTCAACTGCTGCCCCAACAAACAGATCGGTTGCCCGATCGGGTAGGGCTTTATTGTTGAAATCAAATCCCTGATTCATGCGTTCGATCAACCGGAGTAATCGGACGGATTCCAACTCAAAAACGCTGCGTGCTGCTGGATGATCGCCAGCCTTGATCGGGTCTCCTGTGAGTGCCAGCACATTCTGAATTCCCAACGCTTGGGCTCCCATCAAATCAGCCTGTAACCCAATACTGTTGCGATCACGGCAGGCCATTTGACAAATGGGTTCCAGTCCTTGCTGGCGGAGTAGCACGGAAGCTGCCAAAGACGACATCCGCAATACGGCCCGACTCCCATCCGTGATATTAATGGCATGAACCCGCCCCCGCAAAAGACTTGCCATCTGGATCATGTGGCTCGGATCACCACCTTTGGGAGGCATCACTTCAGCAGTGATCAAAAATTTACCAGATTGAACGGCTTGCCGAAATGGAAACGGGGCTGAACCGGAAGCGGATGCCATAAACGCAGAAGCAGAAGTGAGAGCAAGATTTGGAGCAGAAACACTGGTCATGAGATATCAAGATTTGGAATAAAAAAGCAAAGAAACGATAAAGAAATGGTGCAAGTGAAATGGGTTGAGAGGCAGAGACGAAAGGGCTAAAGTAGTGGTGGAAAAACCGTGAAACTGGGAACAATGCGCAATGCACGGGTTGCTTGATTCGTATTCTATCTTTATATTTTTTTCACAAACTATTCGCTAAAGAGAATGCCGATAGTTGGGCGATCGATTCCAGTCGATCGCACCCTGAAAATATCCTGTAATGGGCTCAATCGCTGGGATAAAGATGAAACACATTACACTTGACACACTGCCTGAAGAACCAGTTTCCCACAATCCTGCCATTAAGAAAAAGGTGATGCTGCGGTTAGGGGATCTGCCCTATCTAACCAATTTTGCTCAGGCCCGGTTTGCATCCGGTCAGATTGCTCAGGCTCATACCCATGCGGATATGTCTGAAGTCTTTTTTGTGGAAGCAGGGATGGGGTTGATTACCATTGACGGGCAATCCTACCCGCTCAGCCCTGGGGTTTGCATTGCAGTTGAAGCAGGCGAATCTCATCAAGTTTGCAACACTGGCACGGAAGATCTGGTGTTAACTTACTTTGGGTTGCGCGCTCCAGTGGGTGAGCAGATCTGAGCGGGTCTGAGCAGGTCTGGACAGGGCAGAGAGTCAGCAATGATAGTCGAGTAGGAGAATGCAGTGGCAAAAGTGCAGCGGCTGAAATGAGCGGACAACGAGGTATCACCAAGTTGGTAGTCCTATGGTTCGATTGGGCACTCTGACAGTGTAGCGATCGGGCAATACCACGATCGGGCAATACCACGATCGGGCAATACCACGATCGGGCTTCCCATGCAGTTGAGGCTACAGCCGAGATTACAGTCGAGGCTACCGTTGCAGCTTACTGTTGAGGCTAATGCGGTTTAGCAATCAGCCCATCAAGTCAGATGCCTGCCATTCCGGTACTTTACTTATGCTCAAGCAGATGCGATGTAGAAGCCGAGGATCGATCCAAGCACTCTTGTTGCCTGGATGGCTCAGCTTATGGGGAATTGTGGGTTGGATCATGACTCCACCCAATGCAGTGGCTTATGAGGGATATGGTGGTGGCTTGCAGGGAGCGGATCGATCCGATCGATCGAGGTCAAAGCATGAGCCGCCGGACGAATTTCAACCGGGTACGCTGGGAGTCTGCCACCTTCACAATCTGGCTGGTTATCTGGCAATTGATGGAGCAGGAAGGGTGGTGCCTTTGAGTCAATATTGTCAGCAGCAGCGAAACTGGGTCTGGCACCATGAAGACGATTTTTGGGAAGCCTTTCGAGATGTGGCTTCTGTGGAAGTCCTGTCTTACACTCAAACCCTCGATCGCCATCGGGTCGAATTCTACGCCCAGTCTATTTGTAGCTTCTTAAGTCATGGCAATCCTGAACAGCCTAATTCCCGCTCCAATGCTCCGCAAATGCTTCGGCAAATCCAGTCTGATCAGCAGTTGCCCTCTGAATTTGAACGAGCTGTAACCTATGCGGCAACGAAAACCTATTGCCCGCAGCATCGCATGGATTAGCAAGCATCGAAGTGGTGAAAACCGAGTTGACTCAAACTATTGACTCTAACCATTGACTTAAACTATCGACTCAAACCATTGACTCAAACCATTGACTCAAACTAAGGTTCGCTCCAATGCCGTCACATCTGGGATACAAAGGATATCTCGATCGCGCTGAATCAGTCCTTTTTTTTCCAGTTTGCTCAGAACGCGAGTCACTGTTTCGCGAGCCAAACCGCTAAGGCTACTCAGCTCCCGATGAGGCAAATTGGGGATTTCAATGCCTTGCCCACCTGGCTTACCTTGCCCATCTGCCAGGAATAACAAAATATCTGCGACCCGGGAGACGCTATCGGACTCGCGCAACCGCAGCCGACGATTAACCTGCCGCAAGCGCCGGGCCATGAGCTGGGATAAACGGATACCTGATTGGGGCTCAGTGTTCAGCAATTGCACGAAGTCTTGAGCAGGCATGTTACCAATGATAGTGGGTACCAGCGTGATGACATCCGTTGAGCGGGGCACCTCGTCGAGCGCGGCCATTTCACCAAATAACTCACCCTTGCCAAGGATATTTAGGGTTACCTCTTTGCCGTCTAGGTTATAGGTACGAATTTTGACCCAACCATCTAGAATGAAATAAACCGAGCTGCCCCAATCGTTTTCCAATAGCAGCACCTGATTGGGAGGATGGTTACGTACCACCACATGAGACAACGCAGATTCCACGCTTGCTTCTGGCAAGCCTTTAAAGAAGGGGTTTGAGCGAATTAAGGAAGCATCTCGCGTCTCGCGAGCAGGATAGCGATCGTGCATGGGGTCACGTCACCCAATCGAAAGGGGCTGAGCAAATAGCTGACTGAGCGGTTGGTGCGGGCAAATAGTTTCGCCAGAAAGTGAGGGTCATTCTAGCGTAACTGATTTTTTCGCGGCTAGACAAATTCAACCCAAGATGCACTGATTTAGAACCCACAGGCATCTGTCAGGCGACAACCGTTCAACTCACAGCCATCATAGCCTAGAGTCTGAGTTTTCGTTCAAATGTATTTACTCGCTTCTAGGCAGCTAAGGCGAAATAGGGAGTGAAGATGAGACTTCACAACATCGCCCTAGGAACGTAAAACCTGAAGTGGCTCTCAGTCGCCACCGACGCTAATGCCGGTTCCATAAATATTGGCACCTGTCAAGGTAATGTTTTGCATGGTCGCGCCTGACACATCCACATGGTAAAGCTGGGCATAGCTCAAGTTGATGCCGCTCAAATTTGCATCACTCAGGCTGGCATTGGTCAAGTAAGCTCCCGTAAGATTGGCCCCTTCCAGGTTGGCTCCTGTCAGGTCAGCCCCTTCTAAATTGGCCTCGCTCAAATTGGCCTGACGTAGATCTGCACCTCGCAAATCAGCCCCGATCAAATGCTGTTGACTGAGATCTGCATGGCTTAAGTCACACCCAGCACAGGCTCGGGTTTCCAACAGTTGCTGTATGGCTGCTTGATCAGCACGAACTGGCGCAGACCACAACAGGGTAGGTAGAAGTGTAATTGCTGCGAATGTAAGAATCTTCATCGTTATCCTCCCTGAATATTCAGTTCTGTCGATGCAGTCGGCTTGCCTGAGCATAACTACACTGGGTTATGCCGCAATTCCAGAAAGGAAGACTAGAAACAGATAACTCAGGAACCCAAGCCTTGAACAAGTTGTACTTGCCTGTCTCCAACGCTCTATTCCTCTAGCCTCTATTCCTCTGTTCTCTACGCCTGTTCTCTACGCCTCTAGCCTCTAGCCCTTCTAGCGCTGAACTCAGAAAGCGACTAAAGCAAGCGACTAAAGCAAGCAACTAAAGCCAATCTCCTAGCGATGAGATTTCCGATCGCGAGATGATGTATTGC
This sequence comes from Elainella sp. Prado103, assembly GCA_025454395.1. GTDB lineage: Bacteria > Cyanobacteriota > Cyanobacteriia > Elainellales > Elainellaceae > Elainella. The sequence goes on from JALOOM010000018.1 coordinate 5,842, forward strand.
TAGCTGATGTTCAGTTGAATCAGCCTGGTTCGGTCAGAGCTGTTTGGATCAGCTTGGTCGAGAGTTTGACCTGGAGCTTGACCGGGATCAGTGCGGTTGGGTCAGCCCAGACGGAATCAATTCAGCAAAACTGGATCAATTTGGTCATCTATGCGGCAATGCCTGACTGCATCTATTTCCTACCTGTAAGCTTAGAACGATCGCCCTCAAGCCACATCCCTCAGCAGAAGGAATGACAAAATTCTTATTGCGGAGTAACAGAGTGTGACAGATCGGGTCAGTTGCCAAGTCAGCCTATTCGATTGGTTAGAATACTTACCCGATCGGCTAACTGGGTGAATAGGTTGATGCGGAAAGCACTGCCGCCTGGATTTGAGGGAGTAAGGCCTCTAGATAGCCGGGCCAGCCAATTAAGATCGGCTGTTGATGAGCCAGAGTCTGCAAATTCATTCGATCAGGCGTAAAGCGTAGCGGTTCTCCAGACAAGTCGCAGCACATTAGTCCAGCCGCTTGAGCGATCGCCAGAGGGCCAGTTGTATCCCAGAGCTTGACGCGACCATTCAAATAAATGTAGAGACCCGCTTGCCCAGTCAATACCTGCATCACCTTTAACCCAAAGCTACCAACACAGTCAAACCGAGCTGCCGGAATATGCTGCTGGATGGCGGAACCAAACCGCTTCTGGTCTTTGTGACCCAGTAGAATCGGACAAAACTGTTCTGAAGGGGGGGCAGGGGTTTGGGGCTGGAGCGGTTGGGGTGGATGATCGCCGATTTTTTCAAAGATGCCAAATTCTGACCCGCCAAAATAAAGGTGATCGAACATGGGAGCATAGATCCAGCCTGCGATCGGCTGATGCTGTACCAGTAAGCCAGCCATCAAGGCATAATAGTGAGCACCCTGGATAAAGTCATCGGTACCATCCAAGGGATCGATCAGCCAAAGCCGGGTGGCATCGCTGAGAAACGCCTGCCAAGAATCAGAATTTTCCTCTGTGATTACTCGATCGGCTGGAAAGAGTGTCGTGAACTGTTCGGTCAACTGTTGATCTAACGCCCGATCGACATCGGTGACGTAATCCTGTCTGCCTTTTTCATAGACTTGAAAAGATTGCTGAGCTAATTGGGGCACGCTCTGACCACAGCTACGCATCAGTTGCGTAATGGCATCAAATTCAGAATTAGACAGGTAATGCATAGCAAATCCACGGCACCGGAATTAGAAAAGCTTAGAAATTCTCGACTTAGAAAGTCTCGACCACATACTGCAAAATTCCGCGGGCAATGGCTTGAGCAATTAAGGTGCGAAATTCTGGATCGGCCAGACGAGGCGCATCTTCTGCTCCGGTCACAAACCCAACCTCCACCAGCGTAGCAGGCATTGCAGTCCGACGCAGCACATAAAATCGCGCTTCTTTCACCCCCCGGTTGCGCATATCAGCCGCTTCCAGGATGCTCTGCAAAATCACATCAGATAGCTCTCGTCCGGCAGGTGAGCCATAAAAATAAGTTTCTACTCCATTCACATCAGGGCGGCTCATGCTGATGGCATTGGCATGAATGCTGACAAATAGATCGGCATTGGCTCGATTAGCGGTGAGGACTCGCGGCTCCAGGTCGATTTCTCGTTCATCTTGGCGCGTCAAAACGACTTCTGCCCCATGCTCTCGCAGTAAGGTCGCCAACTGTAAGCTGACATCTAGGACAATGTCGGTTTCTCGCAGCCCCCCAATACCGACAGCGCCGGGATCGCGTCCACCATGACCCGGATCGATCGCGATTGATACCCGCTGATTGGCCACATTAGGCAATTGATTCAGCGGAGGAAAAACCCGAGTCGCAGCCCGATCGCCTGGTAAAAACTGCCGTTGAGCCCGACCCACTAAGGCCAGAGATAGGGTCTGGTTTGCTTGAGTTAATTCGCCAATGCGGACTCCTGGTGCTGGCTGAATTGAAATGATCACTTCCTCGGTCGCCTGCCGTACCTGTACGCGCAAAGCAGCTCCGCGTCGATCGACAGTGGGGCTACCCACGCCTCTGGCCAGTCGAGATCGGGAGAGCCGAATCTGATAGCTGGCTGTTGCCTGATCCCAGCCACTGGTATAGCTTTCAACAGGTCGATCGCTCTGAATCGTGACAGTGCCGCCTTCGGTGAGTTCGATCGACTCAATCAGCGCTACGGGCACATAGGGTGTAACGGCGATCGGAATCCCGACCTCATCATCCCGGTTCGAGCGTCTATCTCGATCGCGCACTCGTTGCGGTGGTGGAAGCTGTACGCTCCAGGTAGTTTCGCTCGTGCCTTGAACCACAACGCGGCCGGGGTCGATGATGTAGTTGTTTTCCAATTCGATGATAATCCGCGCTTTCCGATCATCCAGGCGGCGCACTTCAATTTCATCGATCGCACCTTCCCCATTTTCCCGATCGCGCCGCCGCTCCAGCTCGGTATCTGGCAGATCGATCACTAAACGCATCGGATCATCCAGAAGTCGTACCTGAGGTTGGATCGGTTCATCAGTTGTAAACGTGAGCCGATTTTGTTGATCGTCGAACTGCCAGGACTCCAGTTTTGCGGCCTCAGCCGACAATGCCACCAGCAAAACACTCAGCATACTGAGCAAGCTGGAAAAACAATAATGAATTTTCACGATCCGGATTGCTCCTCGTCATCAGGGAAACCAAGCGTCAGGTGAAGCTAAAATGCTGCGATATAGGACGTTTGAGGTGTATGAGTCTACCCTTGCCAAGCTGAGATCAAGCAAGGCTGAAGATATAAGGCTGCATATATCAATTTGAACATCAATTTGAACATCGATTTGAGCGATCGACTGAGTAGGACAGGGGGGAATGAACAGGATGATTAGCTGAGATCGCCCAGCGAGAGGTATGGCAAAACGCAGTAGCAGGAACGATGAAGGATAAAGTTCAAGTCTCTGATGGTTCAGCCTTGACTGCAATTCATTGCCTGCCATCGATCGGCGAATTGCTACATCAGCAAATTCAAATCTGAATCTGCTATCGATCAGCAGTAGATCACTCTGACCAGGGTTTGGAAATGGTGATGTACAGCGATCGGGATCTACAGTGACGACACCCGGTTTTTAACAATACCAGAGAAAGGGCTCAGAATCCTGGCAATCTGTCCCAGCCCTGAATAAAACTCTCATTCCAGTCAAGGGGAGGGGGCGTGAGGTTTGAAGCGACTCAGCAGCCCAGAATCGGGGTTGACCAAAAAGGCCAGTCCGAAGAGCGTGGAAGCGATGATCACGATCGCTGGCCCAGAAGGAAGATTCAAGTAATAGCTCAAATACATGCCACAGACACTGGAGAATGCGCCGATCGCGGCTGCCAGGATCATAACTTGATGGAAGCGAGGTACTAACAGGTAGGCTGCGGCCGCTGGCGTAATCAGCAAGGAGAGGACTAAAATCACCCCGACGGTCTTCATGCTGGCTACAACGGTTAACGCCACGAGCACCATCAATCCCCCATTCAACCACTGAACGGGTAATCCGGCCGCTTGGGCTCCCAGGGTATCAAAACAAAAAAATAGCAGTTCTTTATAAAGCAAAACAACAGTGACTAACACCACGATCGCGATGATGACTACATCCCGCACTTCCGTAAGAGTTACGCCCAGGATGTTGCCAAACAGAAAATGGTTGAGGTCAATTTTATTGTCTTTCTGGATCAGGGTGATCAGGGTAATGCCGATCGAAAAAAAGGCAGAAAATACGATGCCCATTGCTGCATCTTCTTTAATCGTCGAGCGGGTATGAATCCAGGCGATCAGTAAAGCGCTCAGCACCCCCGCAATAAAAGCCCCGACATAAAGATTGATGCCTAACATAAATGCGATCGCCAACCCCGGCAGGAGAGAATGACTGATCGCATCTCCTAGCAAAGCCAAACGACGAACCAATAAATAGCTACCGACTACCGCACAAAGCACCCCGACAATGACTGCCACGATCAGGGAACGCTGCATAAAGCCATACTGCAAAGGTTCGATCAATAAATCCAGTATCATGCTCAACCTAAACCTAGGCGATTTGCCCAGTAAAGAAGTTGACCTGCCCACCGTAGGCGCGAGACATCACTTCCGGAGTCAAAACTTGCTGGTGGCTACCATCGGCAACTAAGGTGCGATTGAGCAGGAGGAGTCGATCGAACTGGGTGATCGATTCGCCCAGATCATGGTTCACAACCATCACTATTTTGCCCAAACTGACTAATTCTCGGAAACAGCTAAACAAGATATCTTCCGTTTTTTGATCGACCCCCACAAAGGGTTCATCTAGAAAGAAGAGAGTTGCCTCCTGGGCCAAGGCTCTTGCCAAAAACACCCGTTGCTGCTGCCCGCCTGAGAGTTGCCCAATCCGTCGATCGCGCAGATCGGCCATGCCTACTCGCTCCAGGGCTTCCATTGCTCGCTGCCGACTGGTGGCTGAAAAGCGAGTCAAGTAGCCAGATTTGCGAACCCGTCCCATCAGCACTACATCCCAAGCTGTGGCGGGAAAGGTCCAGTCGATTTGCGATCGTTGCGGCACATAAGCCACCTGCTCCAACTGTTGGGTCAAGGGGCGATTTTGGTAAAGAACTGTACCTGACTCGATCGGCACCAACCCCAACATGGCTTTCATCAAGGTGCTCTTGCCTGCGCCATTGGGGCCAAATACGCCTACCAGTTGCCCTGGTACAAGGGTTAAGCTGACATCTTGGAGAGCCAAAACCGATCGATAGCGCACCTGGAGATTGCGAACGGCTACCGCTGGAAAAGGAGCCACTACGCCCCCAGAATGATTCGTTCGGATGATTTCCATGGACGGTCTCCTTTTCACAATGGACTCAATGCAGCGATCGGTTCAGCAAAGATTTGAGCAAACCTCAATCCGACTCTAACAAAATGAAAGGATTATGAAATCCTCCTTATAGCTTATCCTAAAAATGAAAGGAATATGAAAACGAATCTTCTGTTATGACTTGTTCTCTCTCTGCTCTGGAGCAACGAGCTTCTACTTCGGTACAACCTCTCCGTTTCAACTGGCGATCGACCGGCCAAATTGGGCTATGGGGGCTTTGCCTCCTGATCGGGCTAGGAGGGTGTGGTGGAACTGAGCCCAATCCAGTTGGAGAAGCGGCTGATAGCGCCACGGCTGAAAAACCGATCGTGGTGGCTACGAGTACGCTGATTACCGACTGGGCGCAGCAAGTAGGTGGTGAAGAGATTGAGTTAGTGAGCATTTTGCAGCCTGGAGCCGATCCCCATGTCTATGAGCCGACTCCGGCGGATACCAGAGCGTTTGAAACCGCCGATTTAATTCTCTACAACGGCTATAACCTGGAACCTGGTTTAATTCGGTTGATGAATGCTGCTGGGACAGCCGCTGATAAGCAAGCAGTTGGAGAAGCGGTGCCACCGTTACAGCTCGATAAAGAAGGTCGCCAAGTTCCGGATCCCCATGTTTGGGGGAATGCGGCTAACACCATCCAGATGGTAGAAGCGATTCGAGATGCCTTGATTGAACAATCCCCTGAAGATCGGGACCTCTTTACCCAAAATGCCGATCGATTGATGGCTCAATTAGCTGATCTGCATACCTGGATTCAGCAACAAACCGCGACGATTCCGGTAGATCAACGCAAGTTAGTCACTACCCATGATGCGTTTCAATATTATGCTCAAGCCTATGGATTATCAGTGGCTGGCACTTTAATTGGGATCAGCACGGAAGAACAGCCCAGTGCCCAGACCGTACAAAAATTGGTGGAAGCGATTCGAGGGATCGGGGTGCCAGCGATCTTTGCCGAAACCACGATCAATCCGCAACTGATCAGCACGGTTGCCACAGAAGCGCAGGTCAAGTTGGCTGACCCACCCCTTTATTCTGACTCGATCGGTGCACCCGGTAGTAATGCCGATAGCTACATCAAAATGATGGTATTGAACACGGAAACGATCGTCCAAAACCTGGGCGGGCAAATCACTCCGTTCACAGTTTTGTCACCGCCTTCGCAGTAGCAATTAACCCAATCATTAACTCTGTCATTAACCCAATAATTAGACACAGCCAATCTTGCCCTATTGTGGTTGGCAAAATTTAGATAGCTGGAATTGGACTGCTAGACAGGGGAATCCCCTTCTCCTATGATCAACGATTATCAGCGAGAATAACAAGATGTATTAATGAATGATCAAAAGTACTACTTGCAGTACAAAGGAGAACCTTGGACTGGCACAAGCCATCAGCTCTACAATTTATCTGTTTTGTTAGCAGAAGCATCTATTTTAGGTCGCATTGCTGTTCTGCCTGATTTAACCTTGGCTGCACATCACAATCATGGCAGGGCGATTCGGGTTCCACTCTCCAACTATTTTGATCTCTCTGTCTTTGCAGCCTATGTTGCGTTGATCACGCTACCAGAGTTTGAGCAGCTCAATTTCAGTCATCCAGTCTGGGTTGACGAAAAGGTGCCCACCCGATCGCTACAGGGTAACCCAGCAAGTTTGGTTGTGCGGGAATTCACAAATCCGAGTGATGTGTTTTCAGCTCCGATGAAATCCGACCCGCAAGTGGAGGCTGTAGCGGCTCAAATGCGCTCTCTGGTCGCTCCGAATCAAATAGTGCGTAGCTATGCTGAAACTGCCTTCAGTACGTTGGGGCAAGATTTTGATACCATCCATGTCAGACGCGGAGATTTGTTGCAGCAAGCTCAACAAGAATGGTGGCGTTTCCCAGGATTCGATCGCCGGACTCGTCCTCAAGGTATTCGCAACCGAATTTCTGCTTGGTCTCAGGCAGGACGTACCCTCTATATTATGACTGATGAACTCGAAACGGGTTTTTTTGACCCCCTTAAAGCTTGGTACAAGGTATACATGTTTCGCGATTTTCCCTTGTTCGAAACCCTGAGAACCGAGGACAATTACCTCCTCTATGAGGTGGAGAAATATATCGCTTCACGGGCTCGGCTGCAAATCGAAATGTTCTCCCAGTATGGCCAGAATGTCAATTTTACCTATTGTTTGCTGGATTATCCCCGCTGGGGAGTCAATAACCGCTTTTCTAGAAGCCTGGAAAAATGCTACCGAGTCTTTTGGTCGATCAAATCTTGGCTGAAGCGTTACCTCAGATATTTAAGGCGGCTTGCCCGCATCAGTTGATCACTTTGGATAGTCTGATGACTGTAACCAGGAGCTTAAACCCCTTGCCTGCTCAAGTGGTCTCTTACAAGATTCCTAAGCGTTATTTAGACTGACTATTGAGTGAAACCAATTTAGATAAATTAATATCTCCAAATATCCTCATATCCTCATCATCTTCTCAAGCATGTTCCGTTCTCAGTCACGTTCACTAACCGAGAAGCTTGAGCTTGCTCATAAATTCCAGTTATAAACGCTAGCGTTACTGTTTCGCTGATCTGATTGAGATCAAAACAATAATCGAACTCTCCCTCTCTGCCCCAAACTGATTTTTCAAAATTAATTTGACTGTGATGTGCTTGCTCAAACTCAGCGATAAATCGATCGATCCGCTCAATTGCTGCCCGATCAGTTCCGCAGCATTCACTGCGAAATGAGACAACGAGACGATGGATCGGTTGACTCGCAGTTTCTTTCATCGCAGTTTTTTGGAGATCTGCTTGGGTCGGAGATGGCAACCCCAACAAAACCATGAGTATGGCAGTTCCAATGTTCATCGTTGACTCCCTGAGATGGATATCATCTTCAGTTGATTTGAGCTTCAGTTGATTTGAGCTTCAGTTGATTTGAGCTTCAGTTGATTTGACTAACGTTGAGTCGCTCATCAAATAACCTTAAGAAGGAGATTGAAAATCCTGCGGATTGGTTCCCTTCTTAAGGTATCTGGAGCAATATCTTAGACAGCAATAGATAGACAACGATCGCCAGGAAATTGACAGACTATATTCTTGGCAATCTTGTGACTTAAGCGATCGTTGCTGCACCCAATGTGTAGTTTTGCAGGAAGATAATTGAGTCTGATGTCGCTGTGAAACCTGCCACTGCATCATTCAAAGCAATGAAGGTACCTGGTAAATTGTTCACAGTAAAGGCTCTGGCTGTGTTGGCAGCAAATACGCCGCTATTCAATAAAGTAGAGACTTTCGCAGCCGTTAAACTGGTGATGTTGCCTGTTGAGGCAGTCAGGACGGTGCCAATCACTGAGGCTGGTGCATCAATGATTTCACCAGATGCATAATCTGTAATGACATCGTAGTTGAACAGCCTGGAGTTATTCAGATTCGAATAGATGTAGTTATCAAGGGCGCTACCTCCGGTTAAAGTATCTTTTCCGATGGCTCCGATCAAACTATCTTTGCCGCCACCACCACTGATCGTATCATTGCCATTGAGTCCATTCAGACGGTTAGCAACAGCGTTACCTATCAGAGAATCATTGAAGTTTGCCCCGTCTGCCCGCTCGATCACCACGCCATTTGCGATCGTATATCCTCCAAAAATGCCAGTCACAGAAGAGAGATAACCGCCTGCGCCTGCCCCATCGGCTACGGCATTCAAGGTTGCGGCATTGAGGTTGATGGTCACGCCTCCTAATGCACCAGCAGCGCTAATCTTATCAACTCCACCCGCATCCCAAATGCAAGCATACATGGTTGCCGGTTGGGTCAGTGTACCCCCCTGGTTAACGGTGGGTAGGAAATAGGTATTATTCCCAGTGTTATAAGTGGTGTTTGCCCCATAGAGATGTTGAATTGCGGCGATATCAAATGCCATGGGAGTACCCTGATATCCATAATCAAAGGTACCTGGATCAAACCCACTGTAGACGAGCCCATCGTTGTAGGACATCGTTGTGTAGAGCCCCTGATTGAGCCCATAGGTGCCGATGCTGCCAAAGGGTGAAGTGACACCGGGATAGATAGATGAACCCCCGCCGTTATCATGGGGGTGCGCTAGCCCCAGTCCATGTCCCAACTCATGGATCAAGGTAATGTAGCCAAAACTGCCAGCCGCCATCCCATTGGTGAAGTCCCAACCAGCGCCTTGCCAGTTAAAGTAGCCGATTCCCATCCCGTTTTCGCCAGGTGGGAAAAATGCACCTAAAAATCCGCCGCTTTGAGCATCATCAATGTTGTAAAAGCCCAGAGTTGCTGGTTCCTGGTTATCTCCAGCATCGACAAATTGGATGTTGGCGACGGCTGCCCAGGCATTCAGAGCATTGAGCATTGAGGCTCGCTCTGCACTAAACCAGTCGTAGGCAGCAGTCGTAATATTGCCGTAAAGATCATCGAAGGCTTCTGTGCCACTGTTCCAGAAGGAGTAGTCAATCACAGTGGGGGAGGATCCAGAATCCCAATAATTCCCGCCCCAAAGAATGCCATCCAGGTAGGTATTGCCAGTAAATCCTTGATTGGATACGGGTAGAACGGCAATGGTTGATAAAGGCGATCGATCGCCATTTCTGGGGGAATCATTAGAACCCGCGCCGTTACCATCAAACGATGGGGTAGTGGGTTTGGGTTTGGGGGATTGAGGTTCAACTTCTATTCCGGGTGCCGGTTTACGCTCGGTGAATAGATCGATAGATGGGGAAAAATTGCTAACTTTCATAATTAATCCTCAACGGGAATAACGACGTTCAAGGGCAATCTTTGCTTTCAGAATGATTGGATTGCCAGAATGATCGGATCGACTGATAGCGCCGCAAAACTCAGCAAATTAGCCATTTGCTGTAAATGAGCCGTATGCAAGTCAACTATGATTTGCCCGATCGAATTGAGTTCGATCAGGAATCAAAATGCTTACTCTAAGGCTACAGAAAATTTACCGCTAATAAAGTTGGCGGTATTCAGTGAGGATTTTCAAGAAAATTGAGCGGAACTGAATGCAGATTGTTTCCGCACAATATTGGCTACAAAATATGACTGAAAACCTAAAGTGAGCTGATATATTTCTCTATCAGCTAAATGCGACCCTTGATTAAGGTTATCTCGACACTGCTCCACACAATCTCTCAAGATGGTTACGTTGCGATAGTTTTACCCAATCACTCTATCAAGGTAGCTTACTTCAATTCATCGACTGCTAATTGAAGTCAATGAATTGAGATGATGCACTCCAACCAAAAATGACGATGTAAATGGAACTGGGCTCAGTTTAGCAGACTTTTACCTCCCCTGGTAGCAGCTTAATAAAAGTATTCGGATTATTAAATGTATATACTTGATACTGTTTGAGAATGATTATTTTTATATTCTTGTTCGGCAGGAAAGGTGTTCATTTGACCGGTATATTTCATGATCAGCCTCTACTCAAGCTGTAACCTGAAGTTTCAAACTGAGCCCAGATAAACGAACTCGATCGATATTCGATCGAAAACAGCCCCCACAGCTTCACAATAGCAAGATCGTAACTCGATGATCCTGGGATGCTCTTCTGGGGGACGATTTGTTGGGGACGATTTGTTGGGGACGATTTGGAATGATGATGTTACGTATAGCACATCGAGCTGGAGAGTCCAACCTATTTCTGTCAAGTTTTATGGCAGACCAGAGACGTATGAATGATGCGGGTAATTCAGAGACTGGGAGTCAGTTGGGATGATGAACGATAAATGAGAACCGAGAAAGGGAATATGAGCACCTGTGAGGCTTAAGGGGCAAGCTCAGTCAGCAATTTAGGTTTTATCTGCTGTCGTATGAATAAAAGTAACGTTTCTGGTATTTCATGGTTTAGCTCATGTGTAATCTCCGATATCCCTTTATTGTCTTAGCGTTTCAGAATTGATCTTTGTGGTGTACAGAACCCTTACTGATCTCCGGCTCATATTGGACTGGAGTCTGTCGGGTAAATTGCAAGAAGTGCGTGATACTAATGCGTGATATTACAGGGACTTCAGTAACTGTGGATCTATCTTCTGGGGCGATCTTTTCATGAGGCGATCTTTCCTGGGGAATGCGAAAAGATCAGCCTCAGTACAGTCCTCTAAATATAGTCCTCTAAATATAGTCCTCTAAATTCGTTCTCTAAATTCAGAAGAGTTCTCTCAAACCCACCAGTCCGAAAACTAGGAATAGTCCGCCTCCCATAGCAGTAATCGCTCGTTCTGAAATTCGCCCACAAACTAATCGGCCGCAAGCTACGGCAACTGCGGCGCAGATGGCATGACCCAAGATGGCACCCAGGGTCACTCCCAGTGGATGGTTGGCCGCTGCTAGGGCGATCGTGGTAATCTGTGTGCGATCCCCCCATTCAGCAATAAAGGTGAGGGTGAAGGCTTCTGTAATCACTGACCAGGGTGTTTGGCGTTTAGGCTGCTTGGCTTCGGCTGCTTTAACGGCGGATAAAGCTTCTTCCTGTTCTTCCACATTAGGCTGATCAGACATGTTGCGGGCATCCAGTAGCAACTTTGTGCCAAAACCTAAGAATAGGATGGCCTCTGCCCACTGGATATAGATCTGGGGGAGGAGAGCGGCCGCCTGTCCAAACAAGACGGATAGCACTGTCATGAGGCTAAGGGCGGTGATCGCCCCAATGAACACCCAACGACGGGGATGGCGCATCGCCAAAATTGCGGCAATAAAGAAAGTCTTATCGCCTAGTTCAGAAATGGAAACAAGCAAAAGCCCAGCAGTAAAAGCACTTAGCATCTTAAGCTCCTCGACTCAAAGGGATCAAGTTTCGAGTGAGCCTGATGAGTCATAGATACACTTCACCAAGCTCACGTCGCATGTGAACTTAGTGAAGGTCTCGCTAACGGGTGAAAAAGCTGAAGATGATCCAGGTTACCGCTACGGTACTGGCAACTCTCATGGATTTTACACAGGTCGCTTGAGCCAGGTTCATCACCAGCATGTTGACTCAAGCGGGCTGGTGTCAATACTAATGAATCAGCACTGATGAACCAGCAGCTACTCCCCTTCATTCAGCTTAAAATTTACCTGTCTTGGGGTACCACTGTCAATCACTTTGTAGCTTACCGCTTTCTAGGGGCTACGCTCGCTGGGTCATCATTATTTTTACCAGGACAAATTTTTGCGGAATTTAATCGTTAAAGACTCCCCCCTGAATCGCTTCTTCATTGATGGGAGCAATGTAGCGCTGATTGGCTCGCACATAGCAAACTCCTGCTTCGCCCACTCGCAATGGATCGGTACCACTGACCCGTAGCCAAGCTGTTCCATGGGCTTGTACGATCGCATCTCCTGTTTCGCTAGCTCCGGTTCCATGAACTCCCGCAGCACCGAAAATAGCGGTGAGGACTGCACCAGCCGGAAAGCGCGATCGAACCGCACCATCAGGCTGAACCCGACAGTTGAGATAGGTAGGATCGGGATCAACAACCAGCCATTTGCGGGTCGGATAAACATTGCCTCGATTGCCGGGCTGGAGGGCGGTGAGGAAATCACCATTCGTAGCCGGAGGAGGCACACTTGCAGTTTGAGCCCACAGAGGACAGGCTGGAGCGAGACCTGCTAATAGGGAAACCAAAAGCCTAGTGGCACCTTTGCCGATCGATCGATTCCCTGGCGGTGGTTTCATCTCAAAGTCAGCGTTTCAAAGTCAGTGTTTCAAAGTCAGTGTTTCAAAGTCAGTGTTTCAAAGTCAGCGGTGGGGTGAGGAGCAGCCTTCAGGGAGCGGAAGTGAGGACACCGTTGAGGAAGATGTCAGCCATGCCTTCCGCCATTTCTAGCATGGCTTGTGGCGAAGCGTCACCGGGCATGATGGTATCTCGGCTGAAGCCTGCGATCGTGAACATCCCCAGAAAAATTTGGGCCACAATCCGAGGGTTCATACGGCGGTAAATGCCCTGATCCATCGCAGTTTCAAAAAATGCTTCTGCTACATCCGTCATTTTGGCAATCACATCCGTTTGGATCTGTTCGCGTAAGTCGGGATGGAACTGAGCTTCCATAAAGCAGACCTTGAGCAAATCGGCATTTTGGTGCAGGTTGAGCATCCGTTTACGCATCACTTGAGCGATCGCTTTGTAGCTAGCCATCTCACTCAGTTCCGTCAGCAGATCCGTCAGAATTTCCACCCAACCCTGGGTCGCCACTGCAATCAGAATTGCTTTCTTATTCTCAAAATGGCGAAAGATAGTCCCTTCTGCCACCCCTGCTTCTTGAGCAAGATCTCGGGTGGTGGTTCCATCATACCCCCGACGTGCAAACAGCTTCCGTGCGGCTCGCAAAATACGAGTTTGGGTTTCTGCTTCATTCGAAGATGACGAAGATGACGAAAAAACAGAACGCATGGCTACGCATCCCGATGAGAACCTACAAGCTGATATTAGCGATATTACGCAGGAGAGTGATTCGTTAATCCGCAAAAATTTACAGAACATAACGTTTTAGGACTAACTAGCCAGCTTAGGACTGACTAAACAGCCCGATGGCCACCAAATGGATCGAAATGGTGTTCTACTAATTCCTGGGTGAGTAATTCTTCGGTGGATTTGACATCTTGAGGTTTGGAGAACAAATAGCCCTGAGCATATTCGCAGCGTAGTGATCGCAATTGAGCCAATTGTTTTGGAGTTTCGACCCCTTCAGCGACTACTTCCATCCCCAAATTCCAGGCTAGCGTGATAATCGTGCGAACAATGGCCAGTTGTTCACCATCCACATCGACTCGTTGAATGAAGGCCCGATCGACTTTGAGTGTATCGATCGGAAATCGATGCAGATAGCTGAGGGAAGAATAGCCGGTGCCAAAATCGTCGATCGCAAGCTGAATGCCCAACTCTTTCAGTTGTGAGAGCGTGGTGATGGCTGACTCGGCATGGCTCATTAATACGCTTTCGGTAATTTCCAGTTTGAGAGACTGCCCTGCCAGTTCGGTTTCTGCCAAAATTTGCCGGACTTGATCAACGAGATAGGGGGTAAACTGGTGGCTGGAAAGGTTGACATTGACTGTGAGGGATTGCCATTCCGGGAACTGTTGCTGCCAGCGGCGCATTTGCATGCAAGCCTCTTGGAGCACCCACTGACCGATCGGCTGAATTAATCCGGTTTCCTCGGCGATCGGCACAAACTTGGCAGGAGAAATGAGCCCCTGCTGAGGATGCTGCCAACGAATTAGGGCTTCGAAGCCGACTAGCCGATTCGTCCGCAATGACACGATCGGTTGATAATATAGCCTCAGCTCATTGCGTTCGAGAGCTCGCCGTAAATCGGTTTCTAACTCCAGCATCGCAACAGCGGAGGTATGCATGCGGGGATGGAACAGAGCATAACGCCCTCGGCCTTCACTCTTGGCGCGATACATTGCAAGATCGGCATCACGCAGGAGATTTTCTGGATGAATAAACCCTGTGGAGCTAAGGGCGATCCCAATGCTGGCACTGGTAAAAATATCTCGCCCTTCAATACAAAATGGGATGCTCAGTTCTTGCAGTAATGCCTCTGTGGTGGCTAATGCTTTCTCCAGAGACTGAATATTTTGCAGCACAATGACAAACTCATCGCCCCCCAATCGAGCGATCGTGTCATCAGGACGAAGCTGAGCTGCCAGCCGTTGGGCAATTTCAATTAACAATTGATCTCCCACCCGATGTCCGAGGCTGTCGTTGATCATTTTGAACCGATCCAGATCAATAAACAGGACAGCAAACAGAAATTCCGGCTGGCGACTAGAGCGCTCTCCAGCGTGGCGCAATGCATCCATCAGTGAGACGCGGTTGGGCAGACCCGTGAGTGAATCATGCAATGCATCGGCAACGGGTTTAGTGTGGTTGCGCTTCCAGTAGCTGATATCAGTTTGGAGACCCACCATCCGGATCGGTTCATTGGCTAAATTCCGAACGGCATGTCCACGGCTCAAGACCCAGCAGTAACGACCTTCTGGTTGCAGAAATCGGTATTTACTGGCGAAGCGAGTTGTTTTGCCCTCCAGGTGAGCTGTGATTTCACGTTGTACTCCTGGTAAATCTTGAGGATGAATGCGATTGAACCAAACTTGTGCGTTACAACGAGTGCTATCCAGGGCGAGAGTCCCAGAAGGCACCGTAAGGCATGGGGTTGAGTTGGGTGCGGTCAGGTTCGCAAGGGCAGGATCGTCCTGTGTGGTATCGGAGTTAATGTCTGACAACCAGGGGCAAGCTGGAAACAGCAAAAGGGTCTGTGTCGTGAGATCCCAATCCCAGATATGGTCGCCTTCTCCTTGCAGAGCTAAACGAAAGCGTTCAACTTGGCTTTCTAGCTCGATGTTAGATTTCATGATGGTTTGGTGATGGTTTGGCTGAACCAGCAGGTGATCAACTTGCTGATTGAAATGATTGGCTCGATTAATTTCAGATTGAATGACTTGATCAAGCAATTTAGAAGATAATTGAGATCGATCGCAACGTAGTCTCCGCACTTGAAATTGTGTAGATTTCGGTGATGGATTCTCACTATCTGAGGTGAGCAACTCGCTGTCTGATAAAGTCAATTCAAATAGAATGATCGGCTGATGTTGACTATTGCAGGCAATATCATATAGATTGATAAACTCTGAAGATTGCGTGATTACCGAAGAAACAAGATAAATATCGTGTGAATGCTCGGCGAAATATTGAAAAAATTCGTGAGTTTGCGCTAGTGTGACTTGATATTGAGGGTTTGAAATTTGAGAGTTTGAAATTTGAGAGTTTGAAATTTGAGAGTTTGAAATTTGAGAGTCTGGAACCCAAGATTCTGGAGCCCAAGATTCTGGAACCTGAGTCAGCAATGTCTTCAGGTGGGTTAGAAGGTCTGGGTCATCCTCAGCCAGTAGAACTTGGATAGGGGATTGGCACATGGCGCATTTGATAGGTTCGATTGAATTGCTGGGATCAGCGGCTTAATTGGGGCTTTGCGGCTTAAAATTAAGTGTTGTGATTAATGTTAATGGCTGTAATTTGTGCAAAAAGTCAGAAAGAGCCGCCGATAAAGATTCCTTTAGAGTTCCCGTAAATTGCATAAGCTACACAACTTTAGGACGGAAATCCCACGAGTGAGGAATCCGCATTTTTAGAGAACTCTCCGTGCTGATTGCATTTCAATCGCGATGCTATTTGCCGCCTAGGTCAGTGCTTCGATCGCTGTACAGTAAGCCTTCACTAGCGCATCAATGCCGGTGATAGCAGTGCCTACCACGACGGTAAAGGCTCCCAAATCTAGCGCTTGTTTGGCCATTGCTGGCGAGTTGATTCCGCCTTCACAAACCACCGGGATCTCAAGCTGATCGACCAATTGGGTTAACAAGTCAAATCCGGGTGGGCTTTGGTTTTGAGTAGTTAAGGTATAGCCATACAGAGTCGTTCCGACCAGATCGGCCCCGGCCGCCGCCGCCGCGATCCCTGCCTCCAGCGTGTCAACATCTGCCATCACCAACTTACCAAGGTCATGATGAATTTGCCGAATTAGGGTCTCAACGGTTTCTCCATTAGGGCGATCCCGTAAGGTGGCATCAATTGCGATCACATCCGCTCCGGCCTCTGCTACAGCTTGAGCGTGGATCATCTGTGGGGTGATATAAACTTCATAACCTGGAATTTGCTGTTTCCAGAGTCCGATGATGGGTACTTGTACTTGCTGGCGGACTGCTTCAATGTGGGTTGGGGTGTCAATTCGTACCCCAATTGCGCCCTGTTGCGTGGCTGCTGTTGCCATGGCTGCAATCACTTGCGCATTGTGTAAAGGAGAGTCGATCGGAGCTTGGCAGGAAACGACTAACCCTCGGTAAAGAGATTGCAGAACGATAGGAAGATGACGATCAACAGTTGGCATAGTCAAAGCGAAGGGTGAGTGGAAATCGAGAGATTGGCGAGGGCAACGGCCGAT
Organism: Elainella sp. Prado103; assembly: GCA_025454395.1. Taxonomy (GTDB): domain Bacteria; phylum Cyanobacteriota; class Cyanobacteriia; order Elainellales; family Elainellaceae; genus Elainella. Next base: position 22,635 of record JALOOM010000018.1, read on the forward strand.
CAGCCAGGATGACTCCAAATTCCGCCATTATATTGAATATGACGGCAGTTGAGTGAGAACCAATTACCATGACACAGCGACTAGCAGGCGATACAGGCGGCACAAAAACAGTTTTGATGCTGACTGAAGCAGAACCATCGGCATCCCATCTGCCTCGACTGACCCCGTTGTATGAAGCGCGATATGTGAGCGCAGAATACCCTGACCTAGTGCCCATGGTGCGACAGTTTCTCAAATCTGCTGAAGCTCAGTTAGGATATGTGCCCGCACCTGAAACAGCGTGTTTTTCGATCGCTGGCCCAGTAGTCCAGAATACTTGTACTTTAACCAATCTTTCCTGGCTTCTGGATGGCACAAGGCTTCAGCGCGATCTCGGAATTGCCCAAGTGCAGTTGATTAATGACTTTGTGGCGGTTGGGCATGGTATTCCAGGCTTAGCTGAAACTGATATTTATACCATTCAAACGGGAGAACCTCAGGCGGATGCTCCTATCGCCATTATTGGGGCAGGAACAGGTTTGGGAGAAGGTTTTTTGATCCGAGAAGGCGATCGGTATCGAGTGTTTGGAACGGAGGGCGGTCATACGGATTTTGCCCCCCGATCCGAAGTGGAATTTCAGCTTTTGAAATATCTACGCGATAAACTGAATGTCTCCCGCATTTCCGTGGAGCGAGTCGTTTCGGGAATGGGAATTGTTGCCATCTATCAGTTTCTGCGCGATCGGCAGGCCATTGCAGAGTCGGCAGATGTGGCCCAAGCAATTCGACAATGGGAACGAGAAGCAGGGTTGTCAGAAAAATCGGTTGATCCAGCCGCCGTGATTGCGATCGCAGCCACTGAACAACGAGATCCGCTTGCCAAAGCCACAATGGAGTTGTTTGCTGATCTCTACGGAGCCGAGGCAGGAAATTTGGCCCTCAAACTTCTACCCTACGGTGGGTTATATATTGCGGGTGGGGTTGCGGCTAAAAACCTACCGCTGATGAAGTCAGGCATTTTTCTGAATGCCATGATTAATAAAGGTCGAATGCGCGCTTTGATGGAACGGGTGCCAGTCCATATCATTCTGAATGAGAAAGTTGGCTTGATCGGTGCTGCCTTATTTGCTTCAACGTTGTAGGCATGTGTAAGCAGGTATAAGTATGTGGCAGCCTCAAACAGAGGATTGAGTGTATGCATTCATTAGTTTATCCTCGCGGTGCTGCTAACACCTGCTGCCGACCACTCTAGCCCCAACCCGAGGCTGGATAGGAATTGGGGTGAGAGTGGTTTTGTCTGGCGATGGGTGATAGAGAATGGAATAAATGACTGGACAATGGAATGAATGACTAGATAGATGAGGGATGGATTATGACTGTGCAGTCGCGTAAGGAACCGTGCTAGCGAGGATCCGATCGATCTCTGCTAATATAGCCTCCTCCAGATCAACCTCTGTTGCGGCGGCATTGTCGATCACCTGTTCAGGACGGCTTGCCCCAACGATGGCAGAGGAGACACGCTGATCACGCAAAATCCAGGCTAGCGCCAGTTGCGCCATGGAGATGTTTAATTGTTGAGCGATCGGTTTGAGATCTTGTACTGCATTTAAAATCCGGTCACTGCTCAAATCTTGCATGAACCCATTCATCTTGTCGTTTGCAGCCCGTGAATCTTGGGGAGGTGCCGCTCCAGGACGATATTTTCCGGTTAAAACGCCTTGTGCTAGAGGTGACCAGACGATTTGACCAATCCCGTTTGCAGCACAGAGGGGAAAAACTTCAGATTCAGGCTGTCTCCAAAGCATGGAATATTGGGGTTGACTGGAAACAAAGCGCTCAACATTGGGTAAATCCAAAGCCGCCTGAATTTGGGCGGGTTGCCATTCACTAAAACCGATATAGCGAGCTTTCCCTTGCTGCACGACCTCAGTTAAAGCCGCCATGGTTTCTTCCAACGGGGTATTGACATCGTAGCGATGGCATTGATAGAGATCGACGTAATCCGTCCGTAGTCGCTGTAAAGAGGCATCAATTTGCTTCCGAATTTGGGATGCGGAGAGACCTCGGTCTTGATCAGACATGGGGAAATAAACTTTAGTGGCCAAAATATAGCGACTGCGATCGATCCCCTGTAAGACTTCCCCCAAGAAGGCTTCAGAAGCCCCTCGTCCATAAACATTGGCAGTATCGAGCAGGTTGATGCCAACATCCAGGGCTTGATGAACGCAGGCTTCTGCTTTTTGTCGTTCAACGCCTCCACTATAAGTTAACCAAGAACCCAGACTAATTTCTGAAACGTTTAGATCGCTTTTGCCTAACTGCCGATACTTCATAAAAATCTCTCCATCAAGTTGCTTTTCAGGTGTGGTTCTGGTTCCAAACTGCGAAAATCTAAATTATGGCTGGGCTCAAGGTAGAAGTCTGCCTGGTTGCAGGTCTACTGGTTGCAGGTCTACTGGTTGCAGGTCTAGCAGATGCTTCTCACCCGGGTTGGCTCAGCAGGCTTACCTTCGGCTGTCATTGCTATCGTTATCTTAACGATCGATCGACCCTGGCTCCTCTAACCAACGAGAGGCGATCGAAAATCGTAGCTGTGTCAGATCAGAACATTTTCAGATGGGGAGATTCAGGATGAAGGCAGGATAAAGGAGATAGTTCTGATCCGGCGGATGCTAACCCAGGGGCAGCTAGAATAAGATCATCAAGACAATCAAAACTTTTTGACTCAAAAGTGCTACTATATAGGCTGAGAATAAGTATCGGTTGTAAATGTTTGTTTCCAGTCTTGACCGTTTTTGGTGTTTTGTCTTGGCAGACGGTTCTCCGAAATCTCACTCTCCCCACTTTTTGAATTTTGGAGACACAATATGTCAGTTTACATTGGTAACCTTTCCTACGATGTTACAGAAGCAGATCTCACCTCTGTGTTTGCAGAATATGGTGCAGTGAAGCGAGTGCAGCTTCCGATCGATCGTGAGACTGGACGGCTGCGTGGCTTTGGCTTCGTGGAAATGAGCGCAGACTCGGAAGAGCAGGCCGCCATTGATGCCTTAGATGGGGCTGAATGGATGGGGCGCGACCTGAAAGTGAATAAGGCTAGACCTCGGGAAGATAGAGGCTCGGGTTCGTTTGGGGGTGGACGCAAGAGCGGCAACTTCTCGCGGAATTACTAATTGCCCAACTGCGAATATTTTTCGTTGGTGAATTAGTTTAGGTCAAGGCAGGTTAAATCAGGCTGAAGTACACTTGGTGTCAGTTCAGTAGATAAACCTGCCTTTATGCTTGATTAAACGCCCGCTCCCATCAGTTGTTTGGCTGGTTCGATCGGTGCGCTCAATGCTTCCTCCAATGGAGCCATGCCCAGCCGCTCTTCTAGAATGTTCATAACCTCACGTCCAAAGTCATCAGCATTGCGGTTCCAAGCTTCTAGACAAACTTCACCAAAGAAAGATCCTAATGGCTCCGGATTCCACAGCATTTTGCGAACGGTCCAGGGCTTCAGGTTCATCGGATCATAGCCTGGTTTGAGAATATTGTTCTGGAAAGCGAACTGCTCTAAGTGGGTATGGGGCTGAAGCCCGATGAAGAAGATAGCAGGCTCAACTTTGTCAGATCCGAAGATACGCTCCAATTCGCGATGATAGGCGATCGTTTGACGGATTGTTTCGTAGGTTTCGTCGATCACGTTAAATGAATAATTGACTGACACTAAATCGTTGAACCCGGCTGCTTTTAGATCGCGACAATTTTGCAAGACAGTTCGCAGGTTATACCCCATCCGCATCTTACGCACCAACTCTTGGGAGCCGCTGGTGATGCCGATTTCAAAGTAATTCATCCCTGTTTTAACCATCAGGTCACAGAGTTCCGGGTTGAGGTTGTCTGCTCGGATGTAAGCTGCCCAGTGGATATCTGTCATGCCCGCATCTAAAATCTTTTGGAGCAGTTCGATCGCATCATCAATAAATCGGCGGGCTGGAATGAACTGAGCGTCAGTAAACCAGAAATTGCGCACACCACGGTCATAGAGCTGCCGCATCTCCTGAACGACTTCATCGGCTGGGTTAATCCGTACCTGTTTGCCTTCCACGACCGTGTAGATGCAGTAGCAACAGTTGTGAGGACAGCCCCGCTTGGTTTGCACGCCAATATAGAAGTCGCCTTCCTGCAAATAATATTGGAAATCAGACCAGATTGAGGCGATGTAATCGTAGTTGCAAGCTGTCTTTTCTAATGCCACCGGCTGCTCATGAATCATCCGATCGCGTGGCTGGGTCTGCCCAACTACATAACAACGCTGGTCAGCAAAATCTTCTTGGCGGAGCAACCTTTCTAATAAGATCTCCCCTTCCCCCACTGAAACGATCGCTCCCTTGGGAAGAGAACTGGCAAGCTGCTCATAGAAAACGCTGACTGCACCACCGCCTACCACAAGCTGAACTTGCCCATAGCGTTGAGCCCGCCGAAATCCGCGCTGAATTAACCCCAAATTTCGCCATAGCTCACCATAGTAACCTTGGGCAATTCCGAGTAAACCAAATGCCCCTTTCAGCTTAGTGAGCGGGTTGCTGGCATAAAAGAACTCAAATGTGTGTTGAAGTGGATTTCCTCCGCGCCCTCCGACTGGAGCATAAATTTGAATATCTCGCCAAGAAAAGACTAGGAGGGTTGGCTTGAATTCATCGATACAGCGATCGAGGGCAGTCACGTAATCTAGGGGCGGAATAGTGCCCAAGTCAAAGATCCGCTGCTCTAACGTGGGAAATTGCTTGTGAACATGATCCGCGAGGTAGACGACCCCGATCGGAAAAATCGGATTGCAGGGCAGACGGACGTAGAGGACGCGATCGAGCGGTAAAGACTTAGGAGTTGGTTGAGTCACGACGGAGGGGTGAGAAGCAGATTCGCTAGAAAAGGATGCCATGGGCTGAACAACTCAATCTCAGAGGTTAAATAGAGGTTAAATTCGGATACTGCGACAACCATCTAGCCCACCGGCTGCCCCTTGAAGCAGTCCAGAAAACAATCATCCAGTCAGGCTGATGTTGGGCAGGCTCTCAATTTTTTCATATAACTTTACGATAGCATCCTCCCTGCGGCCACGCATGGCGATCGTGCTGAGTTGGAGGAGGGGTTTTGCCAGGCTCCTGAGCTGAAATAACTGGGTTGAACTGAATTCAGGATTCGGTTAGGGATCAAGATGAGCAATGATTCGATTGTGTCGCAGTTAATCAACGATAAGTCGCAATGCCTGCTCAGATGCCGATTGAGATAGCGCTCAGAGCAGCATGGAAATTCGGTTCAGATCGACATGGGGCAGTAGGGTTGGTAGTCGGATTTACAGCGAGTGGGGATCAGGGAATGTTAAGGTCGAAGAGTAATTTAGTGTTGCTCTACAACTCCTCACCTATGGCTCAAATCTTTGATCCGATTCCTTCTAATGCCAAAGCTTACATGCTTTGCTGCTATGTGAATGCAACCAGCAAAATTCAGGTCGTGCGGATTACCAACATTCAAAATTGGTATTTTGAGCGAGTTGTGTTTCCTGGGCAAAGATTGGTGTTTGAAGCGCTTCCGAACGCTCAACTCGAAATTCATTGTGGCATGATGGCAAGCGCGATCCTAGCAGATACGATTCCCTGTAACCGCCTCCGCATCGAAGCTGAATTAGAAGCAGACTTTGAGATGGATGTTCCTGATGAAACGGTGTCCTTGCGAGCAAGTAATGCTGAACCGCTTGCCACAGTTGCTTCTGTCGAGTGAGCCTTCAGCATCGGCAGTAATCCTATTCAAAGCCGTGATGTTTTAAGCTTGTAGCCCGCCCTCTTTGCTGTCAGGCTCAATCAGTCCACAGATTTTAAGATTTGCCAGTAATACCGATCGTCTATAAAACTGAGCGTGAGTAGATCCGATGGATGGTAGTCAGGCTAGCGCTTGTTCCGCTAAGTATGACGCGATCTAACGACCCTATGACGTGATGATAAAGCCACCCATTTCCCATTCAATTCCTCCACACCTGAACTTCAGGGGACATTGATCCCATTGAAATTCCCGGTTTGAGAAACTTGCTTTCAACGCTCTTTCGAACCTCGTAGTTCAATTTACAATCTCCCTATTTCACCCCCCTATTCCTTTTGCTGGGTCTGATCGGAATTACGATCGAGGCTTGTACAGATCGCAAACTTGTACAGATCGCAAACTTGTACAGATCGCAAACTTGTACAGATCGCAAACTTGTACAGATCGCAAACTTGTACAGATCGCAAAACTGAGTCCTGCGGGTACTAAGTCTCAGGTTGGGTAGCTCGATCGGTCGAGTGAGCAGCCTGAGTCGGCATTGTGCTGAGTAGCCCGCTCTAGGCTATTCTGGGTAAGGATCTGTTCCGTATTTACCTCAAGATTTTGACCACCAGATCTTGGTCAAGATCTTGATCAACTGCCGATTTGCTCGTAGTGGCACCATGCCTCAAGTGGTTTTAGTTCAACCCCAAATTCCGCCCAACACTGGCAACATTGCCCGTACCTGTGCAGCAACTGCCACTCCGCTCCATTTAGTTGGGCCGCTCGGCTTCGAAATTTCGGATCGCTATCTGAAGCGGGCTGGGCTAGACTACTGGCCCTATGTTGACCTGCATTACCATGACTCTCTGAGTCAATTTCAGGATTATCGCCAGCATCACCTTGGACGCTGGATCGGCTTCAGCACCACAGGGCAGTATAACTACAGCCAATTTGAATATCGTGCTGATGATTGGCTACTCTTCGGTTGTGAAACGGCTGGGCTGCCGCCTGAAGTGCTGCAAGCTTGTGATGCCACAGTCTATATTCCAATGCATCAACCCCATGTTCGTAGCCTGAATCTTTCCGTGAGTGCTGCGATCGGACTCTTTGAAGCTAGGCGGCAACTGGGTGATCTGAACGAGTTTGGCCCACGGCACGGTTGCTAGGTCAAGCCAAGTTCCAGTGACTCGAAACTAAACTTTACCTTCCTAAACGGCACCACCTTGGCAGACTTGAGCTATCGTTGGGGGCAACTTCCTCCAAGCCACCTCTGAGAATCCGGTGCCTTCCATGAACCCTGTGCTTTTCATCATTGACCCAATTGAATTGAGCAGCTCGATCACAATTCGTCTTTGGTTGCTGCGATCAAGTCATTAGATTAGAAACACAATGTGTTTCTGCGACCATAATGTGTTTCTGCGACCATAATGTGTTTCTGCGATCGAACTGGAGCTAGCCCCTCATTCAGAGATTGTCCACATTGATTAGCTACATTGATTGGCCCCATTTAGAGATTGGTCAACAGAAACTTCGAAGATGATTAGTTTTTTTAATCCTCAAGGAGCGATCGAAATCGAAAATGATTAAAGCCTCCGATAAAAAATTTGTATAGCCATAGATTTACGGAAATTTTGTATCCCAGACTACTGCTGGATTTGCGCTTGAATAATGGCAATTAATGATGAAGATTAGGATTTCATCAAGAATGAGAGGAGGACTTGTCAACCGTGAGATTTCCCAGATTAAATAAGGAACGAGTGACCGTTTGATATAAATTCCCAAACGAAATTTTGATGCAAAATCAGCTCAAGACACTCAGGGAAACTCACCCACAAAAAGCAGGTTGGATCGTTGGTGCATCTGGGTTTCGACTAAATTTCAAAGTTTTTTGCAAGAGTTAGATTGACTTGACGACAACGCAACAATAGGTTAAACATTGAACTCGGTTACTAATGCTGCCGACTAATAATTCTGTTGATGCAGCCGATGAAAAGCTAATTTCAATTGCTGATTCTCGCAAGATGTAATCGACAAGATCAGGGATGTTATTCTGCTAGATTGTTCTCAATTTTTTTCAGTGCTTGAGTCTTGAATTTTCTAGGAACTGGTGTAAGCTTGTCTAAATTAAAAAAGCAAGGTAATCTTACCTAGTCAGACGGTATGCAAGGTGATTTCAGTCTCTGATGCAAGTGATTTGGATCACTGACGATTCAGAGCTGAGTTCGGATCGAGGATAGTTAAGCGCTGCTCTTTTAGGAGGTTGTTCTTTTGAAGCGAGCATTTCTGCGGAAGGTTAAGCCTATCTCCTGCTCTTACACGGTGACCTACGGGTCAGCAGGGGAGTCCGCCCAAGCTCAGTCGGAGGTTAAGCGTAGAACACGTACTTCCGCAGCGATGGTCGGGTTGGCAATGTCGATGGGAGCGACTGGCTTGCTGATTCCCCGCCAGGGTGATCAGGCAACGGCAGCCGAGTTTCCGACTTCTGATATGTCGTCCTCGGTTTCCCATGTGGCTACGCTACCCAGTGCCAGCGAAGTTAGAGCAATTCCTTCCGCACTGGATGAGTCGATCGACCATGTCGTTCGCGAAGGACAGACACTGCGTCAGTTGGCTGACCGTTACGGGCTAAGTTTGGAAAAGTTAGCTGCTGTCAACGGGTTGAAGCCGGAAACGGCATTGGAAGTTGGGCAAGTTCTAAAAATTCCGGTTACTTCGGAAAATCTACGTCAATCTGTCTCGCAGTCCCCTCAATTGGTTGCAACGGCAGATCTGGAACATTTGCCTGCTCCAGAAGCGGCTGAACAGGCTCGTGTCGAGCGCGATCGTGCGTTGAGTCGGCTGGAGCAGCAGCGAGCCAAGCTGAAGAATAGTCTGGCGGAGTTGCGGCGTGAGGAGTCTTCAAGTTTAATTGCCACTGCACCGGCTACCCCAGGTGCCTCTAAGTCAGCTAATAGCTCGACCAATAGCTCGACCAATAGTTCGACTGCTGCTGAATCGCCGAGTGCGGCAGTGCCCAATCCTAATCTACCCAGCGTGCTGCCTAGTCCGGTGGTATTGCCCTCGGTAGCGGTATTACCCAGTCCTACCGCGAATTCAAGTGCCAGTTCAAATCCCAATGTCCCGGAGCCCGATTGGATGCGATCCAACCAATCGCTGCTTGCACCGACAGATGCAGCAAGCTCTGCTAGAGGGTCGGTTGTGAATCCGAATCTATCGGGTGTCCCAAATCAGGGGGCTAATGAGCTGGCAGCACGTCCCACAACTGTTTTGCCGGGTACGTCATCGCCTTTGACCACTGCACCGTTAATGGATGCGCCTGTTCAAGATCTATCCTATCGGGTGAATCCAGGCGATACGGTGGCAGAAATTGCCCGTGCTCATAATGTGACTCAAGCTGAGTTGATTTCAGCGAATCGTCTGAGCAATCCCAACGTAATTTTTGTTGGGCAAGTGCTTCAACTTCCTGAATCGCCCCGCCCTCAAGCAGTGCGCCATAATCGGGCTTTGCCTTCCATGTTGCCTGATTCTAATGCCGATCGTTCAGCGACTCTGCCGGGTCTGCCCGATGCGAATGAGGCTAATCCGACTGCGGAAATTGCAGTTGTGCCTTCTAGTTTGATGCCTGCCAACTCGATCGCCCCAACAACTGGTTTGGGTAATCCAGCAACGGGCACGGAAGGTGTAAATCCTTATGTGCAATCTTTGCTTTCTGAAGTGCGAGCCCTCCGCCAACAAAAGGCAACCCATCATTCGGAAGCGATTGAGACTGCTTCAGGTGGGGTTCAGCCGAGAACAACGGTGGCTGCCGCTAATCTGAATGGATCGGATACCTTACGGCTCAACCCGCAGTTAACGACTGAATCTGTTTCACCGGGAAGAGAACTGGAACCCGCAGCAGATATCCCTGAGGCAGTGCGATTACCGGCTCGTGCCCTTCCAGCCCGTACCCCCGTTGCTTCTCCTCGTCGAAATACTACTTCAGCGGAGCCCACAGTGGTTGCTGCTGCTCCCCTCGGTTCGGAGAGTTATGCTCCTCTGTTAGAGCCGATCACAGGACGTATGGTATCTCCTGCTCTCCCTTCGTTGCCTGATGCCGATAAGTTTTTGCCTGATAGTGCGCTTGATGGTTACATTTGGCCAGCTCGTGGTCTACTAACCTCTGGTTATGGTTGGCGCTGGGGCCGAATGCATCATGGGATTGATATTGCTGCTGACATTGGTACTCCGATTTATGCGGCTGCAACTGGTGTTGTGGAATATGCAGGATGGAACTCTGGTGGCTATGGCAATCTAGTTGAAATTCGTCATCCTGATGGCAGTATGACCCGCTATGCTCACCTGAATGCCATTTATGTGCGGACTGGACAACGAGTCAGCCAATCTGAGCAGATTGCTGAGATGGGTAGTACGGGATATAGCACCGGGCCCCATCTCCACTTTGAAGTCCATCTTCCACAAGAAGGTACGGTCAATCCGATGGCGTATCTTCCCTCTGAACGTTAATTGCGATTTCAATCATTGTTGACTAAGTTGGGAGTTCTTAAGGACTCCTTTTTTATGTTTACGGTAGATCTTAAGGGAGCGAATGCGTGCTCGATTGATCGCGATTCACAGTGAGTTGTCGATCGCCAGTGACCCCATATTAGTGTAAAACCTGAAAAATATAGATTTATGGCTCTACGTAGTGGCTATAAAGTCGATTCCTGTGATATATTAAAAAAGTTGCGAATTTAAAGGTTGTAGAGCTCATCTAACTAAGGCTTCAACTTTATAGATTCACTGGATCGATTTTCGATCGGTATTCGGCTCAGTAGCTCAGTGGTTAGAGCAGGGGACTCATAAGCCCAAGGTCGCAGGTTCAAATCCCGCCTGAGCCATTAAAAAAACAAAGTCTTTTTGAAGTTGACTCAAAGTGATTCTGCTTCGGCTGAGTCTGGGTCAAGTTCCCAGCGCTGTCGATCGCGTTGTGTCAAAATTTCGTTGGTGCGGAGGAAAGCACGATCGTCCATCTCTAACCCTACCGCTCGGCCGAGTTGATCGACAATATCCATGTCGGGAGTTGGCGCTGTGCCTCCGACGGATTCATCACCAAGGTAGATCTGCTTGGCGATCGAGGTTGCATCCATTCACCCGGTCATTTCACCCGGTCACTTCACCCGGTCATTTTAGAAGCGTGGTCGGAGCAGGCTAATCCAGGGCTAATCCAGGACTAATCCAGGACTAATCCAGGACTAATCCAGGACAATCTAAGACTAACCTAAGGTACCTCGGGTCACACCTAGCTGGTTTTGCAGCTTTAATTCTCGCCAGAGTTGGGATCCACGAATGTGATTTTGCAGTAGCCGCTGATAGTAATCGATTGTCTGTTGAACTTGGCTGGGGGATTCGTTGACAAACTCAATGCGAAACTGACGGGCACCAAGTTCAATGAATCGTTGCACATACTCCGCTCCGGTTTGGGCTTTGCCATTAAACACCGTATTACGACAGCCTGCATCGGCCTGCAAAATATGGCTGGTGCCGACTCGATCGCGCAATGCCACCTGATGAGTTTCGCAAGGGCGGCCACAATTAGTGTAATCGGTACCCTCGGATAAAAACGCACAGAATACGCAGTGCTCCATATGGAACATGGGCATATGTTGATGGATGGTGATTTCCAACCAATCCGGTGGACAGGATCGCAGCAAATCTTCCAGTTGTTGACTATTGAGATCGTAAGAAGCAGTCATTCGCTCTAATCCTTGCTGCCTGAAATAACCAGCGGTTAAGGCGTTGGCTACATTCAATGAAAAATCACCGACACAGCGATCGGCCGCAAAAAACTGAAGTTGATCATAATTCCGGATTAAATAACCATCGGCATTGGCCGATCGTACCTGTTGTAAAATCCACTGTTCACCCGGTTTAGTAATACGAGGCGGCGCAACATAAATCTGAGTGGCGGGAGATTGGGATCGTACCAGTTGCACCGCATCCCGGTAGCGACGGGGATCTTCAAGCTCGCAGTAGAGGGTAGACAACCCAGTAGCCAATGCGGACTGAAGTTGCTCTAAAGTTCGCACCAGTCCGATCAGGTTGGGTCGGTTGGGCCGTTCTGGCGAGTTAGACTGTTTTGGCGAGTTAGACTGTTCTAGCGAGTTAGACTGTTCTGGCAAGTTACCTATGGATAGCGTAAAACTAGGGGAGGAAGATCGGGAGTTGGTCGAGAGCAAATCGTGATAGGTGGACTCAGGGTGCAGTTGCCAGCGGTGGGGTCGCAGACGCAAATCGATCAACCGATCGACCACTTCGCGTCGGAGCCGATTTAATTCACTCACCGGCAACAGGAGATCACCCTCTAGATGTACTGTTAATTGCCCTAACTCGAAGGGCGTGTTTCCCAGTCGTCCCAGTTGCTCCTGTAAACGTTCCAGGCTGAGGGGTTGATGATGGGCAGCAACCAGCGGCATGGTTGAACTCACCTCGACCACATGCCCGATTCGATCGCGGCCAATCACCGTCAGCGGCAAGCCGATCACCCCATGGACTTCCAGATCGATCGGTCGCTGAAACTGAGGAATCTCACTGGCATAGGTTTGGCGCAACTGCCGATCGAGTTCTGGATCGCTGGTTTTCCAGAGCTTATCGCCCACGCGCACCCGACTGAGATCTAGATCCCGTCGTCCGAAGCTAATCCGAGTCATGCGACCTTGAGCCGTGACGGTATAGACTCGCCCTCCTTCTTCTTGGGCTTGCGGCTGTCCCTGATCAAACACCACTCCATCACCTGGCTTGACTGGAGCAACCCCCTCAAATTCAACATAATCTTTGCCAACGCGGGTTACCGATCCTAAGTAAACACCCCGTTTTTTGCCAAATCGCGCATGGACGAGCGCTTGATTATCAATGCCGCGAAACCAGCCTGTATAAAGCCCACGAGAAAAGGACATCTCTAACCGATAGCGTTCTTCATCTGTGGCAGCATAAGTTGCTAGGGATGGCTTCAATGATTTATTGGGCGATTTATTGGGCAATTGCTGCTCAGATTCAGAAGAATCCGCAGTAGTGACCGCAGCCATCGATCGATCGATCGCCTGACGATAGATACGAGTCACATTCGCGACATACTCTGGTGCTTTCAAGCGACCTTCAATTTTGAGGCAACTGATGCCTGATTGAATCAGTTCCGGCAGCACATCAATGCCCGCTAAATCTTGGGGACTCAATAAATATTGCCGATCGCCCAGGGGAACGGTCTGTCCATCTGCAATCAACTCATAGGTCATCCGACAAGCTTGGGCACATTCACCCCGATTAGCCGATCGCCCCCCCAAAGCTTCACTCGTCAGGCATTGCCCAGAATAGGCGACACACAACGCCCCATGTACGAACACCTCTAGAGGCAGAGCCATTTGCTGAGCCTGGAGTTGCTGCTGAATTTTGTTGATTTCTTTTAATGAACATTCACGGGCTAACACAACCAACTGGCAGCCTAACGTTTTCGCAAACGCCACGCCAGCAGCACTGGTCACCGTCATTTGCGTGGAGGCATGAATGGGAAAATCGGGCGATAGGTGGCGAATGAGCCGACAAATGCCAATATCCTGGACGATCGCGGCATCCACTCCGGCGGTGATAATGGCTCGTAAATATTGCTCTGCGGTTGCCAGTTCAGATGGGAAGACTAGCGTATTCAGGGTGATGTAGCCCTTGACTCCCCGCAGATGCAGAAACCCCATCAGCTCTGGTAAATCGGCTTCAGTGAAGTTGTGAGCCCGCATTCTGGCGTTGAACCGATCCAAGCCAAAATAGACGGCATCGGCTCCGTTCTCCACTGCTGCTTTCACACAGTCCCAATCTCCAGCCGGTGCTAGCAATTCTGGGCGTTTCAGTTCTGAAGGTTTCAGACCCGTAGGATCGCTGGTAGGTGGGTGTGACGGTAGGGCAGTCATGGCATGGGAAACTAGAGCAAGAACAGGCAGGAACAACAACGGCACAAGTCCGGATTGTTCACTAGCTCAAGTATGCCACGGACAATTACCAGACGGGGGTTTAGCTCAGTTTAGGATAGACTGGCGAATACTAATCAGACAAATACTAACCAGACGAATACTAACCAGACGAATACTAACCATTAGGGTGAGCATGAGCCAGGGAAACAGGATCAAGACAGCATTCTGGAAAAAATTGCGGTTTGGCTGGTTGCTCATCTTAACCTGCTGGGTTTGCCTGTGGTTTCATCCGGTTTTTGCCCAAATTTCTCCCCCTGTTGAATTTGCGCAATCTGAATTTGCGCGATCTGAATTTGCGCGATCTGAATTTGCGCGATCTGCACCTGGGATTACACCTCCGATCGCCTCAGCGGAGCAGCAAGCCATTCAGGCTGAAACTCTGGCTGAACAGGGGCGATCTCGCTTTCTGGTGGGGGATTGGGATGGTGCCAGAGAGGCTTTGCAACAGGCAGTCCAAGCCTATGAGCAGCAGGAGAATCGGTTACAGGGGGCGATTGTGTTCAGTAATTTGGCTCTGGTTTACCAACGACAAGGCCATTGGGATGCAGCCAATCAGGCGATCGATCGCAGTTTGACCCTTTTAGCGGCTGTTCCTGAAACCGATCAAGCACAAGTGTTGCCGCAAGTGCTCAATATTCAAGGTGAAATTCAGTTTGCGCGAGGACAGGCTGAAGCGGCTGTCAAGAGTTGGGCCGAAGCTGCTGATCGCTATCAGCAGAATCAGGATCGATCGGGTTTGCTGAAAAGTCGGTTAAATCAAGCACAAGCTTTACAAACGTTGGGGTTCAATCGTCGAGCCGTAGATTTATTGACGGCTTTGAGCCAGACTCTGACCGATCAAGATCCGCTGTCACTACAAATCCATCTGTGGCGCAGTCTGGCAGATCATCTGCAAAGAATCGGGAATCTTGAGCAGTCCGAGCAGGCACTCGATCGGGCTGAGCAGTTGATGCAACGCTTGGAACCTGAGGATCAGCCGGAGCTCGTTTTAGGAATTCACTCTGAAATTCACTCCGAGATTCACTCTGAAATTCAAAACATAGCAGCAGCTATTGATCTGAGTCGAGCCAATTTGCTGCATAGTCAGGCGATCAGCCTACTTCAGCTCAATAACCTGTCGCCAGCACAAGTCCAGTCCGTTTTAGCCCAACGCCCCCCAACAGATTCTTTATCGGCCATTGCCCTCTGGCAACAACAGGTGACGGTGGCTCAGCAGTTTGGGCAGCGAATGGAGCAAGCGATCGATCTTTATCAGCGATCGATCGAAATTGCAACAACGCCCCATGGGCAAATCCAGGCTGCTCTGAATCAGTTGACTGTCCTCCTAGAACTTCAGCAGTGGTCTACGGCAGCAGATCAGATTCCGATCATTCAAACACAGCTCGATCGCCAACCGCCACATCACCTCATTTGGACGCAGCAAATTCAACTCATCCTGGCGCAGATCAGGCTAGTGCAGGCAGGGGCATTACCCCGTTCAAGTCCGGTCGAGGCAACGATCGTCCAGCGATTACAGCAAATTAATATCCAATCTCAGTCCAGTGGAGATTTGCGAACGGCTTCCTTTAGTCAGGGGTTGTTAGGTTCCTGGTATGAGCTGCAAAACCATCCTGCGGCGATGGGATCAACAGAACAAGCGTTAATGCTCGCGCAATCGATCAATGCGACCGATCTATCATATCGCTGGCAATGGCAGTTGGGACGACTCTGGAAACAAAAAAAAGAACGAGATCAAGCGATCGAGTCCTATCAACAAGCGATCATCAATCTGCAAGCACTTCGAAATGATTTGGTGGCGATCAATCAAGATGTACAGTTTTCGTTTCAAACTCAGATTGAGCCTGTTTATCGAGAATTCGTAGAACTCTTATTAGGGGGCAATCCAACTGGTCAACAACTGTTGCAAGCCCGTCAAACCATTGAAGCATTACAGATTGCAGAACTGGATAACTTTTTTCGAGAAGCCTGT
Source organism: Elainella sp. Prado103 (assembly GCA_025454395.1). GTDB lineage: Bacteria > Cyanobacteriota > Cyanobacteriia > Elainellales > Elainellaceae > Elainella. Next base: position 38,358 of record JALOOM010000018.1, read on the forward strand.
CTAGAAACCCAATTTGAAATTGATCGGGTTGTGGATCAACCAACTACAGCGGCGGCCGTCCTCTATACCATCTTGTTGCCCGATCGATTAGAGGTGATTCTCAAGCTACCTCAGCAACCCCTGCAACATTTCATGACTCCCATCGATCAAAGCCAGGTGGAAGCAACGGTAGAAAATTTGTTGGTGGAAGTCAAACGCCCCTATCGATCGCAACAATTTATGGGATTGTCGCAGGCACTCTATGACTGGCTGATCCGCCCGGTAGAAGCGAGCTTGGCGGCACATCCTGTAGATACGCTGGTGTTTGTGCTCGATGGCTCCCTGCGCAGTTTACCTTTAGCAGCTCTGTTTGATGGTCAGCACTTTTTGATTGAAAAATATAGTGTCGCCCTTGCTCCCGGTTTACAACTGACCGATCCCAAACCCCTACAACAACAGCGCTTGAAAGTGTTGTTGGCTGGCTTAAGCGAAGCCCGTGCCAATTTCTCCGCCTTAAATTATGTGACCCAGGAAGTCAACGAAATTCAGGCTAATTTGCCTAGTCAAGTGTTATTGAATCAAACTTTTACGCAAGAGAATTTCCGTAAACGCCTGCAAGCTTCTGCCTTTCCGATCGTCCATGTCGCCACCCATGGTCAGTTCAGCTCTAATCTGTCAGAAACCTTTATTCTGGCTTGGGATCGCCCAATTAATATCAATGAATTGAGCCAACTGCTGCAAGTGGAGGAAACTCAGGCAGAGCCAGTTGAGTTATTGGTGCTGAGTGCTTGCCGCACCGCAGCAGGCGATCGACGAGCTGGGCTGGGCATGGCCGGGCTGGCAGTTCGATCTGGGGCTCGCAGTACAATTGCCTCACTCTGGAGCCTGGACGATGGATCAGGAGCGGTGTTGATGGATCAGTTCTATCAGGCTCTAACACAAGCGTCTGGCTCGAAAGCAAAAGCGCTACAGCAAGCACAACTGGCTTTACTGCAAGATCCACGCTACGAATCTCCCCGCTTTTGGGCTCCTTATGTTTTGCTGGGTAACTGGCTCTAGTGGGTTTCTAACCCCCAGACTACTAACCCCCAGACTACTAACCCTCAACTTTCTGCCACCCAGACTTCTAACGCCCCACTAACACGATCGTCGATCGGGCTCCAACCAGAAAGGTAGACTGGTCTTGTAATTCTGGCTCGGTGCCAGGTTCCCAAATATCTTCTGGTGAGGGCATAGCAGTATTGACGAAGACATGCCATTTCATTCCAGTCGGTAAATGGGGCAGTTCAAAGTGATGTCCTTCCCAGTGAACGTTCATCGCAACATAAACGAAGTCATCATAGCCATGGTCAGCTTGGGTGTATTTGCCACAGAGCATAAATGCTAGTGTGCGGCAGTAGTCTGACCAATCGGGCTGATAGGCTTTAACGCCGTGCCAGCTCAGATCGGGATAGCCCACGTTCAGATAATCTTGCTGCTGAAAGTAAATGGGGTTGCGCAGGATCGGATGAGCATGACGAAAGGCAATACAGTTTTTGACAAAGCGGAAAAAGGCGGCATTGGTTTTCAGCAAACTCCAATCGAACCAGTTGAGAGCGGAATCATGACAGTAGGTGTTATTATTGCCATTCTGACTCCGACCCACTTCATCCCCCATCAGGAGCATCGGCACGCCCTGACTCACCATCAAAATTGCGATCGCATTGCGCATTTGTCGTCGTCGCAGTGCCAAGATTTCTGGATCATGGGTGACTCCTTCCGCCCCACAATTCCAGCTATCGTTGTCATTCATGCCATCCTGGTTGTCTTCGCCATTCGCCTCATTATGTTTGCAGTCGTAGGCAAATAAGTCGGCTAAGGTAAACCCATCATGGGCAGTAATAAAATTGACGGAGCTATCGACCGATCGTCCTGCCTTAGCATATAAATCTGGAGAGCCTTGCAGCCGCTGAGCTATATTGGTAACCTGTCCATCTCCCCGTAAAAATCGCCGGATATCATCGCGATATTTGCCATTCCATTCACCCCAGCGATCGTAGTTCGGGAAAGAGCCCACCTGATAAAGCCCACCTGCATCCCAGGCTTCAGCGATCAATTTGCAGTTGGCTAACACGGGATCAAAGGCCAGAGTTTCCAGCAATGGCGGATTGGCCAACGGTTCACCTTTGGGATCGCGCCCTAAAATCGAAGCCAGATCAAACCGAAAACCATCAATGTGATACTCCGAAGCCCAGTAGCGTAAACAATCCAGCACAAAAATTCGCACCACTGGATGGTTACAGTTCAGGGTGTTGCCGCAACCACTGAAGTTGAGGTAATGGCCATCAGGAGCCAGCATGTAATAGGTTTTGTTGTCTAAGCCACGAAACGAAATGGTTGGGCCAGTTTCATTCCCCTCTGCCGTGTGATTGAACACCACATCCAGGATCACCTCAATGCCATTCTTATGGAGCTCACGAATCAGGGTTTTCAGCTCGATCGTTTGCTGCCCTTGCGCCCCTTTGGCGGCATAGCCTGCTTTAGGAGCATAAAAGCCGATTGTGCTGTAGCCCCAATAGTTAAACAGCGGCTCGCCCGTGAGTGGATTGTGGCGAGGATTATCCAGCTCATCAAATTCAAAGATCGGCATTAACTCAACGCAGTTCACTCCCAATTCCTTCAGGTAGGCAATCTTTTCTTGCAAACCCGCAAAGGTACCTTGATGCTCAGGAGTCACTTTGGCAGAGGGGTGGCGTGTAAAGCCCCGGACATGCATTTCATAAATCACCAGATCGCTGGCCGGAATTTCCAGGGGTCGATCGCCCTCCCAGTCAAATTCATCGGTGACAATCTGCCCTCGGTAGGGATAAATGCCATGCTCCTGGATCGGGGCACCCCAGACATCTCGACCGCCAATGCTTTTAGCGTAGGGATCGAGCAAAATCTTGCGCATATCGAACCAATGGCCCGAACTGGGCGCATAGGGGCCATCCACCCGATAGCCATATTCTAGATTTTCGTAGTCTAGCCCTAGCACGATCATGCTAACCACATTGCCGAGCCGGAATTCCCGCAAAAACGGAATCTCTGCAAAGGGTTGGGGTTTGCCTTTCTCAAACAGCACCAAAACGGCTGTTGTGGCATGGTTGGAATAAATCGAAAAGTTGACCCCACCTGGGATCGGTGTGGCACCAAAGGGAAAGGGATGCCCATGGCGCAACTCAAATTTGCCGTAAGTATAAGTTTGATACACTGTCATGCTCAGCTTGGCAACTGGTACAAAGTCACCCCTCCTCTATCATCTGGCAACTTGCCCCCCGCTAAGGTTGTTTTGACTACGGGATGGCAATCAATTTCTCATATTTTCTTCTTTCAAAGAATTTAGGCGTTCGGTTTCTCAGTATAGCTCCTATACTGAGGCAGAGCTGTCATCGTGCCATATCGATTGGGTGAAAGAGTCGTGCAGAGAGTATTTAAGCGCTTCATCAAGCTGTTTAGCCCTTGGACGGTAGGGTTACGATCGCTGCTCAATCTGATTGTGGTGGGGCTATTGGTAGTCGGGCTCCTGCGGGCTTGGGTACCCACGGCAGCGGGACGAATGCCCTTACTCACCCTCTGGCAACAGCAATTACAGCAGGTTGATCGACGAGTGGAGCGCTTGGGCAATCTGGAAACCACGCCGATCTGGTTTGAAGGGCAACCCTTATTTACCATTGCTTCTCCAACCGTGTGGGATCGCTCCCAGCCTGGATCGCAACTGCCGGTCGAACTGCGAGCCAATCAGATTGAGGATAACTTGAATCGGGTGGTGGAAGGCAGTTTTATCCCTGGCAGCCGCGATGGCATTTTGACTAATTTTGATCCGAAAACACTGCAAGTGTCGATCGTGTCTCTGAGTGAGGTGCCGGTGGTCGTGGCGGGCGATGCCTATCATACGCAACCCCTGAAGCTGATCACGGTGACGCACATTGATGCAGATTACAACGGGCAGCCGATCGCTGCGTTGGCGGAACAATGGCGCTCGATTATTTACCAGAACCTGTATGCGGCCTTAATGGAACGCTCCCCCGATGCCCTCAGCCTGCAAGGGCGATTAGGAGAATCCCTCGTGGTATTGGCGGTGATGTTGGCTGCCAGTCTGGTGTTATGGCTGTTGCAAGCTCCCCTGAAGCGCCGAAATCGCAGTCTACGCCGTCAACAAGCGACGATCGTCGCTGAAACTGCACCCACGGGGGATTTTGCTGATGATCCATCCGCTTGGGCTCAGTTTCAAGATCATTTTTTGGCTCGATTTCAACAACAGGCTCAGCTTCAGCAGCAGCGCCATCTACTGGCAGGGTTTCGTTGGGTGTTGTCCTGGGCTCAAGTCGCCGTCTGGATTGCCGGTCTGTCCACTGCCTTAATTCTGTTTCCCTGGACGAAGCCCCTCGGCTGGTGGCTGTTGGGAATGCCGACAACCCTGTTGTTCATTTGGTTTTTGACCAGTTGGGGCAATCGGTTAGCCCGTGATTTTTTGCAAGGGACAACCACACTCTGGGTCAAGTTTGGTGTGGCGGCGACCCCTGAGGCAGAACGAGATAGTTTGCGGGTTTATTCTTTGTTGTCGCTGTTGCTGCCGATCAAAACCTTACTGATCACGACGATCGGCATTGTTGCCATGTTGGTGTATCTGGGAATGCCCTTTAGCCTGGTGTTAACGATCGTAGGCGTAATCGCATTGATCCTATTGCTGATTGGGCAGAATTTTATGCGGGACTGGATGGCAGGTTTGTTTATCCTCTGGGAAGATCAATATGCGATCGGGGATGTGGTGGCGATCGATCACCAAACCGGGCTGGTGGAGCGGATGACCTTACGACTCACCCAACTGCGTAACCTAGAGGGACACTGGATTTCGATCGCCAATGGTCGAATCAGTCAGGCGGTGAATCTCTCCCAGCGTTGGAGACGGGAACGGCAAAAGGCGAATCTGGAAGCGGTGCCTGACCCGACGGCTTTGACTGAACTGCCACTGCTCAAAAATAGCCCCGATCAGGAATGCCACTGAGTTGAGGCGATCGATCTCATACGGTGGTGCCGATCGGGGGGTGGTTTAGCTCAAGTTTAGCTCAAGGCCCAATTGACCAATGTGCGGACTGGATAACCCGTACCGCCTGCGTTGTTGTAGCCATTTTCCTTATCCGCCCAAACGGGCCCGGCTACATCTAAATGAGCCCACGGGGTTTCCTTCACGAATTGCTTCAGGAAAAGTGCTGCGGTGATCGCTCCACCAGCGCGGGGCCCGGTATTTTTCATATCGGCTACGACTGATTTCAAGCCATCAAAGTATTTGTCTTCCATTGGCATCCGCCAAATTTTTTCACCGGCTTGTTCTGCGGCCGCCATTACTTGACCGGCGAGGGCATCATCGGTTGTCCACAGCCCAGCAATATCATCGCCAAGCGCCACAATACAAGCTCCGGTCAGGGTGGCCAGATCTAAAATGGCATCCACACCCAGTTTTTCAGCAAAGACCAGCGCATCCGCCAGCGTCAGCCGTCCTTCCGCATCGGTGTTGTTGACTTCAATGGTTTTACCGTTAGAAGCCGTCAGGATATCACCCGGATGCATGGCATGACCACTGATCATGTTTTCGGTGACTGCACTGATGAAATGCACTTCTACATCTGGTTTAATTTGGCCGATCGCTTTGGCAGCTCCTAGGGTGGCGGCAGCTCCGCCCATGTCGGTTTTCATCATTTCGATACCACTACCTGCCCCTTTAATGTTCAATCCACCACTGTCAAAGGTCAGCCCTTTGCCAACGATCGCCACTTTTTTGCGGGGGGTGCCTTCTGGGCGATAGGTGAGATGGATAAACTTAGGGGGCAAGTCGGAGGCTTGGGCGACTCCCAAAAAGGCTCCCATGCCCAGTTTTTCACAGTCTGCTTTTTCCAGAATTTCTAAAGCCAGACCATACTCACGGGCGATCGCCTCTGCGGTTTCGGCCATGGTGATAGGAGTGACAATATTCGCCGGGGCGGATACCAGCTCGCGGGCTAAAATCACGCCTAAACAAATCTGGCGTGCCTGGGTAATGGCGGCTGCCTGACCCGCGAATCCTAACAGTTCAATCTGTTCTAGCTTGTTGTTTTTTTCTTCCGCATCCGACTTAAAGCGGCTATCTTGATGCAACACCAGCTCAATCCCCTCCGTCACTGCTTGGGCTGTGGCGGCTGCATCTTCATTCCAGAGCGGCAAGCTGATCCCGAGCGACTTGCTTTTTTCCTTGCGGGCGAGTCGAACGGCGGTGGCAGCAGCGCGTCGCAGGGTGTCTAGTTTTAGCCCTTCTGGTTTGCCCAACCCCACAATACCAATCTTGCGGATCGGACTATTGGAGCCCACTCTCGCCACTGCACTACTGCCTTCCTTGCCTTTGAACTCGGTTTCGGCGATCAGCTCGGCCAGGGTGCCAAACAGGTTTTGATCTAACTCGGCTAACTCGCCGGTCAGCTCGATCGCGTCTTCAAACAGACCGATCACTAAACAATCTCCAGACCACGCCAAGCGCGGTGTCTCTACGCCTCGCAAATCCATTGGTTCTCTGCAATTTGAACGGTTTTGATCTCTTCCAGTATTGCGTAATTTAATCAAAGCTTATCTATAGATTTGCGGATCAAGAGATTTGCGGATCAAGAGATTTGCGGATCAAATTTTCAGACTGGCGATATCATGCGTAGCGAAACCATCATGGGCGGCAACATCAGATTGTTTCTAGCTCCCTCTCCTGATGGCAGTCCCTAACTCAAGCCGCCTAAAACTCCTATGGCTAAAAAAGCAGCGCCCAGAATGCCCCGATCGGGTACTCCCTCCCCTCAGAAATCCCACCGTGGGAATGGCTATCCTAGAGTACGAAGCGTTCCTTGCAAAAATACTCGTGCTGCTATGTTGAAACGAAAACGCCTGTTTCTGCTGACCCTGGCGGGCTCTACGCTGCTCGTTCTGACTGCTGGGTGGGTGAGCAAACAGGCTTGGACAGGTCAGTCTCAGAACGCGGCGATCCCATCCCAAGCGATCTCCACTGCTCCCCCCTCGGAAGTGCTGGCTTTGGCAGAGGTGGCTCCTGCCGATCGAGCCAACCGGCTGCTGGAATTGACCCAACAAGCCCAGACCGATCTGGATCGACAGCGGGCGCGCTATCTGTTGGCCAGTGATTGGATTGAGCAAAACCAGGGTGGGCAAGCTCTGCCATTATTGCAAGGCTTAGAGCGCGACTACCCAGTGCTGGCTGCTGAAGTTTTGGCGAAACGGGCTCAGGCGGAGGCGGCAACCGGCGATCGAGCGGCGGCTCAAGCCACCTGGCAGACACTGCTGCGCGACCATGCTGAGAGTCCAGTGGTTGCTGAAGCGCTGTATGGGTTGGGGCAAACGGAACCTCAGTATTGGGATCAGGCATTGGCTCAATTTCCGGCCCATCCACGATCGATCGAAATTGCTCAAACTCGCCTGAAGCAAAACCCCAAACAACCCCAGTTACTGATGGTGCTGGCCCGCCATGGGGTCGATCTGGAGGGAATCGAGTCGCTTTTAAATCAACTGAAACAAGATTATGCTGCCCAACTCACCCCAGAGGATTGGCAGGCGATCGGGTTTGCCTATTGGGAAAATACTGCCTATGGCCAGGCCGGAGCCGCCTATGCCAAAGCTCCCCCCTCAGCCTTAAATCTGTATCGGGCGGCCAGAGGGGCTCAGTTGGGCGAGCGGTTGAAAGATGCCAAAGCGGGCTATCTAGCATTGTTGCAAGCTTTTCCGAACGAGCCCGAAACCGGACTGGCCTTATTGCGTTTGGCTGATTTAGCGGACAATTCTGCGGCGGCGATCGGCTATCTGGATCAGGCGATTGAACGCTTTCCAGAACAGGCCCCTGAAGCCTTGCTGGCTAAATCCAAGCGCTTGCAAGCCCAGAATAGTCCTGACACCGCCCTTCAACTCCGGGAAACCATTTTGAAGCAATATGGCAACTCGGAAACTGCGGCTGAAATGCGCTGGGAGCAAGCCGAATTACTCGATCAGCAGGGGGATCTAAACGGAGCTTGGGCTTGGGCAAAACAAATTATTGATCAAAATCCAGATAGCGAAATTGCCCCCAAAGCCAGTTTTTGGATCGGGAAATGGGCCACTCAGTTAGGGCAACAGTCCCAGGCTCAGTCTGCCTATGAATACACCCTCAGCCGCTATCCTGAATCCTACTATGCTTGGCGATCAGCCTCGCTTTTGGGGTGGGATGTGGGGGATTTTTCTACTTTGCGAACCAAATTACCTCAAGTGGTAAAACAGCCACAGCGCCCAGGCTTGTTAGCGGGTTCTGAGGCAGTAAACGAGCTATATCAACTGGGACAGGATCGGGAAGCCCATGCCCGCTGGCAAGTCGAATTCACCAATCGCCTCAAGCCTACGGTGGCGGAACAATTTACGGATGGCCTATTGCGTTTAGGAATGGGAGACAATCTAGACGGAATTTTTATGCTCTCCAGTCTTGACTGGCGCGAACCTGCTGGCGAAAAAGCGGATGTGAAAGCCCTGAAGCAGCAAGTTGGCTATTGGCAATCCCTCTATCCATTTCCGTTTGAAGCCCCGATCAAACAATGGTCGGATCAACGGCAGTTGAACCCGATGCTAGTGACGGCCTTGATTCGGCAGGAATCTCGATTTGAAGCCCAGATTGAATCAGTGGCTGGAGCCTTAGGGCTCATGCAGGTGATGCCCGAAACCGGAGAGTGGGTGGCGAGCCAAATTGGACTGAAAGACTATAACCTGACCAATCCGGAAGACAATATTAAACTGGGTACCTGGTATTTGGATTACACCCACCAGGAATATGACAATAACTCTTTGTTTGCCGTGGCGAGCTACAATGCTGGGCCAGGTAGCGTCGCAGATTGGATCGATCGCTTCGGTACGAGTGATCTCGATCGCTTTGTCGAAAAGATTCCCTTTCCTGAAACTCGGGGCTATGTTGAATCGGTGTTAGGCAATTACTGGAATTATCTGCGGCTTTACAACCCTGAAGTGTCCCAACAACTCGCGGCAGTTTCGAAAACCCATGCTGCGATTGCCGCGACCAAACGCTAAATCAACTGGGTCATTGGATCGCTGCTGCTTTTTGCTCACGTCCCTTTAGCCTCCGTAGATCGAGGTTTCTATCAATACTTTGTTTCTGAGGTTGTCCCCGTTAGACTGCGGGTTTGTCTGTCTTATCTTTTCCGATCTCCAAGCGGTTGGGGGTGGGGCAGTCTAACGATAGTAGGCGAAAGAGGGAGAGATGCAGACATTCTTTCCTAAGGCAGATGGGAGCAAGAATTTTACCCTGCTAGAATGTGGCTGATTGCTTTAGACAATTCACCAGTATAGTAATCTACCTCGATCGATCTCTAGATTAGGAGGCGCTGTTTCACTGGCAAGTTGCTGCATCAGGGGAGTTACTGCATCAGGTAGATCGGGTATGGGTTGAACTGCCTAAAAGCTATCTGGCGGTTTCCCTGCTGGGTCAATCTTTCAGAAGTGTGGCGATCGAGGCTGTTTCCCCTGTTCTTTAGGATACGTTGTTGCTCATGACTTTGCAGGATTCTAAAGTTGCTCGCATCCTGGCAGTTGACGATTCACCTGACAACCTGTTTCTAGTGCAGACGATTTTAGAAGACAAAGGCTATCAGGTTAACTTGGCTGTAGATGGTCGGAGCGCTTTAGCTCGAATTGAAGCGTCTCCTCCTGATCTGATCTTACTGGATGTGATGATGCCGGGAATGGACGGCTATGAAGTAACCCGCCGCATCCGGAAAAATCAAGATAAGTTAGGGTTTATTCCGATTTTGCTGATTACGGCTCATCAGCAGTCCAGTGTGGTAGAAGGATTAGATGCTGGAGCTGATGACTTCATCCGGAAGCCGGTGGATATGGATGAACTCTTGGCGCGAGTACGAGCCCTATTACGTCTGAAATATAGCATCGACGAACAGCAGCGTATGTCTCGCCAACGAGAAGATTTTGTCTCTCGTCTAACCCATGATTTGCGGACTCCCTTGGTAGCTGCCGATCGGATGATGAATTTGTTTCTGGAAGAAGCTTTTGGCCCGGTTGTGCCCGAAATGGCAGAGGCATTAACCGTTATGATCCGGAGCAACAGAAATCTGCTGCAAATGGTGAATACGCTCCTAGAAGTGTATCGCCATGATGCGGGGAGCAAGACTTTGACTTTCGCTCAGGTTGATCTGCTAGGCGTAGTGCAAGAGGTGGTGCAAGAGTTGGCACCCCTAGTTGAGACCGATCGACTGACCATCCAAATTAGCTTGGATCACCAAGGCAATGACGGGGCAGTGAACACAACAGTCTTGGGCGATCGGTTAGAACTGCGTCGCGTGATGATGAATTTGGTTGGAAATGCAATCAAGTTCACTGATCGGGGCAGCATTACCATTCGCTTAGCGAACGATCGAGGCCAGTCAGTGGGCTCTGGTGGCTCTGGTGGCTCCAGTGGTTTGGGTGGTTCTGATGATGCTCATCCCTCCAACCATGCTTGGCTGCGACTGGAAGTTGTGGATACAGGTACCGGGATTCCGTTTGAGGATCAGATCAATTTGTTTGAACGGTTTCGTCAAGGCGAGAATAAACGAGCGGGCAGCGGTTTAGGGCTCTATCTCTCTCGGCGAATTGTGGAGGCCCACCGAGGTTTAATTGGGGTAACTTCAGAGCCTCATCAAGGCAGCATCTTCTACATTTGTTTGCCGCTTTACACACCCTAGAGGACTGGATCGTAGGGCAGGAAGTTATTTTAAGGAGGAGTGAAATTTAAGGAGGAGTGAAAATTGATGCAGATAATCAATCCCTCATCATCTCTCGCGCTCGACCCAGTCAAAAGTGGGAAGTGCCCTGAAGAGCAGGATAGAATAGGGAACAGGGTCAAAGGTTCTGCAATTTCTGAAGACGTAGCGTTCTGAGGATATGATCTTCCGAAGATACAGTGTTCTGAGGACACAGCATCACGCTATGGGAACGCCCAAGCTGCTGTTGTGCCGCGACATCTGGAGGGGAAGAGGAAACCCCAAAAGCATCTGAGCTTACAGGATCTGAATTTACAGTAGTTTACCTCTGGAACTAATGGGCAGTGAGGGACTCGAACCCGCGACATCCTGCTTGTAAGGCAGGCGCTCTACCAACTGAGCTAACCGCCCGTTTCAACGCTTTCAATGCACAAT
>JALOOM010000019.1 GCA_025454395.1 Elainella sp. Prado103
AAAAAGGACACAGTCGAACATTTTCCATTCCACCCCAAAATCAGTTTCCTCGCTAATACCTGAAATCCTCCAAAGAGAACAACCAAGAATCTGAGCCCTTATTTAAGCCCGAATTTAGTCCACATCAGTGGACTTAAGCTATTAGCTCGGAAATTAATTTCCGAGCAGGTTTATTGAACTCAGAAAATTAATTTCCGAGCAGGTTTATTGGACTCAGAAAATTAATTTTCCAGTAACCTCACTGAACTCAGAGCATTAATTTCCGAGCAGGTTTATTGAACTCAGAAAATTAATTTTCCAGCAAGATTATTGAACTTAGAGCATTAACTTCCCAGTAACCTCACTGAACTCAGAGCATCAATTTCCGAGCAGGTTTATTGAACTCAGAAAATTAATTTTCCAGTAACCTCACTGAACCCAGAAAATTAATTTCCGAACATTGATTTCCGAACAGGCTTGATTGGGCAGTCAGCCTCAAAATTCAGCTTAAAATTCAGTTCAGAATATTGACCTCCGAACCAGCTTCCTCACAACAGCAAGATTCCCCAAAGAAAATGCCAGAAGGACAGCGGGAACTTTTCTATTCGATCGACACTCATTCCCCCTAGCGATGCATTTCAGGCTAGGAACTATTGCCAGAATAGGCATAGCTGTTCTCTAGCACAGATTATCAGATGAATTTGAGGTCGCTCCGAGGTGAGTATGAAACCCAACTCCGTAACTTCAGCCGCAATTTTAGCCCTAAGTTCTGTTTGGCTCCCTATTTTTTCGCCACCCGGACTCAGCTTTCCCTTGCCCTGGATGTTTCCCATGGCGAACCGGCAAGCTGAAGCTCTTTGCATTGATGCCGCTGAATCTCAAGGATGGCGCGTGGTCGATGTGGGTGATCATAACCAGTTTGCAGGTGGCGCAGAGATGGTGTTGCAAGTGCGCAATGATCGGTTTGATTCTCAGAATACAGCTTATACCCTAGGTTGTAACTATGCAGCCCCGACGGGTCAAGTGCAGCTCTACCATCTGGCCGATCGACGGAATCGCCAGGAGGATTGGTTCGATCCACACCACAATCCTCGTTCCGATCGAGATAACCATTGGGATAATGACTGGGATGATGACTGGGATGATGACTGGGATGGCGACCACGAGAATTGGGAAGAAGACTGGGGTGGTAGGAGAGATGATCGCTGGAATGATAGATGGAATAACCATAGAGGTGATCGCTGGAATGACTACGAAAACGATTATCGCAGTGATTCCGATTGGGATAATTGGCGTTATGATGGTGGTCGGGTCAGTAGTCGGAGAGATGCTGAAGGAATTGCACGTCAGGCGATCGAGTCAGAGTTGGGAGTAAATGCCGGTTCTCGCCGGATTCAGATTGATCAGTCTCGACAGGATAATCAACGCTGGTATGTAGAAGGTGATGTGAATGGGACTCCCTTTGTAGTGCGCATTCGTTCAGAAGATGGCACCGTTGAACGATTTATTCTACGCTAACCGTTAAGGATCTACCCTTTCTTCTGCGGTGACAACCTGGATCAACGGCAGAGATTGCCAATGTTCCAAATGAAATTGGCGATCGATGTAGCTAAACCCAATTTTAGCGGGTTCGATGGCGATCTCTCGCACCTTGACCCCATCCAGATGTAGTTCGCCCTTGAGTTGGGGCTGGCTGGGTGATCCACCGATGGCTGCCACTGCTTGGATCTGTCCAGTTAAATCGATCGGTAACTGGAATGCCTGCTGCATCTGTGATAGTGAGATGCCTGTCAGTTCTGCCTGTCCAGCAATCATTTCAGTCGTTGCCTGCCCCTGCAAGCGTAGTTTAGCATCTAGAAATTGGTGGCTGTTCGTTCCCCAGCGGAATCCAGCAGCTTCGATCGTCGGTATTTGCAGGGATTCGCCTTCCAGTTCAAACTGAGCCGCAATTTGATCAATCCCATAGTGGGCTGATCGCCAGTGAGTACCGCTCAAACTTAGCTGAGCCTGGATTCCCGTTGGGGCAGAACGTAAGTGGGCTTGAGCAGAGATTTGACCTTGCAGTTGAGTCAGCAAAGCAGCTAAATCTAGGGACTCGAGATCAAATCTGCCCTGGCTGGCAGACTCAATTTCTTGAATCACTGGAGAGGCCGGAGGAGGGAGAGTTTGCATCCATGCTGCGATCGGGAGCCCAACCAGCAACTCATGCAATTCACCTTGCTCAATCGCGATCTGACCTTGCCACTGTTGGGTTGCCCGATCGAGTTGACCAGAAAACTGTAAGCGGTTTTGTCCCCAATCAAGGTTACCTTGGCTGAGGGTAAGCAACCCTGCGGCATAATGCAGCTTACCTTGTAGATTAGTTGATAGAGACTGATCAGAAAAACTAGGGGATGAAGGGCTGAACTGGCGAGGTGATAGATGGGTGAATCCTGGCTGTTGAATCTCAACAATGGCTGTGGCGATCGGTTCATTCGGCTGTTTGAGGTCAATCTGCAACTGGCTATCCAGCCATCCCTGTACAGAACCCAGTGAAATGGAGCCAATGCTGGTAATGGGCATCAGGTTGAATTTTGCCAGGGGTAGCCGCCGAATTTGAGCCGAGATTTGATCGTCGTACCATTGCCCCTCTACTTGTGCCTGATCTTGCTGAATGGCAAAGGTCGTGGCTTGTCGAGGGTTGAACCATAGGGCAAGCCGATCCTGTGATCCGCGCAGATCCAGTCCAATTTGTTGCGCTTCAAACTCAATCTGTCCTTGCAACGGCTCAAACTGAAAATTCGCAATTCTGAAGCGATCGAGTTGGGCCGTACTGACAAGATGAGGTTGATCCAAGGTGCCGGTAATTTTGCCTTGGGCTGACAACCAGCCTTGCAGATCGATCGGCAGATCTAAACCGGGAATTGTCGTCAAATCATAGTCTTGAATATTCACTGCCAGATCCATAGCCGCAATCCCTACAGGAGTCTGATGTTCCCATTGCGGGGTAACCGATCCAGAGATGGCAGCTTGGGCAATTCCAGCTTGGTGAATCTGCAGTCGATCGCCTAACCAGGCAAATTCCGCTTGGATCGGCTGCTCTAGACCCAGTAAGCCTACCCATGTTAACGCTGCTGTTGCTTGGGTTGTAGCCAAGCTGAGATTGTTGACTCTCCCCCAGAGATCGATCGATCCTGCTAAGTGGCCAGCTTGTCTAGATGGAAAAGGTAACGGTGATGGGAATGACAATAGTAATGGTAATTGATCAATCTCGATCTGATTGCCCACAATCTGTGATCGCCATTCTCCTTCTGCCACCGACAGCTTAGCTGTGACTGCACCGACTCCTAGAGCGATCCGTGCCGAACCCACGGCTTGCAGTCGATCCAGCCAATTGACTGGTTGCAGTGGGGATTGAAGATCTCCTTGCAAATGTAATTGGGCTTGGAGCAGGGGCGAACTGGGTGGCACCGCCTGGAGTGATGGATCCGAGGTAGCCTGATCCGCCAGGAACGATCGCCCTAAGCCCAACTGAGATAAATCGACCTGAGCTGCCGTCAGATCCGCTTGCCATTTGCCTTGCTGAAGCTGAGCTGCCGCAGTCACCGTTCCCGACCCAATCTGCACGATCGTGTCTTGCAATGTTAATCGATCGCGGTCGAGCTGGATTTTCCCCTCAGCCGGATAGCTGCCTTGATCAAGCTGCCACTGGGCTATTACCTTAGGCTGATCATGATCTACCGTAATCTGGGCCGTGGACTGGAATTGACCCAGTTGGAAAGTATCTAGCTCACCTGTTTGATTAACAACTTGGTTAACGATTTGATTAAATAATTTATCTTCAGATTGATCAACTACTTCATCTTTAGAGAACTGGATTTTTCTATCATCTGAACCATACAATTCGGTTAATCGATCGGCTGGTAAATTCACAGCAACATTCACCTGAGCACTATCCTCTTCCAGCCAAACTTCTGCTTGAGTGGTGATTTGTCCTCCAATCACGGGTTTTGCCAGAATCTGTTGAATCTGCAAATAGTCATCCGACAGGGATAAGCTGAACTGACCTTGTACTTCAGCAATTTCTAATCGATCGAATTTCAACGGTTTGGCTGCGATGGCCGTACCGGATAAGACAGGTTGAGTCAAGGATCCGGTCAAGCGCAAATTATCCGAAGTCAGAGCCCCTGCAACCGGAAACGGCACCTCTAACTCCAGGGTTTGCATGAAGGGAGCAGCATCAACGTAAGGCACTTGAGCAGAGAGGTCAAACCCGTGCTGCAAGTCAATCGTCCCCGCCAGTTGAAAGGGAATTTGCCCAAAATTCAGTTCACCTCGTTGCAGATGAATTTGTTGGTTCTGCAATTGGATCTGGGCTTCAACCCCGGTAAATGGGTTGGGTTCCCCTTTGGCTTGTAGGGCTCCCCCTGTGAGTTGGGCCTGACCAGAGATAATTGGTAGTTGAGTGGGTGGAATGGTTAGATCGACTTGGGCATTGAGTTTCCCTGCCTCGACTCGCAGATCAGTGGGAATCAACGGGGTGAGTGATGGCAGATCCAGGTTCTTGAGATCGATCGCCAACTGCGTGGAGCCGGACGCAAGTTGCAGATCTCCTTTGACATCAATCCAGCCCTGATCCGATCGATCAGGCCCCGCCAGTTGTGCTTTCAGGTCAAACTGGAGTCGATCGTCCTGATCGAGGAGTCGCAATCCACCGTTGAGATGCTGCCAAGTCAGTTGCGTCAACCGCTGAGAAATATCCCAGGGTGGATCATCAGGCTCTACTTCTGCATCCAGCGTCATGACTTGAGGCACCAGAGTAACCGTGGCATCCCTCCAGCGCAGTTGTTCCAGCTCAATGGGCGCATCCTGATCGAAAACCAATTCCAGATTTAACCAGTCCCCTGCCCCATCTTGAACTATATAGGCTGTGGGCCGCACCAAGGTGATGGTGAGTTGGAGTTGCTGCTGCTGTAGAGCTCGAATTGGATCAAAGTTGACCTCGATCGCCTCGGCGGTGATTGTATCTGGATCGGTAGCGGTGGCTGGAACCTGAGATGCCCCAAACCGAATACTTGACCAACTCACCCGTTCAACCGCTCCCAATTGGATCGGCCGATCCAACGCCTGGCTAAATTCTTGAGTGAGGATTGGTACCCATTGCGCTTGTAGTTTTCCCAGCCCCCAATTGGCCGAAACCCCTCCTAACAAGATCAAACTGCTAAAGACAATCGTGATCGGTGATCTGAGTCTTTTACCTGGTTGATTAGACGATCGATCAGACTGCTGATTAGACTGCGTCGGTTGTAGACCTGATCCGGGCTGCAACAATCTGATTGGGAAGCCTGGTTTTCCGTGATCTTTCAATTGGTTGTGATCGCAACGTTTCATCCTTTATCCTTTTTGTTTTCCCCAAGTCGTTTCCCTAAATGACTGACCGTAAATAGCCGATCGTGAAGCGATGATTCAACTGAAATCCGAACATTTTGGGGGCATATTAGAGTAAACGATGATTCAGAATCATTTGTTGCAAAATTCACACAATTACTAGCCTAATTATCTCTGGATTAGAGTTCCGGATTAGAGTTCCTATGTTTAACTCCTTATTTATAAACCAATCTCAAGTTTTCCACTTACCCCGATCGCATCACCCAGTTGGGCAATTTAACACCGCCCTTTCGATGCATCCATCCTCAACCCGCCTGCTCTCCCCTGCTCACCCGTGACGCACCCAAAACCCTGCCAGCCCATCAAAAATATCGTTCCCGTTTGACGGTTTGACGATTATAGCGCTACTCATGGCAAATCTTAGGGCAGGTTGCCGCTTCTTAAATAATTCAGCCAATCTTGCTGCTGAACCAAACTTGTTATTGTGAGAGAGGCAGGGGGAACCACTCGGCTAGACATCCAATCTGGAAAACAGCGATGACCCTCTGAAGCTCTAATCTAAAAACCAGCACAATTCTGGAAAACGGTACCCTAAAGAGCCAATGAGGAGGTAGACAATTGAACATCAAGATCGAGCGAGCGATCGGGCAGTTATCCCAATGGTGGCGCTATGGAACGGTGACGCTGCTGTTTCTGGGTTTTATTAATGTTCACCCTACTGTTGTTTATGCCTCTGAAACGCTCGTTGTCACCTATGGTTTACTCCAAGCCAGCCTGCCGATCGCCGATCTAGAAACGCTGGCGGAAACAGGAGAAACCTCCAGTAGCTTGCAGTTTTACCTCAGTTTAAGTGGGCTAGATCCACTCGTCTTACGCAATCTATTGACGATGGAACTTGGAGCTAGCTCAACCTTCATGGATGGACTGCTCAATTCGGAATCTGGCAATCAGTTACTCTCCCAAATGAGTGAAGTGATCCACTTACCCCCCGATCGCCCTACCATTCAGGTCTTAAAATCGGAATCGCCTACACCTTCACCGACGATAGACCATCAAGATACTAATCAGGATGCTAATCAGGATACTAATCAGGATGCTAATCAAAACGCTAATCAGGATGCTCTCAGAATTGCCCTGATTCAAGCAGCCAGCGATCGACAAGTCACCCTTCTCGAAGTGTTGCAACAATACCCAACCTCGAAGGTTTACTTAGATGCGGCTAAACTGATCCGCTTTATGAATAGCTTGGAGTCACCGATTGTAGAAGAGGCTCGATGAGCCGCTTACTCAACTCGGATGATGTCTCGCAGCCCAAGCCAGTTGTAACGTTGAACTCCCCAGGGTAATCCGACTAGCAACACTACAAATAAGACGGCAATGGTCAGTCCTAGCAGCCAGCCTCCGGTCAGGGCTGAGCCCAGATAGGTGAGGAAGAAGATGCAGGGAATGACTCCAAACAGACAGGCGATCGCATAGATCGGGAAGGAGAGTCCGGAGATGCCTGCACCATAACTGACTAGATCGTAAGGTAAAAATGGCATCAGGTGGCTGACAAAGACGAGCCAGCCGAGATAGATTTCGCCTCGATGGTTAGATAAATAAATAGCTTTTCCGAGCAGCACTCGCACGACCGATCGGCCGAGGGTACGTCCGATAAAATAGGCGGCTAAACTGCCGAGATAGATGCCAACGATACCAAAAGCACCTGCTAAGAACGGATCCCAGATCGCACCGGCGGCCACGGTGATTGGAGTACTGGGAATCGGGCCAATCACAATGGCTAGAAACAAAATGCCAATGTAGATCAGCACTCCCAGCCAACCTAATGCCTGCATCGATTGGACTAATCGTTCCGGATGGGAAAAATCAATGCTGGTTTGGGTAAAGAGCCAGCTAGCGATCGTTAGACACAGAATGAGTAAACCACAGGCAATACTGTTTTGAGGAGATAATAATTTTCCGAACTGCCATCGGCGGGGCAACCATTTTCCAGCCAAGAGCTTCCGCAAAGGATGGCGTGAACGAGAGTGCGGCATAGAGATGATCCACGAGATACGCTGTTCAAAGCAGGAGGGTCAAAGGAGGGGGTAAACATCGATCGGGCGCTTTCCCGAAATCGGTTTAACCCAGATCCGCAACATTCTGTTACGAAGAATCCCCACCATGATAATGTATCTGCACGGATGCTTTCAGAACGGATAGTGACAGGAATTTAGCTGTACCTCTGGCTGTCCCTTGAGTTGTCCCTTGAGTTGTCCCTTCACTGGGCTTAGCGGTTGGGTAAGCCAAAAATCAGCAGATGCAGTAGGAAGCCGGAAAGAATGCCGTAGGAACAGGACAGCAACGATCGGGTGGAAAGGCGGTTGTTCAGTAGCGTTAAGACGCTGAGGGTCAGGGAGATCACAAATTCACCGAGCGGGATCGTATGACTAAATTGAGTGCTGACAAAATTGACTAATACTAACAGCACTAAGATCCACACTAGCCCGATCGCAAACAGATTTACTTCCAAAACGCGATCGGCGGTACGAGGCGATCGACCGGCAAAGAAGCTACTGTAGGTAAGCACAATCGGAGGTAGAGCGGCCGCAGCTAAACTCCGCAGTCCGGCTTCTAAGCCCACAGCAAAGGCTTCTACAATGGCACTGATCAATAACCCCAAAACTGCTGCGTTGGCTGCCACAATCACCAACCGATTTAAAGCATAAACCAGTGGACGATTTTTGCGGGTACTTTCGTCACTGGAACGAACAGGCGATCGAGACATCTTGGTACAAGAATGGGGATACGGATCAGATCACCTCTTACTATGACGCGCCCGCCGCTAGCATCACCACTACCCCAGGAAGGATTCCTCATCCATGGGGCAGATACACACCGTTGGCATACTGCCATGCAATGCCATCTGGATCGAGCTGCTGAGTCCATGCACTGAAGTTGGGCTGCCGCTTTCGACGGCGCAAAATTTTGGTTGTGGTGCCTAACCGTTGGGCCAATTGGCGACTCGACAGGGTAGTTGAACCCACTTCATCTAATAAAGATAGGTATGTGTCCCACAGCACAAACAGGGCAGCGATCAAGATCAGCACGACGGCTTCAGGACGTTTGAGCAGATTGGAGGGGACGTTGGCAGCAGACTCGGTCATATTGCACGATATCCAGCTAAACGGCAAATTTAGACGATGAGTAAGGACTGAGAGCGATCAAACTGAGAGCGATCAATCAGCATGATCCATCAAGATTGTAAAAGACGCGCCACTGCATGGATAATTTGCTGGGCAGACCCGACAAAAAACTCCGGGTCGATTGTCTCCACCGTATCACTAGGCTGATGATAGTGGGGATTGCGAAAATTCGCGGTATCCGTGACTAACACTGCGCCAATTCCTTTATGCCAAAATGGGGCATGATCACTCCGTACCAGATCGGCCGCGACTCCCCCCAGGGTTGGCACAGATAGGGTCAAGACGAGTGGTAACGGGACTTGATTGACAAAGCTTTCGAGCAGGTCGGGATGGCTTTGATCGCCAATGGCCGCTAGAAAGTTACCCCGATCGGTTGGTGGACGAAGTGGCAAAACTGGCGGATAGGATTGGCAACCGATAACTTCACAACGATAACCCAGCATATCTAGCACGATCGCCCCTCGCAAGTCGGTTTTTGCCACCTGTTCTACATAGGCTGTGCTACCCAACAATCCTTCCTCTTCCAGGTCAAACAGCACCAGCTTGAGGCTACGAGGGGTGCTCAGCGATCCTAACAGGCGGGCTGCTTCCAACACTGTAGCTACGCCCGTTCCGTTATCATCTACACCCGGAGAATTTTCGACCGTATCGTAGTGAGCCCCTAACAATACTGCTTTTAAACTGGGATCGCTGCCCGATCGTTCGGCATAGAGGTTAACCCCATCCCAAAAAGGCTGCTCCTCAACTTGCCAACCTGCTGCTTCTAACTCTTGGCGAATATATTTGCGAGCCCGTTGCCGATCGCTGGCTGTATAACGCTCAAAAGCTAGAAAATTCAGATCGCGCAGGAGCCGATCGGGTTCAACAGTCGGCAAAGTCAGTGGGGTAGAAATCTGAACGCGATCGGTGATTTTTTGTCCAGTTAGCCCCGCCCAAGGCATTTCCGGCCAACGCCAAGCCACTAACAGAAACGTCGTTGTCAGGAGTACAGTTAGCCAAAGCCACAGTTTTTTCATCTTTCTTCAGTCCAATCATTCGATCCAATCATTCGATCCAATCATTCGGTTCAACCATGACGATACCGATCTGGATGAGAGTCCTTGTCTGGAACCTGTATTCATAGACTTGCATCTAGAATCTTTGTCCAGAATAGATCTTCAACCGGCTGGATCGAGTGACGCAAACATGAATTCTTAGTGTCAATCTTTAATGGTTAATTTTAAAGATAGTAATTGAGGATAATCAACAGAATATAAATTCTGATTATCTGGATGTACTCCAGAGTGATTACAGTAACAAAATAGCTGCACAAGTTATATCAAAATTAATAGGTTGCACTGGCTAATACAAAGAATAATGTAAATACTAATTTAAAGAATAATGCGAAATTGCATCACCATCAAACACCGATCTAGCCTTTCACTTTCTCGTTAGCTGGCTCCGTTTTTCGGATCGACATGGTCATCCCTAAGGATGCCAGCTCTTGCAGTCCTGGTATAACTGAGGTACAACCAAAGAGGAAAACTTGAAGCTAAGGTCACTATAAAAATGCTATTTTGCTTCCAGATTCAGTTTTTGAACAGGCGGAATTACTCGCTCAGTAGTTAGGGTTGTCGTGTAGTGAGCTTTATACAAAAGCAGCAGGCTATGAATTCCACCCATTTAGATGAACTCAAGTTCTTACTAAAGCTACAAGCTTGCCGCAATTATCGGGCTTATCTAACAAATCCTAGCTTCAAATCCTTTCGAGCCAAAGACAAAATTTGCCAGAATTTGGCATCCGATCGATTAGTGGATTTCAGTCGCGAAATCGTCGCAGTTAAACTCACACCTGCCGGCCAGTCCCTATTGAAAGTGAGCGACAATACCCTACCCATTTCCGAGATTGAACGTAAACTGCTCCAAAAAATTGCTGCTGCCAAAAAAATTGCCCCCAGTCAGTTGAAATTTTCGAAGTTGAGTGCCCCGGAACGAGATGTGCTGCTGCAATCGTTTTTGAATCGAGGCTTGATTGCGGCTGAAACTCGGTTAAAACGCCAAAAGGCGGAAGTTTGGCTCACCCCGGAAGGACAGCATTGCCTAGCGGAATTGTTACAGCAATTTCAACACCTGCGCCAAGCGACCACGACCCTCTCACCCGTGATTAAACCGACGGAAACCGAAGTTTTAGAAACCATCCAAGCACTCGATCAAGAAGTGAATAGCCATAACTATTTACCGATCTTCCACCTGCGCCAAAAATTGCAAACGTACCTCTCCAGAGATGAATTAGATGAAATTTTGTATCAATTGCAGCGTCAGGATCAGATTGAACTGAGGGCGATCGTTCATACTCAAGACTATAGTGCCGAACAATTGAATGCTGCCATCCAAACGCGATCGGGCAGCCCATTATTTTTTATTAAAGTAATATAAAGAGATAGGGCGATCGATCATTCATTTTCAGACTACGAAACAAGCTGTAAAACGGGCTGTAAAACGAGTTGCAAAACGGGCTGTTTGATCTGCACCTGAACTCCACTAAACTAAGGCAAGACTAGAGCAAGACTAGAGCAAGACTAGGGCAAGAAAAAACGGGTCATCAGGACAACATTGCAATGAGTCTAAGGACAAAAATCTGGGCAATTGAAGGAGTGCTCCCCCAGGATCCGAGGAGCCTTTGTCCTGCCCGCGACTACAGCCTGGTTCGATCCAAGCTGATTCGATCGCTCAGGAGGGCAGCGCATGGACTCGATTGATGATCTGATCCTCAGAGCTGCCAACCCGTTTGACAGTCTGCGCTCCGTTAATTTCTGGCATCGACAGAAGGATCCAGAACCCGTGGTGCAGTCGATTCACCAGGATGCAATCACCGCGATCGAAGGCACCCTGGAGCAAATTAGCCGCGATCACTACACCCGTACGATCATTTTGGATGGCGACAGTGGCTCGGGCAAAACCTACCTATTGGGGCGACTGAAGCAGTCTTTTAACCACAAAGCTTTTTTTGCCTATATTCCGCCTTTCCCTCAAAGCGATTACATTTGGCGACATATTCTACGCTACACGGTCGATAGTTTGGTGCAGGTGCCTGCGGGGCAAAAATATTCCCAACTATTGCTGTGGTTAAAAAATGTGCTGCTGGCATTGAAACAGCGCAGTTTGAAGGACAAAATCAAAGAAAATATTCTAGATCTACTGCAAACCGATCGCCAATTGTTTATTAAACGGCTCAAAGAAATCTATAAACGATCGGATTCCAATAGCATATACAATGCTGATAAATTTTTTGGTATTTTACATGACCTCACTGATCCAAAACTCTATTCCCTCGCCTGTGAGTGGTTACGGGCAGATGACCTGAGTGAAGAGTCACTGGAGGCTTTGCGGCTGAAAAGCTCGATCGATACAGAACAGGCCGCTCGTGAAATCCTGGCGAATTTTGGCCGGGTTGCCATGAATACTCAACCGATCGTGCTCTGTTTTGACCAACTTGAAAGCATTGCCCGTCTGCCCGATGGCTCTCTTGATCTACAAAGTTTATTTAATATCAACACCAAAGTGCATGATGAAGATAAAAACTTTTTGATTATTATTAGTATCCTGACTAATACTTGGGAGCACTATAAAACTCGCATCGATCAATCCCATCGAGCCCGGATCGATCGAGAGGTGCCACTTCGATTGATCACGTTAGAGCAGGCTGAAGCTTTGTGGGCTTCTCGATTAAACGGGCTGCACCGCCAAGCCAAAGCAACGCCCCAGTCGGCGATCTATCCCCTCAGCTTAGAAGAGTTAACCGAGAGTTTTCCAGGCGGGCGCACCAATCCGCGTGATGTGTTGCGCCTAGGGCGGGATATGTTCCAGGCTTACAAGGAATGGTTGATTCAACAAACCGATGCTCTGACCACCACAGCAACCGCGATCGAGCCAACTGCCTTATCTGACCAGAACGGCAACCCTCCTAGCGCTGAATCCACCCAACCGCAACCCAATACCGGATCCGAACCATCTCCGCTGCTAGATATTTTCAAGCTACGCTGGCAGGATGAATTGAGCAAAGTTCAGGAAAGTGTCACCCGCATTCGATTCTTTAGCTCGTTAGAATTGGTGGAAATGCTGAAGGAAGCCCTGATTGCCCTGCAAGCACAACAGGTTCAGGCTCCTCTATTAGAACGTACCAAGTTCGCTGGTTATTCGTTTCGCTACCGCCCCCCCCAAACCAATGAATCCCTGCATTCTGAGGCGATCGGGATTGTCTGGACAGAAGATCAAGGGATGGATACCTTTTTTCATGTCATGGAAGCCTGTCAACGCTTTTTAGAAGCCAAGCTAGGACAGCACTCAGAACAAGAATTAGAATACCCGGCTGAATCGAGACCGGCTGAATCGAGAATGGAAATGGAACTCTGCCAGCTTTATCTGTTGCGGGCTGAGTCGATCGGCAAACCCAGCTTGAAGGGGCACCAGCTCTACCGGCAAATTTTTTCTCAGCCACCCCATCGCCATATTGAACCTGATTTGACTTCAGTGCAACTATTAGCAGCTTATTACAACTTGGTCAAAGATTCGCGGGAGGGCGATTTGGTGATGGGCAGTCAAGCGATCGGGTTGAAGACTTTACAGGGACTGGTTCAAACTGCTCAGGTCTTGGCAGATTGCCCCTTAATCCGGCTGCTCGGCTTTTATCCACCAGACGTGGAATCTACAGAGGCTGGGCCCATCACTCCTGGTTTAGCAGTTTTCCCACCACCGGAATCGCCTTATCAGCCCAACCCTGCTCCCACCAACCCCAAACTCCTGCGCCAAATTGAAGATTACTTGTTCAGTTTGGTGCGTACCCATCCCGTCATCGGTCTGCAAACTCTGATTCAAAGCACCCTCAGACAGTTTCCTCAAGTGGAAGCCGACTGGGTCAATGATCGCATTCATGTCCTCTGCGAGATGCAGCAAATCCAAATCCTCAACCCCACCGAACCGATCGAAGCCCAATTGATCTGCCAAAAACGCACCTGAGTGAGTCAATTCATCTGGGTGAGTTAATTCAACGGTTCAACGGTTCAACGGTTCAACTATCGCATTCAGCGTTCAGCGTTCAATCCTCTGCGATCAAACCACTCGTCGGCAAAGAAGGATAGGAACCGGAATTTGGATAGGCTGGTGCATGATTCACGCTGGGTTCATACCAAACTTGCCGGTAGATGAGCTCTAGCTCGGAACCAGCTTCAGAAAAGTAATCTACCTGCTGTGACTGCAAGCTGACAAACACTCGATAGATTAGCAATGCCAGGATCGCGACGATCATACCGGCCGCAGTGGTGATTAATGCTTCCCCGATCCCACCGGCGGCCTGGGTGGCCTGCTCAGTGGTGCCACCCCCCCCAATATTGAGGCTATCGAAAGTGGCGATCAATCCGGTAACGGTTCCGAGCAGACCGAGCAACGGGGCAACGGCCACCGTGGTTTCCAGCAGCTTATCACCCTTCCGCATTTGGACAAACTCTTTATCTCCAGCGGCTTCCATTGCTAACCGGAAGGTCTCAGGAGTCGGATGACGCAGCTTTAAAGGGGCTAACAAAAAGCGGCCGATCGGCAGATCATGGGCACTTTCAGCAATCATGCGGGCATCGTCCAGATTATAGCGGGCGGCCGCCAACACATCATGCACAATCCGGTCTTCCTGACTCAGCAACTGATACCAAAACCAGGCCCGCTCGATCGCACAGGCCAATGTGGCGACCGAAAATCCCAGGATTGGGATCATCACTGGGCCGCCTTTGACCACTAAACTTAACAAATTTGACATAGGGAATCAGGCAAGAACAGACACTATCCCTAGTCTCTAACAGATCCGGAGGATTTGCGAGCAGCGAGGAATACAAGCCTCCTGAATCGGCTGGAATATTTTCTGGAACTTTGCTCGCGACGATCGATCCAATCTGTAGGGGGGCAGGCGCAGCGACTCAAGGCAAACCTCACTCTGGCTGGACTGAGCGGTAAGCCTGAATTTAACTACGTAATGCTACCTGGAATTTCTCCTCAAGGGCTTCCCGCACTTTTTGATGGATCGGTTCAATATCCTCTTCGGTCAGGGTTCGATCGAGAGCCCGATAGATGAGCCGGAACGCTAAACTGCGTTGCCCCTCCGGCACGTTTTTGCCCCGATACTCATCAAAGAGCTGCACCGATTCCAACAGGTTACCCCCTGCCTTCCGGATCGATCGCTCAATTTCAGCCACCGAGAATTGACTGGGGGCATAGAAAGCAATATCGCGGTCGGAGGCAGGATAGGCAGAGTAGGGCTTGAAAACCGGAATTAGCCGTTCCTCTTGCAGCATGTGATCCAGCATCACATCTAAACTGAGTTCAAACCCATAGACCTGATCCGGCAAGTTGCGCTTCTGCCGTTCTTGCGGATGCAGTTGTCCAAAGGTGCCCAATCGATCGCCATTCACCCAGAGAGAAGCGGTACGACCGGGATGCAGGATGGGATTGCGGCGATCGGGTTGATACTCCACCTCCAGCCCCAGTTGGGTAAAGACGCTATCGAGCATCCCCTTGGCTTCATACCAGGTCATTGGCTGTTCGCGCCCGCTGTTCACCCACCGTCCCTGATAAGGATCACCCCCCATGATCCCAGCCACTTGGTCGGCTTCTTGCAGTCCTTCTTCTTCCCGCCAAAACACTCGTCCGATCTCGAAAGCATTCAATGCCCCATTGCCTTGCTCCAAATTGTATTGGAAAGCTTCAATTAATCCGGGCAGCAACTCAGTCCGCAAGGCGGAATATTCGGAGAATAAAGGATTGGCCAGGACGATCTGATTTTCGGCATCCGGCTTACCCAACGTGTAGTGGATCGCTTCTGTTAAGCCCACGGCTCGCAGGGCTGCCTGAATTTGGCGAATAGCCATTTGCTCATCTGGCCAGAAACCCGCTTCGCCCTTCTCCGGCAGGGTATCACAGAAATTGTTGTAGCCATAAAGGCGAGCGACTTCTTCGATCAAGTCAATTTCTCGCTCTAGATCGCGGTAACGATAGGGTGGCACCGTAACGTTCCAGACCCCCGGCTGCTGCACTGTGAGTTCACACCCCAAAGCACTGAGGGTGCGTTCCACATCGGCAATTTGAATTTCGCCAATATCTTCATCTTTTAGATCGCTAGTGGCTCCGTTCTGCATAGCGGCATTCAGCATGACCGGCCCCAAAACCTGATTGATCCGTTCCAAGCGCAGCTCGATCGTCCGTTCCGTTTGGCTCGATCGAACTTCATCGATCGCCTGAGCCTTGACCGTGCCACCGCCCAATTCCTGCATTAACTGAACAGCCCGTCGGCAAGCCAACATCAGCTCTGCTGCATTGACACCGCGTTCATACCGAGCT
This sequence comes from Elainella sp. Prado103, assembly GCA_025454395.1. Classification (GTDB taxonomy): domain Bacteria; phylum Cyanobacteriota; class Cyanobacteriia; order Elainellales; family Elainellaceae; genus Elainella. The sequence continues at coordinate 15,891 of JALOOM010000019.1, forward strand.
GAGGCTTCCGTTCGCATCCCCTGGGAGCGCGCTGATCGCCGGATCGCTGCCGAGTCGAACACAGCCGCCTCTAGCATCACATTTTGAGTGGTTGCCTGCACTTCGGTGGTTTCGCCACCCATCACCCCGGCCAAGGCCACCGGCTGATCATTGGCCGTAATCACTAAAGTTTGTTCTTGCAGCGATCGTTCCTGGCTATCCAGGGTCGTGAGTTGCTCTCCAGCCCGAGCATAGCGCACCCCAATGGTCAGGTCTAAGCTGCCGGTCACCGTTTGCAGCCGATCGCGATCGAAGGCGTGGAGCGGTTGCCCCCATTCCAGCATGATGTAGTTTGTAATATCGACGATGTTGTTGATCGGCCGACTACCTGCTGCTTGAATCCGCCGCTGCAACCAGGCTGGAGAAGGAGCGATCGTCAGATTTTCAAGCACTGTCCCAATGTAAATGGGGCAGCCATCCGCAATTTTGATGGTCAGTTCGGGGCTAGCAGAGATGGGTTGATCGACAATCTCCGGCAACTTCAGCGGTTTACCTGTAATGGCAGCGACTTCACGGGCGATCCCCACCATACTGAGCGCATCGGCCCGGTTGGCAGTCGAGGTGAGGTCTAAAATCACATCATCTAGCCCTAAGTAAGGGCGGGCATCTTCACCTGCTTTTAACTCAGCTTGCGGGAAAATGTGAATCCCTTCCGACTCTTTGGCTAAGCCCAACTCTGACAAGGAACAGATCATGCCCTCAGAAGGCACATCCCGGAGCTTGCGCGGCTTAATCTTCAAATCCACTTTCGGCAAATAAGTGCCGAGGGTTGCCACCGCCACAAAAATATCCGCCTTGACATTGGCTGCTCCACAAACGATCGTTGAGGGCTTTGCCGCTCCAATATCCACCGTACAGACACTCAATTTGTCTGCATTGGGATGCTTTTCACGAGCGATTACCTTGCCGATCACTACGCCATCTGCCCAAGCGCGCCGATCCTCGATCTCTTCCACTTCGAAGCCCGCCATGGTCAAAGCATCGGCCAATTCCTCAGGAGACAGGGTAATGTCTACCAATTCTCGCAGCCAGTTTAAAGAGATACGCATCCCGGTTCCGTTCCTTAATCTTCCAGTCACTTATTCTATCGCGTTGTTTCTCGCATCTGGCGGTCGATTGTCCTGAAGTCTCTCGGTTTCCAGTCAGACCATCGCGACTTAATCATCTACATCTAGCTAGATAGCGAGAACCTTAAAACTTTGCTAAATAGAGAAAGGATTTTTCCCGGAGTTCGGTACAGTCTTAGGCAGCTTGTACGAATCAGTGGATCACTTTGGATAAGTAGATAGCAGAGTCATGATGAACAAGAATTTGTTGCGGAACGTTTTAGTTGGAGCTGGGATCGCCACGGTTGGTGCGATCGGCACTAAGGCAGCGGTCGATTACTTCAAAAATCGCGGCGAAGAAGAAACTCCACCGCCCCAAGAAGACGAGACACCAGTGGCTGCCGACCAAGTCGCCTATGCCAAGGTTGAAGATGCCTCACTGCAAAAGTTTCTAGATGTCAGCTTTGGAGAGGCTGGACGTTACGTTCCCTCTCGTCCAGCTAAGGTGTTTGATTATCAGGGCAAACAATATATGGTCGTTTGGGCTCGCGATCATAAGAAAAACAAAAATCAAATGCTGGCTTTCATCTACACACCTGAAGGGCGAAAAATGCTGGCCAGTGTTGGTTATACCAGCGAAATGTCCGACTATAATGTCACTCTAGGTGATACGCCCTTTGCGGTAGATGTGGCAGGGCAAAAGATTACGGATGGCAAGGGTGCTACTAAGGGGGCAGACGAGGTCGATTTCGTACTGGCCTAGTTATATTTGAAACTTTTATTTCAAGATCTTTCAAGCCCATGGATGGCGCGGGATCTCGGCCCGTTGAGCCTTGCCATGCGAGAGCTGGACTGAAATATCAGGAAACTTTCACCTAGACTGCGAAGTTACCCCCAGGGACTCCCGCAAAGGACGATAGAATGTTCTGGGTTAACAATTTTATCAAAGTGTTTTGGATGAACAGTTTCCTGTATCGTCCAGCCTCGCTGCCTATCATGCTAACGAACTATGCCAAAAACCTCTGATTTACATGTCGTTGAGACCCGCCCCCTGATCAGTCCGGCCACCATCCATCAAGAATTACCGATTACTGATACCGCTGCCACCCTGGTGACCAACACCCGGGATCGCATCCGCAATATCCTGCAAAATGAAGATCGTCGGTTGTTGGTGATTGTGGGGCCTTGCTCAATTCATAACATCGATGCTGCCTATGAGTATGGTGAAAAGCTGGCAGCGTTGCGACGAGAATTAGAGGACGAGCTAGAAATCGTCATGCGGGTTTACTTTGAAAAGCCACGCACCACGATCGGCTGGAAAGGGCTAATCAATGACCCGCACCTGAACGGCAGCTATGACATCAATACGGGGCTGCGGTTAGCACGGAAGATTTTGTTAGAGTTAGCCCAGGTGGGTTTACCGGCTGCCACCGAACTGCTTGATCCAATCATTCCTCAATACACCGCCGATGTGATTTCCTGGACGGCGATCGGGGCGCGTACTACAGAAAGCCAAACCCACCGGGAGATGGCCTCTGGGCTTTCGATGCCGATCGGTTTCAAAAATAATACAGATGGCAGTTTGCTCGCAGCCGCCAATGCCATGCTGTCTGCCAGTCAACCCCACCGATTCTTAGGGATTAATCTGGCCGGTATGGCCAGTATCGTCACTACAACTGGCAATCCCGATGGGCATCTGGTGTTGCGAGGGGGCAAAAAAGGGCCGAACTACGATGCCGAACATGTTCAACATGCAGCCGGTCAACTGGCCAATCTCAACCTCAATTCGCGGGTGATGATCGACTGTAGCCACGACAATTCTAATAAAGACTATACTCAACAACCGATCGTGCTGCAAAATATCGCAGAACAGCTCGAAGCGGGCTCTAAACACATCATGGGCGTGATGATCGAGAGCCATTTGGTGGCTGGCAAGCAGGCCATTCCTCAAGATCTGAGCCAGTTGGTGCATGGGCAAAGTATCACCGATGGTTGTGTCGATTTTGCCACCACCACCCACATGCTTTATTCTCTCGCCAAGTCACTCAAGCGTAATGTCGTCTCGCTGCACTAATGCTACCGGCGTAACTCGCGTAACTCAACGAATGGCTGAAGCCATAATTTAAAGAAAGCAATCAAAATCCAATATCACTCGGTCAAGCGGCGCAGTTCTCTTAGAGTCTGATCAGCCGCTTTTTTTTAATCAAAAATTTCATCAAAAAACTTGACAAACTTCAAGAAAATAATGCGGAGATCGGCGTGAGATGTGGGAAGAATGGAACTTGAAAGCCCAAGCAACCTTCGCTAAAGCCAATTTTTAGTGAGATTGATGCCTGCTTTGCACCCCTCCGGTTTTGAATACAACCTGCCCAGGTTCGAGCAACCGGATCGATCGCTTGTTATTCTCATTCTTTCCTTTAAGTCTGACTATGGCCGACAAACACTATCAAATCCGGTTTCCACTCTGGCAGTTCCTCAATCAGCCTCTGTTTGATCCCTATGTACCACTCGTTTTAAGCCCCAATCGTTTCTGGCAGCGTTACCAGATCGAACACTTAGAGCGTTGCTGGAGCCGGAATTTCCATCCGGAGGAAAAATATCGTAACTGAATTAAAAAGAGGGTAATTCGATCGCGTTGATATTCTTCAGGCAGAAGTTCATACATGTTCATTCATGTCAGTTCATTTATACCAGTTCATTTATACCGGTTCATTTATGCCAATTTACATCAACTTTTTATGAATGAATAAATTACTACTTTTGATAGGTCAATCTTTTCTTATATTCTCTCACTCTTGTATTACAGCGGTAACGCGATCTCTATCTTTTTATCCCTCTTTCATCACTCTAAAAAGATAGATGCTTGGTTCAACCGATTGACCAGTGGACAGATTGACTGATTCAACTTGTGCATCAGGTAATCGATCAGAGTAGCGGCTTCGGGGTTGGTGGCTGGTTGGATGCGGAATTAAGATGACTAAGGGACGGGGCTGTATCAATCCCCCCCACCCGATCGCAGAATCGTCACAATCAACCAGAGCCCCAGTAAACTGGCAACGGCAAACAGAATATTACTGATGAGGTGAAGTTCCGCCGTCTGCTGTCCTGAAGAAATGATTGCCGCCCCAATGATTAACGATCCCACTACTGTGCTGAAGGAGCGCCGGTTGGCCCCATCATCTAAGGTTTTGCGGATCGCATTCAGGTCTTGCACTGCTAGATTGAGTTTTAGCGTTTCTGAAGTGAGGCGATTCAACAAAAAGCCGACTTGCCGAGGCGATTCCATCGAGAGTTGCTTGAACTCCAGTGCGGTGCGGAGAGCTGACTGGGTTAGATCACTCCCCACCAGTTGACGACGAAACAGATCGATCATCAGCGGTCGCACTTCATCCATAATGTTGACACTGGGATCGAACTCGCGACCTGCCCCCTCTAAATTGGCCAGTGATTTGGTGAGGAGTCCAATGTTGCTGGGCCAGCGCAAATTATTATGGCGAGCTGCTTCCAAAATCTGGCTGAAGGCTTCGCTCACATTCAAGCTAGAGAGACTGAGGCTGTGGTAGCGCCGTAATAGTCGATCGTAGTCTGCTTGAAGCTGAGCCAAATTGATCGGCTGGGTGATATCCATCGGTTCTGCCAACTGAAGCGTGAGTTGGGCACAGCGATCGGGATCAAAATCAACGATCGCCAACACCAGTTCCACCATAATCGACTGCATCCGTGGATTCAGCGTGCCCATCATGCCGCAATCCAAAATGCCCAACCTTCCATCCTCTAGATAAAACAGGTTACCGGGATGGGGATCGGCATGGAAAAAGCCATCAACCAGATATTGTTGTAAAAATACCCGAAATGCCAGCGAGGTAAAATCATGGCGGAGATGGGATGACGATTCGATTCGGGTCGGTAACGGTGCTTTCAAAATGGGCAAACCATCCAGCCATTCCAGCACCAAAATTCGGCGGCTCGATAGCGATCGATACACCTGAGGCACCACGACGCGATCGGGGTCAAACCAGCGACTGGTAGTTAAATTTTGGCGCAACCGTTCTGTATAGTTTGCTTCCTGGGTAAAATCTAGTTCATGCCGCAGGGAAGTGCTAAACTCATCTGCCAGTTCAACCACGTTATAACGACGGCCAAAGTCAGTAGCAGAGAGCAATCCAGCGATCTGGCGAAACAGAGCAATATCTTGCGCCACCACCGCTTCAATTCCCGGCCGTTGAATTTTGATCGCCACGGGTTGCCCATCCTGTAACACCGCCCGATGAATCTGGGCGATCGATCCGGCGGCGATCGCTTGCTGATCAAACTCAGCGAATAGGGCTTCGGCAGGTTGCCCTAACTCTTGACGCAGGACTTGCGCGATTCCCTCCCACGGGACAGGAGGCACATTCGCTTGCAGATGGCTCAACGCCTGAATGTAGCTGGGCGGTAGGAGATCGGGGCGGGTACTCAGCAGTTGCCCCAGCTTGACATACACCGGGCCCAGATCAGTGAGAATCTTACTGAGAATTTCGGGAGCAGGCAAATTCGGCTCATCTCCTTTACCAAAGGTGAGCACTTGCCGCATGTAGTCCCAACCATAGCGGATGAAGACCTCAACAATTTCGCGTTGTCGCGTCGCAGAAGCAACCAGGGCGATCACAGGAGATTTCATGGCAACAGAAATTCAGGGCAGCAACAACGGGGTAGGCACTGAGGGAGTGCATAGCCTTACGGTAGCAAATTGCGGCTCGAAAGCACGGCTCCTAAAACTCTGCCAATTAAAAACCCAGTCAGCAATCTGCCAACTGAGTCATTTTGACTGTATTAAACTTTGTTGAATCTTTGGGTATTGATTTCAGCCCAGGTTCAGCCCAGGATTGTTGGATGCTTGGGTGAACTAGGGTTCGGGCGAAGCATTACTCTTCTTTTCCCTGGCTTTCTTTAGTCGATAAAGCCCATCAGCGTTTCGCTGTCGTCAATATCGTTAGAAGCAATCGGGCGACCACCCATCAGTAGGCTTGCTTGCAACAAATCTGGATCGCTGGCTACGATCGGCCGACCACCGGGCAAGGTCAAATCATCGCGCACCACCAAGTCGCTAGCAAACACAGGGCGATTTCCTGGGAGGGCGTATTCGACCACCTGCAAGCTGCTGGCCATAATTGGCCGGTTATTCAGCAAAGTGGCATAGACATCTAGATGGCTGGCGGCAATAGGCCGAATTCCAGCAGAGGTGAAGCTTTCCGCCACTTCCATCTCGCTACTGGAGGAACGAACCGCCAGTCCGGTTTCTTCCTTGCCATTGGACTCTGGTTTTTTAGCCAGTTCGAGCTTGCCCGACTTAGCCGTCTGAGTCTCTCCGTTGGTTGTCACCTTCTCTTCAGCCATTGTTCCCTCCACTTCTGCGGTATTCACTGCGGTATTACTCCCTTGCTCAACGGCCGACGGTTCGTCCGCCAAGCCTGGATCATCCTCGGACAAACCGATCGACGCTGACGAATCTTGAGTCGAGCCACCAGCAATCGATCGACTGGCTGATGCCCCATTCGCTGATCCGTTAGCCGCCGATCCATTGCTTGACTTGGATGATCGACTGCGACTGCTCCGCGCCCCGTTTTTTGTAGCCATTCCTTAGCCTCGTCCTACAGCCTCATACTCCGTCTCGTACTCCGCCCTATCTTGCCTGGATCGCCCCCTCGCTTGCCAAAAGTGTTTTCAACTCAGCAACTTGAATCAGAAAATTGTTAAGCTTGGTAGCCAATTTCTACTAAATTTTGAAAATTGCGGGCTTAACTTAACATTATATGAGAAGAGGGTGCCGGTTCCAGCCCGTAATTCTGACGATACTGATAGTTATTTCTTAACGGCACAATTAGGATGGCCTGTAAATCAACCCTTAAATCAGGATCATCTTCGTGGGGTTGGGAGCGGGTCAAGCATCAGGATTGCTGATAGAAATAGTAGGTCGCCATGGGAATCACTGTTGCTAGCACAAGGAGCACGACGACAATGATCGTGGCACTGCGATCATCTGTTTCTTCCGCCCGAGCAAAAGTGCCCTCGGTTTGAACGCTATCTGCCACGATCGGCGGGCCAGGATCGGGTTCACCCGTTAGAACCGCCACCAAACGCTCACTCGCATCGACCAGAGACTGGTTGTACTTGTTGCCTTCTCGCAGCGGCACCATCACCGTCTCTTGGGCTACACTGGTGGCAATTTCATCACTCAGCAGTGATTTCACCGCTGAGCCCGTGCGAATCGCCGTAGTGTTTGTGACATTATCAAGTACCAGTAAAACTTGCTGCGCTTGGTCTTCAGGGGACGGAAACCATTTTTGGAACAGTTTGCCCGCAAAGTCATCAATCGTCTCCCCATAATCGAGGCGATGGATTGTGACAAATCGCACTTCGGCACCGGTCTGTTCAGCCAGTTTTTCTAATTTGCCCGTCAATTGATTGCGGGTAATGCGACTCAGGGTTTCAGCTTGATCGATCACCCAAGTGGGATTGCCCGCAGTCAGGGTTGGCATACTGTAGACTCCCGTGGCATGAGCCGCAGGCTGTCCGGACAACCACACTTGCAGGCAAATTAACACACCAAAACTGAGGCTTAACAGGTGGTTAATTGCAATTCTCCCGTTTCCAGACAGAGGCAGGCGCTTCACCATTGATCGAATTCCAATACTTTCCTTCAAAATACTACAAATCATGAACCGTTCATGGCTAGTGATCGGTCTGGTATGCCGATGATGTCTGAGTAAACCACCCAGATGTCCAAGCAAAACCCCCAGATGTTTGGACAGATGTTTGGACAGATGTTTGGACAGAATACCGAACTAGAAATACCCAGCCAGAAACACCTAAACAAGGCAAAATGGAGTTGCGTTATCTCACGTCACCTCTCAAGAATGTGGTCTTGCGCAAAACTCGCAGATTATGCTCAATCAGGCGAAACTCCGATCGCCCCATTGCCGTCTATGCGCATCTATGCGATTACCTTTGATTCCTCAGCTTGCCCTAAGCGATTTCGTCAAAAATCGATTCCACTGATTCCACTGATAAATCACTCTTGAATGACTCTGGTTTCCAAAGCTGTAACCATCTGCCCAAGATCTCTTTGAATTGCCTATCCTGGAGCTATGCCTTCTACCGTCAAGCCTTCCACCAACGAATCTGCTGCTTGGGTCAGTCTGCCACTCACTGACCAACCCAACCCAGAGCAGTTGGACAACATCAAAGCCCAGCTTGATCTGGCGCTCTTGGCGCTGGAAGCCCTGACACAGATTAGCTCGGAAGCCATGCTACAGGCGGCTAAAGACCTGGAGTTGACCGATTTGGTGGCCGATCGGGTAGCCCTGTGGCGACTACGGCAGGCGAGCCCACTCAGACGGGGGCAGGGGCGCAAACGCATGGATGTTGAGGAAGCCAGAGCCTTGGTGTTGATCATCTGCCACTTGGCGAAACAACATGAGGAATTAATTCGTCGCGCCGTTGCCCTATTAGAACAGTTGACTGAGCAACAGCGAGAACCTCATCAGGCGGCCCTGTTGGGAGACTACCTCGATAACTTCACGAATGGTTACCAGGAACGGATGGAGGCAGACCACACCTCGATCGATCGCCTGACTCACCTGGGCTTAAAGTTGCTGATCGATTTATTGTTTTACAGTGCCCCGCAGGGGCATCGTCGGCTCTGGCTGGCATTGCTCGATCGAAGCTTGAAAGCTTAGGGTTTTTGCTATCTCTGGTCAAAAGCATTCAAGCAGCAGGGTTCTCTCAATTTAATTGATTCACATTAATTGATTCACAGATTTGCCAAACTGGATTCGATCGCCCCTTTTTCCTCACTTGTCTTACGCTATGCCTACCGCTGTTTTGCGCCGATATACCCCACCGACCTGCACCCTGGAAATTGCAGCGACCCAATCGGCACTTTCCTACTGGGCAGATCGGACGGTGATTAAGGATATTCAGTTCCAACTCAGTTTTGATGATCCGAAGCTGCCCCCTGAACAGCAAATCACTGTGAGTGGTGATCGATCGCAACTGGATGCCTTGTGTGAAGTGGTGCAGCAATATACCCAACAATTTTTGAGTGCGGATCCGACGGAGTTACCCTGGGAAGCCAGTTTGCAACCTCATCTGAGTCAGGTTCAGGGATCGCAATCGCTCAAATTACAATCGCCTGAATCTCACCCTTCTGAGTTACAGCCTTCTGAGTTACAGCCTTCTGAATTACAGCCTTCTGAATTACAATCGCCTGAATCCCCTCCTTCTGAACGACCATCGCCCGAAGTACAACCCATACCGATCCTGAAATCACCGATTCTGAAATCACCGATTCTGAAATCACCAATCACAGTGCCTCAACCAGAGTCGTGGTCACTTGATGTTTCACCCCACCCTGGATCAGCAACCTTACTCAACCTCCCCACTCGGTTAGGGATCCAACTTCAGCCCCAGGGTTTGCTTGCTCATCGGTTGCAGTTAGGCAGTTTGGCGACGGAAGAATCTGGATCAACAGTGCGGCTCACGGCTCTTCAGCTCTTCGATCTGGCGAATGCGCTGGAGGCTTACCAGACGGATACGCTCAGCCTTCCAGCTCTGGTTCGACCGGCCTGGATGACCAAGCTGCCTCGTCCTTGGGCAATCGCTGCTGCTGCCATCTTGGCTTTAGGGGCAACTGGCACGATCGCCAAATTTATCCTGGATATTGCCACCCCTACCGTACAAACTGCTTCCGCCCCCCAAGAACGAGAGGTGAATTCTGAGCTGGGGTCAGAGCTATTTCCAGCCCTATCGCCGCCGCCGGTGGAAGCCTCGCCTTCGGTGATCTTACAACCGCTGCCGCCTCCCGTCCCTCCCAGTGGCACCGTCAGTGATGGAGCAGGTTTACCGCCTGTTGGGGTCACTCAACCGCCGCCCCAACCCGTCCCTCAACCCGGTGTCCAATCGATGCCGCAACCTAATGGGCAACCTGTTGCACCGGGCACTGATCCGGCACAAGTCACTATCATTCCGGATCCCACGATTGCGACTGCACCTTCCCAATCTTTAGCAGAGTCGAGCCGCAGTGCCGAGCCACCCCGATTAGCTGAATCTACCGAGTCGCTGGATAGTTCGATCGCTGCGGCACCCCCGAACGATGATGCCGGGTTTAGCCGCTCTGGCAGTACTGCTTTCGACACGATCCCTCAAGTGGCAGAAGTGCGCGATTATTTTCAACAAAATTGGCAGCCAGGCGATCTGACCCAAACCCTGGAATATCGCTTGTTGCTAAGCGCCGATGGATCGCTCCAACGCATTGTGCCCTTAGGACGAGCCTCCGAGCAATATATCGATCGCACCAACATGCCCTTAATGGGAGAGCCGTTTGTTTCCGCGACTGAAGATGGAGCAACGCCCCAAATTCGGCTGGTGCTGAAGCCAGATGGCAAAGTTCAAACATTTCTAGAATATGCTAATTAGGCAGGTCGTAACGACAAGGAGTCGGGCGGGATGGTGGCAGTAGAAACAACGGCAGGAACGCAAGCAAAACCTGTGAATTGGCAGATGATCGCCCGTGAATTTGAGGCGATCGTAGAAGCCAAAAATGTCATTCAACGCAAAGAGGAATTACTGGTTTACGAATGTGATGGGTTAACCAGCTATCGCCAGCGTCCGGCCTTGGTGGTGTTGCCGCGCACCACTGAACAGGTCGCCGAGTTGGTCAAAATTTGCAACCGCTACGAAGTGCCCTTTATCGCCAGAGGGGCAGGTACCGGGTTGTCAGGCGGAGCCTTGCCGATCGAAAACTCTGTGTTGATTGGCACCGCCTTGATGAAGCAGATTTTAGAAGTCGATCTGGAAAATCAACGAGTCGTCGTTCAACCCGGTGTGATCAACAATTGGGTCACGCAAGCCGTCAGCGGAGCTGGCTTTTATTATGCGCCCGATCCCTCTAGCCAAATTATCTGCTCGATCGGCGGGAACGTGGCTGAAAACTCCGGTGGGGTACATTGCCTCAAGTATGGAGTCACCACCAACCATGTATTGGGTTTGAAGCTGGTGTTGCCCGATGGCTCGATCGTTGAGGTGGGTAGCAAAGTCCCTGAAATGCCAGGTTATGACTTAACGGGACTATTCGTGGGCTCAGAGGGCACCTTGGGCATTGCCACAGAAATTACCCTGCGTATCCTCAAAACCTCAGAGTCAATCCATGTGCTGCTAGCCGACTTCACAAGTGTGGAAGCCGCCGGGCAAGCTGTATCTGACATCATCAGTGCGGGCATCATTCCGGGGGGCATGGAAATGATGGATAACTTCAGCATCAACGCAGTCGAAAATGTGGTGGCCACCAATTGCTACCCGCGCGATGCCGCCGCCATTCTTCTGATCGAGCTGGATGGATTGTCTGTAGAAGTGGAAACCAATAGCGATCGAGTCGCCACCATTTGTCGAAACAATGGGGCACGCAGCATCACGGTGGCAACCGATCCACAAGAGCGCCTCACCCTCTGGAAAGGTCGCAAAGCCGCCTTCGCGGCCATGGGTAAAATTAGCCCCGACTATTACGTCCAGGATGGGGTGATTCCCCGCACCCAACTGCAATATGTGCTCCGGGAAATTGAAGCCCTTAGCCAACAGCACGGCTACCGAGTGGCCAATGTTTTTCATGCGGGCGATGGCAACCTACATCCCCTGATTTTGTTTGACAACGCAATTCCTGGCCAACTGGAAGAGGTAGAAGCCTTGGGGGGCGATATCCTCAAGCTATGCGTGGCGGTGGGGGGCAGTATTTCCGGCGAACATGGGATCGGAGCAGACAAACGCTGCTATATGCCAGAGATGTTCAGTGAAACCGATCTGGAAACCATGCTGTGGGTGCGGCAGGTGTGGAATCCCAAAGGGCTCGCCAATCCAGAAAAACTCTTTCCGACTCCTCGCACCTGTGGCGAATCGGCCCGCACCCATCAAGCGATGCCTAATCCTGATGCCGAGGTGTTCTAATTGAGCGGTGGCAGTTCCCATGGACTGCCTTCAGCCTTTGGGTTGAGGATATTCCCCGAACACTCAGTGTGGTTATCTTATCCGGCGTGTGGCGTGATCTCATCTGTGCTGAGTGGATCAATCTGGCAACGGCTAGTGTCGCAGGCTTGACGCTGAGCCACGATCGTTTCCAAGTCAGGTCTACCCGTCAGAGCCAGTCGTCGATCGGCCCACAGCCCATAGAGCGCGTCAGCTAAGGCACCTACGATCGGCAATTGGGTGATCGCGTAAACCCAGCCTAGCCCCAGCACTTCATAAACGCGACGAAACACCGCCACATTTTTAATGATGCTGCCATCGGGCAACAGGGCATGGATCCGCCCCATAGCTGTGGCAAATTCTATGCCGCCGTGCTCCGCCGGATTGTAGTTGGGATCGGCAATATCAACAAAAGCCACCAGCCCCCGTCCCGCATCTCGTCGCCGCAGGAAATTCACTTCCCGCATACACAGGGGACATTCGCTGTCGTAGAGGAGTTTGATTTTCCAGTTGGGAGTCATGGGTCATTAAGAGTAAATGAGTAACAAATCTTTAGATATCTTTATCTATCTTAATTGATCCCAGGAGAGAGCAGACCCATTCTGGCTCAGGGGCGTTGTGCCAACCATAGCCGGTTTTCAACTTCGGTAGGATCTGCTCGATCCTCGTAGATCACTGTAAGCTGATAGCCGCGTCGGGTCATAATGCGTTGCAATTGCTCCGTCGGGTTGAAGAGATAGATGGGATCAAAGCGTTTATCAATCTTGATTTGTCGCGGTTCCAGACTCAGTTGCAGTTTCACCGCTGGATCGAGCCAGGCACTAAAAGCCAGCGTATCGGTGACCGGGCCATCACTCAAAACGATCGGCTGATGGGTTTGGTTCGCCTGGTTAATGATGGCTGCCACTGGCGGATAGTAGCTGCTGCGGGGTAAGCTTTTATGCCACCAGACAACCGCGTTAGCACTGGCAACTCCGGCACTAACTCCAGCCGCGATCAAACCAATACCGATCGCTCTCACCAACTGTTGCCGCCAAGTTTTCGCCCAAACGGCCTGCATGGCAAACCAGTAGGCAAAGGCGATCTGGATGCCTAAAAAACAGGGAAATAAATAGCGAATGCGGAGAGAGCGTCGTCCACCCAATGCCAGATCGGGCAGGGCTAGAAACAAAAATGGCACCCCAACCAGCAGTAACACAAATAGCCAGGCTCGTTTGGGGGCGTGGCGATAGAGGAAATAGAGTGCTCCAAAGGTGAGCAGCACGAGCAGCAGATTGGCAGCTCCCAATTCACGGCTCAAAAAGGCCAGGTTAAGGTTGAGTGCCCAGCGATCGGTGATGTAATTAAACGACAAATTATCACTGAGCGATCGGGTAGACTCTTGCACTTTTTGCCAACTGTATGCCAACAGGATCAGCCAGGGGGTGAGGCTCAGGAGGGCAGCCGCAGCGGCGATCAGATAGGAGCGGAGATGCCGCCAGCGCGTTCTTCGAGCCCGGTGAGAAGCCTGATCTGGCTGAGTCACAGGATCACCAGAGTGCTCGATCGGCTCGGTAACGGACCAACCCATGAGCCAAACATATAATCCCTGTGCAATGACGACTAAGCCAAACAACAATTGGGTATACAATCCGGCTGCGATCGATAGTCCATAGCTCCACCAGCCGATCCAGTTTCGACCGCCTGTATGGGACATGCTTCGTAACAACAGGGCGCTGGATAGCACGATCCAGATCGAAAGCAGGCTATAGGGGCGGGCTTCCTGAGCATAGAGAAAATGGACTGGTGTAATTGCAACTAGCGCCGTCGCGATCCACCCTACTGTGGCAGATCGGAAGAGCTCCCAGCAGAGCCAATACATACCAGGCAACACCAGCACACTCAAGATCGCGGTGAGTGCCCGCATGGTCGCGACAGAATGCCCCACGCTGCCCACCCAAGCTCTAGCCAGCAGAAAATAGAGCGGCGTATGTTCGGCGGTGCCAGTCAGGGCATTCCAGGTATCGTCCCAACCTCGCTCCGGACTGAGGCGCTGAAATTGCTGAAGTTGATCGGCTGTCACCACTTCGCCGGTAAAAATAGTTTCAATCAATTCAGTTTTGGTGTAGCCCAGGGTACGTAACGAGGAGTTGGCTTCATCGATCCAATAGACTTTTTGGTCAAGCTGATAGAACCGGACGAAAATTCCAAAGCCAATCAGCCCGATCGCCAAACACTTTAGCCAAGTTGGGGTCGATCGCCGCTCAATGAAAGTAGGAGGCGGGATCCTACTATTGGTATTGCTGGTGGTATTACTGGTATTACTGGTACTATCAGAGGCTGGATTGCGAAGCTGAGGCTCATTCTCCATGCGGGATAGCTCACTCCGGATGAGCAAAGCAAATAAAATCCACCAGAGTTTACAGGATTCCGGACTCCGGTGCAAAATATCTCCGGGTCAGTGATCCACTAGAAGCGGTTTGTCCCATGCCGATTTCTCTTTTGTGCATCCCCCCAGTTTGCTCACATGTTGGCTCAACGACTTCACGCTGCCTTGTTTCCCAAATCCTTGCCTTTATCGCGCCAACAGTTGCCATTGTGGTTTGTGGGCAGCCTGCTCTTGGGCTTAGGGTATGGGGTATGGGGTATGGCTGCCGCTTGGGAAACCCAATATGCGATCCAGGATGATGCCCGACAGCACCTGTTCTGGATGCACCGGTTTTTCAATCCAGAGTTATTCCCCCATGACTTCATTGCCGATTATTTTCAATCCATCTCCCCCTGGGGATTCACCCAGTTTTATCGCCTGTTTGCTTGGGTTGGGGTGGATCCACTCTGGCTGAGTAAGTTTTTACCGATCGGGCTAGGGTTAGTGGCAACGGTGTATGGATTCGGGGTCAGCCTTCGGTTATTGCCAATACCCTGCACAGCTTTTTTGACCAGTCTGCTGCTCAATCAGGTGATTTGGTTCCATGATGACATAGCTTCTGCGGTACCTCGGGCTTTTATGGTACCCATCTTGTTGGCCTTTTTATATTACTTTCTGGGGCAAAAATTTCTGTTCTATGCAGCCACTATGGTGCTCGGTGGATTATTTTATCCCCATACTGTACTAATCTGTGGTGGCATCATCGGGTTTCATCTGCTCTGGCAACGTTATCACCATGTCTATAAACCGATCGCCCCAAAAGAATGGTTGTGCTATTTGGGATTCGCCATCGCCATTTTAGTGCTTTTACCCTATGGCTGGCTGGACTCTGCCTATGATCCAGTGATTGAAGCCACTGCGGCCCGGCAACTCCCCGATTTTGGATCAGAAGGGCGAACTCGTTTTTTTCTCAACGATCCTTGGCTATTTTGGTTATCGGGTAATCGCAGTGGTTTATTTCCTACCTTTACCCCTCCCATGCTGGGATTGGGCTTCCTGTTGCCCTTACTCCAGCAATTTCCTCACCGATTTCGGCTGGTGCAATCCCTCACGAACTGTCTAGCTATTTTACCCCAGATCGTTCTAACGGCATTGACTCTATTTTCGATTTCCCATGCGATCTTATTTCACCTCCACCTGCCCAGTCGATATACTGCCTATCCACTTCGCCTTACCCTGATCTTTGCCACAGCGATCGTCTTAACCTTACTGTTGGAGGCAGGTCTGCGGAGTTTGATGCGGCCAACCCGACTATCATGGCGGCTCACAAAATGGGGCACTGCCCTCAGTCTCAGCGGCATACTCATGTTTTACCCGTTCTATGCCCCTGGCTTTCCCAATAATGGGATTGAGCGGGGTAAAGCGGAGAAGCTATACGAATACTTGCTGCAACAGCCCATCTCAGTGCGAGTCGCTTCTTTATCAACCCTGGCTGATCAAATTCCTATTTTTGCGCAACGATCGGTATTGGTGTCCAGAGAATATGCTGTTCCGTACCACATCGGCTATGCGAATCCATTTCGGCAACGAGCTGAAGCCCTGCTCCGAGCCCAATATACGCACGATCGCCATGAGCTACAACAATTTCTGCAAACCTACCCGGTAGATTTCTGGCTGATCGATACAGACTCTTTCAACCCAGATCGCCTCTCCAAACAATGGATTCGCCAATATCCGGTTGCCCTGCGCCAAGCTCGATCGCACCTGCAACAAGGTGAACCGATTGTGCAGCAGCGTAGCCGCCATTGCACTGTTTTACAGGAGCAAGATTGGCAATTACTCCGGGCAGATTGTCTGTTGCAGTTAGAACGGTGAAAGCCTTGACAGAGGAGTTAGGGCTGAGCGCCAAAGTTCTGCCGCTCCCAACCGATCCCACCCATCCTGAAACCACTGATCGACCCCAAACCCGATCGCTCTGGTTGTTGGACAGGCCGGCATCAAATAATTGGTCACATACTGGCGGGCGATCACCGTTTCAAACACAGAAGACCAAACCAAATCGAGTGGATGGGTTTGGCAAAAATTGCGGAGTTGTCCGGGCGATCCAGCGATCGGCGCTTTAATCACAAATACCCCCCGCCAACCCCGTTGATAGCAGTCTTGCAATTGGGCCACCGAAGTGACTGATTCATCCAGGGCGATCGGAGTTTGGTAACGTTGACTGAGTTTTAGCATTGCCTCAAACTGCTGGGGCGGTAAGGGCTGCTCTAAAAACTCGATACCGTAGCCATCACAAACTTGTAGCCATCGACTAGCCTGCTGCCAAGTTAAGCCGCCATTGGCATCCAGCCGTAGTTTCGTGGTGGGCGATAACAAACTGATCAGTTCCGTAAACCAATCTAACTCTTGCTCGATCGGGGCAACTCCAATTTTCCACTTCAGCGTGTTCCCTGGCTGGGCACTAAACAGCAATGGACTATCCAGAGCCGCTCCTCCCGTCGGTAACAACAAGCTCATTGACCAGGAGATAGGCGGAGGTTGCTCGGTTTCTGAGGTATGAAGTTGCTCCCAAGCTGACTCAAACCCAAAGCGGCAAGCGGGTAGATGAGCCGGAATCTGCTCGATCGTTTCTGCATCCAACCGTCCTGACCCAGCCTGAAACCAATCGGCACAAAACCTCAGCGCTTCCCTAAAACTTTCGCTGCCAAAGGACTCGATCGGGGCAATCTCTCCCCAGCTTTGGTTACCCAGAGAATCACTGAGCCGTAGCAGAATGCCCTGCCGCACCGACCATGCACCATGACGAGTAAGCAGCAGAGAACGAAACCGCCGAGTATAGGGACGAAACTCAAACTTCAGCACGGAAACTTCAGCATGGAAACTTCAGCCCGGAACGGTTGGCTTTACAGCTCTAGCCGATTGGCTTTAATTTGCTCTTTGGCTTTGGCGGCGCTTTTTTTCAGGGAGTCTAACCGAGACTCATAGCGACGACGCTGCTTTTTCTTGGGCGATTGTTCGATCATCACCTTGAGGGCACTTCCCAGACTCTTGTAGGCATTGGGCAAAGTATAGCCAAACCGGGTGGCTAAGCTGATCGCCTTCTCGTCTGCTTCGATCGCTTCCCGCAAGGTTTTTTCCGGGTTATTGCGTTGATAGAGCCGCCAGCCTGACACACTACAGAGCACCAAAGCCAACATGAGCAACAACCCATCTTGAACCCACAGTTCACCAACAGCTCCCCCTAAGCCGATCGCCAAGGCTGCCATTTCCCAACCATCACGGGGGATCGTATCATTCTGAATCCGTCCGACCTCATGCCAAAACAGCAGGTTACGCTGATCGAGGGCGAGCTGATCCCACTTGGCCAAATCCACCTGAATTTCTACCTCATCGCGGCCGATCTCTTCTGAGGTAATCAGCGGTGGATTAACGGCTGTGGATGCTTCGATCGTCACCCAGCTTTTAAGCTCAGGCGGTAGCAGACTCTTCAAGCGCCGGAGTTCACTTAGGTCAGCACGAGCAGTAGTGGCGTATGAGGTCATGGAATTTATCCTACAGACTCAAAAATCAAAAACGATAGCGAGACTTGTCTCTGGAGTATAGCGAGGTTTTGCATCCGGAGAAACGGTTCTCCCCTTATCTTTTTATCTTAGCGGCTGTGCTTCCAAGTTCGCCGACTTCGACACCATCAAGTTGACTGGCTCGAATTTTCTCCTTTTAGAGGCGTATCTCTGAAGGGTCATCCACCGAACGATCGTTATTCAAATATTATCCCAGTATTACTGTCACTCCAGTATTACTGTCACTCCAGTATTACTGTCACCCCAGTATTATCCAATCAGAAATAGCTGTAGCTGAGTCGTCTTTAGTCGAGCCGTCTTTAGCCCCTGATTGACTGACAAAACTCAAACTGCCCGCTGCTGCGCAGAAGCAAGCTACACCCCAACCCCTCGCCCGCTCTGGGAGAAGAGCTTTCGAACTAGGATTTGATTGGAAGTCTCTTTGCTCCTAGTGGGAGCAGGGATTGAGGGATGAGGGGAAAAGATTGGTCAGTCAATCAGCTTTAGCCCTGAGTTTACCCGATCGTTAATTCGCAAGTTGCTTAACTTGAAACTCTTCTAAAATCACTCCGAAAAAATACTGTAAACCTTTCTATTTCTAATTACTTCTGATCCTTTGAGAAGTAATTCTACGGTTACACTCGCCCAATCTATTTATCTCAACTTTATCCAATCTTTGCTTTTCAAAAAAATTCAAAAATTACCTCAAAAAAGTTGCGATCATGCATTTTTTATCCGGAGCATGTTGCAAATGATCGGAACAGTAAAAAGAATTCAACGCTACAGTTCCAACTCGCAAGTTAGTTCTAGGAACATTACCTTGTCTTAACCTCGATCGTCAATGCATTTGCCTTGGAAGATGTGGTGAGTTGTCATAGGCTGAGTTGCAGCTACTGTGGCGTGGTTCAACGCTTTTGCGGTGTCGTTGAATGGCAGCGACACTGGCTGATTGAGAAAATGTGAACATTAAGGAGTAACTGACGTGGCTGAACCGACTGTACCTAATGCTATTATTGGCACGCTCGAAGATGATGATCTGTTTGGCACTCCACTAGACGATACAATCTACGGTCTAGCAGGCAACGATCTAATCGTTGATGATGAAGGTGGCAATGACACCATTATTACCGGGGATGGACTCAATGTCGTCGAAGCCGGAACGGGAAATGACTTCGTGCTTGGCGGCATTGAGGACGATGAAATTTACGGTGAAGAAGGAAACGACAACATCTATGCGGGCGATGGCTTAGATATTATTGATGGTGGCGACGGGAATGACTTCATTTATGGTGAAGAAGGCGATGACACCATTGATGGCGGTGCAGGTGATGATATTGTTCTAGGAGAAGCTGGGTTGGATACCCTCACCGGTGGATTCGGTTCTGACTTCCTATCTGGCGGTGACGATGATGACATCATCAACTCCCACAATGGCCGGGTGAGCAGTAACGTGATCGAACGTGATGAAATCTACGGTGGTGCTGGGGCCGATGTGATCAATCTGTTCACCAACTATCTGGGCGGTACTGCGTCCACTAACCCCAACCGCGATGGTTCTAAGGCCATCATCTTTGGTTTCAACAAGACTGAAGATTTGTTGGGATTGTTAGATGATCCAGCGAGTGGCCGCTACACCGTACGCTCTTCGGGTAACTTTATGGGTAGCCGTCGGGCAGACACAGTTATCCTGCGGGGCAGCAACACGGTTGCGATCGTCGTCGATGTGGCATTGCGCTCTACCGATCTGGTGCAAGCCAGCCTCACACCTCCTGCTCCGATCGTCTAAGAGAGACTGCTCGATCTGAAGCTAGTAGCTCTCAGATTGAATTGGGATATTTACTAGAGTTAGCTCACTCAACAGGTCAGGGTAGATTCAGGCACATTATCCAAATGTATTCTCTAATCTACCCTACCTTGATCTGACTCCCACTTAACTCACTCACTGGGCGCATGATCGCGTCCATTTTGCCATGTTATGGCGGTAGTCATAATCGTTTGGATATTGCAAAGACTGATTGCAAAGACTGATTGCAAAGACTGGAATCAACCAGGGCTTAAGCTTCCTGTTCTAACTTAAATACTGATAGCTAGCAGTTTCGGGTATTGATCAATTTCTTTTAGCGATGCCGAATGTGTTCATAAATTTGCAAATAGTCTGTACCTGGATGATTCCAGGAATAATCATATTCCATGCCCTGCTTTACCAATTTACGGAACTCTTCTGGGTAAACATGCCAGAGTCCGATCGCCCGATCGATCGCTGATTCTAAAGCTTGCTGATCAGTCTGATAGAACACGTAACCATTCCGTTGTTCTGGCTTATGGAACTGATCATAGTCTCGATCGAACACCGTATTCACCAAACCGCCCACCCCTCGCACGATCGGTACCGTGCCATATTTGAGGCTAATCATCTGGGTCAAACCGCAAGGCTCATAGTTACTGGGCACCACAATCATGTCGGCACCGGCATAGATCAGGTGAGAGAGTTCTTCATTGAAGCCCAACTCCAGGTGAACATCTGGATTTTCGTTGAGGAAATTCTTTTCATGCCAGAACCAATTGTTGAGACCAGGCTCGGTTGCCGACCCCAATAAGACAAACTGAGCATTCCGATGGAGAGCGTAATAAATGGCGTGATGCACGAGATGTACACCCTTTTGATCATCTAACCGACCGATATAACAAATCAGTGGTTTATCTTCATGGCTCAGCCACAGCCGCTCACGTAGCGCTTTCTTATTTTTAAGTTTTGTCTCCAGATCATCGATCGTGTACTGAGCCGGAATAAACCGATCGATCTCTGGGTTCCAGACCTCATAATCAATACCGTTGAGGATCCCCCCAAATTTATGCTGGTGCAGATTCAGGGTATGGCCGAGCCCATAGCCAAACTCACCATAATGAGCTTCCCAGGCATGATGGGGTGAAACGGTGGTGACAAAGTTAGAGTAGACAATACCACCCTTCATGAAGTTGAGGGCAAAGGGGTTGAAATTGTCTTGTAATCGATCGTATTGGAAGTAATAGGGTTCGTTATTTAAGCCGGTTGCCCACAATATATTCGTGCCCGCAATCCCTTGATGCTTAAAGTTATGGATGGTGTAGCAGACCCGCTGGTACTCCATGCCGTGATATTTGTAAATCTCAAACAGCATCACCGGCACCAAGCCTGTCTGCCAGTCGTGACAGTGAATGATGTCAGGACGCTTATTGGTCTGCTGCAAAAACTCTAGCGATGCCTTGCTGAAAAAAGCAAACCGCAGGTGATCATCTACTGCTCCATAGTAGCAACCGCGATTAAAGAACTGATCGTCTGAGTGGGGTTCAATGAAGAAGCAGAGCCGCCCATGTACCCAGCCACAATGCACGGTACAGCGGATCGCTCCGTCATACCAGGGAACCATCAGGTTTTCGTAAGCAATGTGCAATCCCCAAATCTGGTCGTACCGCATGCAGTCATATTTGGGCAATATGATTTCGATGGTATGACCGCGGATTTCTAACTCTCGGCTCAATCCGTATACCACATCGCCTAATCCTCCAGCTTTCACCACCGGCGCGCATTCAGAGGCAATCTGCACGATGTACATTTACCAGTCCTCACTCAGAGAAAAATTGTTTACCAATCTTTACAACAGTATCCAATCGGACAGTATACAGGGAATTGGCATCGATTAGTCCAACCCTGGGGTCAAATTTGGCAGTTGGTTTGGTAGTTAGTTTGACAATTGGTTTGGTAGTTAGTTTGACAATTGGTTTGACAGTTAGTTTGACAGTTGGTTTGGCAGTTGTCTATCAGTAAGTCGATCGAGCCGATCGAGCAGTAAACCGATCGAGCAGTAAACCGATCGGGACGAGCGAACCGATCAATGCGCCGTTTAAACCGAGTTCCCCATGCAGCCGTTACAGAAACCTTATGCCTGTCGAAGCAGAACCACTAGCGCAGAAATGCTGCCAAAGCCTCAACCTTCTCCCAGGCGGCACCGCTCGCTAGAATCTCCTTGGCTTGCACAACTCCTTGCGCATAACTCGCAACTGGATCAGCCCCGTCAAAGGGATTCGCCCCTCCCACCGTTAGCGCTAAAGCAGCATTAACCGCCACAGCTTCTTGTTGAGCCAGCGTTCCTTTGCCTTGCAGCACCGATCGGAGAATTTCGGTGTTGTTCTCCACTTCACCGCCTTGCAAATCGCTCAGCGCCGCCGGAGTCACCCCCATCGCCTCTGGTTCTAGCACCACCCGTTGGATCTGTCCTTGCGAGAGTACGGCCAGATCGGTCGGAGCCCCCAGCCCAACTTCATCCAGCTTTTCTCGCCCATGGAGCACGATCGCTCCCTGACGACCCAACTGTTGTAAAGCCTGGGCGACGATCGACACCAATTCTGGATCAAACACTCCCATCACCTGTCCGGTGATCGGCATAGGATTGACCAGTGGGCCCAACAGATTGAAAATCGTCCGCACTTTCAGAGTTTTCCGCAGAGGCACAACTGTTTTAAGGGCAGGGTGCCAGCCAGGGGCAAATAGAAAGGTGATGCCCACTGCCTGCACCGCTGCAACAATTCGCTCTAGATCAGCCGCCAAATTAATACCCAAGGCTTCTAAGACATCGGCTGAACCCACCTTACTAGAGGCTGCCCGATTGCCATGTTTTGCCACCGGAATGCCTGCTGCTGCCGCCACAAAAGCAGAAGCCGTAGAAATATTGAAAGTGGAAGCCCGATCGCCTCCAGTGCCACAGGTATCAATCAGCGGTTGGGGAAACTGGGTTAAGGTCAGTTCCTGAGCGCGAGACTGCGCCTGAAGCACTTGGGCCATGCCTGCTAATTCCGACGATGCCACTCCCTTCATTTGGAGGGCAGCCAAAATTGCCCCGGATAACACTTCCGGAATGGTTTCACTTAACCACCCTTGCATCAGCAGAGCAGCTTGATCGGTAGTTAGGGATTGGCGATCGAGCAATTGTTGAAGCAGCAGTGACCCATCGAGTTGAGTGGCCGATTGGGTGGGATCGGCCAGAGAAGAGACGAGATTCATAGCAACCTAACTCACTAATTCGGGGTGGCGATCTTCCGGCTGACCATCTGGGGATTGCCCTGGCTGACCAACCAAACTGGCTTGATCCGCAGTTGCTTGATCTTCCAGCGGCAGCCCCAAGAGTTGACGGTAGAGCTGGATATAGTCTCGGGCAGAGTTGTTCCAACTAAAGTCTTGCGCCATGCCACGTTTTTGCAGTTCTCGCCAAGGTTCTTTAAACTGGAAAGCCTCCCAGGCTCGCACCATGCAGGTGTAGAGGTCTAAAGGCTCATAGCGATCGAAGCAGTACCCGGTTCCGGCACTCTTGGCGGGGTTATAGTGCTCCACCGTATCGACCAGTCCTCCCGTTCGCCGCACGATCGGCACACAGC
The DNA here is from genome assembly GCA_025454395.1 of Elainella sp. Prado103. GTDB lineage: Bacteria > Cyanobacteriota > Cyanobacteriia > Elainellales > Elainellaceae > Elainella. Next base: position 39,287 of record JALOOM010000019.1, read on the forward strand.
CATAGCGCAGCGCTAACATCTGGCTAATTCCACAAGGCTCAAATCGCGATGGCATTAAGAAGGCATCCGATCCGGCATAGATGCGCCGCGCCAGAGTATCGTTATGCAGCAAGTAAGCCGAAACTCGTCCAGGGTAGCGGGAAGCAATCTGCCACAATTGGGTTTCATAGTAGCGATCCCCCGTACCCAGCACCACAAACTGGGCATCCGTATAGGAGATAAACCGATCGAGCATTTGCAGGATCAGATCTAACCCTTTTTGTTCAACCAACCGCGACACCATCCCAACCAAAAATGCACCGGAGTTTACCTCTAAGCCCAGTTCTTCCTGGAGGGTAATCTTGTTAGCAGCCCGTCGTTCGATCGTATCGGCAGTATAGGTTTGGGTGATTGTGCGATCGGTTGCTGGATTATACAGCTCGCGATCGATCCCATTGAGAATACCGCTGGTTCTGCCGCTAATAAATGACAGTAACCCGTCCAGCGATTCCCCATAGGCTGGAGTTTTAATTTGCTGCGCGTAGGTTGGGGAAACCGTGGTGACCCAGTCGGCAAACTGTACCGCTGCTGCCATCGTGTTGTGGCCTTGCATATACCATGGGCACCAAGTGATTTGTTCTAAGCGCCAGCGCCATGGCCCCTGATAAGCCAGGTTGTGAATGGTAAAGATGGTCTTGATATCGGGAGTTTCATGCATCCAAACCGGGATCATGCCGGTGTGCCAGTCATGACAATGGACGATTTCGGGATGCCACTCTTCATAGTTCCAGCAAAACTCAGCCGCACCATTGGCGAACAAGGTAAACCGCCAATCCTCATCTTCACCGAAATAAATCCGACGCGGCATGAAGGACGGATGCCCAAATAAATAAAGCGGCACATCCGTTCCAGGCAGCAGCGACTCATACACATAAAAGTCCTGAAACATGGCGGTACTTTTCCAGACCGGCTTTTCAGGAATTTTCATCTTGTCAGGCAAAAAGCCATAGTAGGGCATAAAAATTCGTACATCGTGCCCCATTTTCCGTAAGACCTTGGGGAGTGCGCCCACCACATCGCCCATGCCGCCCACCTTGGCAACGGGAACCGCCTCTGCTGCAACAAACAGAATCCGCATAACTCTTTGTCTTCCCTGTGAGTAGAGTCTGGATTGCCAACCTGACTCCGTTTCAAGACTGGGTTTCGTGGCCAGTCCTTATCACATTACAACAAACCCTTTGCAAAATTTCTGTTACAACAAGTTTCTGTACTCACAAGTTTTGACAACCATTTTTGTTCTGGATTGCTGCAATCTATAAAAATTTACCCCAAAATCCTATGTTTTCTTTTCAGGAATATTATGCTTAGGCCATGGAGAATTGCCTGATAGCCTACATTAACTTTGTTAAAAGTTGGCGGAGTTCCAAGGAAGTCGGTCATGATTACCTACAAAAACGTAATGGAATTGCTGGTTGAAGAAGAAGTGATCCGGCAATATAATGCCCTGCCGGCTCGGATGGCCGCTTACACGAATCGATCGGAGTGGATTGCCTATGCCCTCAATCAATTGCCACCCCTCTATGCCACCAGTGAAAAAGGGCTACGATGTCAAATCCAACGCGGTAAAGACAAGTATCAGGCTGCGATCCGCCAAGCCGTTCAGCGAGCCTTAGCAGCTATTCGGCGCGATCCACTGCGATCCTCTGTCCCCCTGCGATCGTCCCAAGTCCCAGGTCATGAAATCCTCGATCAACTGCGGTTTTTGTTGCGCAATGATCAACTGGACTGGGAAGCGGTACCCTGGGCTGTAGAACGGGCTTTAGAACAATCCAGTCAGCAGCAGTCCCCGCCCTCTCCCTCGCCTGCACCCCCTCCGCATCGATCGGCCGCTCTATATCGTCCTGTACAAGCCTCTTCTCCCTTCCCGACCTATCCCAGCGAAGAGGCAAGGCAGTCCCCCCCCTTCAAAGCCGATCGATCGAGCTTACCCAGACCACAAGTGCCTACCATGCCTCCTATTGCTCCGAAAAAGCCTGCGGCAGAGGAAATATTTGGGTGGGATGATCCGCTTTACAATCCGCGTTAAGGAACTGGCAACTCGCTCTCTACCGGCACTTCTGGTTCGGCAGTTCGGACGATTGGAGGTTCGGTAGGGGTCGTGCCAGAAAATATTGCCTCTAGGGCTCCCGGCAAGGTTTCGGCAATGGCAATTCGATCGCCATAGGCCACAATTACCCGTACCAGAGTGGGCAATCGGGTTTGTTCAGCGACCAGATAGAGAGGCTCAACATATAACAACGACTGTTCGATCGGAATCACTAACAAATTGCCCTGGATCGCCTGCGATCCCTGCCGATTCCAGAGAGAGATGCGCTCTGAGATGACGGGATCCTGGTTAATCCGAGCCTCAATTTGTTCGGGGCCAAACACCAACTCTTGTTTTGGGAAAACATATAGCAAACTACGCCCATATTGATCCCCATCGGAGCGGGAAGCTAACCAGGCGATCATGTTATTGCGTTGGATAGGCGTAAACGGCCGGAGCAAGACAAATTCTTCGTTGGTGCCGATCGGCAACTTCATGATCAGATAATAGGGCTCTACCACTTGCTGCTCCGTCCCATACAACTCGTTCGGAGCCCGCCACTGATCTTCCCGGTTATAAAACACGATCGGATCGGTCATGTGGTAGGTCATTAACTGGTTCGACTGTACCTGAAATAAATCTTGCGGATAGCGAATGTGGCGACGCAACGAATCTGGCAAGGTATCCAGCGGCTGAAACATTCCAGGGAAAATTTGACTCCAGGCTTGAATCACGGGATCCTGCGGATCGGCTACATAGAAGGTCACTGCTCCATGATAGGCATCAATCACGACTTTGACGGAGTTACGGATGTAATTAAAGTCATTCTCAAGCGGATCGGAGTAGGGATAGCGATCACTAATCGTATAGGCATCGACAATCCAATAGAGATAGCTTTCGTCGGGTGTGGGGTTATTTAGCGTTTGATAACCATGCTGCCAATCTTTGCCGCCGACATCACTAACCACCAGGTAGGGATCGTTGTCATATCTCAGAAATGGCGCGATGGTTTTGATCCGATCGGTAATATTACGCCGAAACAGTAATCGCGATTGATCGGTTAAATTATCGGTCAGCAGCATCCGCCAATCGCGGAGATAGTTGGCATATAGAAACCGCTGCGCGAAATTACCAATGCTGACCCCACCCCAACCATCGTAAGTGTTGTAAACGTTATCACTCCCACTGGGGTAATCCAACTCCTGTACCTTGGTTTGGGTCATGACATAGGTATCCGTCAGTTCACCGTAATAGATTCGTGGTTTGCCGATCGGAATACTTTGTTGCACTCTGGGATCGATCGCCCCCGTTTCAATGCCACGGATAAAATAATCAGGCAATCCCCCTTCTCCGGCCGTATTCACCGGACTGACGGTAAATCCGTAGCCATGGGTATAAATTAAATGTTGATTCACCCAGGTCTGAGCAGCAGTTGGGACTGCGTTGTAGTCGAGTTCCCGAGCCGCAATCAAAACCTGTTGTTGGATCGTGCGTCCATCATCTGTGGGTAATGTATAGCGATCGATATCGGCATCTGGAAATTCATAGTAGAGGCGAATTCGTTGGAGTTGCCGATTGGTTTCCAGTAAGGGCCGCTTATCCCAGAGCCGAATGTTTCCCACCGTCAGGTCATTGCGTGCCAACGCTTCGCGGGTCAAGTTATTGTTTGGATCAAAGGTTTCGACATCGATCTCATCCAGCTTAAATCCTTGACGAGTCAGGGCGATCGTGCGTTGAATGTAAGGAGTTTCCAATTCCAATTCATCTGGCTGGACGACCAAACGTTGGACGATCGGCGGCAACGCTAATCCCAAAAGCAGTGCGACCAAGCCATACAGCAGTAAGCTACCTAACAGATAGCGTGGAGTTGGTACAACCGAGACTACAGGCACAGAGGTAGTGACACCGGGGTTAAGCCATCCGCCTGGGCGCAGAACCGGCTGAGTTGCGGGTGGGGTTTGACGATCGCGCAATTTCAGCCCGACTGCTTCAAACAGCAGCCAACCCGCCAGCGGCACGGTTAATAAACTCAGAACGGTGTAGACTGGCAGTGCAACCTGGACACTGGTATAGCTGGCTCCATAGGACACCCCATTAGGACTGTAAAGTAGGGTGTAGCGATCGAGCCAATACCCCAGCCCGATCACCAGCATCATGGCGCTACCAATCCCACAGAGATGGCGGAGTTGAGCCGTCGAAAAGCCTGGGAAATAGCCCTGACTGAGACTATCAGCCGACAGCAAATAGACCAGGCTAACTGATAGAAATGTCAGCGTTGTTAGACCTAAGAGCCAAAATTCCAACAACTCCCACACGGGCAGGGTAAACAGGTAGAAACTAATATCTTGCTGAAACAGGGGATCGGTTTCATTAAATGGGACTCGATGCAGCCCCAGCAAAATTTTGTCCCAATATTCGGACAGAATAATCAAAAATCCTACACTGATCAGAACCGTGATGACCCGCAACAACCCACGCGGATAAATCAGGAGTGCCACCATCAAAATGGCTGCCAACCCCAATTGCCAAGCCGTTTGCCAATTTTGCAGCAGCCCCCAGATCACTTGATAATTAAATCGCAGCGGAATTGGCACACTGGCACTGTCTAAGCTGAGGCGTGGATGCCAATGGCTGGCGGCAACTTGCCCGTAGTAGAGCCAACTGACTGCCAAGGTGAAACTCGACAGCAACACAACCGGCAGCAACCCCCCTAAACCCATGCGTCCTGGCAGAGTGGGTCGATCGCGTTCTGGTAAGGGGGCAACCCAGGCACGTTGAGCCGCGATCGTTAAGTTAAACCACAAGACTCCTAAGCTAATGCCAAACACAGGTAAAGCAATAGCAATTTGACTGAACAGCCGGGTCAGGAACACTTGCCCATAGGAGATTTTCTGAAACCAAAACCCCTCTGCCAGCAGAAGCATCAGCAGATTGAGGAGGAGCACGGATCCGAATGCGAGCCCGATCCAAATCAGGAATTTGCGCCCTCGATATCGCAACTGCTTAGAAATTCCCATTGCACCTGCCCTAATTCATGCTTCAGTCTGGTCTGGTTCGGCTTGAGCTCCCTTCCACCGAACAACTGCTGGATTACTCCTGAATGGCTTGAACCTGCCATAGGATTGCCCCTGCCTATCCACCACTCTAGAAGATAGTCATCCGCAATGGCGAAAGTGCAGTGAAATCGTTAAGTTTACTGGATGGTAAGCTGGCATTCAAACCGTGCCAACTGAGCCATTGCGACGTGGATCACCAGCGCCTGCAAATTCTCCATGGGAGCTGCGCGTCACCGCATGGACTCCCCCAAAAAACATATTGCGCTGCTGCCAGGGTTCGATCACCTGATCAAAAGGGAACTGGCTACGATCGATGATCAGTTGATCCAAGCCAGGTTCTAAATTCAGCACTCCCGCTTCCCAATGAATGCGCGGGCTACCGACCGCCTGCTCGACTGGCATATCAAAATCTAGCAGATTAGAAATCACCTGCAAAATGGCCGTCCGAATCCGATTTGACCCACCCGAACCCAGAACGATCGCTGGTTTGTCATGCTGCAAAATCATCGTGGGAGCCATCATGGATGAGATCCGCACATTTTCTTGCCACTGGTGAAAACCCTGAGGATGTAAATCGGCTTCTCCCAGCATGTTGTTCATCATAATGCCCGTGCCTGGAATCACATAGCCCGATCCTTCCCCATTCGAGGTGGTGACACTGGCGGCATTCCCATCTTGGTCGATCGCACTGAGATGGGTCGTGCTCCCCCATTTATTCACCGGCATTGCCCCCAGTCCATAGATAGACAAATTATCCGGATGCAGTAGCTGTTCGGTCACATTTTCCGCATCCAGTTGGGCATCAAATCCTTGCTGACGTGCCTGATTGGTGCGTTGCATTGAGCGGGCCAGACAGGTGATATGTTCTGTGCTGCCAAACGGCAAGTCAGATAAAGGAATTTGATTGAGCAAGGCCAAAGCAAAGGCAATCAATGCTCCACCCGCACTGGGCGGCGGATTGGTTAAAAAGGTCGTGCCTCGATAGGTTGTGGTCAGGGGTTGCCGTTCGATCACCTGATAATGAGCCAGATCATTCAGGGTTAAGTACCCCCCTTTGGCTTGGCAATCCTGCACCAATTGCTGAGCAATTTCCCCGTGGTAAAAGCCGCGTGCTCCTTCTACCGCTAAAAATGCCAACGTATCTGCTAGATCGGGCATCGCAAACTGGCTCCCGATTTGTGGTAACTCCCCAGTCGGCGCAAATAATTGCCGCGATCCCGCACTACTGAGCAAAATGGGGCTGAGAATCTCAAAGCAGTAGGTTTGAAAGGCACTGACTGCTGTACCTTGTTTGGCATAGTGAATCGCTGGTTCCACAATCACTGATCGCGGTAACTTCCCCAGTCGCTGATGGACATGCAGCAACCCACCGATCGCACCCGGTACTGCCATTGAGCCTAAGCCAATGTGAAACTCTTGCCGCACAGTACCAAAATTCACCTGAACCGGGTAGAAATCGATCGCCGCAGGATCGCGCTTTTGTTGGGGCGTTTGGGTAAAAAAATCAAACAGAATGTTTTGCCCAGTCTGGGTATGGGCCAACAAAAAACCGCCCCCCGCCGGAGAAGTCAGGGTTGATTCGACCACAAATGCCGCCATGACTGCGGCTACCACCGCATCAAACACATTCCCCCCCAGCCGAAACATCTCTAGCCCTGCCTCTACAGTTTTGGGATGCCCAGCGGCGATCGAACCATGGGTGGCGCTATAACAGGTTGGCATGACAGGAGAAGGGCGAATGAGGTGAAGTTAGAGACTAAAGAAGTTAGAGACTAAAGAAGTTAGAGACTAAAAAAGACTTGTAAGGGTTGAAACTAGCATGTTTTACAAACACCTTCAATCGATCGCCCTCTGGATCGACAAAAATCAATACTTGACCTGTTGCCTTCGTTTGTTATCATAGGTAAGCACAAGCGGATGTGGCGGAATTGGTAGACGCGCTAGATTTAGGTTCTAGTTTCGCAAGAAGTGAAGGTTCAAGTCCTTTCATCCGCATCGTTAGAGATAGTTTAAGACTATCCAAGACCAGGACTATACGGCATTAGGAATGTCTTAAATAGTTCTAAAGTTAAGACAGTTTGGAATTAAGACAGTTCAAGATTAAACCAATTTAATCACAGACCAATCGCGTTAACCGATCGGGCGATCAGCTTTTTGGGAGAACTGGGGATCTGGGGAATCTGACGGTGATCAAAGTTGTAGTTCTGCACTTCAGGCAGCTTTTTAAGCTTGACTTCCAGATTCTCTCGATCGCTTAATTGATATATCTTTAATATATAAAGATCAATAGATTAACGAACACAATTTTTCGATCGCCATAGTCTCGCTCGATTGTTCGCCCCCTATGAATCTTCGCCAGTTTCGTAAACTCCATCAAACGATCGCCCCGATTGTCCTCCTACCGCTCTTGGTCACCGTCTTAACGGGTGTCACCTATCGGCTCGGCAAAAGCTGGTTTGGCTTATCGAGGGAGCAGGTTCATTGGTTGATGGTGCTCCATGAAGGCGAATATCTAGGTCAGACCTTAGAGCCCCTGTATGTTCTACTGAATGGGCTAGGTTTGCTGTGGATGTTAGTCACAGGTGGCATCATGGTCGGACAAAATCTATCTCGATCCCCCTGGTTCCGCCAACTATCTCACTGGATCCAGTCTGATCGAATCCAGTCTGATCGAATCCAGCCCTCTTCCCCCCCAACCGATCGCACAACCAATCCCTCAGATCCCTCAGATCCCTCAGATCCATAAATTATCCTGAAGTAAAGTGCTCGAAAAAGTGGTACGTCTTTATGCAGATGGTTCCGACGATCGATTGATCTATCTTGATGATTCAACGGCTCAACTTCGAAAAAATTGATCATAACCCAGCCTAACAAAATCATCAGCTAGACATTCAGAGGTTAAAACGGTCACATTTTGACTCTGGAATACCACAAGAGATTAAAACTTTCAGGAGAAACCCTTCAGGAAGGAAATCAATCATCCATACTTTGTCATATCGGACTTGCTAGGATTGCCCTAGGCTTGCAAATTGTGCCCTGGAGAACATTGTGTTTGAAGATCTTCTTCCCCCGTTAAATGAACACAACTTGCCTTACCCCGATACGATTCATCCGATCGTGGTTCACTTCGTTATTGCAATGGTGTTATTTGCCTTTCTCTGTGATGTTATCGGCTATTTCACCAAAAACACGCGACTGTACGAAGTGAGCTGGTGGAATATGTTTTTTTCCACCGTTGCGATTTTTATTGCGGTGATTTTCGGACAGGTCGAGGCAGGTTTATCTGAGCCTTATGCTGCTGCGATCCCAGCACTCAATCTGCATACTTTTCTAGGCTGGTCGCTATCGGGAATTGTGGCTGCACTGACTGGATGGCGTTACATCATCCGCTCGGCTAATCCCAAAACACTGCCGATCCCCTATCTGGGTGCCGGTTTGGTACTCACCGGACTCGTTCTCTTCCAAACCTATCTGGGAGATTTACTGGTTTGGGTTTATGGTCTGCATACAGTGCCAGTTGTGGAAGCGACGAAAGGAGGAATTTTGTAATGGACTCAGAGCTAATTCAGCAGCTTGGCGATCAGCTAGGTGCGAATGGCTTGCCCTATGTGGTGCCGATCCATCCCAATTTAGTCCACCTTACCCTGGGACTGTTTATTGTCGGGATTGCTTTTGATATTGTGGGCACGTTGTTTCCGCTTGAGAAACCCGTCTTTAAGTATTTATCGATTCCTGCCTCCCGATCCAATTTCTTTGATGTTGGCTGGTACAACATGCTGGCGGCTGCGATCATTACCTTCCCCACGGTCGTAGCTGGATTTTATGAAATTATGCTGGCCGAACCCTCTCCCCAAATTACCAGCGCTTGGGGTTTGAACGCGATGGAAACCTTACTCTGGCATGGAGTTGGTGGCGTTATCTTACTGATGCTGATCGTAGTAATGACCGTGTGGCGAGGCTTTCAGCGCTATGCTTGGCGAAAAGACATGGGCAGACAGGTACAGTGGAGTTATCTACTGGTCGGTTTAGTCATCTTTTTCATTATGTTTGTCCATGGCACATTAGGGGCTCAGTTGGCAGCAGAATTCGGGGTGCATAACACGGCCGATCGTTTGCTGCGCATGGGCGAAAATCCAAACTTGCGACTGTAGGGAACCATTGTAGGAAACCGTGATGAATATACGCACTGGTTTAAATTTAGCGGTGGCTGCCGTTTTCTTGGTGTTGGCCAGTTGGTGGATGGGCCAACAAGCCTATACCTGGTTTCCACCCCAAGCGGCGGCGGAGTCAAAGCTGATTGATGATCTATTTAGTGTTCTGGTTTCATTAGGAACCTTTATTTTCCTGGGGGTTACTGGAGCGCTGCTCTATTCAGTGCTGTTCAATCGAGCTGGGCGGTACGATTATAGTGATGGCCCACCGATCGAGGGCAATATTCCCCTGGAAATCGTCTGGACTGCTATCCCGCTGTTACTGGTAGCTTGGATCGCTTTCTATAGCTATCAAGTCTACGATCAGATGGATATTCGCGGGCCGATGGAGGTGGTGCATTTGCACATGCCAAATATGATGGAATCTGCCTATGCCGATCCATTAGCCAATGCTGAGCCTTTAGAGGAAATTGAAGTACAGTCTAAGCAATGGGCCTGGGTATTTCGCTATCCTCAGCAAAATGTCACAAGCACCGAGTTACATCTGCCGGTTGATCGCCGGGTTAAGGTGTCTCTCCAGTCGGAGGATGTGATTCATGGTTTCTTTATCCCTGCTTTCCGATTGAAGCAAGATGCCATTCCAGGTCGGACGATCGACTTTGAATTTACCCCAATTCGACCAGGCAAATATCGACTGCGTGATTCGCAATATAGCGGCACCTATTTTGCTGCCATGCAAACCGATGTGGTGGTGCAATCCCCCGAAGACTATCAACAATGGCTAGCTGCTGCTGCTGCTCAACCGCCTCAAACAGCTTACAATCAGGCGATCTATGAATACAACCGGATCATTGAGAAAGGCTTGATTCGAGGTTGGAAGAGTATTCCACCCGCTCCAGCTCCGGTGGTGAATTATGCGAGTCGGGATGATCAGGGTTTACAAAGTAGCCAATAGTAGCTAACCAAAGTAGCCAACCAAAGTAGCCAACAATTGGACTGCGCTGAGCGTAGCTTTATTATGCAAGGCGCTTTGATGTAATTTCATTGTGTTCAGTGTCGTACTTTATTCCATATCACAGGAATTTTTTACATGACCAATATTCCCGTTGAAGCGATCGGCGTGCGTGAGCAGCCCT